>NZ_CP093342.1:2441908-3052385 GCF_022637555.1 Microbacterium sp. H1-D42 | reverse complement strand
CGGACTTCCGCGAGCGCCGCGCGAATCTCGCGGGCACCCAGGCGTGAAAAGCCCCAGCCGGCGGAGGCCGGCTGGGGCTCATTTCAGGTGTTTCTAGTTCATCCCTTGACGGGCTCGGGCTCACCGTAGCGCTCACGCTCGATCTCGTCGAGCGTCTTGCCCTCGGTCTTCGGCGCCCAGATGGTGCCGATCAGCAGGGCAGCGACCAGCAGTCCGATGATGAGCAGCCCAAGCTTGCCGAGACCGATCGAATCGAGCAGCACGGGGAAGACCAGGCTCAGCAGGCCGACCATCACGCGGGCGAGCATGAACAGCATCCCCTGTGCGCTCGCACGGTACTTCGTCGCGAACAGCTCGGCGGTCCACAGTCCGTAGAACGCCTGCGCTCCGACACCGGCCGAGATACCCCAGGCGACGGCGAAGAACAGCAGCGAGAACAGTCCGGGAGGGGCGTAGATCAGCACGACCCAGGCGATCACTCCCAGCAGTGCGCCACCGAAGTACAGCCAGCGGCGGCTCACCTTGTCGCCGTAGCGCATGAAGCCGAAGTAGGTGGCCGCTGCGGTGAGCGTCCAGACGAGCACCTGCAGCAGGTTCTGCTGGGTGGCATCGTGGAGCCCTGCGGCGTCGTACACGCGCGGCTGGAAGATCCCGGCCTGGCCGGCGACGGTGTTCCACAGGCCGTAGACGCCGAGCAGGAATGCCAGGGCGCCGAGGTTCTTCTTGTTCGACAGCAGGCCGCCCAAGCCGGAGAAGATCGAGACCTTCTGCCCACTGGCGCGTTCGGCTTCGCGCTGCTCCTTCCAGCGGCGTGACTCCGGAAGGCCACGGCGCACCCACCAGGTGACGGCGGCGATCACGAAGAGATGGAAGAAGATCAGCCGTGCTCCGAGGATGCCGAGCGGGCCGACGATGACGGCGAGGAGGAAGCCGACGGCCGGCCCGATGGACCAGGCGAGTTGAGCGGTGCCGACGTGGGCAGCGCGCTGATCGCTGGGTGCCTCTTCGGCGATGTAGGTCCAGGATGCCGGGACGCCGGCGCCCACGGCGATGCCCATCAGGATCACGCCGATGAGGAGCACGGTGAAGTTCGGCGAGAACGTGACCATCAGAGCGCCGACCATGAAGAGGATCAGGTCATAGGTGTAGATGAACTTGCGGCCGAGGCGGTCGCACAGCGGGCCGCCGATCGCGGCGCCGATGGCCGCGCCGAACGCGTTGGCACTGAGGGCTGCGACCAGTCCCACGGCGGCGTTGTCGAAGCCGAACTCCGCCTGCCACAGCGACAGGCTGGTCGCGAGCGCGATGATCGCGCCGGCCTCGATGTAGTTCGACATCGCGACGGCGATGGTGGCCTTCCACGCGGTGAGCGGGCGGCGGGTGCGGGTTGTGGTGGTCATGCTCACGCGCCCCATCCTGCCTGGACGCCGCCCACGCGGTCGGCCGCGATCCGCTCCTGGTACCCGGATGCTGCGAAGGCGGCCATCGGGTCGGCGGGCAGGCCGCGGCTCTCGCGCCATTCGGCCAGTGCGGGGCGCACGTCGGTGTAGAACGCGTCCATGAAGACTGCGTTGGCTGCCAGCACGTCGCCGGACTTCTGCGCTGCGGTGAGTGCCTCGCGGTCGACGAGGAGCGCGCGGGCGGTCATCTCCTGCACGTTCAGCACCGAGCGGATCTGGCCGGGGATCTTGTCCTCGACGTTGTGGCACTGGTCGAGCATGAAGGTGACGTCGGCGTTGTTCAGGCCGTCGCCGCGGATGACCTCGAAGAGGATGCGGAACAGCTGGAACGGGTCTGCTGCGCCGACGATCAGGTCGTCATCGGCGTAGAAGCGCGAGTTGAAGTCGAACGAGCCGAGCTTGCCGAGGCGCAGCAGCTGCATGACGATGAACTCGATGTTCGTGCCTGGAGCGTGGTGGCCGGTGTCGAGGCAGACCATCGCCTTGTCGCCGAGGGAGGCGACCTGGGCGTAGGACGTACCCCAGTCGGGGACGTCTGTGTGGTAGAACGACGGCTCGAAGAATTTGTACTCGAGCACGAGGCGCTGATCGTCGCCAAGGCGCGCGTAGATCTTCCGCAGGGAGTCGTTCAGTCGGTCCTGGCGGCCGCGCATGTCGGCCTGACCCGGGTAGTTCGAGCCCTCGGCGAGCCAGATCTTGAGGTCGCGGCTGCCCGTGGCATCCATCGCGTCGATGCACTCGAGGTGATGGTCGATCGCCTTCTGCCGGATGGCTGCATCTTCGTGCGTGAGCGCGCCGAACTTGTAGTCGTCGTCCTGGAAGGTGTTCGAGTTGATGGTGCCGAGGATGACGCCGTGGTCTTCGGCGTGCTTGCGCAGGTCGCCGAAGTCGCTCATGTCCCACGGGATGTGCAGCGCCACCGTCGGGGCGAGCGCGGTGTGCTTGTGCACCTGTGCCGCGTCGGCGATCTTCTCGAACGGGTCACGCGGGGTGCCCGGTGTGCCGAAGACCTTGAATCGGGTGCCCGAGTTGCCGAACGCCCACGAGGGGAGCTCGATCGACTGCTGCTCAAGGGCAGTGAGATGGGCGGGGGTGAAGATGCTCATGATCCGGTGCTTTCTGCTGCAGCGAGCTGCGCGTCGAGGTTGAAGACTTCAAGTAGCGGGGTTGCGGCCTGATCGGGGCGGCCATCAAGGTCGACGAAGAAGCGGCCCATCTCGGATTCCCAGCGGGTGGCGACCTCAGAGGCCGCGAGGTATGCCGTGGCAGCCTCGTCGTCATCGGTTTCGTAGTAGCCGATCAGAGTGCCGCCCTTGGCGAGGAAGAGCGAATAGTTCCGGCGACCGGAAGCGGCGATCTCGGCGAGCATCTCGGGCCACACCGGAGCGTGCCGTTCGAGATACTCGTCCAAGAGTTCGGGGCGCACCTGAAGCTGGAAGGCGACGCGGGTCATGTGGATGCTGCTCCTCATTGAGTACTGGCTTTTGAATCGTTTCATGCCACGATAGGTCGACGGTGGGACGGTGTCAAACGAGGTGGCGCACGTGACCGGCCGCGCGGAATGAGAAGGTGGAGAGCCTGCACTGCGAAGGTGGGGCGCGAAAGGGGAGCGACATGGCGGTCGGGGTCAAGGACGTCGCCGCGGCCGCCGGTGTGTCGGTCGGCACCGTGTCGAACGTGCTCAACCGGCCCGATCTCGTGTCGGCGGGCACCGTCGAGCGAGTGCAGGACGCCATCCAGGCGCTCGGGTTCGTGCGCAACGACGCCGCGCGGCAGTTGCGCGCCGGCCGCAGCCGCAGCATCGGCCTCGTCGTGCCCGACATCGGCAACCCGTTCTTCGCGGACGTCGTCCGCGGCGCGGAGGATCGCGCGGCGGATGCTGGGATGACAGTGCTTCTGGGCAACAGCGACGAGAGCGATGGTCGTCAGAGCGCGCACCTCGAGCTGTTCCAGGAGCAGCGCGTCAACGGCATCCTGCTCACGCCGGCCTCCGATGATCTCGCCTCGATCCGCAGGTTCGCCGAGGGAGGCGTGCCGGTCGTTCTCGTCGACCGTGAAGTGGAGGAAGAGGCCTTTCCGTCGGTGTCGGTAGACGATGTCGAGGGTGGTCGCCTGGCGGCGTCGCACCTGTTGGATGTGGGGCGACGGAGGCTGGCGTTCGTTGGCGGTCCGGGTTCGATCCACCAGGTCGCGGATCGTCTGCGGGGAGCGCAGGCGGCAGTGGCCGCGGTCGCCGGGGCGACGCTCGAAGTCATCGAAAGGCCTTCGCTCACCGTGCTGCAGGGGAGGGCAGCGGGCGAAGCGCTCGTCGCACGCGACGCGGACAGTCGGCCGGATGCCGTGTTCGCTGCCAACGACCTGCTCGCGGTCGGCCTGCTGCAGGCGTTCAGTTTCGGCTCGGGCATCCGCGTTCCCGGCGATATCGCGATGGTCGGTTACGACGACATCGACTTCGCCGCCGCCACCATCGTGTCGCTGAGCTCGGTGCGGCAGCCCGCACGCGAGCTGGGCTGGACCGGCGTCGATCTGCTGCTGAAAGAGCTCGAAGGCGGCGATCATGATCGCCGCGTGCGGTTCCAGCCAGAGCTCGTCGTGCGCGACTCGAGCGGTGGGTGAGGCCGATTCGTGACTGCTCCGCTGAGCAGTTATGATTGCAGAGGTCATCCGTGCTTCACGCATCGGATGCCTGGAGACGTCGCATAGTCAGGCCTAGTGCACCACCCTGCTAAGGTGGAGTCCTCGCAAGGGGACCGAGGGTTCAAATCCCTCCGTCTCCGCCATATTTTCCCCTGGTCAAAATCCTAAATCTCAAGTCCGCCGCGGTTCGAGATCTGGCCGGATTCAACGGGTATTGAAGCCGAAGTTGCCGTGGAGTTGCCGGGATTTCGAGATTGCTTCTCTGCGGACGCCAATCTGCTGGCGAAATCGAGCCGCTGACCCTCGCCGAGGACGTGTGCGTATACAGCCAGAACAGTGCGTGGGTCATCACCCAAGTACTCGGCGACTTCATGCACCGGAGTGCCTAGCCGGAGCCAGGTTGAGGCCGCGTAGTGGCGGAGCGCATGCCGGCGGAACTCGTTCGGAACGGATACGACGCGTGGGGCAGGCTCTCGAGCGTGCGTGGCGCCACGTCAGTGCTGAACGCGACGATCTACTCGCCGACCGGGCAGATTTCGCAGTTCAACCGGTACCTATCGGGCAATGGGGGATACTCAACATATAGCTACGATCCGGCGACCGGGGATGTGACGAGTGTGCTCGATAACGCAGTCTTTGCGAACACGGGACACTACGTCGCGAGCCGTGCGTACACGCGGGACCTGGCGGGCAACGTGACGAGCTCGTCCAATACTGCGGCGTACCCGTCTGCGAAGACGCAGAAAGCGTGCTTCACCTACGACGGACTGCGGCAACTCACACGGGCGTGGACGCCGAACGCATCGACAGCGTGCACCGCGACACCGACCGCGGCGACGATGGGAGGCGTAGCCCCGTACTGGCACGCCTACACCTACGACACTGAAACAGGGAACCGGACGTCGATGACGTCGACCACCACGACCGGGACCTCGACCACCAGCACGTATGCCTACCCCGCTGCAGGTGACGTGCGCCCGCACGCGGTCTCCATGGTCACCGGCGGCGCCGGTGCGGGATCGTACGGATATGACGCTGCCGGCAACCAGACCACCCGTCCAGGCCAGACCCTGACCTTCAACGACCTAGGGAAGCCGGCCACGATCACCGCGGGAGCGGAGTCGGTGTCGAACGTGTATGACGCATCAGGAACGCTGTTGCTGCGGGTCTCCGCGACCAGCGGTGCGACGTTGCTGCTGGGGGAGACGGTGTTGACGCAGGCGAAGGGCTCGACGGTAGTCGCCGGGCACCGGACCTACGCTGCTGCCGGCGGGAAGCCCGTCGCGCAGCGAAGCGCCAAGACTGGAACCTCCGGGAACACCCTGTCCTGGCTGTTCACGAACATCGAAGGCACCGTCGACGTGACCACCAACGCCACTTCGGGGGCAACAGTGCAGTCCTACCGCGACCCCTTCGGGGCACCCCTCACCGGTACCGCGCAGACCTGGGGCGATGGCACCGGGTACATGAACATGCCCGTCACGCCATCAATCAAACTCACCACCGTCGGCGCGCGCGTCTACGACCCCGTGCTCGGCAAGTTCACCAGCGTCGACCCGATCATCGACACCAACCTCCCGCAGCAGAACACGGGCTACACCTACTCCGGCAACAACCCCACCACCTACACCGACCCGAGCGGGATGCGGTTTGCCATCGCTGCACCGGTACAAGGCGCATGGTGGGATATGTCGACCGGACTGCCACCCGCGCAAGCTCAGTATAGGAACGCAGCCAAGGATCTCCGAAAGAAGGTTAGAGCCGATGACCAGAACCCATTCAGCTTCAAAACGCGCGCGCAGCGGCAACGGGAACTGAACACTGCACGATTCTTCTCGACCGAACAAGCGATGCTTCTGTCCGGCTGGATGAGCGGCAAGAGTCCGACGGGCCTTTCATATGGCCCGTCCTCGCAGATGACTCAAGACCTAAAAGGTTCCGCATGGGCTGACGCATATCGAAACAAGATTCGTGCGGCACTACGGTCGGGAGAGCCGCTCCCAACAAGCGGCTACAAAGCAGGAGAACCTGAACTTAGCAACTCGAATGCAATTAGAGACCTAATGACAGGGTTGAATCTTTCCGGCGCCGACAGCGAGGATCTTACATTCATAGCCTTGGGGAGCTTTGCTGCTTCCACGGAAGTAGTTCGCGGGTCTGCATCTTCTGCCACCGTCTCCATCACCGTGACGAACACGACCTCGCTTGGTTCGATGGGCAGAATCAATGACGAGTGGTACACCATGCTCAACTCGATTGCCCCGGACATTGGCCTCGCGCCGATCATGGAGAGGTTCACTTGGACTGAGGAGGTTACCTGGTGAAAACACGCTCGGAGTTCCTTCGTGACACAATCGGCACGGGGTTGGCGATTGGAATCGTAGTTGCCTGTATCGGTTGCGCGTCAACTAGCTCGAGATCGGTTGATCTCGAGACGACGCAGTTGGTAGGACAGTGGGATCTGGTGCATGACGACCTATCGGGGTCAATCACTCTCGATGAGGATGGCACCATCTCCGGTCATGATTGGCCGCCCGTGGCCCTCTGCTCGAATTCAGTCGCACAGGACGCGACCATCCCGTCGATCACTGGGAAGTGGCTCGGCGGAGATGGCAGCCCTACCGTCAACCTCTACTTGGACGCGCCCTGCTCTGTGCAACGGCTTGGCTTTGCTGAAGAGACGGATGAGGGCGAACTTGAGTTGTGGTTCTTTGAGCCAGAGGCCGACCTAGATGGACTGCCGGATCCGCAGTGGATACTGCGGCGCAGTTAGACCCTGTCCTGGCTGTTTACCAACATCGAACGCACAGTGGATGTGACCACCAACGCCACCACCGGGGCAACCGCGCAGTCCTACCGCGACCCGTTCGGCGCACCCCTCACGGGCACGGCACAGAACTGGGCAGACGGCACCGGATACATGAACATGCCCGTCACCCCGTGGGTCTGCTGTAGGAACAGGTGACAGTTTTGGTTTAGGCCGCGAGGGCCAGGTTGTTGGTCATGATGGTCTCGAATTCGACGGGTGTCAAACGGCCCAGGCGTGGTTGGCGGCGTCGGCGGTGGTAGGTCCGCTCGATCCAGGTCACGATCGCGATCCGCAGCTCTTCTCGGGTCGCTCACGAGCGGCGGTTCAGGACGTTCTTCTGCAGCAGGCTGAAGAACGATTCCATCGCGGCGTTGTCGCCGCACGACGCGACCCTGCCCATCGATCCGACCAGACCGTGGCGGGTCAGAGCGCGACGGAATTTCCTGCTGCGGAACTGAGACCCGCGGTCGGAGTGCACCACGCACCCTGCGACATCACCACGCATCGCGACGGCGTTGTTCAGGGCGTTCACGGCCAGAGATGACTTCATCCTGTCGCTGATCGAGTAGCCCACGATCTTCCCGGAGAACGCGTCCTTGATCGCGCAGAGGTAGAGCTTGCCCTCAGCCGTGTGGTGCTCGGTGATGTCGGTCAGCCACAGTTCGTTCGTCGTGTCGGCGGCGAACACGTGACGGCTGCGCCCCTTCTCATCCGTGACGACGCAGAGATCGTCATGAACAGCAGGACCAGGCCTCTTGCCGTTCTTGCCGCGCTTCTTGCCGAACACACTCCACCACCCGTTCGTCGACGTGATCCGCCACGCCGTCCGATCCGACATGGACTCACCGGCTTCACGGGCCTCGTCAGCGAGCAGCCGATGCCCGAACTCAGGGTCGTCGCGGTGCGCGTCGAACAACGCGTTCGCCCGATACGCCTCATCGAGCTCCCGGCCGGTGACAGGGCTCACCAGCCACCGGTAGTAAGGCTGGGGGGAGAGCTTCAAGACCCGGCACGACACCACCACGGGGACCCCGTCAGCGGCGAGCTCTTTCACGAGCGGGTAACTCATTTTCCCGGCAGATGCGCCTGCGCGAAATACGCCGCAGCCCGCCGCAGCACCTCGTTCTCCTGCTCCAGCAGGCGGTTGCGCTTGCGGAGCTCGCGCACCTCTGCAGCTTCCGCGGTCGTCGTGCCGGCCTGCTCGCCGGCATCGACCCGGTCAGCCCGAAGCCAGTTGTCGAGAGTCCCGGCATGGATCCCGAAATCCTTCGCGATCTGCGCGATCGTCACACCCGGTTCGCGGTTCTTCGCGACCCGGATCACATCCTCACGGAACTCCTTGGGAAACGGTGCAGGCATGCTCTCATCCTTCCAGCCCGGTCACTCCGACCAGACATCTCAGATGTCACCTGTTCCTACAGCAGACCCGGTTGCGCTTTCGCTTTCGGGCTCTTAGGCACGGCTTGCGGTGCCCTTATGGCCACGTCGTATGCTGTACAAGGGAAATGGGCGGACGCTGCGATCGAGGTCGCTTCAGCGGCTACCGGAGGGCTGGCGGGCAAAGCGGTAGTCGCTGCCAGACAGTTGGTGAAGATGACGAAGGTGATCAGGAAGACGCCGGGTGTTGTCACACGTAAGAACCTTCGCCCGTTCAACCGCCGAACTAAGTGGATGGCCTACGGGGCCGAGGCCGGGGCAGGTGGTGCGCTTGGACGCATCCTGCGACCTACGCCGGCTTCCAAGCCGACAGCACCACTTCCGAGCTACAAGATCGGCCGATTCGTTGTCTATTCGGCGTGATTCCTTGCGTAGGAGGTCGGTCATCGAGCGAGCGCGTCGGCTCGGCGGGGCGTCGTTGTACATCGGTCTGATGCCATTGATTGTGGCTATGAAAACCGCGTCCACAGGGCCGGTTCTTGTCACCGCGGTATCGCTGGCCCCTGTCGCTCTTTGCGTGTGGCTTTGGATCAGAGTTTGGGCAACGGGAATCCACGTCGTCGACGACCAACTCATCGTCACGTCATGGTGGAGCCGACGTGCCCATCGCAAGAGTGAGATCATTCGAGTTCGTGCGGACGCATACAGGGGCATGTTCTTCGTGCTCGGCTGGACTGTATACGGCGGACGGTTGGAGAGTGGGCGGGTGCTCATCACGCTCGCGGATGGTAGCGAGCGCGTGCTGAACGGCAACGTTTGCAATCGGCGAACAGCACGTCACATCGCCGAGGCACTCAACGGTTGGATCGGTGCTGACGTGGGTGCGGGCAATGGTCCCAGAAGATCATCACGGGGAGATGGCGCCGGAGGGCCGACTCTCCCGTTGCAGTAGGTTTATCGCCCAGTTGGTAATCCTGGTGGGGGAGCGCTACTGGTGTCGGCGATGTTAAAACTTTGAACGCTTGCGGCGTTCGGAAACTGAACGGTTGCGGGGCTGGTCATAAACCGAGTGCAGCATCGCCTTCACTGCCGGCCACATGCTCTTCGGGGTCACGCTCATCAGGTTCGCGGCGTAATGGGTTCTGCATCTCTGCCAGACTGCGCCGGGCAGGTTCGACGCGATCGCCTCGACCAGCCCTGCGTGCGCATCGCTGGTGACGAGGCGGACCCCGCTGAGGCCGCGGGCGACGAGGTCGGCGAAGAAGCTGTTCCATGCCGCCCCAGTCTCCGATGTCGCGACCCGTAGGCCGAGGACCTCACGGCGCCCGTCCGCATTCACGCCGGTCGCGACGAGGACGACGGCGTTGATCACGCGGCCGCCTTCGCGGACATTCATGGTCAGAGCGTCGGCGGCGACGAACGTGAACGGGCCCGCATCGCCCAAGGGCCGGTGGCGGAACTGGTCGACATGTTCATCGAGGTCCGCGGCCATCCGCGAGACCTGTGACTTCGACAGCGAGTGGATCCCCAACGTCTTGACGAGCTTGTCCATCCGACGCGTCGAGACGCCGGCGAGGTAACAGTCCGCGACGACAGTGATCAGCGCGGTCTCGGCGCGCTTACGGCGCTCGAGGAGCCAGTCCGGGAAGTACGTGCCCTGGCGGAGCTTCGGGATCTGAACATCGACTGTGCCGACGCGGGTGTCCAGGTCGCGGTGCCGGTAACCGTTGCGCTGCGCGACACGGTCCGGGCTGGGCTTGCCCCACTCGGCGCCGGCCACGGCGTCCGCGTCGGCGGACAGGAGCGTGTTGATCATGGTCTGCAGCAGCTGCCGCATCAGATCCGGCGACGAATCGGCGAGGGCTTCACCCAACATGCGCAGGGCCGACAATATGAAGTGCGGTCATCGTGATGATGCCTTTCGAGTGGAGGTAAGAGACTTCTCGAAGGATCACACGGTGACCGCGCCTACGTCGTGAGCGACGAGCCGGACACCGCGAGCTACACCACCTTAAGGGGCACTACTGATCAGGTGTCCGAAAAGTGTCCGGAGCATCCCGATCGGAGCGATTCTGACGTGTTTCCCGGTGCCTCCCGTGTCTGGGGAGCCAGGGCGCAACAGGCCCAGAATCCGCAGAAACACGCGCTTCCCAGTCGTTCTAAGGGCGCCAGGGAGTTGAGTCGGTTTGGCGAGCCGGATGGCGCACACCACCCTGCTAAGGTGGAGTCCTCGCAAGGGGACCGAGGGTTCAAATCCCTCCGTCTCCGCCATATTTTCCCTGGTCAGATCTGATATTCCTGCGGCATGGAAATCGGGGTCCGCGTAGTCCGTCCAGATTCAGGGATCACCGCGCGCAGTAGGTTGAGAATCATGATCCCTATGGAGAACCTCCTCGCGTTCGCTCTCGCGTCCGCGGTCATCATCGTGGTTCCCGGACCGAGCGTGCTGTTCGTGATCGGAAGGTCCATCGCCTTCGGCCGGCGAGCGGGGGTTCTGAGCGTCCTCGGGAACGGCTTGGGGACGATCCCCGCTGTCATCGCCGTGGCGTTCGGCGTCGGAGCGATCGTGGCAGCCTCTGCAGTTGCGTTCACCGTCATCAAGATCGCCGGTGCGCTGTACCTGATCTGGCTGGGCATCCAGGCCATCAGACACCGCCACGAACGGGTCGCCGACAACGGTCGCGCCTCGCTGTCGTCAACGACCCTGCTGCGTCAGGGCTTCATCGTGGGGGTCACGAACCCGAAGACCATCGCGTTCTTCGTCGCCGTGCTCCCACAGTTCGTCGCACCCGAGGCTGGTCCGGTGTGGGCCCAGCTGCTGATCCTCGGCCTGGCGTTTCAAGCGATCGCCCTTGTCTTCGACAGCGTCTGGGCACTGGCTGCTGGCACTGCGCGCGCGTGGTTCGCCAAGTCGCCGCGGCGGATCTCCACACTCTCCGGCACCGGCGGCGTGATGATGATCGGGCTGGGTGGAACGCTCGCGTTCACCGGTTCCAAGAGCTAGACCCAGCCCCGACGTGGGCAGCCAGAAAGGACGCCAACCCGGTGCAGACCTCCGCCCCGCAGCCTCCCGACCTCGCGCCGGTACTCGACCTCATCGCGCAGGACGCTCGACAGAACCGGTTCTCTCGTTGGGGCACATCCACGGTGATCGACGAGAACACCGGTGAGCCGGTCATCGATCGGCCGCTCTTCGATGCCCTGCACGCGGCTGCGGGTCTCGACGCCCAGTACCCCATCGGCAATGCGGGCGTGATCCACGTCTACGGCTACTGGTTCTCGACGGCGCTGACGCCATACGGCTACAAGCGCGACAGATGGCAGAACGGCGAACTCGCCGCGGCCCTCGGCCAGCCTGAGACACGCTTCCACCTGTTCTCAGACCCAACATCCACTCCGCTGCAGCGGGTCACCGCGGCGACGTTGCCTCTGCTGCGCCAGCCCCCGACGGACGCCAAAGTCGCCGGCGCCCAGGTGGATGGACTCGATACCCGCGTCGTCCTGGTCGCCGCAGACGGCATCACCGCGGACCGTTTGGCTGCGAACGGCTCCTCCATCTGTGCGCTCATCTATGGCATCCGACGCGGTGAGGATTGGCAGCTGATCACGACTTTTCCGCTTGCCGGGGATCCGGACGTCGTCGTCGCCGACTTCCTCGCCGACCGCAGGCTCCGGTGGAACGCGGCCCCTCAAAGGGATCTGTAACCGAATATTCACCTCCTCGTAGACGTAGCGTCCAATCGCTGCGCCTAGAGTGGACGCATTGTCCACTGAAGGAGCGCGAGTGAATCCCAGCATCATCTTCGACTTCGACGGCACCCTCGCCGTCGGCAACGGCCCCGTCCTGGCCTACGCCCGCTACGCAGCGGAAGCCGCCGCAGATGACTACCTCACTCGCGTCGAGGTCGAACTCGCGAGCTACGACCGCGGTGAATCGCGATTCCGCGACGGCTACGACGTCGTCGGCACGCTCGCCCGCGAAGACGGCGTCGACGAGGACACCCTCCAGGCCGCCTACCAGCACAGCCGCACGCGCCTCGGCACGGATGACGCCCCCGTCTCACCCGCACCTGGTCTGCTCGACCTGCTGCAGAGCCTCGACCCCGGCATCCGCATCATCCTTGCGACCAACGCACCCGGCGCGGGCATTCCGGCGCTGCTGGACACCTGGGGCCTCACCGGCCGCTTCGCCGCCACGCATTTCACCGTCGGCAAGCCGACCGGCCTCGAGCCGATCCTGAAGGCCGCTCTCACCGACGGCCCCGTACTCTCGATCGGCGACATCTTCGCGTTCGACCTCGCGCCGGCGCAGGCGCTCGGTGCCGACACCGCGCTCGTCGGAGCCACCGCCGAGACGTCGGACGCAACCCCGACCATGCGCGGCACGACGCTCGCGCAGCTCACCCCCGACATCCATCGCTGGGCCGCCTCGGCACTCAGCACTCCGGCTTGACCCTGCAACACCGCTCTTCCGCATCACCCCTCTTCACCTCAGCACCGAAAGGTAATACGCGCATGCGCAAGCCCATCGTCGCCGCGAGCATCTTCGCCGCAGCAGCACTCGTCCTCACCGGTTGCAGTGCAGCCGACAGCGCCGACTCCGGAGCATCCGACTCTGCATGGCCCGAGGAGATCACCATCTCGCTCGTGCCCTCGACCGAGAACGCCGACCTCGCAGAGGCGCTCACTCCGCTGACCAGCTACCTCAGTGACGAACTCGGCATCAAGGTCAACGGTGTCGTGGCCAGCAACTACGCAGCCACGGTCGAAGCACTCGGCGCCGACCAGGCCCAGGTCATCATCACCGACGCCGGGTCGCTCTACAACGCGATCAACCAGTACGACGCCGAGCTGATCCTGCGCGACGTGCGCTTCGGCGCGAGCTCGTACGCATCGGTCGCCTACACGAACAACCCCGACAAGTACTGCGACGACGAGCCGGTCAAGGCGAAGTACGCAGCCAACGACGTCGAGCTCAGCTTCTGCAACGGGATCGAGAAGGCGGGCGAAGCCTCGACCGGCACCGGCCCCGCCGCCATCGACTCACTCGAGAAGATCGACAAGGGCACCAAGGTCGCGCTGCAGGCAGCAACGTCGCCCGCCGGCTACCAGTACCCGGTCGTCGCGATGCAGGCCGCCGGAATCGACACCGACAAGGACATCACCCAGGTGCCCGTCGAAGGCAACAACAACGCCGTGCTCGCCGTGTACAACGGCGACGCCGAGGTGGCCTTCGGATTCTGGGACGCGCGCTCCAGCGTGCTCACCGAAGCCCCCGATGTCGCCGACAAGGTCGTGGCCTTCGCCTACACCGACATGATCCCCAACGGCGGCGTCGCCGTCAGCAGCAGCCTGCCCGACGACCTGGTCGCCAAGCTCACCAAGCTGATGGACGGCTACGTCGACTCGTCCGATGAGGCCAAGCAGGTCATGACCGACCTCGTGAGCCTCACCGACTGGACGGCAGAGACCAACCAGGACGAGATCGACCGCTACGGCGAGATCCTGCAGAAGTTCTCCAACTGACCCACCCTGTAGAGAAGAACGCATGGAAACCTCCTGGCACGTAGAGCTCGACCGCGTCTCGGTCACCTATCCGAACGGCACCCGCGCTCTGAAGGAGGCCTCCCTGCGGATCGAAGCGGGTGAGATGGTCTCGATCGTCGGCTTGTCCGGCTCGGGCAAGTCCACCCTCATCCGCACCATCAACGGGCTCGTGCGGGCCACCGGCGGCACCGTCGCCGTGGGCCCGCACGAGGTCACCGCCCTGCGCGGGCGGGCGCTGCGCGAACTGCGTGGACACATCGGCATGATCTTCCAGGGCTTCAACCTGGCTGAGCGCACCGACGTCTACCACAACGTGCTCGTCGGCCGCTTCGCGCACGCCCCCGCCTGGCGCAATCTGCTGGGCATCCCCTCACCGGACGACCGCGAGATCGCCCTCACGGCCCTCGACTCGGTCGGCATGCTCGAGAAGGTCTGGGCACGCGGCGGAGCCCTCTCCGGCGGACAGAAGCAGCGCGTCGCCATCGCCCGCGCGCTCTCGCAGGAGCCCAGCATCATGCTCGCCGACGAGCCGGTCGCCTCGCTCGACCCGCCCACGGCGCACGCCGTCATGAGCGATCTGCGCCGGATCAACGCCGAGCGCGGGCTGACGGTGATGGTCAACATCCACATGATGGACCTCGCTCGCGAGTACACGACCCGCATGATCGGCCTTCGTGCCGGCGAGATCGTCTACGACGGCCCGGCCCAGGATGCCACCGATGCCGACTTCGAGCAGATCTACGGGCGCCCGATCCAGGTGCGCGACCAGATGGGCACCGCCGGATGAGTGCATCCGCCCTCGGGGCTCCGCCCTCGCAGCAGACACCACCCCGGCACGACCTGCCCCCGAAACCGCGCAACCTGCGGCGGACGGTCCTCATCGTCGCGGTGCTGGTCGCGTTCACCATCGCCACCTGCCTCCCGGCGATCGGCGGCGTCGAGATCGATCTCGCATCGATCGCGAAGCACTGGACGAACGGCGCCAAGAAGCTCGCGCAGATGCTGCAGCCGAACTGGGCCTTCCTGCCCCGCACCATCGACCCGATGCTCGAGACGCTGCAGATGGCTCTGGTGGGCGCGGTGGTCGCGGCGATCATCTCGGTGCCGCTGACGCTGTGGGCATCCAAGCCCACGAACCCCAACCGCCTCAGCCGCGTCATCGTCCGCACCGTCGTGAACGTCGTGCGCTCAGTGCCGGACCTCGTCTACGCGGCCGTGCTGGTCGCGATGGTCGGAGTCGGTGTGCTGCCCGGGCTGATCACCCTGGTGCTCTTCGACATCGGAATCATCGTGAAGCTGGTCTCTGAGGCGATCGACTCGGCCGATCACGGCTACATGGAAGCGGGCAAGGCCGCAGGCGGCACCCAGTTCCAGATCAACCGCACCACCGCTCTGCCGCAGACCATGCCGCTGTTCGCCAATCAGTGGCTCTACACGCTCGAACTCAACGTGCGCATCTCGGCCATCCTCGGATTCGTCGGCGCCGGCGGCATCGGCAGGCTCCTCGACGAGCGCCGCAACTTCTATGCCTACGGCGACGTCTCGGTGATCATCCTCGAGATCCTCGTCGTCGTCGTCCTCATCGAACTGATCTCGAACGCGCTGCGAAGGAGGCTCGCATGACCTCTCTTTCGGTGCCCCGTCGGCCCTCGCGGCTGTGGCCGACCGTCTTCGCGCTCCTCGCCGGGATCATCATCATCGCCGCGACCGTCGGACTGCAGATCCCGTGGTCAGACGTGCCGAAGATCCCCGAGAACGTGGCGAAGTACTTCGGCCTGATGTTCGCGCCCCCGAACTGGGAGAAGCTGCCGCGCGCGCTCGTGGAGATGTGGCGCTCCATCTCGATGGCCTGGCTCGGTGCGATCCTCTGCGTCGTGGTCTCCATCCCGCTCGGGATACTCGCCGCGCGCGGCGTCGGACCGGCGTGGCTGCGGACCGTGCTGCGCGGGGGCTTCGCGCTCATCCGCGCCATCCCCGAGGTGATCATCGCGCTCATCCTGCTCACCGTCACCGGCCTCACCCCGTTCACGGGAATGCTCGCACTCGGGATCGCCGGCATTGGCACGCAGGCCAAGTGGGTCTACGAGACGATCGAATCCGCAGAGGAAGGCGCCTCCGAAGCCGTCCGCGCGGCGGGAGGGACGACCTCAGAGGTCACCCGGTGGGCGCTGTGGCCGGCGGTCGCCCCTGCACTCATGTCGTTCGCGCTCTACCGCTTCGAGATCAACATCCGCACCTCGGCCGTCCTCGGCATGGTCGGCGCCGGCGGCATCGGCAGTATGCTCGCGAACTACACGCAGTTCCGCGAGTGGGACACCGTCGGCATGCTGCTGATCGTGGTGGTTGTCGTGACCATGATCATCGACGCGATCTCGGGGGCTGTGCGCCGCCGGATCATGGAAGGAGACCGTTCAGGTGAACTGGCACGGGTCGTCTGACGCGCCTCCGCTGGCCCGCATCGCGGCGCTGACGCCATCGCTGCAGCCGGGGGAGCGGCGCGTCACCGAAGCGATCATGGCCGACCGCGGTGCCACGGTCGAGCGCACAGCGCAGGAACTCGCCGACGCGGTCGGGGTCGGGCGCACGACGGTGATCCGCGCGGCGCAGTCGCTCGGATACGAGGGCTACCCTCAACTGCGCGTCGCGCTCGCACAGGAGCTCGCGCTGGAGTCGGTCGACACCGGCGAAGCCGATGGCACCATGCTCGGCGCCGTCCGCGCAGGGGTGAGCCGATTCGCGGCGCGCCTGAGCAACACGGCCGCCGCGCTCACCGAGGACGACGTGCAGCAGTTCATGTCGCTGCTGGACCGATCGCAGCGTGTGCTCGTGCTCGCGAACGGCCTGTCCGGCTCGCTCGGAATCGACCTGGTGCTGCGCCTGAACTCTGCCGGGCGCCCCGCCGAGATCCTCATGGACGCGCTGTCCCAGCAGATCTCCGCACGCCAACTCGGACCCGACTCGCTGTGCGTGGTGATCTCGGGCTCCGGCGCGAACCGCTCCACGCTCGAGGGCATCGGCGCGGCGAAGAAGGGTGGCGCGAAAGTCGTCGCGATCACCTCGTTCGCTCGTTCGGCAGTGGCGGATGCTGCAGACGTGGCGCTCGTGGTGCCGCCGATCAACGAGAGCTTCCAGGACGAACTCATCCACACGTCGCGTGCGGCGCTCATGCTGCTGATCGAGCTGCTCGTCGAGCAGTTCGTCGTCTATCGCGGCGAACGCGGCCGCGAGGCGCAGGCCGCGGCGCTGTCGATGCTCGGCGGAGGCATCCTGGAGTAGTCGTCAGCCGACGATCCGCGCGACCTCTCCGGCTGCGCGAAGGAACCCGTGGAAGTCGGGCTCGTCCGCGGCGGGATCGAGGATGACAGCATCCACTCCCACCTCCGTGAAACCGGCGACGCCGGCGGCGACCTCGGCCGGCGTGCCGCACAGCCCCCGGCTGACCTCGACGGCGTCATCGCCGTGCTGCGCGATGACGCGCGCTGCGGCACCGTCTCCGAACGCGGCGGTGACATACGCGACGACCGTCGTGTCGCCTCCGAGACCCGCAGCCCGGCCCGCTCGCACCTGTGCGACCTGCGCGCCGACTTCGGCCGGCGTCAGGCCCGAGACCAGCACCGTGCCGTCAGCGATCTCGCCGGTCAGCGCGAGTGTCTTCGCGCCCTGACCGGCGGCGTACACCGGCGGTGCCGAGTCGACCGGCCAGTCCAGACGGACGGCGTCGAGCGTCACGTACCGCCCAGACATGCTCACCTCTTCGCCCGCGAGCAGGGCGCGCAGCGCCGTGACCTGCTCGCGCATGAGGGTCAGCGGCGAGGCGACCTTCGCACCCACCTGGGCCATCCACGACTGCACGCCGTGCCCGAGGCCAGGCAGGAACCGGCCGGGGAACATCCGCTCGATCGTCGCGATCTCCATCGCCGTGACAGCCACATTGCGCAGCGGCAGCGGAGCGATGCCGAGTCCGATGCGCAGGTTCTCGCTCCAGGCGAGCGCGGCGGCCGCCGAGGCGTAGCCCGATTCGCGGAAGCAGTCCTCCCACAGCCAGAGCTCGGGCACCCCCGCCGCTTCGGCGACCTGCACCGCGGCACGCAGCTCTTCTGGCGCGTGGTGGTACGGGTTGAACACGGCTCCGATGCGGGTCATGCCGCACCTCGCAGGTCGGGCCGGGCAGCGGAGCAGATCACAGGGGTGCGCATAGCGCGAGTCTGGCACACGGGCGTTGCGTGAACCGGCCGGAACAGACGCCTCAGTGCGGTTTGAGCAGCTCACCCAGCGTGCGCAGCGTCTCCTCCAGTCCCACCGACGGCTCGAGCAGCCACTGCACCTGCAGACCGTCGGAGGCGGCGACGATGAGAGCAGCCAGATGCTCGGCCGGCAGGTCGTCGCGCACGGTGCCGGCCTGCTGCGCTGCCCTCAGGTCTTCCGTCAACTGGCCGCGGACGCGCTCGAAGCGTGCCGTGAAGAACGCCTTGCCGACCTCGCTCTGGCTCTCGAGCGACGCGGCGACCAGGGTCGTGTACAGCTGCACGAGTCCTGGCACCTCGACGTTCGCGATGGCGGCCGTGACCATCACGTCGATGCCGGTGGGCGGCGTCGTGCACTCGGATGCGGCGCGCTGCGCCTCGGCGTGCGCGTACACGGCGACGAGAAGCTGCTCGCGCGAGTCGAAGTAGTGCAGCAGGGCTGCATGCGAGACGCCGATGGCCTCGGCGATCCGGCGCAGCGACGTGCCGTCGGCGCCGCGCTCGCGGAACACCTCGATCGCCCGATCGAGGATCTCCAGACGGCGTGCGACGCCCTTGGGGCGTGCGCCCTCCCGCCCGATCACGGGCTCATCGCGTGCAGTCACGCTCCCGATCGTACTCGTTCGGACAAATAAACCTCCATATGGAGGTTTGGTGATACTCTCGACGCACACACCGCCCGGTGTGCTCGACGACGACGTACGAAGGACCGACATGTCACTGCCCATCGCTTCCGTGCAGCTCTACTCCCTCGCCAAGGAGTTCTCGGCCGACATGCGCGGTTCGCTCGACCGCCTCGCGGCGATCGGATTCGCTCACGTCGAGGCCTTCGACTTCGTCTCGCGTCCGACCGAGGTGCGTTCCGCATTGGATGCCAGTGGGCTGAGCGCCCCGACCGGCCACGCCCCGCTGCTCTCGGACGAGCTGTGGACACCTGACGGCGCGATCCCCACCCCAGCGCCGGAGGTCGTCTTCGCAGCCGCGGCAGAGGTCGGCATCACCACCGTCATCGATCCGTTCGTCGCCCCCGAGCGCTGGCTCACCGAAGGCGGCGTCGCCGACGTCGCCGAGCGGCTCAACCAGGCAGCAGAGCAGGCCGCATCGTTCGGCCTGAGCGTCGGCTATCACAACCACGCCCAGGAGTTCGTGGCCTCGTTCGGCGGGCAGTCCGCGTACGAGCGCTTCGCCCTGCTCACCGACGACCGCGTGCAGCTCGAACTCGACCTCTTCTGGGCCCAGGCCGGCGGGCAGGACGTGCCTGCACTGGTCGCCCAGCTCGGCGAACGACTGACCGCGGTGCACATCAAGGACGGTGTGGTTCCGGCATCCAACCCCTGGGCGCAGGGTGCACCCGACTTCGGCACCGACAGCCTCGACCAGCGCCACGCGGGCACCGGCGACGTGCCCCTCGCCGCCGCGCTGCGCGCCGGCGACAGCATCCGCTATGCCATCGTCGAGTACGACCACGCACCTGGCGATGTGTTCGACGACGTCGCAGCGAGCCTCGCCTTCCTGCGCGACGGCGGGTTCGTCGCATGAGCGCGCCACTCGGAGTCGGCATCGTCGGCATGGGCGTCATCAGCGACACCTACCTGCAGAACCTCACCTCGTTCCCCGACGTGAAGGTCGTCGCCGTCGGCGACCTGCTGCCGGAGCGCGCACAGGCGCAGGCTGAGAAGTACGGCGTCGCATCGTGGGGCACGACCGATGACGTGCTGGCGGATGATGCGGTGGAGCTCGTCGTCAATCTGACCATCCCGCAGGCGCACATCGAGGTGTCATCGAGAGCGGTCGCCGCCGGCAAGCACGTCTGGTCGGAGAAGCCGCTCGGTCTCGACCTGGCCGGCACCAAGGAGCTGCTGCGCGCCGCCGAAGTCGCCGGCGTGCGCATCGGCTCGGCGCCGGACACGATCCTCGGCCCGGGGTTCCAGACCGCGAAGCGTGCGATCCGGGACGGCGTCATCGGACGGCCGCTGTTCGTGAACACGGTCTTCCAGACTCAGGGGCCCGACATGTGGCATCCCGAGCCCGCGTTCCTCTTCGCGAACGGCGCGGGACCGCTGCTCGACATGGGGCCGTACTACTTCTCTGCGCTCGTCAGCCTGCTCGGTCCGATCGCCGGGGTCGCCGCTCGCGGCTCGCGTTCGCGCACCGAGCGCGAGATCCGCACCGGTCCGCGCGCGGGGGAGACGTTCACGGTCGAGGTGCCCTCGACCGTGCAGGTGCTCACGACCTTCGAGGCGGGGCAGCACGGCACGCACCTGCTGAGCTTCGACTCCGCCCTCGAGCGGCACGGGATCGTCGAGATCCACGGCACCGAGGGATCGATCGTGCTGCCGGACCCGAACCAGTTCGACGGGCGCATCGCCTATGTGAAGCCCCTCGGCGTGCTGCGCGACGGCATGTCGTTCGAGCAGGAGTGGATCGAGATCGAATCGCAGGGCACGGTCGTCGGCCGCGGACTCGGCGTGCTCGACATGGCCCGCGCGATCGCCGAGGACAGGCCGCACGTCGCGAGCGGCGAGCTCGGCTACCACGTGCTCGACGTCATGCTCTCGGCGCAGGCGTCGGCCTCGACGGGTCAGTACCTGGAGATCGAGAGCACCGTCGCACCGGTGCCGCTGCTCGCGGACGGCTTCGATCCCTTTGCGACGACGCGGTGAGCAGATGACGCGGTGAGCAGATGACGCGGTGATCCGCCCGGCGCGCGCAATCCGATGCCGTCACGGGAATACTCGCCCGGCCGCACTGTTGCCACGAGAATGACAACTCTGGGAATCATCGGCGCAGGACACATCGGCAGCCAGGTCGCGCGGGCAGCCATCACCGCAGGCTACGACGTGGTGATCGCGAACTCGCGCGGCCCCGAGACGCTGGGCGACCTGGTCGCGGAGCTCGGGCCGAAGGCGCGCGCCGCGACGGCAGCGGATGCCGGCGCTGCCGGCGACATCGTCGTCGTGACCGTGCCGATGGGGGCGCTGCCGCAGATCCCCGTCGAACCGCTCGCGGGCAAGATCGTGCTCGACACGAACAACTACTACTTCGAGCGCGACGGGCACATCGAGGCGATCGACAGGGGTGAGACCACCTCGTCGCAGTTGCTGCAGGACCACCTGCCGATGTCGCGCGTGGCCAAGGCGTTCAACCACATCCGCTCTGAGGAGATCACCACCGACGGCACTCCGGCAGGCTCCGCGAACCGCCGCGCACTGGCGACGTCGAGCGATCACGCCGATGCGGTCGAGTTCGTCACCGGCTTCTACGATGTGCTCGGCTTCGACACGGTCAACATCGGACCGCTGAGCGAATCATGGCGCGTCGAGCGCGACCGCCCGGCCTACGTCGTGCGCCAGAACGCCGACGAGCTGACCGCCAACCTCGCGATCGCGAACCGGATCGCCTGACGCTCGCGCTTCAGGCGTCCAGGCGCAGCAGCACCTTGGACGCCTGAGGCGTGGTCGCCGTGCGGAATGCCTCTTCGGCATCCGCCATCGCGAACTCGTGCGAGATCACCGGCGACACGTCCAGACCGTCGGCCAGCATGCGGATCGCGGTGTCCATCTCGTCGACGAAGCGATAGCTGCCGCGGTAGTCGATCTCCTTCGTGACGATCCCGGCGATGCTGGCCTCGATCGTGCCGGCGCGCAGGTTGCCAGCCTGCACGATCACGCCGCCGGGCCTGGTCGCGCCGATCACGCCGCCGAGGGCGGCGCCGACACCGGAAGCCTCGATGCTGACGTCGACGTTCTGCGGCAGCGGTTCGCCTGCGCCGACGTTCACGACTTCGTCGGCGCCGCCGGCTGTTGCGACGGCGAGAGCGTGGGCCGAGACATCCGCGCCGATCACCCGCCCCGCGCCTGCATGTCGCAGGGCGGCGATCACCAGCGAGCCGATCGGACCGCAGCCGTTGACCAGCACCGATCGTCCGCGCACATCTCCGGCGCGGGAGATGGCGTGCAGGGCGACCGAAAGCGGTTCGACGATGGCCCCGTCGCGCAGCGTGACCCCGGCCGGCAGCAGCCGCACCTGATCGAGTCGCACGCGCCGCAGGTTCGAGAAGCCGCCGTCCTCGTGCGGACTCACCGCGGCGGAGCCGAAGTAGCGCACGACCGGCCACAGGTTCGGCCGCTCGGTGGCCCCCGGCCATGCGGCGGGCTCGCCCACGCGCGTGGCCGGGTGCACCGTGACAGGCGCGCCGATCCGGATGCCGGCGGCTTCAGCATCCGCCGCGACATCGGTGCCGATCCCGGCGACCGTGCCAGACACCTCGTGGCCGAGGATGAGCGGGTCGCGCAGGATCGCGGTGCCAGAGGCGCCGTGCTTCCAGTACGCCAGGTCGCTGCCGCAGATGCCGCCGTAGGCCATCTGAATGAGGATGCCATCGGTCCCGGCATCCGGGGATGCCACTTCGGTGACGCGCAGATCGTTCGCGGCGTGGACGACGACGGCTCTCATGTGCATTCCTCTTTCAGCGTCTTCAGATCTCAGCGTCTTCAGAACAGGTCGATCAGGGCCAGCGCGCCCACGGCGAACACCGACACGGACGACAGGGCCAGCCACACGGTGAACCACTTGCCGTCTGCCACGCGCTCGTCGATCTGCTTCGCACGCAGGTACCAGGTGGCCACGACGATGGCCATCAGGAAGATCGCGTTGCCGATGCCGGCGATCACGATCATCGTGAACGGCGACTTGATGAACAGGAAGAAGATGCCCCAGACGATCGGCAGCACCACCATCAGCACCTTCAGCCAGATGCCCCGGCGGGCGACGTCGCGCCAGTCGAAGGCTCCGAAGATCGCGAGGGTGTTGGCGACCTGGCGGGCGAAGCCCGGGATGTTGGCCATCGCGGTCTTGAACAGGGTGAGCGCGACGCCGAGCAGGAAGATCCACCCTGTCCACTCGCCGAGCGTGTCGGTGAACATGCGCGCCAGCACGTCGAACATGTCGGTGCCCGACGGGATCAGGCCCTGCGGGTGCAGCACCGAGGCGCCGAGGATGTAGAACGCGATGGTGGAGATCGTGTAGATGAACCACGACAGCATCGCGTCCTTCTTCATGACCGACATCCATCCGCGAGCGCGGGCGACCCACGCGTCCGAGCCATCGTTGGGGCCGGTGAAGCGGGC
The DNA here is from genome assembly GCF_022637555.1 of Microbacterium sp. H1-D42. Classification (NCBI taxonomy): domain Bacteria; kingdom Bacillati; phylum Actinomycetota; class Actinomycetes; order Micrococcales; family Microbacteriaceae; genus Microbacterium; species Microbacterium sp. H1-D42. The sequence goes on along the minus strand of NZ_CP093342.1, from coordinate 3,029,182 downwards.
GTAGCCCTTCTCGACGCACCAGTACGAGTAGGCAGTGATCTCGCCGGCGCCGACACCGGTCATGCCGAACATCGCCAGGGCGACGCCCATGGTGCCGATCGGGATCTGGAAGAGCAGGCCCGAACCCAGGTCGGACGCGGTCCAGGCGAACGGCGTGAACTGCACGCCGAACACCATGATGATCACCAGCAGGGTGACGATCGACACCATCACGGTGGCGAGACCCTCGATCAGGGAGTACTTGTTCGTGATCTGGATGGCGATCGCGATGGCGATCAGGATGGCGAGCCAGATGCCGATCGACAGCAGCGAGAACGGGTCGCCGCCCACGGGGATGAGCATGCTCATCGCGAGAGCCGCACCGCCGATGACACCACCCTGTCCGATGATGATCTGCAGGAACATCAGCAGGCCGATGTACGAGATCCATCCACGGCCGAACAGCTTCGGCGGGACGTCGTTGTACCCCTCCATCGAGGGGCGTCCGGTGGAGATCGACCAGCGCGCGATCTCGACCTGGATGGCGACCTTCACGAGCGTGGAGACCAGCACGATCCACAGCAGCACGAAGCCGGCGGTTGCGCCGAGCGCCGTGGCGGTGATCAGCTCGCCGGAGCCGACGACAGCGGCGCTGGTGAGGAATCCCGGCCCGAAGTACTTCAGGCTCGCCTTCCAGCCGCGGGGTGGCTCCTTGATGTCGGCCACGTTCAGGATGTACGGGTCGTGCGGCTGTGCGGGGGCTGTCGTCGATGACATCTCTACGCCTTTCGTCATTGATGTACTAATATATAAGCACTGGATCGGAAAGTCCAGGGGTTTGTTGAGCGGTGGCATAGATTGGATATCGTGCTTCCCCACCCATCCCGTCCGGCGAGTCGAGCCGCGCTGCATGCGGCGCTGCGGCAGCGCATCATCGACCTCGACCTCGCGCCTGGGGCCGTGCTCCGCGAGAGTGAGCTCACTGCCGATCACGGGGTGAGTCGCACGCCGATCCGGGAGTGCCTGATCATGCTGCGCCAGGAGGGCTTCGTCGAGGTCCTTCCGCAGGTCGGCACTTTCGTGGCGCGGGTGGATCCGCGCCGCGTGGCCGACGCCCAGTTCATCCGCGAGGCCGTCGAGACCACGAGTCTGCAGCAGGTGGACTACCCGCTCGACGCGCAGGTCGCCGAGCGGTTGAAGGCCAATGTCGCCAGCCAGCAGGGCACCGAGGATGATGTCGCGGCATTCGTCGCGCTGGATGAGGAGTTCCATCGTGGACTGCTGGCGCTCAGCGGCCGCGAGAGCGCCTGGGATGCGATCGCCTCGGAGCGCGCCCACCTCGATCGCGCCCGCCGGCTCGGCCTTGCCGAGGTCACCCCGGTGATGTACATCGCCGAGCACGCCGAGATCCTGGATGCTGTGCTGTCGGGCGACCGGGAGCACGCGCTCGACGCTCTGCGGCGGCATGTGCGGGCGGTCTTCTCGGACATCGATCGGGTCAGAGAGCGGATGCCCGAGCTGTTCACGCCGGAGGCGTGACCGCACAGCTTGATACCCCTGGGGGTATAGTACGATGGACGAAACCATCCGAGAGGACCTTTGAACCATGTGCGCACCGGTGACCTGCGAGACCTGCGGCAAGACGACGTGGCAAGGCTGCGGCGAGCACATCGAACAGGCGCTCGCCGGCGTTCCCGCCGACCAGCGCTGCGCCGGCCACTGAAGTCGGTCACTGAAGCCAGTCGCTGAGCGCGCGCTCGCGACTGGCATCCACGCTCCTGCACGCCGCGGCGGTGCACTGACATCCGCGGGAAGGCTCAGGTAGTCTCGGCCGCATGGCGAACGCAACGACGCAAGCACCACGGCGCGAGGCTTTCGGCTCTCGCAACGTCTTCATCCTCTCGGCCATCGGTTCTGCCGTGGGCCTCGGCAACATCTGGCGCTTTCCGTACGTCGCGTACGAGGGCGGTGGTGGAGCGTTCCTGATCCCGTACCTGTGCGCGCTGCTGACCGCCGGCATCCCGCTGCTGTTCTTCGACTACGCGATCGGGCACCGCTTCCGCGGATCGGCCCCGCTCGCCTTCCGCCGCCTGCACCGCGCGGCCGAGCCGCTGGGTTGGTGGCAGGTGCTGATCTGCGTCGTGATCGCCACGTACTACGCGGTGATCATCGCGTGGGCGGCCATGTACACCTGGTTCTCGGCGCAGCTGAGTTGGGGCGCCGGCAACGAGCAGTCCTTCTTCTTCGAGGAGTTCCTGCAGATGGGGAACGTCGCCGAGGTCGGCGTCTCGACGCAGTTCGTGCCTCAGGTGGGCATCCCTCTGGTGCTGGTCTGGGTGGTCGTCATCGTGATCATGGGCCTGGGCGTCAAGCGCGGCATCGGCCGCGCGAACGTCGTGCTCATGCCTCTGCTCACGGTGATGTTCGCGGCCCTCGTCGTGCAGGCGCTGTTCCTGCCCGGTGCGATGGACGGGCTGAACGCCTTCTTCACGCCGAACTGGGCGGCGCTCGCCGATCCGGGCGTATGGGCATCGGCGTACGGGCACATCTTCTTCTCGCTGTCGGTGGCGTTCGGCATCATGGTGACGTACTCGTCGTACCTCAAGCGCAAGACCGACCTCACCGGATCCGGGCTGGTCGTCGCGTTCGCCAACTCGGGCTTCGAGATCCTCGCAGGGCTCGGCGTGTTCGCAGCCCTCGGCTTCATGGCGCAGGCGGCGGGAACCGATGTGTCCGGTGTGGCGACTTCGGGTATCGGCCTCGCGTTCATCGCCTTCCCGACCATCGTCTCGCAGGCCACCGGCGGCTCGATCATCGGCGTGCTCTTCTTCGGTGCGCTGGTGTTCGCCGGCATCACCTCGCTGATCTCGGTGCTCGAGGTGATCGTCGCCGCGCTGCAGGACAAGCTCGGCTGGGGTCGGGTCCGCACCACGCTCATGGTGGCCATCCCGATCGCGGCCATTTCCATCGCGCTGTTCTCGACGACGACGGCGCTGGCGGTGCTCGATACGACGGATGCCTTCGTCAACGCCTTCGGGATCATGGCCGTCGCGTTCGTCGCCGTCATCGTCGTCGCGTGGATCCTGCACAAGCTGCCGGTGCTGCGCGAGCACCTCAACCGCCGCTCCAGCTTCAAGATCGGCTGGATCTGGATGCTGCTCGTCGGCGCCCTCGCGCCGCTCGTGCTCGGGTACCTGCTGATCAGCGAGATCATCACGAAGATCAACACGCCGTACGGCGGCGGCGACTACCCGGTCTGGTTCCTCGGGATCTTCGGGTGGGGCATGGCGATCGGATTGATCATCGTCGGGATGCTGCTCTCGCTGTTGCCGTGGAGCCGGCGCTCGCACGCCAAGAACGACCCCGAATACGACGAGTTCCTGGTCGAGGAGAACTACCAACCCGACACTGAGACCGGTGCCGTGCGGCTGCCGGACTCCACGCAGAACGGAGCACGCGCATGACCACTGCCGCCGTCATCATGATGATCATCGCGATGGTCACCGTCTGGGGAGGCCTCATCGCCGCGATCATCAACCTCGCCCGTCACCCCGAGGTGGCAGAGGCGGAGCCTGCTCCGCCCGTCGAACTCTGAGCTCGACCCACCACTGCAGTGCTTGCCTCGGACCCACCCGGGGGAGCTCGTCGATGATCGCCGAGGCATCGTCGCGGCGGCCGGTCGTGGGCTCGAGGGCCACGACCGGATGCGGCTCGAACACGCCGGTGTCCCAGAACAGCCCGAGCCGGGGGAGCGTCGCCGACGACCAGGTCATCTCCAACAGGCTGCCGTCGGCATGGCGGATGCGAGCGACACTGGCATCCGACGCGAACCACTTCTGCGCGCCGCTCACGTCGTCGATCGCGAGTGCCCCCGCCCACTCGACAGACAGCCCGGCGCGCGGGAAGTCCTCGGTGATCATGGTGGCATCGGTCTCGATGCGCGTGCCAGGGTGAGCTGCGAACAGCGGGTGCGCTGACCACAGCAGAGGCACGCCACTGTCGCTGGACTCGGCGCCGCTGGCCTCGGCGCCGCTGGATTCGGTGGAGTACTTCAGTCGCACCCGGTCGGGCGCGACGACGATCGTCCGGGTCAGCGTGAGCGGCAGGCTCGTGAGCGCGACGGACATCGTGCAGTGCTCGATGCCGGAGTCGAGCACCGACCACGGCAACCGCCAGATGTCCCCGTGATCCGGCAGTTCGCGCCCGGATGGCAGCCGGCACGCGGCGACGGTCGGCGCGACCTCGTCCCAGCCGCCGCTGCCGGCGTCGCTGAATCCGGTCGCCGGATCGCGGGGAGATGCTGGAGCCAGCCATTCGCGGCCGGTGCCGCGAATCGACGTGATCCGACCGCCCTGCTCCGGCTCGATCACGACCTGCAACGCGCCGTCGGATGCCCGAAGGATGACGGTCATGCGCGCAGCCGCATCAGGCGTCGCCGTCGAGGATCTCGGCGATCTGCTCGGTGGCCTGCGCGATCAGCCTGACCATCGCGGTGCGGGCGCCCTCAGGATCGCGGGCGATGATCGCGTCGAACACGGCGCGATGCAGTCCGACGAAGTGCGGTGAGACGCCGGACTCGAAAGCCAGCGTGTGCCTGGCGCGCATCGCCGGTTCGAGCACGACCTCGAAGTGCGTGAGCAGCTCGTTGCCGCTGATCGCGAGGATGGCGAGGTGGAAGTCGAGGTCGGCGGTGACGTGCGCCTCATGATCGGCGGCATCGGTTGCCAAGAGGCGCTCGAACGCCTGACGCAGCTTGTCGGCATCCTCAGGTGAACAGTGCGAAGCAGCTGCCGCGGCCGCCGCCGGTTCGATCATTCCTCGTACCTGGTCCAGCTCGCGAACGAGGCGGGGATCGGGTTCGCCGTCGGTGCGCCACTGCATGATGTCGGTGTCGAGCAGCAGCCACCCGCTGCGTTCGGCGACGTAGGTGCCGACCCGGGGACGCGCGCCGACCAGCCCCTTGGCAGCCAGTACGCGCAGCGCCTCCCGCACGACCGTGCGGCTGACGCCGAACTCGGCCATGACCTGCTCGACGTCGATGGCTGCGCCCTCTGCGAGCTCGCCCCTGACGATCCGCCGCCCGAGCACGGTGAGAACCTCGCCGTGCAGGCCCCGCGGTGTGGAGCGACGGCGGGCAGCGCCTGCGGGAGAGTTCAGCACAGTCTCGATGATTTCACAGCGGCGTCGTCGGCGGCGCAGCGCCGCTCAACTCCGCCGCGAACTCCTCGGAGAAGCGATCGATCATGCTCAGCTCTTCGGCATCCAGCGCCCTGGCCGGCGCGCGGCAGGCGGCTGTCGGGATCAGACCGCGCCGGCGTGAGATCTCCTTCTCAGCCGCGATGATCAGCTCGACCGATTGCATCCAGTACGACAGGTACGGGATCATCCGCGTGTGCAGGCGCGCGGCAGCATCCGACTCACCCTCCTGCCACAGTGACCACACGCGCAGGTACAGCTCGGGAAAGGAGCAGCCCGGCTGCACGCCGACCGCGCCGCGGCGCAGCGCGTCGATGAACTGCACACCGGCGTGACCGACCACGCACGACAGCTGCGGCGCGGCCTCGCGCAGCGCGCTGATCAGCCGGCCGGGGGGAGCGGACTCGACCTTCACCTGCACGAGGTTCGAATTCTCGGCCGCCATGCGCGCGATGATGTCGGCGTCGAGCGCCGTGCCGGTCTGCGCCGGCGCGTACTGCAGGATCGCGGGTACCGGCGCGATGGCCTCGAGCACCGCGCTGACATGCGCACGCACTGCGGCGACGCTCGGACCGTGCGCGTGCGGCGGCAGGATGTTGATCATGTCCGCGCCGAGCTCCACGGCGCGGCGTGCGCGATCGACGGCCACGCGGGTGGAGTGGTCGGGGACGGATGCCACGACGATGACGTCTCCGGCGGCATGCATCTCGTCGATGAGGATCACCGTCAGCTGATCGCGCTCGGCATCGGTGAGCTTGTAGAACTCACTCGCGAAACCGGGGAACATCACGCTGCGCACGCCGGTGGCCGCCAAGTGGCGGGCCAGGGAGCGGAACGCATCGAAGTCGACCTCGTCGTCGGCGGTGAACGGCGTCTCGACGACAGGGCAGACGCCGCGCACTCGGACGGCGCTGTGCACGCGGATGGCGCTGTGAGGAGCGGGAGTGGTCATGATTCTCCTTCGAGGGGAGGGCGGATCGGATGCTGTCAGAAAGGGGTTCCGGCGGGCGCATCGCCGCTGGAGCCGACCAGGAAGTCGAGGTCGACACCACGGTCGGCCTGCAGCACGTGCTCGATGTGCAGCCTCGTCCACCCGCGCTCGGCTGGCGGCAGGGTCGGCGTCGTCTCGGCCTCGCGGGTGGCGAGCTCATCGTCGGGGACGAGCATGTCAAGGCGCCGCCCCGGTACGTCCAGGCGCACCAGGTCGCCGGTGCGCACCAGGCCGAGCGGCCCGCCGGCGGCGGATTCGGGCGCGACGTGCAGAACGCAGGCGCCGTACGCCGTGCCGCTCATCCTGGCATCCGAGATCCGCACCAGATCACGCACGCCCTGCTCGAGCAGCTTGCGCGGCAGCGGAAGGTTGCCGACCTCAGGCATGCCGGGGTACCCCTTCGGCCCGCAGTTGCGCACGATCAGCACGGTGTCGGCGGTGACGTCGAGGTCGGGGTCGTCCGCCACCGCGTGATACTCGGCGACCGAGTCGAACACCAGCGCCGGACCGGTGTGCGAGAGCAGGGCGGGGTCGGCGGCGCTCACCTTGATGACGGCGCCGTCGGGGGCCAAGTTGCCGCGCAGTACTGCGGTGCCGGAGCCCGCTGGCTGCACCGGGTTGCGCAGGGGGCGGATGACCTCGGGACCATCGTTGCGCGCCGCAGCGATGCTCTCTGCCAGAGGGCGGCCGGTGACGGTGATCGCCTCGGTGTGCAGCAGGTCGCCCAACTCGCGCATCAGGGCGGGCACGCCGCCGGCGTATGCGAACTCCTCCATCAGAAAGCGGCCGCTCGGCATCAGGTCGACCAGCAGCGGCACGCGCCGGCTGACCTCATCGATGTCGTCGAGGGTGAGCGGAACGCCGAGTCTGCCGGCGATCGCCAGCATGTGCAGCACGGCGTTGGTCGAGCCGCCGCACGCAGCCGACACCACGAGGGCGTTCTCGACCGCCTCGCGCGTCATGATCGCCGACGGACGCAGGCCCTCCTCGGCGAGCTCGACGGCCCGCACTCCGGTGTCCTCGGCGAGCACTGCTCGGCGCGAGTCGACGGCGGGCAGCGCGGCGGCGCCAGGCAGCTGCATCCCGAGTGCCTCGGTCAGGCTCGCCATGGTGGATGCCGTGCCCATCGTCATGCAGTGACCGGCCGAGCGGTTCAGGCAGCTCTCGAATTCGGTGAACTCGGCCGCGTCGATCTCGCCGGCGCGCAGCGCCTCTGTCATGCGCCAGATGTCAGTGCCGCTGCCGACCACCCGGCCGCGGAATCGGCCGTTCAGCATCGGGCCGCCGGTGAGGATGATCGAGGGGATGTCGACGCTGGCGAGCGCCATCAGCGCGGCCGGTGTGGTCTTGTCGCAGCCGGTGAGGACGACGACGGCATCCAGCGGGTTGGCGCGGCAGAGCTCTTCGAGCTCCATCGCCATCATGTTGCGGTAGAGCATCGACGACGGGCGCATGAACGGCTCTCCGATCGAGAGCACGGGGAACTCGAGCGCGAGCCCGCCGGCGGTCTGGATGCCCCGTCGCACCGAGTCGGCCAGCGTGCGCAGGTGCGCGTTGCAGGGGGTCAGCTCTGACCAGGTGTTGGCGATGCCGATCACCGGCCGACCGTCGAGCTGGCGGGAAGCCAGCCCTTCCTGCCGCAGATGATGGCGCGCGATGAAGCCGGCCTTGCCGCCGTCACCCAGCCATTCGCTGGACCGGCGGCCGGTGGATCCGATATTCCGCGCACTCATGGAGATGTTCCTCTTTCCTTATTCCGCAACGTATGTCAACGTAGACACATCGGATATGTCGACGTTGACACATGGGCATTTCCGAGGTTTGCATAGAAGTTGATTATGCATATTATATGTTCAGCGCTTTGCGCACGGCATGCCCTCACTCGTGGAGGGCCTCGATGAAGAGAAGGAATGCAATGAAGCATCAGCACACAGCCCGAGGACGCTGGCGTCACATCGCCACTGCCGGTGTCGCCGCGATCGCACTGGTCGCACTCAGCGCCTGTTCGTCCGGCATGGAGGAACCGGCCGGGGACGACGGCCCTGCTGCCGGTCCGAAGGACGGCCCCATCACGATCGCGTTCCTGCAGAAGCAGGGTGACCAGCAGTACTTCATCGATGAGGCCGATGGAGGCAAGCAGGCCGCTGACGAGGCCGGTGACGTCACCGTCAATGTGGTCGACCTCGGCACCGACTCGAACAAGGCCATCTCCGAGGTGGAATCTGCGATCGCCCAGGGCGTTGACGGCATCATCATCGTGGTGCCCGACCAGCAGATCGGCCCGCAGGTGCTGCAGCTGGCGAAGGACGCCGGCATCCCGATCATGGCGGCCGATGACACGATCAAGGACAGTGCTGGCGTCGAGGCGCCGTTCGCGGGCTTCGACGGGACGTCGATGGGCAACAAGGTGGGTGAAGAGGCCGCGCGACTCTACAAGGAGGCGGGCTGGGCTGCCGCTGACACCCGCATCCTCTCCGGTCTGAAGGAGGACCTCTCGGTCTGCACGCAGCGCGTCGACGGCGCAGTCGACTCGTTCTCGAAGGCGGTGCCGGATGGTCCCGAGGTCATCACCGTGGGCACCGACAACTCCGCGACCGACGCTCAGGACAAGGCCGGTGCGATCATCACCGCGAACGCCGGCGTGAAGCACTGGATCGTCTGGGGCTGCAACGACGAGAACGAGACCGGCATCGTCACCGCCCTGCAGAACAGCGGCGTCGCCCCGGCAGACATCGCCGGCGTCGGCCTCGGCGCGTACCTGACCTGCAAGGACTGGGCAGCAGGACAGGAGACGGGCAACAAGGCGGCCCTGTTCATCTCGGGCGTCGAGGTCGGCAAGACCGCCGTGAACTCGATGGTCGACAAGATCCGCAACGGCGTCGACCTTCCCGCCAAGTCGATCGCGAACACCGAGATCGTCAACTCCACCAATTGGGAGACCGCAGGCGTCGTCTGCACCTGATCCCGTCGCTCGGGTGGGCATGCGCAGCGTGCCCACCCGAGCGTTCCCATCCTTCCCGATGATGAGGAGAGCGGACATGTCCGACGAAACCGTCGCGCTGAGCGCGAGCGGCATCACCAAGAACTTCGGCCCGGTGCGCGCACTGCGTGGCGTCGAGCTCACACTGCATGCTGGAGAGGTCACCGCCCTGATGGGCGAGAACGGGGCGGGCAAGTCCACGCTCCTGAAGATCCTCAACGGCGACTACCGCCCCGACGAGGGCGAGCTCGCCATCGACGGCGAACCCGTCCATTTCTCCGACCCCGCCGATTCGCACAGCGCCGGCCTGCGCGTGATCGCACAGGAACCCGAGATCGTGCCCTGGGTGTCGGTCGCGGAGAACATCTACGTCGGCGCTCTGGGGGCGCTGCCCTACAAGAGACGCGAACTGCTCGCCCGCGCCGAGGAGGAGCTTCGCCGCTGGGGCTTCGACCGCGTCATCCGTCCCGAGACGATCGGCAACGACCTCTCACCCGCACAGCGTCAGATCGTCGAGATCATGCGCGCAGTGATCGCGCGACCGAAGATCATCTGCTTCGACGAGCCGACCTCGTCGCTGGGTGACGAGGAAGTGCATCTGCTGTTCGCGATGATCCGGCGCCTGAAGGCCGACGGCGTCGCGATCGCGTACGTCTCGCACCGCATGGGCGAGATCTTCCAGCTCGCCGATCGCATCACCGTGCTGCGTGACGGCGGTTACGTCGGCACCAAGCGCGTCGACGAGACCGATCACGACGAGCTGGTGCGCATGATGGTCGGTCGCGACCTGAGCCAGTTCTTCCACCGGGTGCCGGCACCGCTGGGAGACGTCGTGCTCGAACTGAGTGGCGTGAAGAACCAGTTCGTCGACGGCATCGACCTGAAGGTGCGCGCCGGAGAGGTCGTCGGCATCGCGGGTCTGGTCGGTGCAGGGCGCAGTGAGCTGATGAAGACCATCGCCGGCGACTACGCCATCACCGCAGGTGAGATCCGCATCGCAGGCGAGGTCCGCCGCATCAGGCAGCCAGGTGACAGCATCCGCGCCGGCGTCGGCTTCGCACCCGAGGAACGCAAGGCCGAAGCGCTGCTGCTGCAGCGCTCCGTCCGCGACAACACCGCCCTGGTGGTGCTCAAGTCGCTGTCGCGCTGGATCTTCGTCCGGGACCGTGCCGAACGCGCGCTCGCCGACGAGTACATCGATCGACTGCGCATCCGCACGCCGTCCAGCGAGCAGCTGGTCGGCAACCTCTCGGGCGGCAACCAGCAGAAGGTCGTGCTCGCCCGGTGGCTGGCTGCGAAGCCGAAGCTGCTGCTGCTGGACGAGCCGACCCGAGGCATCGACGTCGGTGCGAAGTCCGAGATCTACGGCATCATCGACCAGCTCGCCCACGAGGGTGTCGCGGTCATCGTGGTCTCGAGCGAGCTGCCCGAAGTGCTCGGCGTCTCGGATCGCATCTATGTGATGGCACACGGCACGATCACGGGCGAGCTGCCCCGCGCCGAAGCCACCGAAGAGAACATTCTGGCGCTCGCCATGGACGAAGAGGTCGTCGCGTGAGCATCATCCAGCGAAAGGAAACCAACGTGACCAGCACCGTACAGGCGGCGCCGTCGATCGAACCGACGCAGGCTGCCGAGAAGCGGCCGTCGGCGCTGCGCCGAGTCATCTCCGCCATCGGAGCACAGAACATCTCGCTCATCGTCGCGATCATCGCGGTGGTGCTGATCATCGGGTTGCAGAACCCGCTGTTCTTCACGGTGGCGAACCTGCGGGTCATCGGCACGGCGATATCGATCATGGGTCTGCTGGCCGTGGTGCAGACCCTCGTCATCATCCTGGGTGCGCTGGACATCTCGGTCGGCTCCGTCGCGGGGCTCACCTCGGTGACCTCGGCGATGATCTTCACCTCCACCAGCTCCGCCGCGATCGGCGTGATCGGGGCGATCGCGATCGGCGTGCTGTGCGGCCTCGTCAACGGCATGATCGTCGTCTTCGGCCGAGTGAACCCGGTGATCGCCACCCTCGCGACCCTCGCCGCGTTCAAGGGCATCGCCCAACTGATCTCCGATGGGCGTGCGCAGGGTTACACCGGCGCCGACCCATTCTTCGTGTTCCTCGCACGCGGCGGCATCGGGGGTATCCCGACCCTGATCATGGTGCTCATCGTGGTGGCGCTGCTGGCGCACATCGTGTTGCGGTACACCTCGATCGGTCGCAACATCTACGCCGTCGGCGGCAATAACATCGCCTCGCGCCTGGCCGGCATCAACATCAACCGCTATATCCTCGGCGTGTACATGGTGACGGGGGCCGTGGCGGCGATCGCCGGCATCCTGATCACCGCGCGCACGGGGTCAGGGCAGCCCATCTCGGGCTCTGAGGGTCTTGAGCTGCAGGCCATCACCGCTGCCGCGCTCGGTGGTGCCGCACTCAAGGGCGGCAAGGGCACGATCGCCGGTGCCATCCTCGCGGTCATCCTGCTCGGCGTGCTGACCAACGGCATGACCCTGTTGGGCGTGAACTCGTTCTGGCAGAACGTCGCACAGGGTGTGCTGCTCGTCGCGGCGGTCGTCATCCAGCAGCTGCGCTCGGGGGAGCGGCGGATCGGAATCCCAGGCTGAACAGAGCCACCTGAAAGCCGAATCCACCGGGGTGCACCATGTCGCCTCGGTGGATTCGGCGTGCCCGGCCGAGAGTGCCCTGCGCTCAGAAATATCCCAGATCAGGCCTTGACTCGCTCTCTCGGAGCGGGTTATGTTGACGTTCACAGAAGTTGACGTCAACACATGACGTGCATGCGCTGGTCGATGGGGACTCGAAGCGCACGTGATCATCCCGCGAGTCCCACGGACAGACATGGAGTGAGTGTGAACCTCTTCGAGAACCTCAGGATGAGTCGGCGTGGATTCTTCGGCGCCACAGCAGTCGGAGTCGGTGCTGTCATGCTGCCGTCGGGCTCAGCCTCCGCATTCTCCGCGCGCGCTTCCGTCTCGGGGCTCAGCGCGCCCGCAGTCGGCGTCGTCGACACGACTCCGGCTGTCGACTGGACCGACGGGTTCGTATCCGGGAACGGTGAAATGGGTGCAGTGTTCCACGGCAAGCCCGAACTCGAGAGGGTCGTGCTGAACCACCACCGTTTCGTGCGCCCCAACGGCACCCGTGAGCTCCAACCACCTGTCATATCCCACCGTCTCAGTGCGGCGCAGGACCGTGCCCTGTCCGGAGACTACTGGGGGGCTGCCTCGACCTTCGCCGACGGGTGGGAATTGCACTGGACGCAGAGTTTCCACCCTGCGTACGAGTTGCGGATCGACACTCCGGCGATGGTCGGCGCGGGCGACTACGCCCGTTCGACGGACTACGAGACCGGCGAGGTGGTGCACACGTGGAGCACGCCTGAAGGCGTGTGGCGTCGCCGGGCTTTCGTGTCGCGAGCCAGCCAGGTGATCGTGCACGAACTGAGCGCTCCGGCCGGCGCGCGCATCGACACGACGATCGACATCGACACCGATCTGGAGGCCGCTCCGGACACCATCGGATACGTCCGTGAAGCCAAGACCAGCGGACGCAACGGCTACCTCGGTCTGCGGGGAACGTACCAGGCAGGAAAGGGGGCGTTCGGCTTCGAGGGCGTCACGCGCGCTGTGATCGCCGGATCCGGCGCCTCGATCAGCGCTCAGGGCAACGCGCTCGTCATCCGGAAAGCGACGAAGGTCACGCTTCTCACGCGCCTCGCGCGCCATGAGGACGCGAACGGCTGGGATGCGAATCCTGTGCACTCGGCGCTCGGCGAGGTTCTTCCCGACTATGACGCGCTGCTGCGCAAGCACACTCCGCAGCATGCGGCCCGTTTCGGACAGTCGAGGGTGCGACTCGGGGTGCCGGAGGCCGATCGCGCCCTGACGGCGGGACAGCTCATCGCCCGCCAGAACGACCACCGAGGTGCGCTCGACCTGGCGCTGCTGGAGCGCATGTTCGATTCCGGCCGGTACTTCTTCGCCAGCTCGAGCGGCGTGCTCCCACCGCGTCTGACGGCGCTGTGGGCGGGCAGCTGGGATGCGGCGTGGGCAGACGACTTCACCACCGACGCGAACGTGAATCTTCAGATCGCGGGGGCCAACATCCTCGATCATGGCGACTCCATCGAGGGCTACTTCAACCTGATCTTCGGACAGCTCGAGCACTGGCGCGTGAACGCCCGCAACATCTACGGTGCACGCGGCTTCCTCGCGCCATCGCGGACGGACGGCGAGTCCGGTTACATGCTGCATTTCAACAGCGGCAGCTTCCCTGGCCAGTGCTGGACCGGTGGCGCCGACTGGCTGCTGTATCCGCTGATCGAGTACGTCCAGGTCTCCGGCGACCAGACGTTCTACCGCGAGCGTCTTGCCCCCGTGCTGATGGAGCTCGCACTGTTCTACGAGGACTTCCTCACGCGCACCGACAGTGACGGCAAGCGCGTGTTCGTCCCGTCCTTCTCGATGGAGAACTCGCCATCGAACACCGGACAGATGCTCTCGATCAACGCCACCGGCGACATCATGGCAGGCAGGCACGCTCTCCAGTCGGCGATCGAAGCGGCAGACACCCTCGGAGTGGAGCAGGGCGCCGGGGAGGGCGTGGCACGCTGGTCTGCGCTGCTCGATGAGCTTCCCGAGTACCGCGTGAACTCCAGCCACGACCTCGCCGAGTGGTCCTGGCCAGGGCTGAACGATCGGTACAACCATCGACACGTCCAGCACCTGTACGGTGCGTGGCCGCTGCACGAGGTGAACCCCGAGGACCGCGCCGACCTGGTGCACGCCTCGCGTCACGCGCTGCTCAAGCGCGGCGATGAGAACACGTCGGCGCACGGTTCGCTGCATCGCGCGCTCGCCGCGGCCCGTCTGAAAGACGGTGTGGGAGTCAGCGCGAATCTGCGCAAGGTGCTCTGCAACGACATGGTGTGGCGCTCGATGATGACGTCGCACAACCCCGGCCGACACCTCTACAACGCCGATGCCGCCAACGCGATCCCCGGCATCCTGGCTGAGGCGCTCGTCTACTCGCGCCCTGGACTGCTCGAACTGCTGCCGGCGCTGCCCACCGAGTTCACGCACGGATCCATCGAGAAGGTGCGCGGACGCAACCGCGTGCTCGTCGAGAAGCTCTCGTGGGATCTGCGCGCACGCAGCGCCACGGCGGTCTTCGCATCTGACATCGAGCAGGATCTCACGGTGATCTGCCGCCGCGGGATCGTGACCATGACGGTGGACGGCGCACCCGTCAGTGACTCGCCACTGGGTGATCACGCGAGCGTGCTGAGCATGAGCGCCGGAACCAGAGTGACCGTCACCTATGAGATGCTTCCCACCCTCGCTCGCCTCGTGAACGTCAACAGCGGCGATGTGATGGACGTCGACGGTGCCGCATGGTGGGACGGCGCCGCCGTGATCCAGTGGCCGTGGTCCGGCGCGGGAAACCAGAAGTGGCGCCTGCTGCCAGGCTATGACGGCTCCTTCCGCCTGGCGAATGTCGGCAGCGGGAAGGTGCTCGACAATCCCGCCACCTCGATGGTGGACGGAAAGCGGCTCGATCAGTGGAGCGACGGCTTCAGCCCCAACCAGTGGTGGCGTGCGGAGCCCAGCGGCGACGGAGCGCACCGTCTGGTGAACGTCGCGAGCGGTCTCTGCCTCGACGTCGAAGCCGGGTCGAGCGTCGACGGCGCCAAGCTCGTGCAGAAGACCATCGACGACGCCAGCACCAGCCAGCTGTGGCGCATCGAGGCGCTGTGACGTCGACCTCACCATCCCATCCCAAACCGAATCCGCATCTCCCGATTGGAAAGATCATGATCTCTTCACGATGGCGTGCCAACCGATGGATCACGGGCGCCACCGCCGCGATAATCGCCGCCGGCGCACTGCAAGTCGCACCGACGGCAGCCACAGCCGCCGAGCCAGACGCTGTGCTCACTCCCAATCCGGCCGTCACCGGTCCGGCCTTCGAAGGCTGGGGCACCAGTCTGGTCTGGATGGCGAATGCCACCGGGGGCTACCCCGATGAACTGCGCAACGCGCTGATCGACAAGGTCTTCGGCGATGAAGGCCTGAACCTCAACATCGCCCGCTACAACATCGGCGGCGGCAACGCGAGCGGCGTCGCCGACTACCTGCGTCCCGGCGGCGCCGTGCCCGGCTGGTGGAATGCCGAGGCGCCGCTGAGCGATGATGCCGGCGCGATCAGCTCGAACTACGACGACCGCGATCGCTACCTCGCATCATGGACCGGCGAAACAGCATCCGACTACGATTTCACCGCCGACGCCGCGCAGCTCGCCTGGGTCGATGCGATCAAGGATCAGGTCACGACGTGGGAGGCGTTCAGCAACTCCCCGCCCTACTTCATGACCGAGAGCGGCTACACCTCGGGCGGCTTCGACTCGAACGCCGAGCAGATCAAGCCCGAGGCGATCGACAAGTTCGCCACCTACCTCAAGACCGTCGTGGAGCGTGTGGAAGACAACCACGGAATCTCGTTCGACACGATCGACCCGCTCAACGAACCCAACACGAACTACTGGGGCACCGAGCTCGACGGTGCAGGCAAGCCGACCGGCGGTCGCCAAGAGGGTGCGCACGTCGGACCGCAGCGTCAGGCCGAGGTGCTGACTGCACTCGCCGCAGAGCTAGCCGAGGACGGCACGACGACGAAGGCGGCCCTCTCGGGGCCGGACGAGACCAACCCCGGCCGGTTCATCACCGACTGGGAGGGCTGGACGGCTGAGGCCAAGCAGGCCGTGGCCCAGCTGAACGTGCACACCTACGGCACCGGAGACCGTCTGCGTGCACGCGACGTGGCGAAGTCCGCCGACAAGCCGCTGTGGATGAGTGAGGTCGAGGGCAACTGGGGTGGGGGCTGGAACCCCGCATCGATCTCGAACGGGCTCGGCGTCGCCGAGCGCATCACGGATGACCTGCGCGAGCTCGACCCGTCGGCGTGGGTGCTCTGGCAGCCGCTCGAGGACCTCTACAACATGCAGAAGACGGAGAACCAGAACTGGGGATCGATCTTCGTGGACTTCGACTGCAATGCCGACGGTGATTCGGAGCGCCGCATCGCCGACGGTGACGCGGATCCCTCGTGCAAGGTGCTCACCAACACGAAGTTCGACACGATCCGCAACTTCACGCACTACATCGAGCCCGGCGATCGGATCGTGCCGACGAACGACTCCCGCACGACGAGCGCGGTGAAGGCCGACGGCACCGGCGCGGTGCTCGTGCACGCGAACCACGGCGACAGTGGCAGGACTGTGCGCGTCGACCTGTCACGCTTCGCAGACATCGCAGCGGATGCCACAGTGACGCCGGTCGTCACGACCGAGTCCCCCGCTGCTGACCCGTCGTCCGACGCGCTGGTCGCAGGCACCTCCGTGAAGGTCGACCCCGTGACCAAGTCGGCCGTGCTGACCGTCCCGGCGCGCTCGGTCACGACGTTCGTCGTCACCGGCGTCAGTGGCGCAGCCGCGGACGCACCGGCCATCCGTGACGGAGAGACGTTCCGACTCATCGGTTCGCAGAGTACGAAGCCCCTCGCCGGAACGAGCGCGGGCGCAGCGCTGGGAGATGCCGCGGCATCCGATGCCGATGCCACGCAGCTGTGGACGGCCACCAGAGTCACCGAGGGAGACGGCACCGCGCGCGACCGGTTCGTGCTGCGGCTGGCAGACGGCCGCGCGCTCGCCGTGGACGGCGACAAGACGACTCTGCGCGCCGTGAGTCCGGAGGAGGCAGCCGATGACGAGTCCGTGCAGTGGATGATGAACTCCACGAACGGGAGCACGTTCAGCCTGCTGAGCGCCGCCAGGGACCGAGTGCTCGACGTCAGTGACCAGTCGACGTCGGTCGGCGCGAAGGTGGGCGTGTGGACCTCGAACGCCGGAGCGAACCAGCAGTTCCGGATCGTGGCGTCCGACGCCAGGGTCGGGCCGACGTACACGAGCTTCAACCCGGGCGACGCCTGGCTGGATGACAACGGCAAGGTGATCCAGGCGCACGGCGGGCAGGTCTTGCCCTCAACAGACGATGAGGGCAAGACGATCTACTACCTCTACGGCGAGGACCGCACCAACGGCTACCACTCCGCTCCGGGGGTGCACGTGTACAGCTCGTACGACCTGTACAACTGGACCGACGAGGGGCTGGCACTGCGCTCGCTCGCTTCGAAGGCGCAGTTCGATGAACCGTACTTCGATGCGCTGTACGGCGACTACACGCAGCAGCAGAAGGACGCCGTGTATCGCGATCTGGGAACGGTGCCCGTCTCGGGTGTGACTCCGCCCATCATCGAGCGGCCGAAGGTGATCCACAACGAGGCGACCGGCAAATGGGTCATGTGGGCCCACATGGATGGACCCAGTGAGAGCTCGAGCGCCCAGTACGCCAAGGCGAAGGCCGGCGTCGCGATCTCGGACTCGCCGGTCGGCCCGTTCCGCTACATCGACAGTTACAACCTGCATCATTCCGACGAGGGATGGGGCGTACCTGGCATGGCTCGCGATATGAACCTCTTCGTCGACGATGACGGCACCGGGTACATCATCTACTCGAGTGAAGACAACGCCACGATGTACATCTCAAAGTTGGATGCTGAGTACACCGACCTCGCCACGCCGGCCGATGAGGCCGTCGAGGGCGTCGACTACAACCGCATCTTCGTGGGCTGGTCGCGGGAGTCGCCGGCGATCTTCAAGCACGACGAGCGGTACTTCCTCATCACGTCGGGGACCACGGGCTGGTCGCCGAACCCGTCAAAGTACGCCAGTGCCACCGACATTCTGGGCGACTGGACAGAGCACGGCGACCCGTTCCCGTGGTGGGCGCAGTCGAATTCGTGGAACACGCAGCCCAGTTCGGTGATCCCCGTCGACCGTGAAGCCGGCAAGTACATCTACATGGGTGACCGCTGGAACGGCGGATCGGATGACGCGCTGCGCAATGCGCCGCTGGTCTGGCTGCCGATCAACCTCGGCGAGGGCGGTGACCGCCTCTCGATCGAGATCTACGACGAGTGGACTGTCGGAGATCTCGACAAGTGGTCGGCGTGGGACGTCTCCGGCGTACCTGCCAGCGTGAAGGTCGGCGAGAAGTTCGACGTGCCGAACGTCACGGTCCGGCAGAACGGCACGAGCATGTCGCAACCCGTCAGCTGGACGTTCAGCGGCTCGTTCGATGTGCCTGGTGCCGTCGTCGCGACGGGGACGATGCCGGAATTCGGTGGGCGCACCTTCAGTCGCACGATCAGCGTCGTTCCCGAGAACGTGCGTTACGCCGTGAACGCCGGCGGGCAGAAGACCGCCGACTGGCTGGCCCTCGTCGACGTGGCATCGGACCAGGCGTCCCTGCTGAACAGCATTCCCGATCAGAAGTACGGTGCCGATGCTGACACGCAGGCGACCTGGGGCTACCTCGGAGACAAGAATGCTGTCGCGACGGAGGGCAACACGATGTTCCACACGTTGCGCTACGCCAAGGAGGGAGCTGACCTCGCCTACCGCTTCGACGGACTCGAGCCCGGTGACTACACGGTCTACGCCGGCTACTACGACCCGTGGGCGCAGTGGGACGACCGCGGGGCGAAGGTCACGGTGAACGGCTCTGTCGTCGAGGCGGATCACGACTACGACGCGAAGAACCAGACCGCGACCTACGCGGACGTCGCGGTCGGCGAAGACGGTCGCATCGACTTCGCACTCAGCCCCACCCGAGGCACCGACGTCCAGCTGAGCTGGCTGATCGTGACGGCAGACGATGTGACGCCACCGGCTCCGGCCATCGATGTGACCTTCACGGCGACGGTGAAGTGCGTCCGTGACAAGGCCACCGTGGCGGCACAGCTGCGCAACGACGGGGACGTCCCGGTCTCGGTGACCTTCGAGTCGGATCTGGGCAGCAAGAAGCTCGAGTCGATCGATCCGGGTGCCAACGGCACGCATGCGTTCTCGACACGCAAGGCATCCGTCGTCGACGGCATGATCACCGCGCAGCTTCAGGCCGTCATCGGCGGGGAGACCGTGACGGAGAGCGTGGACGCCGCCTATACGGGTGACACATGCAACTGATGTTCCCGATACCCGAACAACACGCAAGACCGATGCAAGGAGCAAGATCATGTTGAACACCCGATTCACCGCCCGCCTGGGTGCGGTGGGCGCAGGAGCCCTCCTCTTGGCCGGCGTCGCCAGCGCCGCAGTCGCCGAGGAGGGCCATGGCAACGATGACGTCAGTGTGAATGTCGAGATCGCCGACAACGGCGAGCCGGGCGTACTGGCCATGACGGTCGCGGCCGACTCGATGACCCTGACCGAGAACGGGTCGACGGCCACGGAGCGACAGTTCACCGGCACTCTGCCCACGGTGACCGTCACGGACACGCGATCGCCCGGTGAGATCGCGGACGGCGCCTACTGGTACGTCCTCGGCACATCGAGCGATTTCGCGGGTGATGCCGGACAGCCTGTGATCGACGCCGGTCATCTGGGCTGGGCGCCGAACCTGATCGACGGCGGCGCCTCAGGGCTGGTCTCAGAGGGCGACGTCGTCGACACGGTGATGGACTCCGACGACCCCGAGTCCGCGCTGCCGTTCGGGCTCGTCGACCAGGAGCTGTTGGCGATGGCGTTCGACTCGGGTGAGGTTCTGACGGAGGGGCAGTGGACGGCGGATGCCGAGCTGTTCCTGCGAACGCCTGCCGACGTCGCCGCCGGCGCCTACTCGGCGACGCTCACGCTGTCCCTGTTCGAGTAGGAGGCATCGGCAGATGCGCCGCCTGGTAACAGCCGTCTCCGGGTTCGGCGTCGCCGCTGCCATCATCCTGGTCCCGGTGCTCGCGAGTGCTGCCGTCGCGAGCACCGGTGACACCGGAGACGATGCCGCGGCCCCGCCTGTGACGTGGTCGGTCGCACCCGCCGACGACGTCGGTGCCGACGGGCGCGCCTGGGTCGAACTGAAGCTAGACCCGGGCGCCACCGCGACCGACCATCTGGTCGTGCGAAATCACAGTGAGCAGCAGGTGACGTTCGACCTGACGGCGGCAGACGGCTACTTCACCGATACGGGACGCTTCAACATACTCGCGGCCGACGAGACCTCCGTCGGCGCGGGCACCTGGGTCGACATCGACGAGAGCGTGACGGTCCCATCGCACGGCAGTGCGGTGGTGCCCTTCACCGTGACCGTGCCGTCTGATGCGACGCCAGGTGATCATGCCGCCGGCGTCGCCGCGTCGATCACGACGCTCTCGAACGGTGACGGCGCCCAACTCGGCGTCAACAGCCGTGTCGGGTTCCGGGTGATGACCAGGGTCGCCGGTGAGGTCGTGCACGGCGTCGCCGTCGCTGCCGACGGCGACTACAGCGTCGCATGGAATCCGTTCACGCCGGGGACCGTGCGGATGAGCGTCACGGTGGAGAACACCGGCAACGTGCGACTCACGGTGGACCCCGTCATCGAGATCGCCGGTGGTGAGCGGATCAGGCCGCAGGGGACGGTCGACGGTCAGCTGCTGGAGCTGCTGCCCGGTGATCTGCGGACAGTGAAGTTCGAGGCCTACGAGTCCTGGCCCCTCGGCGCGATCGATGCGAACCTGCGATTGGATGCCGCCATGATCGCCCCCGACGGCTCCTCGACGCCGATCGACACCGTCGAACAGCAGTTCACGGTCTGGGCGCTGCCGCTGTCACAGCTGATCGCGCTGCTCGCGCTGGGGCTGATCGTGTTCGGTGCTCTGGCCGGGCGCAGTCGCCGACGTCGAGCGCTCGAGCGCATGATCGATGATGCACGAGAGGCCGGGCGCCGCGATGCGCTGACGGAGCCGGCGACGTGAAGACCCGCTGACGTTCAGAGGACTACTCTTCGACGAAGCCGAGCTCCGCGGAGGCGACGAAGGTGACGACCGGCTCGATCGGGTGCTCGATCTCCAGCATCGTCACGGTGTTCGCGCCCGCGCGCGTCACGGGTCCCGGCACGTACATGGTGCTGGTCGGGCCATTGCGCCAGTATCGCCCGAGCGCGAAGCCGTTCACGAACGCGAAGCCCTTGCCCCAGCTGCTCGTGTCGAGCACGAGATCCGACGCGGCGTCGAGGTGGAATTCCCCGCGGAACGCCGTCGGAGCCGCTGGACGCACCGGAGTCACGGCAGCGTCGGCCTCGACGGGGATCGCCGTGGCGAACCAGCCGATGAGCTCGGCGCCATCGAGTGTCGCCGCACCGATCAGACCCTTCTCCTCGCCGAGCAGGTGGCCGTAGTTGACCCTGCCCTGGTCTTCGACGAGAACCGTGAGCCGCTTGCCTGCGGGGATCACGAGCGAGCGCTCGCCGAAGGTGCGGGCCAGGCGCCCGACGGAGACACCGTCGACCTGCACCCAGGCCAGGTCGCGGACCTCGCCGAAGACCAACAGGCCACCGCGACCAGCCAGATCCGTCTCATAGCGCACCAGGGGGGACAGCGTTCCGAGTGCGTCGAAGGTGGGCGGCGCGGGGTGCGAGCGCGAGTCGCCGTCGACATCCGCCCATCCACCGGTGGCGCTGACGGGCACCTCGAGCACCGGGGGGACCTGGGCTTCGAGCGATTCCAGCGGCGGGACGGGCGCGTACTTCGCGATGACCTCACGGAACGCGTGGAACTTGGCGGTCGGGTTGCCGGCTTCGTCGAGGGGAGCGTCGTAGTCGTACGACGTCGTGAGTGGCAGGTAACGGCCCTTGTGATTCGCGCCGTTGGTCGTGCCGAAGTTGGTGCCGCCGTGGAACATGTAGAAGTTCACCGAGGCGCCCGCCGAGAGCAGGTCGTCGAGATCGGATGCTGCGACGCCGGCGTCGGTGGTGTGGTGCACTCCACCCCACCAGTCGAACCACCCGTCCCAGAACTCCGAGCACATCAGCGGGCCGGTCTTCTGGTGCCTGCGCAGCGTGGCGAGACGCTCCGGCACGCGCGAGCCGAACGAGCCGGTGCGGTGCAGTTCGTCGAGGCTGCCGTCTGCCAGCATCCGATCCACCGGCTGATCGACCGTCGTGAGCGGCACGGTGATGCCGGCGACACGCGTGAGGCGCACGAGCTCACGCAGGTACTGCTCGTCGGCGCCGTACGCGCCGTACTCGTTCTCGATCTGCACGAGCACGACAGGACCGCCGCGATCGATCTGCCGCGGGGCGACGATCTCGTACACGCGCTCGAGGTACGCGGTCACCTCGGTGAGATAGGTGGCATCCGATGACCGCAGTGGCAGTCCCATCCCGGTCAGCCACACCGGAAGTCCGCCGTTGTGCCACTCGGCGCAGATGTAGGGACCGGGGCGCACGATGGCGTCCATCCCCTCGGCCGCGATGAGGTCGAGGAAGCGGCCGAGATCGTTCGCGCCGGTGGCATCCCACTCGCCGCGACGCGGCTCGTGCGCATTCCAGGCGACGTACGTCTCGATGGTGTTCAGCCCCATCAGGCGCGCCTTGTGGATGCGGTCGGCCCACTGGTCCGGATGCACGCGGAAGTAGTGCAGGGCACCCGCCAGGATGCGGTGCGGTGCGCCGTCGCGCAGGAAGTCGGACTCGCCGATCGCGAAAGTGGTGGTCATCGCAGGTGCTCCAAGCATGAGAAGGGGAGGGCGACCGGGCGGCCGCCCTCCCCGCGAATCGTCAGGTCAGCCGTTGACGGCGAAGCCCTGCTCCTCGCCGTACTTCACGAGGGCGTCCTGCCAGGACTGCAGACCGGCATTGAGGTCGCCCTTGCTCTGGTACGCCTGTCCGACGGTGTCGCCGAAGATGCTGTTGGCGTACACCTGGAAGGGCAGGTACTGCCAGTCGGGCACGACGGCGGTGGCAGCGTCGGCGAGCACGCGGTTGATCTCCTGGCCGCCGAAGTACTCCGGTGCGGCGCTGAGGAACTCCTCATCGGTGAGGTTCGCGGTGGTCGACGGGAAGCCACCCTGCGACAGGAAGAGATCCACGCTCTCCTTGCTGTTGTTCAGCCACCACAGGAAGCCGGCTGCCAGCTCGGGGTTCTCGCTCTGCGCGGTCACTGCCTGGCCTCCGCCGCCGTTCTCGGCGCTCGCCGGCTGTCCGTCGTACGACGGCATCGGCGCGACGCGCCAGTCGCCGGAAGCGTCAGGAGCACCGGACTCGAGGTTCGCGGGCATCCACGCGCCGATCACCAGCGTCGCGAGCTTGCCGCTGCCAAGGCCCTGGAACCACTCGTCGCTCCAGCTGCCGTACGGGGCCACGAGGCCCTCGCCGACCAGACGGTTCCAGTTCTCGGTCCACTTCTTGCTGCCGGCATCCTGCAGGTCGATGGTGACATCGGTGCCCTTGGCCTGGAACGGCTGGCCGCCCGCCTGCCAGATCATCGAGGTGGTGAAGCCCGCGTCTCCGATGTCGTTGGTGATGTAGGCGCTGGGGTCAGCGGCGTGGATGGCCTTGGCGGCCTCGTAGTACTCGTCCCACGTGGTCGGCACCTCGACGCCGGCGGAGTCGAACACGCTCTTGTTGTAGAACAGCGCCATGGGACCCGAGTCCTGTGGCAGTCCGTAGATGGCGTCGTCCACCGTGACAGAGCCCCAGGTGGATGCGGTGTAGTCGTCCTCGAGGTCGGCGAAGCCGTAGTCCGACAGATCGGCGAGCGACTCGGTGAGCGTGAACTGCGGGAAGGCGTAGTACTCGATCTGCACGACATCGGGGGCACCGGAGCCCGCCTTGATCGCGTTCTGCAGCTTGGTGTACTGGTCGTTGCCGGTGCCCGCGTTGACGAGGTTCACCTTGACCTTCGGGTAGGCCTTCTCGAACGCGGCGACCTGCGCCTCGGCCTGCGGCGTCCACGACCAGTAGGTGAGCTCGCCACCCTTGTCGAGTGCGGCCTTGATCGAGTCGAGCGACCCCTCGGTGGACGAACCGGGCTTGTCGGCGTCGCTGCCGTCGGCCGCTCCGCTGCAGGCTGCGAGGCCGAGAGCGGCGACGGTGCCGATCGCGAGCACGGCGGTGAGGCGCCGGGCACGGAATGTGATGTGCGTCATTGCTGTGTCTTCTTTCGGTTGGTGTCGCCAGGGCAGGCGACGGGAGGGTGTCGACTACTGCTTGACGCTTCCGGCCGCGAGGCCGGACTGCCAGAACCGCTGCAGCATCAGGAAGGCGACGACGATGGGGATGATCGTGAGGAGCGACCCCATGATCACGAGGTTGTAGATCGGCTGCGAGCCTGCGCCGATGGCCTGCGCGCTCCACTGGTTCAAGCCGACGGTGAGCGGGTACCAGTCGGGATCGGTGAGCATGATCAGCGGCAGGAAGTAGTTGTTCCAGGTCGCGACGACGGTGAACAGCACCACCGTGACGATTCCTGGTGCGAGCAGCCGCAGCGAGATCGTGAAGAAGGTGCGGAACTCTCCGGCACCGTCGATGCGCGCGGCCTCGAGCAGCTCGGTGGGCACGGCGTCGGCGGCGAACACCCAGATCAGGTAGAGCCCGAAGGGGCTGATGAGCGAGGGGATGATCACGGCCCATGGGGTGTTGGTCAATCCCAGTTCGCTGAACAGCAGGAACGTCGGCACGGCGAGTGCCGTTCCCGGCACGGCGACCGCGCCGAGCACGATGGCGAACACCGCGCGGCGACCGGGAAAGCGGTACTTCGCGAGGCCGTAGCCGGCGAGGGTGGCCAGCAGGGTCGCACCGCCGGCGCCGACGACCACGTAGAGCAGCGTGTTGCCGAGCCAGCGCACGAAGATGCCGTCGCGGTAGGTGAGGGTCTGGATCAGGTTGTCGAAGAACGCGAAGTCGTCCGAGAACCACAGCCCGAACGAGCTGAACAGCCCGGCCTGCGTCTTGGTGGAGGCGAACAGCAGCCATACCAGCGGCACCAGCGTGTACAGGCCGTACACGATCATGACGATCAGCAGGGTCGTCGACCGCTGCGGGCGGCGGGTGCGTGGCGGTGGCTGGACGCTGCGCTTCTTCTGCACGGGAATCGACGTGCGGGTGGCTGTCGTCGTCATCTCAGCGCACTTCCTCTCGCGAGCCGCGCAACTGCACGACGTAGGCGATGATCGCGGTGATCACGCCCATGATGATGGCGACCGTGGCCGCGTAGTTGAACTGCTGGCCGGCGAACGAGAGGTTGTAGGCGTACATGTTCGGGGTGAAGAACGTCGTGATCACATTGGGTGCCAGCGGACGCAGGATGTTGGGCTCGTTGAACAGCTGGAAGCTGCCGATGATCGAGAAGATCGTCGCGATCACGAGGGCGCCGCGCACGGCGGGGATCTTGATGGCCGACAGGATGCGCCACTGGCCGGCGCCGTCGATCGCCGCGGCCTCGTACAGTTCGCCGGGGATCGTCTTCAGCGCCGAGTAGAAGATCAGCATGTTGTAGCCGACGAACTCCCAGGTGACGATGTTGCCGATCGAGACCAGCATCCACTCCTTGGCGAACGGGGTGAGCATCTCGAAGCCGAGCGCCTCGTTGATGTTCGCGGTGAGGCCGAACTGGTCGCCGTAGATGTATCCCCACATCAGCACCGCGACGACGGCGGGGACGGCGTAGGGGAGGAAGACGAGGATGCGGAAGAACGGCGCGCCGCGCAGGCGGCCGCTGTCGATCGCGAGGGCGGCGCCGAGGGCGAGGGCGAGCATGATCGGCACCTGGATGACCAGGAAGAGCAGCACGCGTCCGAACGCTGACCAGAACTGCGGGTCGGCGAGCGCGGCGGCGTAGTTCTCGAGACCGACGAACGTGGTGCCGCCGACGAGCTGGTCGCGGAAGAGGCTGAGGTACAGCGCATAGGCGAGCGGGGCGAGGAACACCAGCGTGAAGACGATCATGAACGGCGCGACGAATCCCCAGCCGCGCCAATCGCGCCGGTCTCGGCGGGGAGCAGCAAGTTGTCTCGCTGCGTGCGTCGTGGTCGTCATTGCCCGTTCCTTCACGATCGATCCGTTGATCTGGAATGTGTCAACGTCAACATAAACGATTCCGCGGTAGTGTGTCAACGTCAACAGAAAGAAGGCCGATGAACGTGGACACCAACGTCGATGCCACCGCCACTGCCGATGCGGCTTCCGACACCGCAGTGCACTCGCGGCGACGCGATCCGTCGATGGAGGATGTCGCGCGTGAGGCGGGTGTCTCCGGACAGACGGTGTCGCGCGTGGTCAACCGCAGAGGCTACGTCGGCGCGGCGACGCGCGAGAAGGTCACCGCCGCCATGGTCCGCCTCGGGTACCGGCCCAACAGTGCGGCCAGGGCCTTGCGTTCCGGCCGGTTCCGCACGCTCGGCGTGATCATGTTCAGCATCTCGCCGTACGGAAACCACCGCACGCTGGATGCCATCGCCGAACGCGCCGCAGAGGCCGGCTACTCGCTGACCCTGATCCCGGTCGGGGACGCCGACCGCTCCAGCGTGGGCGGCGCTTTCACCCGCCTGGAGGAGCATGCTGTCGACGGCATCATCATCCTGATCGAGGCGCACGAGCTGGACGGCTCCGAGCTCGAGATCCCGACCGGGCTGCCGGTCGTCGTCATCGACTCGAATCAGCGCTACGACCATCCCTTCGTCGACGCGGACCAGGTGCAGGGGGCGCGCGCCGCCGTCGAGCATCTGCTCGACCTCGGCCACGAGACCGTGCACCACATCGCCGGCCCGCCGGAGTCGTATGCCGCCGGAAAGCGGCGCGAGGCGTGGCAGGGTCTGCTCGAGGAACGCGGTCGCACGGTGCCAGAGCCGCTGGTCGGCGACTGGTCGCCGCGGTCGGGGTACGAGGCCGGACTCGTGCTGCGCGAGGACCCCACGCTGTCGGCCGTCTTCGCCGGCAACGACGAGATGGCGATCGGCCTGCTCAGAGCCCTGCACGAGGCAGGCATCCAGGTGCCGGCTCAGGTGAGCGTCGTCGGGTTCGACGACATCTCGGACGCGGGCTACCTGTGGCCGCCGCTCACCACCGTGCGCCAGCACTTCTCTGAGGTCGGACGGAAGGCCGTCGACGCGCTGCTCGCAGAGCTCGACGGGGAGGATGCCCGCGGCACCGAGCTCATCCCCAACGAGCTCATCGTGCGCGCGAGCACGGCGGCGCCGGCACGCTGACCCTGGCAGGGCTCAGTCGTCCTGGCTGCTGAGGATGTCGCTCATCGCCGTGGTCGCGGCAACCTGATCGCCCGCGGCCACAGCATCCGCCAGTCGGCGATGTGCGGCGATCGCGGCCGGCGAGATCCCCTGCGCCTGCGCCGCGGTCCTGCGATCGCCGAGTGCCTCTGCGACCAGCGAGGCGAGGTCGTCGAGCATGCTGTTGCCCGCCGCCGCGAACAGTGCGGCGTGGAATTCGACATCGGCCGCGACGAAGGCATCGACATCGCCTGCCGCGAGTGCATCCTCCAGTCGGACGGCGGTGCTCGTCAGCGCCTGGAGGGCAGCATCCGATGCCCGCTGCGCGGCAAGCCCGGCGACGACCGGCTCGACGGCCGATCGCAGCTCGAGCAGTTCGCGGCGCGCGTCGTCGCCGCCCGGCCCGCGCAGGCGCCAGCGGATCACATCGACGTCGAGACCCTGCCAGGCCGAGGCGTCCTGCACGCGCGTTCCCACGTTCTGCCGTGCGGTCACGAGGCCCTTCGCCTCGAGCACGCGCATGGTCTCACGCACGACGGTGCGCGACACCTCGTACTCGGTGCCGAGGGCATCCAGCGGCAGCGCCGACCCCGCAGCAAGCTCGCCATGCACGATGCGGCGCCCGAGGTCGTCGACCATCGCGCCATGCAGGCCGCGGCGCCGGGTGGTCATGACAGTCGTGCGCTGTAGGCGCCGTCGACCGGCCATTCCGCGCCGCTGACGAACGAGGCGGCTGGTGAGAGCAGGAAGCAGACCACGGTGGCGACCTCCTGAGGTCGGGCGGGGCGCCCCATCGGCTGCACGGCGAGGGTCGCTGCGAGCTCTTCCGGTCGCTCGCCGTAGTGGTGTTCGGCGAGCGGGGTCCAGACCATGCCCGGCGAGACGGCGTTCACGCGCACGCCGCGGGGTGCGACCTCGAGGGCGAGCGAGCGGGTGAGGCCGAGCAGCCCCGCCTTCGCCGCCGCATAGGGGAACATGCCGGCCATCGTCAACCGCGCGTGGATGCTGGAGATCGAGACGATCGACCCGCGGCCGGCGTCGAACATGCCTGGCAGCACGGCGCGAGAGCAGAGCCACGCGGCCTTGAGGTCGAGGTCGAAGAACGTGTCCCAGTCCTGCACGCTCATCGCGACGGCGTCGAGGTAGGCGTTGCGGCCGGCGTTGTTCACCAGGGCGGTCGGCGTGCCGAGGGTCTTGGTGGCGGAGGCGACCCAGGCATCCACCGCCTCGGGTGAGGTGACGTCTGCCACCGAGTGGTGCACGCTGAGCCCCTGCGCGGCCCACTCGTCGACGGATCGCTGCGCGACGTCGGCGTCGACATCGCAGAACGAAACCGCGGCGCCCTGCCGCGCCGCCTCCTCCACGATGGCGGCGCCGATGCCCTGTGCGCCACCCGTGACGAGGACGACCTCGTCGGCGAGTGCCTGCGGGTGGGTGGTGGTGGGCTGATGCGACATCTGTGCTTCCTCTCGAAGAGTTGCGTACGATAATATTACTTTCTGGGACGCAACGGAAGCGACCCATCCCCGACGCGGAGGTCCCATGCGCATCGCACGAATCGAGACGTTCACCGTCGCCCCACGTTGGCAGTTTCTGCGCATGGAGACCGACGACGGAATCGTCGGCTGGGGTGAGCCGATCGTCGAGGGCAGCGCCGACGTGGTCGCCGCCGCCGTCAGCGCACTCTCCGAACTGGTCATCGGCGCCGACGCCACCCGCATCGAAGACCTCTGGCAGACGATGACGCGCAGCGGCTTCTACCGTGGCGGCCCCGAGCGATCCTCCGCGATCGCCGGCATCGACCAGGCGCTGTGGGACATCCGCGGCAAGGCGCTCGGCGTGCCGGTGCACGACCTGCTCGGCGGGGCCGTGCGCGACCGCATCCGCGCCTACGTCTGGATCGGCGGCGACGACCCGAGCGAGATCGCCGAGCACGCCGCAGCGCGAGCTGAACAGGGCTACACGGCCGTGAAGATGAACGCCTCTGGCAAGATGCGCCATCTCGAATCAGCATCCGAGATCGGCGGTGTGGTCGAGCGACTGCACTCGGCACGCGAGGCGATGCGCGGCGGCGACGTCGCCATCGACGCGCACGGCCGCTGGACGGCCGCCGTGGCGCGCGCCGCCCTGCACGCCATCGAGGACGCACCGCCGCTGTTCGTCGAGGAGCCGGTGCTGTCCGAGTACCCGACCGCCCTGCGCGACATCTGCGCCGGGACGTCGGTGCCGATCGCCACCGGTGAGCGGATGTTCTCGCGCTGGGACTTCCGCACTGCGCTCGAAGCGGGTATCGCGCTCGCCCAGCCCGACGTCTCACACGCCGGCGGCATCTCCGAGACCCGTCGCATCGCGGCGTTCGCCGAGACCTACGGTGTCGGGCTCGCCCCGCACTCGCCGCTCGGACCGATCGGACTGGCGTCATCGCTGCAGGTCGACTTCGCAAGCCCGAACGCGGTGCTGCAGGAGTCGAGCCTCGGCATCCACTACAACCAGGGCCCCGACCTGCTCGACTACCTCGTCGATCCAGAGCCACTCACCGTGCGCGACGGCTGGTTCGAGCGGCCCACCCGGCCAGGGCTGGGCATCGAGATCGATGAGGCGGCCGTGCGCGCCGCCGACGGCAACGTCGAGTGGCGATCGCCCGTCTGGCGACACGAGGACGGGAGTCTGGCGGAATGGTGACGAGACTGAATCCAGGTGCAGGACTGTCCGAAGGGCGCATCGTCGCGATCGTGCGCGACCGCGAGGGGCGCCATCTGCAGGCGGCCTGCGAGACGCTGGTGGATGCTGGGATCGGCGCGATCGAGGTGACCTCGAACACCCCGGGTGCGGCCTCGGCGATCGCGCGACTGGCCGCCGAGGGGGGAGCCGATGTCGGGATGGGCACAGTGCGCACGGTCGAGCACGTGCGCATGGCGGCGGATGCCGGCGCGGCCTTCATCGTCACGCCCACGCTCTCTCTCGAGGTCGGCGCTGCGGCCGCCGATGCGGGTCTGCGCTGGTACCCGGGGGCCATGACGCCCACCGAGATCGAGACGGCGTGGAGCGCCGGAGCGACCGCGGTGAAGGTGTTCCCGGCATCCTCACTCGGCGGTCCCCGCTACGTACGCGAGGTGCTCGCCCCGCTGGACGACATCATGCTGATCCCGACCGGTGGTGTGCGCATCGAAGACATCCCCGCCTACCTCGATGCCGGCGCCTTCGGGCTGGGGATGGGGTCGCCCCTTCTGGGTGATGCGGTGGCCACGGGGGACCTCGTGGCGCTGCGCGCCCGCGCGTCCGCCGCGCTCGCCGCGGTGCATCGCCATTCGCAACGCTGAGGTCACGAATGTGGCCTGACCCCTGTTCGGGATGATTGAATCCGAACATGGTGATCGAACGGAGGACTGCCCTGGAGTCGGAGCGCGTGGCCACAGCCCTGCGCGATGACATCATGCTGGGTCGCCGTCTGCCTGGATCGAAACTGGTCGAGCGCGACATCGCCGCAGAGCTGCAGGTGTCGAGGCTGCCGGTGCGAGAGGCGATCCGCGCACTCGTCGCCGAAGGCATCGTCGTGGCACGTCCACGCACCTGGGCGGTGGTGCGCGAGTTCTCTCACGAGGATCTGAAGGACTTCGCGGAGGTGCGCGAGGCGATCGAGACACTCGCGTTCGCCTTGGCGACCGCGCGCATCGATGCCGCCGGCATCGCCCAGATGGAGTCGCTCGTCGAACGTGAGGAGGAGGCGGCGGCCGTGGGCGACGTGGATGCTGCGCACGAGGCGTCCTCCGACTTCCACATCACGGCCGTGCACCTCTCGGGCAACGCCATGCTGATGGAGCTCGCCGCCTCGCTGGTCACCCGACTGCGCTGGCTGTTCGGCCAGCACGTGGACCTCGGACACATGGCCGGCGCGCACCGCACCATCCTCGACGCCATGCGCCGGCATGATGTCGACGCGATCCGCGCGCTCATCCCCGCTCATCTCGCCGAAGGGCGCGCCGCCGCCGAAGAGAGGCTGCACCCGCGTCGGTGACTGCCGGTACGCTCGACTCGGGAGGTACTCGTGGGACGAACAGCGGATGCCATCGCCGAGGGCGTAGCCATCGCCACGGCGGCCGCTCGGCTGACCGTGAAGAACCAGATCCTGGTCGGCACGATCGCGCGCGGCGGGACCTTCGACCTCGACCACTACGTGGCCCAGGCACACAACGCGCTGCTCGCCATGGCGCAGGAGTCCGAAGAGGCGGCTGAGTTGCTCACCAAGCTGCGCAAGCGCGCGCGGGGGCGGCACTCCGACCCGCACGGCACGCACGACTACCGCGACCGCGACGTGCGCAACCTGCGTCGTCGCACCAAGCAGTCCCTCGGTGTCGCCGAGCGGCTGCGCAAGATGGCCGATGATCCAGAGGCGCTCCGCGCGCTGGTGGAGGATGCCCGTGCGGCGGCCTGGGGTGATGTGCGCAGCAATCTCGATCGGCGACTGCGGGTCGAGGGCATGCGCCCGGATCAGGACCCCGATTACGACACCATGCGCGAAGCGCGGATGCAGGCGCTCAAGCTCGTCGATCTGCAGGCTCTGTCGTCCGAGCAGCGGTCTCGGCGCAAGCGTGAGAAGGCGGCCGAGAAGGTCGCTGAGAAGGACACGTCGAAGGTGTCGGCGCGTGCTGAGCGCAGTGCGCGACGCGACGCGCGGACCGTCAACAGCTGAGCCCGGCGGCGATTTCACTTCTCGCCAGATCGTGTTGTAGGCTGTTCCTTGGCCCGCTGAGCGGGTTTGCGCCTCTAGCTCAATGGATAGAGCATCTGACTACGGATCAGAAGGTTGGGGGTTCGAGTCCCTCGAGGCGCACACTGTGTTGAGACAGTATTGAAACCCCCGTCGCGAAAGCGACGGGGGTTTTGTTTTCGGCTGCGTTCCTGTGCTTGTCGGGCCGGTCCCGTGTACGAGACGTAGGCTGGAGGGGTGACTGCGTACGTCTCGGCTTTCGACCTGTTCTCCATCGGCGTAGGGCCCTCGAGCTCCCATACAGTGGGGCCGATGCGGGCCGGCGTCGACTTCGCCGCCCGGCTGCGCGCCGAGGGTCTTCTCGACCGCGTCACGCGGGTGACCTGCGAGCTGTTCGGCTCGCTCGGCGCCACCGGCCTCGGCCACGGCACACCGGATGCCGTGCTCGCAGGACTGCAGGGCCTTCAGCCCGAGACCTGCGAACCCGACGACGTGCGCGCGCTGTGGACCCAGTGGCCAGAGGGACGCGAGCTGATGCTGGCGGGCGAGCACGCGATCGCCTTCGCCAAGGACGACGTCGCGTTCGTTCCGCGCACCCGACTGCCAGGGCATCCGAATGCGATGACCCTGCATGCGCTCGACGCGGCCGGTGCTGCCGTGCTCGAGGAGACGTACTACTCCGTGGGCGGCGGTTTTATCCGCCGCGACGGCGAGGAGGCGCGCGTCACCACGGCTGAGCAGCCGTTCCCGTTCCGCGACGCCGAAGAGCTGATGGCACTGTGCGATGAGAACGGCATGACGATCGCCGAGATCGCCAGAGCCAACGAGACGGCACTCCGCAGTGAAGAGGAGGTCGCGGCCGGGTTGGACGCGATCTGGGACGCGATGTCTTCGTGCGTCGATGCGGGGCTGCACGCCGACGGCACGCTGCCGGGCATCCTCAAGGTCAAGCGTCGCGCCGGTGACATCCGCGTGCAGCTGGAGGCCTCAGAGGCCGATGGCCACCGCGAGCTGCCAGGGGAGTGGCTCGGAGCCTTCGCGCTGGCCGTCAACGAGGAGAACGCCGCAGGCGGCCGGGTCGTCACCGCGCCGACCAATGGGGCGGCCGGCATCCTGCCGGCGGTCGCGATGTACTGGTGGCGTTTCCTGGCGGACTCCGGCCTCGGCATCGGCAATGCCGTCACCCCGCACGGCGAGCTGGT
The DNA here is from genome assembly GCF_022637555.1 of Microbacterium sp. H1-D42. Classification (NCBI taxonomy): domain Bacteria; kingdom Bacillati; phylum Actinomycetota; class Actinomycetes; order Micrococcales; family Microbacteriaceae; genus Microbacterium; species Microbacterium sp. H1-D42. The sequence goes on along the minus strand of NZ_CP093342.1, from coordinate 2,996,013 downwards.
CGGCAGCGCGCTGCTCGGGTTCCACTCGCCCGGCGGTGAGGCGCCGTTCGATGCGGAGCCCGAAGACGACGTCGCCGAGGCGAACCGGCGCCGTGGCATCCGACGCTTCCTGCTGACGGCCACCGCGCTGGGCTCGCTGTTCAAGGCGAACGCGTCGATCTCGGGTGCCGAGGGCGGCTGCCAGGCCGAGGTCGGCTCGGCGTGCGCGATGGCCGCCGGCGGTCTCACCGCCGTGATGGGCGGCACGGTGCGGCAGATCGAGAACGCCGCCGAGATCGCCATGGAGCATCACCTCGGCCTGACCTGCGACCCGATCGGCGGGCTGGTGCAGATCCCGTGCATCGAGCGCAACGCGATCGCCGCGTCCACCGCCGTCACGGCGACCCGGCTCGCCTTGCGCGGCGACGGGACGCACTACGTCTCGCTGGATGCCGTCGTCGAGACGATGCGCCAGACGGGCCTCGACATGTCGACGAAGTACAAGGAGACCAGCGAGGGCGGTCTCGCCGTGAACGTCATCGAGTGCTGACCACTCTGAACTCTTGACGCCATCGGGCTGAGAGGCGGATAGTTCTCAGCGTGGGGGATGACGCGCGCGACGCAGTGATCATCGACGGGCTGCACGTCCGTCGGGGAAAGCATGCGGTGTTCGATGGGCTGTCGCTTCGGATCCCGCACGGCCAGGTGATCGGGCTGCTCGGTCCTTCCGGCTGCGGCAAGACGACCCTGATGCGCTCGATCGTCGGCGTGCAGCGCACACAGGGCGGCACGGTACAGGTGCTCGGCGAACCCGCGGGGTCGCCCGCCCTGCGTCACCGCGTCGCCTACGGCACGCAGGGGGCAGCGGTGTACCCCGACCTGACCGTGCGTGAGAACCTGCGCTACTTCGCGTCTGTGCTTGGCGCATCGCGCGCCGACGTCGACCGGGTGCTCGGCGAGGTCGGGCTCGCCGACCAGGCATCGCAGTCGGTGGGCGCCCTCAGCGGCGGGCAGCTGAACCGGGTCTCGCTGGGCATCGCACTGTTGGGTGCGCCTGAACTGGTGGTGCTCGACGAGCCGACCGTCGGTCTCGATCCGGTGCTGCGGGCCGAGTTGTGGGGGCTGTTCCGTCGGATCGCCGATGCCGGCACCACCATGCTCGTCTCCAGCCACGTGATGGACGAGGCGCTGCGCTGTGACCGGCTGCTGCTGATGCGTGAAGGGCGGATCATCGCCGACACGACGCCGCAGCAGCTGCTCGAGACGACAGGGGAGTCGGATGCCGAGGCGGCGTTCCTGGCGCTGATCGAGCGGGACACGGACGCGGGGTCTGCGGGTGCGGCGGGTGCTGCAGGCAATCAACCCCAGCCGGAGACGCGGCGCTCGCGGCGGGAGGCGGAGCGATGAACCTCCGCCGCACGTTCGCCACAGCCGGGCGCGTGCTGCAGCAGCTGCGGCACGACCCACGGTCGATCGCGCTGATGCTCGTGGCCCCCAGCCTGCTGGTGGGACTGTTCGCGTGGCTGTTCGCCGATCAGGACGGCGTCTTCGACACATTCGGCGGGGCGATCCTCGCCCTGTTCCCGTTCATCGTGATGTTCCTGATCACCTCGATCACCACGCTGCGCGAGCGCCGTTCCGGCACTCTGGAGCGACTGATGACGACGCCGCTCGGCAAGGGTGACTTCATCGTCGGCTACGCGCTCGCGTTCGGAGCCATGGCGGTGCTGCAGGCCGTCGTCACCGTGCTGTTCGCGGTGTACGTCTGCGGGCTCGACGTGGAGGGGCCGTTGTGGCAGCTCGGCTCGGTCGCGGTGTTGGATGCTGTGCTCGGCACCTCACTCGGGCTGCTCGCCAGCGCGTTCGCGCAGACCGAGTTCCAGGCGGTGCAGTTCATGCCGATCCTGGTGTTTCCGCAGATCATCCTCGGCGGGCTGTTCATGCCGCGCGATCAGATGCCCGACGTGCTTTACGCCATCTCGGACTGGCTGCCGCTCAGCCATGCGATCGACGCGACAGGCGCCGTCGCAGCCGGTGACGAGGGCTGGGACGTGGCCGGACCGCTGCTGATCGTGGCGGCGTTCACCGTCGCGTTCCTGGTGCTGGCGCCGTTCACCCTCCGGCGTCGGACTGCCTAGCAGCCCTGGCTTTCGTGTGGCGGGTGGGGGCCGCCGCCCACGGGTCCTCCGGCCACGGATGCTTCGGGTATCGGCCGCGCATCTCGGCGCGCACCTGCGCGTACGGGCCCGACCAGAACGATGCGAGGTCGTCGGTGACCGCCAGCGGCCTGCCCGCCGGCGACAGCAGATGGAACAGCACCGGCACGCGGCCGTCCACCAGACGCGGGGTCTCGGCCCAGCCGAAGCACTCCTGCAGTTTCACCGCGACGACGGGACGGGCGTCCGGTTCGTCGAGGGGCGGATAGGTGAGGCGAACGCGCGAGCCGCTTGGCACTTCGAGCCGCTCGGGGGCGAGCGTGTCGAAGCCGGTGGCGGCCGGCCACGGCAGCAGGCGGCGCAGCGCCGGTGCGAGATCGACCTTCGCGGCCGACGTCCCCTTCGCCAGGGAGTCGAGCTCAGGCCCGAGCCAGGTCTCGAGCGCGTCGAGCAGCCCATCGTCGGAGACATCGGGCCACGGGGACCCGAGTTCGCGGTGCAGGAGTGCGAGTCGGCGCCGGAGATCGTCGGCAGCATCCGACCAGCGGAACAGACCGAGCCCCTGCGTCTGCACAGCTCGACGGACAGCATCCCGGCCCTCTTCAGCCGTCGCCCGCACCGGCACAGAGGAGCGCACGATCGCCCCCACCCTGCGCTCGCGCCGGGCGGTGAGCCGCCCGCCGGTGAACTCCGCCTCGACCCGATCTGTGATCAGGTGATCGGCCGCCCTCTCGACCTGCTGCTCGGTGATGACGGCAGCGGCGCGGATGATGGCGCCAGAACCCGCCGCCGCGCGGCCGGACGCGCGCGTGACGTCGGCGACGGCGAGCCAGTCGGCGCCCGCGAGCGACCCGCGCACCCCGGCGCGGGTGCCGGATGCCAGCAGGAACGTCGCCCCGTCTGCGGTGCGGTCGACGCGGCGGGCGATCCGCTCGGGGAAGGCGAGGGCGATGACGAGCCCCGCGTCATCCGATGAGCCCTTCCGGTCTCCGGGTGTGGTGAAGCGCAGCATCCGATCGACATCCTGCGACCAGCGTCGCGTCTCGGGTCCGCGTCCGTTGCGGAGCGTGACGATGGCGGCGGCGATGTCGACATCGGGAAGGCGGCTGTCGCCGCTGAGCAGGGCGACGACTTCGGCGGCGAGGCGTGCGCCGACCAGCGCGCTTCCTTCGCGCAGTGCGCGGGCCAGGCGTGGGTCGGTGGGGATGCGGGCGAGGGCGCGGCCGTCGCTGGTGGCGCGGCCGTCGTCGTCGATCGCGCCGAGACCGCGCAGCACGGCGAGCGCATCTCGCAGGCTGTCGGCGGGCAGCGGGTCGATCAGCCGCAGTCCTGTGCCGCCCGGGGCGCCCCAGCAGGCGAGCAGCAGGGCTGCATCGGCGAGGTCGGCCGTCGCGATCTCGGGGGCGGGGCGTGCGGGCGCTGCGGCGTACGTGCGCTCGTCGATGCAGCGGATCACGGTGCCTGGACCCTGCCTCGTGGCGCGACCTGCCCGCTGGATCGCCGAGGAGCGGGATGCCCCGGAGGTGACCAGGCCGGTCATGCCGCGCGCGGCGTCGCGCTGCGGGTACCGGGCCAGGCAGCTGTCGACGACCAGCCGCACGCCAGGGACGGTCAGAGACGACTCGGCGAGCGAGGTGGTGACGATGATGCGGCGCGGCTCGTCGGGCTTTCGGCCACGGATCACGGCATCCTGCGCCGCGGCGGGCATCTGGCCGTGCAGCTCGCGCACGTCGAACTCGGGCTGAGGAAGGCGCCGGGCGATCTCGGCCACCTCGCGCGCACCGGGGGCGAACACGAGGACGTCGGCGGCGGGGTCGGTCAGGACGCGGGCGGCGGATGCTGTGGTGCGCGCGACATGGTCGAGGAAGTCCCAGGTGACGCCGCGCTCGTCAAGGCGCGGCGACGCACTCGGTGCCCAGCGCTCGGTGAGCGGGAAGGCGGGGACGGTGTGCTCCACGACCGGTGCGGGAGTGCTGTCGGTGCCGAGTACGGCGGCGATGCGGTCGGCGTCGAGGGTGGCCGACATGGCGATCAGCGTGAGATCCTCGCGCAGTTCGCGGACCTCGCCGAGCAGCCCGATCAGCAGGTCGGTCTCGAGGGCACGTTCGTGGACCTCATCGATGATGACGGCGTCGATGCCTTCGAGGTCGGGGTCGTCCAGCATCCGACGCAGCAGGACTCCGGCGGTGACGAACTCGACTTGCGTTGCGGGGCTGACCTTGCGCTCGCCGCGGACGGTGAAGCCGACGCGGCCGCCGAGCGGCGTGCCGTCGAGCTGTGCGAGTCGGCGGGCGGCCGCTCGGGCGGCGACGCGGCGCGGCTGGGTGACGATGACGCGGCCGGGGGAGCGGGATGCCAGCAGTGGCGGCACCAGGGTCGTCTTGCCCGTGCCGGGTGGGGCGCTGATGACGACCGAGGTCGAGGTGTCGAGGGCCGCGGTGACGTCGGCGAGTGCCGCGGCGAACGACAGGCCGTCGCCGATCCGCGCCAGGTCGAAGGCTGCAGTCATCACGGGTCCAGTCTGCCGCGTAAAGACGGAGCCGCCCCGCCGAGTGGCGGAGCGGCTCGCTGTCACTGGTGGTGGATCACTCCGCGGCGGGGGTCTCCGGTGCGGTTGCCTTCTTCGTGGAGGCCGCGTTCTTCGCGGTCGCCTGAGGTGCAGCATCCGCCACCTGGGCGACGCCGGCGCCGAAGCCGCGGCCGACGGCCTGGCCCTGGATGATGGCGGCGAGGTCGAGGCCGGTGGCGGCGTTGACGCTGTCGAAGACGGCGCGCATGGCCCTGGCGTTGTCGCCGCCGACGACGCTGGAGGCGCCGTCATCGCCGTTGCCGCCGATGATCGAGACGTTGCCGATGGCCGAGTAGCCCTTGGCGAACTCGGCCATGATCGACGGCAGCACGTCGAGGACGCGCTGCGAGAGGAACGCTTCCTGGTTCGAGGCGATGGCCTTCGCCTCGGCCTCGACGGCGGCCGCGCGGGCTTCACCCTCGGCGCGGATGGCGTCGGCTTCGGCGTTGGCGCGCAGTCGGCGTGCCTCGGCTTCGGCGTTCGCGTTGTCGCGCAGTGCGGCGGCCTCACCGGCGGCGCGGGCCTTGTCGGCCTCTGCCTGCTGCTCGGCGATGCGGGTGCGGGCCTCAGCCTGCTTGACCTGCTCGATTGCGGCGGCCTCAGCGGACTTCTCGCGGGTGAACAGGTCAGCCTGGGCGCGGGTCTCAGCCTCGTAGCGCTGCGCGTCGGCGACGCGCTTGACGTCGGCGTCGAGCTGGGCCTGCTTGTTCTCGGCGTTCTGCTGCAGGACGGCCTGCTCAGCCTGCGCGCGAGCGAGGTGCTCGGCCTGCTCTGCCTCGGCACGGGCACGGCCGATGCCGGCGTTCGAGTTTGCGGTGTTGGTGTCGAGGGCAGTCTGCTCGATCAGGTTCGCCTCGTTGTTGGCGATGTTCTTCTGGTTGATCGCACGGTCGGCGTTGGTCTGCGAGATCTCGGCGGCTTGACGCTTCGCCTGGATCTCGGGGGCGCCGAGCGAGTGGATGTAGCCGACGGCGTCGGTGATGCCCTTGATCTGGAACGAGTCGAGGATCAGACCCTGCTCGGCGAGCTCCTGCGAGACGTCGGCGGCGATCTGGTCGGAGAACTTCTTGCGCTCGCGCATCAGCTCGACGACCGAGAGCGTGGCGACGATGCCGCGCAGTGCACCTTCGAGCTGTTCAGTGGTGAACTGCTCGATGGCCGCGTCCTGCGAGGCGAAGCGCTCGGCGGCGCGGCGCACGTACAGCGGGTCGGAGCCGATCTTCACGATCGCAACGCCGTCGACGTTGAGGGTGACGCTGTCGAGCGACTGCGCCTCGGCGTTGAGCGAGACCTGGCGCGAGCGCAGCGAGATGATCTCGTGACGCTGCGTGATGGGGTTGACCAGCGACTTGCCGTTGACGATCACCGTGACCGGCGACTCGGCGAGCTCTGAGCTGGTGCTGCCATCGGCGTTGATGACGGCGCGCTGCACCTTCTGCTTGCGCCCCGAGATGACGAGTGCCTCGTCGGCTCGAGCGACCTTGATCCAGCTGCGTGCGAACAGCAGCACGATGAGCAGGACGATGATGACGGCAACGACGGCGATGCCGGTGATGATCAGGATGCCGATTGCTCCGGCGATCTCCATAGTGTCTCCCTAATGCCCGATTCCCCTCGAACAAGGCCTTCTGCAACCTTGCCAGAGAACGAGGGGGGCTCGCTCCACGCAGGGGCTCGCGGCCAGTGCGCGGAGCGTGGGGTGCGTCGGTCTGGCGGGGTGAGTCGGAGCGCGCGGCGTGCGCCCGGCTCGCGGTGGGGCACACTGCCGATCAGGCGGCGAGGTCGTATCTGGCGAGTCCGCCGAGGCGCGGGGTGCGGGACGGATCGACGCTTGGTGGCGGGATGAACCAGACCCGTGCCGCGACGCCTGTGCCATCAATGCGGATGTTCCACCCGTTGTCGTGAATCCGGTGGTGGCAGCTCTCGCAGAGCAGCACCCCGTTGGACAGGTCGGTGGGACCGGTGTCTCGCTGCCACCATCTGATGTGATGGGCGCGGGTCATGTCGGGCGGAAGCGTGCACATCGCGCACCCGCCGTCGCGTTCCGCGAGGGCAAGTCGCTGCGATCGGGTGAAGAAGCGCTTCTCGCGGCCCCAGTCGAGAATTTCGCCTGAAGTGCCGAGGACGCAGGGGATGACGCCGCCCGAGGCTGCCATGCGGCGGACCGCGCTGATGCTGATGGGCTGGTCAGAACCGTCGATGGTGCCGTATCCGGTGCCGTTCTGCAGGTCTTCGAGTCCGACACGCACGACGACGGTGGCGCCGGCCATGGCGGGGGCGTCGTTGTCGCATCCCAGGGAATGCCGACAGAGAGCGATCAGGGCATCTGCCTGCATCTGAGGCACGGTGCGGTGATCGGCGTCGGGGGCGTCGGGGTCGAGAACGTTCTCACGGGCCGCGAACTCGGCGGACACGCTGCCGTTGATCGCCGCGCGCAGCGCTGCGCCGTCGGCGATAGGGAGGGATCCGTTGAAGTGGAGGTCGCCGTCGCGCTCGAACATGGTGAGGTGGCGCCGGTCGTGCGCTTCTTCCTCACGCGGCTCGACGCCGTCGGGGTCGAGCCACGCTTCGGCGCGGGTGAGCAGCTTGCGCACCTCGTCGAGGGACAGGCTGACGGCGTGCTCGGCGAGCATCTTCTCGGCTGCTGCCAGGTGCTCGGGCGTGATCTTCAGGCGCACGCGGTCGAGCAATGCGATGATCAGCCCCGCCGCGGCGGCGCTCAGCAGTCCGGCCCGCAACGTGTTCTGCACGGCGGGGTAGCGAGCGGGCAGGCGGTCGCCGACAAGGTCGGTGCGCGGCGCCGTGGCTTCGCCGACCTTGATCAGGCGGGACGCTTCACCCGCGGAGATGCCGGTGGTCGTGGCGATCAGCTGCGACGCGTTGCGGAAACCCTGCTGCTTGGCCAGCGAGTTCGATCCGAGACTCGCTCGCGATTCGCTGGAGATTCCCGCCGCGACCTCGGCCTGAAGCGAATCCGTGAGCCGGCGCACCTGTCCCAGTGCTTCATTCGCGGCGATCGACTGCTGTCGGGTCAGGTCGGAACCGTCTCGAGCGCTTGCCCACGCCGCGTGGAGGCGAGAGATCGCCTCATCCAGCGGAGCCAAGTGCTCGTTCATGGGTTCAGTTTACATTGAGTACGTCCGAGTGTCAAACATTTGTTCGAATAGTCTTCGAGAAATCCTGAAAATCAGCATCCGATGTTCTGAGCGCTTCCCTCACTGCTTTCGCAGCTTTGGGCTATTCGTCGTGTCGCAGCTTCTCCGTCAACCCCATCAGTGCGCGCAACTCGGCATCGTCGAGGCGGGCCATCTTCTCGGCAATGGAGCGCCCATGCGAGGTGGCGACCTGGCGGAAGGCGCGGGCCCCGGCATCCGATGCGGTGAGAATCGCCCCGCGACCGTCGTCAGGGTCGGCGGTCTTCGTGAGCAGACCGCGTCCGACCATGCGGTCGACGAGTCGGGAAACGCTCGGCTGGCTGACCAGCATGTTGGCGGTGACATCGCGCAGGCGTGCGGTCATCTTGGGGGCGCGCGTCACGGTGAGCAGCACGTCGTATTCCGCCTGGGTGATCGGGGTGCCCTCGAAATCGGACGCCATCGCGGTGAAGAGCTCGTACTGGGCGCGGAACAGGCTCTCCCACGCGCGGAGGGCGAGTTCACGGTCGGTCATATCGTAAAGCGTAGCGGGGGAATCGGACATGCCGTGGGAAGCATAAGGGCCGGTCGGAGAGGCTTCCGGCCGGCCCTTGTCCCTTGCACCAAGAGTGTCCTGCAATCACATGCGGTGTATGCCACAGCAAACATTCACCGTGCGATTACTCTATAACGGCGGGGTAACGAATGCAACGGTTTGGTCACGAGAAGTTTTGAGACGGCCATGTTCGCGCCTCTGGCGCGCTCTTGCCCAGCAGGGCTCCACATGGTGGGCTGGCCGCATGACGTTCTTCCCGCCAGGCCCCGAGATTCCCGAGCTCGAAGAGGAAGAGGCGGAACCCTCGCAACCGAGATGGTGGCAGGCGCCCGAGGATGAACTGCCTGAACTGCTCCCCGTCTCGGAGGTCCTGGCGGTGACCGACCATGTGGCGGTCGCGCTCATCGGGATCGCGGTGCACAGCGACGGCGTTCAACTCCAGGTGGAACGGCGTCTCCGCCGCAACGGCCTCCCACTGAGGGACTGGAATGAGCTGTGCAATGCGTTCACGGAGCACATGTCGTTCGGCGGACCGATCGACGCGACCGGGCGGCTACGATTCGGCGTCGTGCTGGCGGACGGAACAAAGGTGACTGATGCGTCGCCGTTCTTCGCATGCGGCGACCCGATGGTCGAACCCGAGGGGCACACCCTCAGCCGTCGGCAGTTGGGAGGCGGCGGAGGGGGCAGCACCTACTCATCGGCGGATCACCTGTGGCTCTGGCCACTTCCGCCCGCGGGTCCGATCGAGCTGGTCATGCAGTGGCCGGCGCTCGGCATCCAAGAGACGCGACTTGTCGTTGACGCCAGCCTGGTGCCGGAACTCGCGGCGCGCGCTCAGTCCTTTTGGCCGCGCTGAATCACGAGATCACTGGCGGCGTGAACCGAAGCACATTCGTGTCCCGTCGAACGAAGCCCGCCGACTCGTACAGCCGCAGAGCAGATTCTCGCGACGGACGCGACGTCAGATCGAGTGTGCGCAGCCCGCGATCCGTTGCCAGCTCGGTCATCCGCACCAGCAGGGCTCGGGCGATTCCTCTCCCGCGCATCGATTCGTCCACCACCACGTCATCCACGTGCCCACGGAGCCCAGAGGGCAACGGGAACGTGACGAGAGTGGCCGCACCGACGATCCGCCCGTTGTCTCGCGCGACAATCAGATCGGTGGCGTCATGCTCGATGATCGATTCCAGACGCGACCGGTCGAAGGTCGCCGTTCGTGACAGCTGCGCGAGCAGGCGAGCGATTTCGCTCGCATCGTCGTCATCGACGGATGTGAGTAGTTCGACTGCCGGAGGCATTCCGCTCATCCCGACACCTTAGCCAGTTCGTTTGTTGTGATCAGGTCTCGTCGGGTGTGGCAGCGGCTCCCCGCCAAGTCTCGACGGCTGCTCGCGTCGTGGCGCCGAGGGTCGACCTGCTGAACCAAAGATCGAGGTCGAGGTTCGTGTACATGTCTCGAAACGCCGATTCTGCGGTGTGCCCGAACTGACCGAGGATCTGCTGTCGTTCCTCGACCTCAAAGGATCGCTCGTGCAGCGCTTCCATGGCCTTAGCGTTCGTGAAGGAGCGAAGGTAGTCGGCGGCCGCGGCGTCCTCGGTGACATCAAGCGCGCGCAATAGGACCGCGGCAACGAGGCCGGTGCGGTCCCATCCCGCCGAACAATGAAAAAGAACTGCGCCTTCATCAGCCGTGGCGATCTCCTCGAGCACGAGCGCGAGTCGATGAGGCAGCGTTTGGACGTGGGCGAGATAGTAGAGCGGCGTGCCCCACCGTCCATCTGCTTCATACTCTGCCCAGAAATCCTTCTCGTCGGCGCCGTCGAGGTCGACCTGAACGTGCTTGATCGAAGCGGGAATCTCTCCCGTGCGCTCGTCTGGCCTGCGAAGGTCGATCACGGTGCGCACTCCGTATTCATGGAGCGCTTGCCAACCGTCTGAATCGACTCGTTCCAGCCGTTCTGAGCGAACAAACACGCCATTGGGTGAGAGCGTTCCGTCCTTGCGGCGCAGACCACCGAGGTCGCGGACGTTGGCGAGACCCTCAATGCGGATCGTTCGTTCCATGGCTCCCAGTCTGCCGAATCACCTCTAATCCGACGCCTACAGTGCTGCGGAAAGCAGTCGCGCGTACTGCGCTCGCGCATCGGCGTCCGACGGCATGCCCGGTTCGAAGGGCAACTCCATTCGATCCTTGCTCCTGTCGCGATATCGGGGGATCACGTGCAGGTGAAAGTGGAAGACAGCCTGCCAGCCATCCGATCCGGGATCGGTGTCCATGAAGGCCAGCGTCGTCGCATCCTCGGCAACCTTGTCGCAGGGGATTCGCCCGGCGACGAGCTCACAGAACACGCACGTGGCGTCGGGCAGGCTGCTGTGGGTGAGTGACTGATCAGTCATCGGTCTCCATGGCGAGGGTGTTTCCGTCGGGATCTTCCACCCAGGCGATGCGGCCGCCACCCGCACGAGGGCCGATCCCATGCTCATCTTGATCGAAGCCCTCGTAGCGGACGAGTTCGGCACCGGCCGCGGTCAATTCGGCGACAATCGCATCGAGGTCCTCGACGTACCAGGTGGCGACCGTCGACCGCGTTGATCCCGCCGTGGGTGTCTCGAACACGTTGAGCACGGTCTCCTGCCCACAGGTGTAGAACCGGGCGCCTCCTTCGATGTCGGCGCTCGGTCCGATGCCTGCGGGGACGAGGCCGAGCACGTCCTCGTAGAACGCGGCCGACCGCCTGATGTCCCTCACGCCGATCGACGCTCTCACCGGGTAGTCACTTAGATCCATGACGCCACCCTGCTCTCAAAGCCTGTGAGATCCATCTCGATGATGTTTGGCGCTATGACTGATGTGCTGACAATCGCTGTGCGAATCGTCGGCGTGTGTGACGATCAAGAAGTGAGCTCCGACACCGACAGTCCTCAGATCGGCCCGCTCGATGTCGACGCCTCGGCGCTACTCGGTGAAGGGGGCACCCTCCTGGCGCTCCTCGACCGGTTGGGCGTGCAACTCGAGCACGGTCCAGGTGCCGACATCCCCGCCGACGGATGGCGGGTCCTCCATCGGCAAGACTCTGGTGCTGTGACGATAGGTGCGCCCGCGAGCGCCTCGCCGCAGACCTGGCGCATTGCGCACATCGGCGCTGACCAAAACGGCGCATTGGTGTCCACGACCAGCATTCACCCAGAGGCATTTCCTGTCAGGCGCAGCCGGGCGGAGCGCGCCGGCGGCCTGTCCCTTCGATGGGCGCAACTCAGTCAAGACGAAGCGGAAGACGGTGTATTCGTTATCGACATCGTGAATGTCGGCGCCGCGAGATGGCGGCCCGACGGTGATCCGTTCGTCGTCGTCGGGGTCGTCAGCCGCGCCGGGGGCGCACCCGGGGTGGCGAGCTTCGGGTACGTCAGCGGGCAGAGCCCGGCCGTTCCTTTGGACCCGGGAGAATACGCACGGGTCCACGTCACCATCAGTGAGTCTCAGTGGGCGCCGCTCGAGCCTGGTCGCCATGAACTTCACGCGATGCTCGCGATGCTCCCCGTGCGATCGGCCGAGCCCTTGCGCTTCGACCTGACTCAACAGCAAGTCGACCAGCGACGATCACGACTACGCTCGTGCGCTCGCACTCCAGCTGATGAGGGTGAAGCTCACCGTCGGAACTACCGCCGGCAGAAGGCGCTCGTGGAGAGCGCAAACAGGCTGGAAGAAATCGCTCAAGTCATCACCGGTGCAACCAGCACCGATGAAGCGACAGCGGCAGTGGCGCTCATTCTTCACGGAGACGAGGACGCGGCCCGGGGCATCGTCCAGACGCCCCTGATGCAGTTCACATCGGATGCCATCCAACGGATGCGGGCCAACGTCCTCCGTATCGACCAGGAGCTATGGTCGGTCGATTCGGACTGACCTCAAGGCCCACCCAACCGCAAAGCACACCACGATTACATGCAGCCCGTGTGGGTTGACGATGCGCGGACGAAGGACCTGCGCCCCCGCGGCATCACCAGGCGACCTGACCGGCACTGCTGATGAAGGCCCCAGACGGGGCATCGTCTGGAAGGGAAGCCGCCGCAAGTACGACCTTCACCGCCTCCTCGGCGGTCGTCGGCGCGTGTTCCCGATTTCCGGGCGCAAGGTCGGTCTGCACCCATCCAGGGCACACGGCGGTCACCTTGATCTGTGTGTCGGCGAGCTGTTTGCTCAGCTCGATCGTCAGGCTGTTCACCGCTGACTTGGATGCCCTGTACGCCGGAAACGCACTGTGTCGAAAGAGCGAGTCGGGGTCAGATTGATCCTTCAGGGAGCCCATCGTCGAGGAGATGTTGACGATGCGTCCTGCTGTACTCAATCGCAGCAGCGGCAGGAAGCTCTCGGTCACGATGGCGACTCCCAGCACGTTCGTCGCGAAAGTGCGGGCGAGCGCGTCGACGTCGATGAACTCGACTTCTGCTCTTGAGGTCGCCTCAGGGAGGATGCCTGCATTGTTGACGAGCACATCAAGCCGGCCGTGACGATCGGCAACGGTGGCCGCGGCCGCCATCACCTCGGACGGCGACGTCACGTCCAACGTCAACGCTTCTGCCGCGAGTCCCTCGCTCGCAATCTTTTCGACGGCATGGTGCACTGAGTTTGCGTCGCGTCCAGCGACGATCACTGTCGCGCCTGCTCGAGCGAATGCTGTTGCGGAAGCGAGGCCGAGGCCCCGGTTGGCGCCGGTGACGAGTGCGATCCTGCTCATGACGAATGTCCTTTCGCCCGCCGCTGTGGCGGGTCAGCTGAACATCCATCGTCGCGGTGTCGGCAAGTGGGCGCTGGCGGAAAACGGACGTCGCACCGCCGACGGTCACTCACTCCGGCCGGCCCGCGCCGCCTCCGCCTGCTGCTGCCAGTCGGCCGGCACGCGATCCGCCGGCCCTGGTGTGGTCTGGCCCACAGGGTGATGCTCAGGTGGCGGCAGCTCACCGCCGGTCACGAGGCGGGCGTCGACGAAGTCCCAGAACCAGTCATCGCCGGGCTCGAAGCTGCGCATGTAGCGATGATCGGTCGCCTCGAAGTGCGCGGTCGCGTGTCGGGAGAGCGAGTCGTCACAGCATCCGACGTGCCCGCACTCCACGCATCTGCGCAGATGGAACCACCATCCGCCGCTCGCCTCGCACTCCTGGCATCCGTCGCCGGAGGGCGCGGGAGCCGCCTCGAGGATCTCCGCTGGGATGACCGCCTCGTCGCTCATGCCTGGAGTCTAGACCTGCAGAATCCGTCAGATGTGCCCGGACAGCTCGGCCTGCGGCTCGTCGGCTTCGACCATCGCCTTCAGAAAGCGGATCACCGCGACGCGCTCGTCGGAACTCAGCGATGCTGCCGCCGTGAAGCGTCTCGCGTGCTGGCGGCCGATCGTGTCCTCGGCGGATCGCCGGGTCTGCTCGGTCACCTCGATGCAGGTCGTCCGTCGGTCGTTCGGGTGCGGCAGCCGCACCAGGTGCCCGCCCTCGACGAGACGGTCCACGAGCTTGGTGGTCGATGCGCTCGAGATGCCGACCGCGCGGGCGATGTCCTTCGGAGTGACGAGCTGGCCCTGCTTCTTCGCGCGGATCATCATCCGGATCGCGCGCATGTCGCTGTCGTTGAGCTTCATGTAGCGCTTCGACGCCTCCGACAGGGCGCGCGACGCCTCCTGCCACTCGTGCAGCGCCTCCATCACCTGGACGCACTCCTTGGCGTCAGCCTCCGACAGCTGTGACCTGCGGACGATGTCGGAGTCGCTGGAGAAGTAGCGCACCTCCGCGCTGCCGTGAACTGCGTCGTCTGCTCTGGACACGATGACAGCATACATTTCTTGTGCTACGTTGAACTCTCGCCAGGCGTATTAAATGCTTGGCGAGAGAAATGTCGGGGCGAGCGGAATGAGGGTGCCCGGTGGAGATGGTGGTCCTCGTCGACGGCGCAGGCAGCGCCATCGGCGTGCAGAGCAAGGACACCGTGCACGGCGTCGCGACACCCAGGCACCTCGCCTTCTCCTGCCACGTGGTCGACGCCGACGGACGGCTGCTGGTCACCAGACGCGCGCTCGGCAAGAAGACCTGGCCCGGCGTCTGGACCAACGCGTTCTGCGGGCACCCAGCGCCCGACGAATCCTTCGACGAGGCGGTGCGCCGACGTGCGCTGTTCGAGCTCGGGCTCACCGTCGACCGGATCACCTGCGCACTCCCTGACTTCGGCTACTCCGCCCGAGACGCATCCGGCATCCAGGAGAACGAGCACTGCCCGGTCTTCATCGCGAGGGCCACATCGCCCCTGTCTCCGAACCCCGACGAGGTCGCCGAGACCCGATGGACCAGCGTCTCGGCATTGTCGACGGCAGCACAGGCGGCCCCATGGGCCTTCAGCCCTTGGTTGGTCGAGCACCTTGCCGAGCTCATCCCGCACCTCTCCGGTGCGGTCGGCGAGTGGCGTGACGATGTCTGAGACGGCGGTCGACGTCGCCGATGCCGCCGTCTTCGACGACGCGGCGCTGGTGGAGGAGCGGATGCTGGAGCTGCTGTCCCAGCGGACGCAGCGATCGCGGGCGTTCGCCCCCGCCTACGCACAGCTCTGGCAGGCGGTGGAGCGGATGGCGGCCGGCGGGAAGAAGGTGCGCCCTCGGATGCTGATGCGCGCCTACCACGCACTCGGCGGCACTGACACACGCACGGCCGTGGACGCCGCGTGCGCGGTGGAGCTGCTGCACCTGGCGTTGGTGATCCACGACGATGTGATCGACAAGGACCTGCTGCGCCGCGGCGAGCTGAACATCTCCGGCCAGTTCGCGGTCGAGGTCATGGTGCGAGGCGCGACCCGCCACGAGGCGAGTGCCTGGGGCGAGGCCTCGTCGCTGCTCGCGGGAGACCTCCTGTTGTCGCTCGCGCAGTCCCTGCTGGCGCGGCTCGATCTTCCCCAGCAGCGCCGCCTGGCCGTGCTCGACCTGTTCGACGAGACCCTCTTCGAGAGCGCCGCCGGCGAACATCACGACGTGTGGCTCAGCATGCACCTCGAGGCGAGCAGCCCGACCGACGTGCTCGCGATGCTCGATCAGAAGACCGCGGCATACTCCTTTCGGGCCCCGCTCGTGCTGGCCGCGATCCTGGCAGGCAGCGAACCGAGCATCATCGCCGAGCTGACCACCATCGCGCGCCAGATCGGCGTGATCTATCAACTGCGCGATGACATCCTCGGCCTGTTCGGCGACGAGCGCGCCACCGGAAAATCGACCCTGAGCGACCTGCGTGAGGGCAAGGAGACCCTGCTGATCGCCTACGCCCGATCCGACCCGTCCTGGCAGGGAGTCGAGGCGCTCTTCGGTGACCGAGAACTCAGCATCATGGAGGCTCCCGAGCTGCGGCGGGTGATCGAGCAGTCCGGCGGGCTGGCCTTCGTGGAATCCGTCATCGCGGACCGCTGCCGACACGTGCATGACCTGATCGGCAGCGCAGCCCTCCCGCCCGCGGTGAAGGACCAGCTGACAGAGTTGACCACCGCCTGCAGCGCGCGGGACTCATGATCACCACCGACCTCGACCTCTACAACGCGACGGCCACAGCCAGCGCGTCCATCGTCATCCGCGAGTACTCGACATCGTTCGGCTGGGCGAGCCGCCTGCTCGACTCCGCGACGCGCGACCACATCGCCCGCATCTACGCGCTGGTGCGCATCGCCGATGAGCTGGTCGACGGCCCGGCGGAGATGGCCGGAGTCGACATCGCCACGCGGGCGGTGCTGCTCGACGAACTCGAGGGTGAGATCGAGCGCGCTCTGCGCCTCGGCTTCAGCACGAACCTCGTGGTGCACGCCTTCGCCCTGACCGCACGCGAACACGGCATCGGCATGCCGCTGTGCCGTCCGTTCTTCGCCTCCATGCGCCGCGACCTGAACGCGACGGCCTTCGATGACGCCGCACTGAGCGAGTACATCTACGGCTCAGCCGAAGTGGTAGGCCTGATGTGCCTGGCCGTCTTCGAGTCGGGTCGCATCCGCCCCGGCGATGAGCGCGAGCGACTCGCGCACGGAGCGCGCAGCCTCGGCGCCGCGTTCCAGAAGGTCAACTTCCTGCGCGACTTCGCCTGCGACCACGACGACCTCGGCCGCTCCTACCTGCCCGGCACCGACGGAGAATTCACCGAAGCAGCGAAAGCCGCCGCCATCGCATCGATCCGCGCCGACCTGCGCGCCGCCGACGCGTCGATCCCGCTGCTCGCTCGGCCGTGCCGCGCCGCGGTCTGGGCTGCGCGAACGATGTTCTGCGAGCTCACTGACCGCATCGAAGCGACTCCGGCATCCACACTCCGGCACACGCGCGTGCGCGTGCCGAACCCCGTGAAGGCGAGAATCCTCGCCCGCGCCCTCAGCATGAAGGTGACCGGATGACCCGGTCGCGCGCCGTCGTCATCGGCGGGGGCGTGAGTGGGCTCGCCACCGCGTGCCTGCTCGCGCGCGACGGGCATCAGGTCACCGTGCTCGAGAAGAACGACGAGCTGGGCGGACGCGCCGGCGCCTGGGAGCAGGACGGCTTCCTCTTCGACACCGGGCCGTCCTGGTTTCTGATGCCAGAGGTGTTCGAGCACTTCTACCGACTGATGGGCACGACCACCGCCGAGCAGCTCGATCTGGTGCCGCTGCAGCCCGGCTACCGCCTCTACGGCGAGCCCACCAAGGCTGCCGCCGAACCCCCGATCGACGTGCGATCGGGAGTGGATGCTGCCGCCGAGCTCTTCGAGAGCCGTGAGCCGGGGGCCGGCGATCGCCTGCGCCGATATCTGGCCTCGGCGACCGGCGCCTACCGCGCCGCGGTGACATCGTTCCTCTACAACCCGTTCGCCTCCTGGCGCGACTTCGCTTCGGCGAAGGTGCTCGCGGCAGCGCCCGCCGTGCTGCCGCTGCTGCCCCGACCGCTGTGGAACTTCGTGAGCCGTCGGTTCGATGACCTGCGCCTGCGTCAGATCCTCGGCTACCCGGCGGTCTTTCTCGGCACCTCGCCGTTCGAGGCGCCGGCGCTCTATCACCTCATGAGCCACATGGATCTGGTGGACGGCGTGAAGTACCCGCTCGGCGGCTTCCGCCGATTCGTCACGTCGCTCGTCGACATCGCCCGTGCGAACGGCGTCGAGATCGTCACCGGATGCGAGGTCGTCGCCATCACCAGCGCCGATGGCGCCGTGCGCGCGGTCGACTACGAGAGGTCGGATGCCCGGCATCGCCTGCATGCCGACATCGTCGTCTCGGCGATCGACGAGCACCACACCGAGACGGTGCTGCTCGAGCACGCCGACCGCTCCTACAAGCAGACGCGGTGGGAGCGACAGGTCACCGGCCCCAGTGCCGTGCTCGTCATGCTCGGTGTCAGGGGAGCGCTGCCCGAGCTGCTGCACCACACGCTGTTCTTCTCGAACGACTGGCACGACAACTTCGACGCGATCTTCGGGGACCGGCAGCGGATTCCCCGCAACCCCTCGCTGTACGTCTGCAAGCCCAGCGCGACCGATGCCGAGGTCGCCCCCGAAGGCCACGAGAACCTCTTCGTCCTCGTGCCGGTGCCGCCCGACCCCTCGATCGGCCATGGCGACGCCGGTGGCTCCGGTGATCGCGGCGAAACCGGCAGATCCGGCACCTCGGGTGACGCGCAGGTGAACGCGATCGCCGACGACGCGATCGCGCAGATCGCGACGTGGGCTGGCATCCCCGACCTGCCCTCGCGCATCGTCGTGCGCCGCACCGTGGGACCGGCCGACTTCGCCACCCAGTTCAACACGTTCCGCGGCAGCGCGCTCGGGCCCGCGCACACGCTCGGCCAGAGCGCGTTCTTCCGCGGCATCACCCGCTCCCGCCGGGTCGACGGGCTCTACTACGCCGGTGCGACCACGGTGCCGGGCGTCGGCCTGCCGATGTGCCTGATCAGCGCCGAACTGGTGCTCAAGCACGTGCGCGGCGACCATTCGCCCGGTCCGCTGGAGGAGCCATGAGCGGCGTCTACGCAGCCGCCCTGCTAGTGAGCGCCGCGTGCCTGGTGCTGCTCGACGTGCGCTTCCGGCTCGTCTTCCGCAGGCGTCCCGTCGCGGGGACGGTGGCGATGCTGATCGGCCTGGCGTTCTTCCTCGCCTGGGATGCGGTCGGCATCAGCCTCGGGGTGTTCCGCCACCTCGACTCCCGCTGGGCGACGGGGGTCCTGCTGGCGCCGGAGTTCCCTCTCGAAGAACTGCTCTTCCTCGGGTTCCTGACCTACCTCACGCTGATCCTGCTGAGCGGCTGGCAGCGCTGGCGCGAACGGGCGAATTCGAAAGAGGGGAGTGCGCGATGACCTACCTGCTCATGTCACTCCCGTTCCTCGCGGTGGGCATCCTCGCCTTCCTCCTCGGCGCGGCGCACGCGCATCGCCGAGGGGCAGTCGGTCGCTACTTCTCGTCATGGGCCGCAGCGACGGGCGCCCTCCTCGCGCTCACCGCCGTCTTCGACAACGTCATGATGGCCGCAGGGTTCTTCGACTACGGGATCGATCAGATCTCGGGCATCCGATTCGGTCTGATGCCGTTCGAGGACTTCCTCTACCCCCTCGCGGGCGCCCTGCTGCTGGCCGGAGTGTGGCAGCTTCTGACCGCCGACCGCGAAACCGGGGAGCATGCCGATGTCTGAACGCCCTGCCCTGCTGCGTGCCCTGCTCGTCGCGTCGCGTCCGCTCAGCTGGATCAACACCGCCTACCCGTTCGCAGCGGCCTACCTGCTGACCACTGGACGCGTCGATGTGACGCTCATCATCGGCACCATCTTCTTCCTCGTGCCGTACAACCTGGCGATGTACGGCGTGAACGATGTCTTCGACTACGCCTCAGACCTCGCCAACCCGCGTAAGGGCGGGGCGGAGGGCGCGAAGCTGCCACCGAGCCTGCACCGCGCGACGCTCGTGGCCGCGGCTGTCCTCGCCGCACCGTTCATCGTCGCGCTCGTGGTGCTGGGATCCGATCGACCGTGGTCCTGGGTGGTGCTCGCGGTGAGCCTGTTCGCCGTGCTCGCCTACTCGGTGCCGGGGCTGCGATTCAAAGAGATCCCGGTGCTCGACTCGATCACCTCCAGCATCCACTTCGTCAGTCCGGCGCTCTACGGGCTCGCCCTTGCCGGCACTGATGTCACGCCGCCCCTGGTCGTGACGATGATCGCGTTCTTCGGCTGGGGGATGGCCAGCCACGCCTTCGGCGCCGTGCAGGACATCGTGCCCGATCGTGCGGCAGGCATCGGCTCGATCGCCACCGTGCTCGGCGCCGCCCGCACGGTCCGTCTCGCGGTGGCACTGTGGACCGTGGCAGGAGTGCTCATGCTCTTCACCCCGTGGCCGGCGAACCTGGCGGCGCTCGCCGCGCTGCCCTACATCGCCATCGTGGCGCCCTACCTGCGGGTGGACGATGCACACTCGGCGAACGCGAACCGCGCCTGGCGGCGATTTCTCGGCATCAACTATGCGGTCGGATTCGCCCTCACGATGCTGCTCATCCTGTGCGCCAAGGAAGGGCTGTTCTCATGACCCGCGTGCTCGTCACCGGCGCGACCGGCTACATCGGCGGCCGACTCGTTCCCCAGCTGCTCGAGGCGGGGCACGAGGTGAGCGTGTACGTGCGCTCGCCGTGGAAGCTGCACGACGTGCCGTGGCGAGATCAGGTGCGCATCTTCAAGGGAGACCTGTCGGATGCTGTCGCCACCCATCGCGCCATGAACGGCATCGAGGTCGCGTTCTATCTCGTGCACTCGATGAGCGCCGGCTCGGACTTCGAGACGGCCGAGCAGGTGGCGGCGCAGACATTCGCTGACGTCGGCGCTGCGGCGGGCATCCGGCGGATCGTCTACCTCGGCGGGCTGCACCCCGAGGGGGTGACGCTGTCGAAGCACCTGCGGTCGCGGGCGGCCGTCGGACGAGTGTTCCTGGACTGCCAGGTTCCGGCGATCGTCTTCCAGGCGGGGATCGTCATCGGCTCGGGTTCGGCCTCGTTCGAGATGATCCGGCACCTCACCGAGGTGCTGCCGTACATGCCCGCACCGCGCTGGGTGCGCAACCGGGTGCAGCCGATCGCGATCCGCGACGTGCTGCGGTACCTCGTTCTGGCTACCTCGGTCGACGCAGACCTCAATCGCACCTTCGACATCGGCGGGCCCGACGTGCTGCGCTACGGCCAGATGATGAACGGCTACGCCGTCGAGGCCGGCCTGCCGCAGCGGCATATCGCCGCGCTTCCGGTGCTGACGCCGTGGCTCGCGTCGCAGTGGGTGAGTCTCGTGAGTCCTGTGCCCCGCCAGATCGCCGTGCCGATCATCGCCTCGCTCCAGAACGACTGCGTCGTCACAGAGCACGACATCGATCGGGTCATCCCGCCGCCGACCGAGGGACTGCTGCCGTATCGCACGGCCGTCCGGCTCGCGCTCACGCGCGAGGCAGCAGGTCAGGTCGAGACCAGCTGGCAGAACGCGACCGTGCCCGGTGCTCCCAGCGATCCGCTCCCCAGCGACCCGGACTGGGCGGGACACACTGTCTTCACCGACCTGCGGGAGCGTGAGAGCGCAGCATCCGCCGGCGCGGTCTGGGACGTGATCGAATCGATCGGCGGCGCGAAGGGCTGGCACTCGTTCCCGCTCGCGTGGGCGGCGCGTGGGTGGATCGACCGCCTGATCGGCGGCGTCGGGATGCGCCGCGGGCGACGGCATCCGTCCCGCGTCAACCGCGGCGATGTCATCGACGTGTGGCGGGTGGAGTCGGTCGAGAGAGGGCGGATGCTGCGCCTGCGGGCCGAGATGCGCATGCCGGGCCGCGGGTGGCTCGAACTGGGCGTGGAGCCCACCGCGACCGGAAGCCGGTACCGACAGCGCGCGATCTACTTCCCCAAGGGGCTGTCTGGACGACTGTACTGGGCTGTGCTGCTGCCCTTCCACGGCATCATCTTCAACGGCATGGCCGCCAGCATCCTCCGCGAAGCGGAACGGTCGCCGCAGCCCACCCGGTCATGATGTCATCGGCTCTTCTGATGGGGGGCCCCGGCTGTCGGCACGAAAGAGCGCAGAGTGCGATCGGATGCCACGATGACCGCCGCCACCAGCGCGAGCACGGCGGCGCCGGCCAGCACCGGCCCGGTCGCGGTGACGCTGATCATCACGCCGATCAGGGGGTTGATCACCAACTGCGGTGCGCGCTGCACCAGGATCAGCAGGCTCTGAAACCGGGACAGCATCGATGCCGGCGCCAACAGCACGTAGGTGGGGAACACATGCGCGGTGAAGATCACGACCCCGGCGCCCACGATGCAGGTGCTGACGACGGCACACGTCCAGGTCGGCGAGAGGGCGAGCCCGAGCAGGCCGACCGCCACGACCATGGCACCGGCAGCCATGGGGCGCCACGCCCTGACAGCGGTGCCCCGCCACGAGAACCACAGCCCCACCACCAGACCACCGGCGATCCAGCCCGCCTCGATCAGGCCGGCCTCCGCTGCTGACCACCCGCGCTCCCTGGCTGCCAGCGGGATGCCGAGGAACACGGCGGGGAGCACCGCTCCTGCGACGATCCCGACGCACAGCAGCAGCGTCGGCACGCCACTGGTCCGGCGGGCGGCGGTGAGACCGGCCACGATGCCGCCCACGGTCATCGCCTCGGGGGCGGTGTCGGGCGTCAGCGGAGGATGGATCAGCAGCAGAACGGCCACCATCACCAGGCATCCGAGCACATCGATCCAGGCCACGCCGTTCAGCGCGATCATCCCGATCAGCAGCCCGCCGAGCGGCGGCGCGAGGGTGCCGGCGACCTGACTGGCCATCCCGACGCGCGCCATCGCCGTGCCGAGCGCCCCGTCCGAGACGAACAGCCGCGGGAAGACGCCGACCGCAGGGCGGTGGAACGCCGAGACCGTGCCGATCGCGGCGGCGGCGACCATGAGCACAGCCGGCGACACCGACCAGAATCCCACGACGAGCGCCAGGGTGGCGCTGATCAGCATCAGCGCCGCGGTGCAGATGATCATGACTCGTCGCGCACCGAAGCGGTCGGCGACCGCGCCGCCCAGCAGACCGAACACGACGGTCGGTGCGACGGTGAGAGTCAAGACGGCGGATGCTGCAGCCGGGCCGTACCCGGAGGCCACCCATGTCAGGGCGAAGGCGAGCACGCCCGCGCCGAGATCCGCGCCGACTGTCGCCGCGACCCAGGCGTTGAACCCGCGCGGCATCCGATGACGGATCATGCGCCCGAGTCAGCCGATGTCCCGGGGCATGATGAGCGCGATGAAGTCGGGTTGGCTCGGCGTCCGCCAGATCACAGCCTGATCGGGCTCGCGGATATCACACGTGAGCCACTGGCGGACACCGGCGGTCCCGATGCGGGCCAGCATGTCAGCGGACAGCTCGACGGCGGCGGCTCGGCCCGCCGAAGAGCCGGTTGCCGAGCCGACGGCTGACCTCAGCACGGCTCGGCCATCCGCGGCGCTGAGCGCGACGCTCTGCGCGCCACTCGCCAGGCGCAGCACGTCGTCCCGTAGGAGCACGACCCTGGTGGCGTCCGAGTCGTCTGGAACGAGTTCCCGGACGCTGGGGAACAGGTCCGGCAGGCATTCGAGAACCAGGCTCCCTCCGTTGTCGTCGCGGAGCTCGGCGCGGGTCGTGGCGACGCCGTCGCGCCCGGTGGGCGCTTCGATGACGAGATCGACCGTGGCGCGCACGCGCAGCCAGTCCGCCGCAGCGTCGGCGTGGATGCTCACACGCGCGCCGGGTCCTGTGACGGTGGATGCCACGGACAGGCGTGCCATGAGCAGGTAGCGGTCCGTCGCGACCACCTCTGCCCCTGCACTGTCGAGCTCGATCAGCACCGCGGCGAAGCCCGGATGCCCGGCGTCGTCGGGCGCGCTCGCGGCCGACACCTGCTGCACGGCGGCGGCGAGCACCGCCCCGTCGAACCGCGCGGTGGTGCGCTGCACGGGGTTCGCCTCGGCTCGCGCCCGCAGGCTGAGCTTCAGATCGTCGACCAGCGCAGTCGCGGATGAATGCCGATCCTCAGCATCATTCAGCCACCCATCGAGCTGTGCCTCGGCCTCGGCGGCGTCGCCGTCGAGGATCGTGCGGATGCGGCTCAGACCGAGGCCAGCATCGCGCAGCCGACGGATCCAGATCGCCCGCTGCTGCTGATCGGGTGCGTAGTAGCGGTAGCCGGTGCGCTCCTCGATCTCGGCGGGGGCGAGCAGTCCGGAGTCGCCGTACTGGCGCAGGGCGCTCGCACTCAGCCCGACGGCACGTGAGAATGCGCCGATGCTCTGCCGGGTCGCCCTCTGCCTTGCCGTCCGGTGCGGCGGTCGCAGCGGAACGTCGAAGTCATCGCGCCCTTGGTCCATGACACCATCATCGACTTTCACCCCGGATGAAGGTCAACAGTCCGCATGGCTGATGTGGCGTTCACCCGGTTGGGATGAACGGGGGCTGGCCTTCGCGCCGGGATCGTGCTTGCGTGTCGTCCAACGGCGGCATCCGCCTGACCTCGCCTGTAAGAAGGAGCACTCATGGCCGACAAGCCCAACATCCTCATCATCTGGGGCGATGACATCGGAATCAGCAATCTGAGCACCTACTCCGACGGTCTGATGGGGTACCGCACGCCCAACATCGACCGGATCGCCGACGAGGGCGTGAAGTTCACCGACTACTACGGCGAGCAGAGCTGCACCGCCGGTCGGGCCGCCTTCCTCACCGGGCAGAACCCGTACCGCACGGGGCTGACCAAGGTGGGGATGCCTGGTGCGAAGCTGGGGCTTCAGCCCGAGGACCCCACTATCGCGGACGCCCTCAAGCACCACGGCTACGCCACCGGCCAGTTCGGCAAGAACCACCTCGGTGACCGCGATGAGCACCTTCCGACCGCCCACGGGTTCGACGAGTTCTTCGGCAACCTCTACCACCTCAACGCCGAGGAGGAGCCGGAGCACCCTGACTACCCGACCGACGAGGAGTTCCCCGGCTTCAGCGAGAAGTTCCGCCCGCGCGGCGTGATCCACTCCTGGGCGAACGACGACGGAACGCAGCGCATCGAAGACACCGGACCGCTGACGAAGAAGCGCATGGAGACGGTCGACGAGGAGTTCCGCGACGCAGCATCCGACTTCATCCGCAGCCAGGCCGAGAGCGACACGCCCTTCTTCGTCTGGTTCAACTCGACGCACATGCACTTCCGCACCCACACCAAGGAAGAGAGCAAGGGGCGTGCTGGACGCTGGCAGTCCGAGTACCACGACACCATGCTCGACCACGACGACGTCGTGGGCAGCCTGCTCGATCTGCTCGAGGAGCTCGGCCTGGCCGAGGACACCATCGTCATGTACTCGACCGATAACGGGCCGCACATGAACAGCTGGCCGGATGCCGGCATGACGCCGTTCCGCAACGAGAAGAACTCCAACTGGGAGGGCGCCTATCGCGTCCCGGCGATGGTCCGCTGGCCAGGCCGCTTCCCTGCCGGCAAGACGCTCAACGGCATCGTCAGTCACAACGACTGGTTCGTCACGCTGCTGGCGGCCATCGGCGACGATGACATCGCCGATCGCCTGAAGGCGGGCACCGAACTGCACGAGACGCCGTTCAAGGTGCACCTGGACGGTCACAACCAGCTCGACTACATCACAGGGGTCGTAGATCAGAGCCCCCGTCGGCACTTCTTCTATGTGTCCGACGACGGAGACCTCACCGCCCTGCGCTTCGACAACTGGAAGCTCGTGTTCCTCGAGCAGCGCGCGGTGGGCACGCTGAGCGTGTGGCAGGAGCCGTACATCGAATTGCGGTTCCCGAAGCTGTTCAACCTGCGCACCGACCCCTACGAGCGCGCGGACATCACCTCGAACACCTATTGGGACTGGGTGCTCGATCACGTCTTCCTGTTCATCCCGGCACAGGCGTATGTCGCGCGGATGCTGCAGACGCTCGCGGAGTTCCCGCAGCGTCAGAAGTCGGCGTCGTTCTCACTCGACCAGGTGATGGCGAAGCTCGAGTCGACTTCCGGGAGTTCCTGACGCACTCGAGCATCTGCCACGGAACCAGGCAGGATCCCTCTACTTTTGTGGCTGACGCGTCGTCGCTGTGGATTCGCCTCGGGATGGGACGCCCCGCGGTGAGCGGGACGGAATGGGGTGGGGTTTCTGAGATCGTCGGTGCGCAGTCGGCGTAGCCGATGGGTTCTGCTTCGGCGCCGGGAGCTTGGCACGTTCGTCTTGTGGTGGTCCTGCACTCATTTTCAGACCGTACGCGCACAAGATGTATGCACTCACAGGCGGGCACATCGTCCGTCTGCGGGAAGCTGGGAGCGTGTACATGTTCAAGGCGTAGCGTCGGCAAAAGAACAGACGACGCTGCACCTGTTGCCACCCTTGCAGAGTCCGTCGTATCCACCCGTTGTTCGGCGTCTGTCGTCGACGACGACGAGGCGCGCATTGACGACTGGGTCGACGAAGGCGGTGCTGTCCGCAGATAGCACGCCGGAAAGGATCGGTCATGGACACCATCCGTCCGACAATCCGCACCCACGAACCGGACAGAACCTCTCATGGGGCGAGCACATTCACCGATCTCGCGCTATTGGTGCGCACCCGCGGTCTGATGCGACGACGCTACGGCTACTACTGGACGAAACTCATCGCTGCCCCTCTCGCCGTCGCGAGCTGCCTGGTCGTGTTCGTGTGGATCGGTGACAGCTGGTGGCAACTGCTCACCGCGGCCGTCCTGGCAGTCGTCTTCACGCAGATCGCCTTTCTGGGCCATGATGCGGCGCACAGGCAGATCTTCGTGTCTGGTCGGTGGAATGATTGGATCAGCATCATCCTCGGCGACCTCCTGGTCGGCATGAGCTACGGCTGGTGGCAGCACAAGCACACCCGCCACCATGCAAACCCCAACAAGCTCGGCTCCGACCCCGACATAGAGCTTCCGGTCATCGCCGTGACCGAAGAGAGCGCGGCACGGCATCACGGCCGTGTCGTCACCTGGCTTCGGGCACACCAGGGGCTGTTCTTCTTTCCGATCCTGCTCTTCGAGGGGCTGTCGCTGCACGCGTCGAGTGTGCGACGCGTCTTCGTCAGGGGGCGGCTCGAACGACGATGGGCCGAGATCACCTTTCTGACCCTGCGCATGGTCAGCTATCTCGTGCTGGTGTTCCTGGTGCTTTCTCCGGGCATCGCGTTCGCCTTCCTCGGCGTGCAGCTGGGGCTGTTCGGCTTCTACATGGGGATCGCCTTCGCACCGAACCACAAGGGGATGCCGGTGGTGCCTCGCGACATGAAATTGGACTTCCTGCGTCGACAGGTGATGATGAGTCGCAACATCCACGGTCCTCGGTTCCTGGACGTCGCGATGGGCGGGCTGAACTATCAGATCGAGCATCACCTCTTCCCGTCGATGCCGCGTCCGCATCTGCGCCGCGCCGCGCCGCTGATCGCGGAGTACTGCCGCGACAGGGGTGTGCCATATACGACGACGGGCTTGTTCGCGTCGTACGGGATCGTCATCCGGTACATCAATCGGGTCGGCCTGGGCGAACGGGATGTGTTCACCTGTCCTCTCATCGACCAGCGCAGTCACATCTGATCACCAGATGATGCGTCGGGGCCGGGGCAGTGCAACTGACGGCTCTTCGGCTGCCGGGCTCGGTGAGCTTCATGCTCCGTCAGCCCACCAGGGCGATCCGGCCGCGAAGCTCGCTGCGTTCGTCGGCGAGGCCGACCACGACCTTGAAGATCGTGCTCTCGATCGCGGCGACGGCGATGCTCGGGCGCACGGCGGTGCGCCGCGACAGATTGACCGTGCGGGTCAGTGACGGGTCGCATAGTGCACTGCCGTGCAGTTCGGGTCTGCCCAGCAGCACGGTCGCGGGCACCACGGCCACTCCGATTCCGCGCGCGACGAAGCGAAGCACCGCGTCCATCTCGGCGCCCTCCACGGCGATCACAGGGGTCAGCCCTGCCGCTTCGAAGGCGGCGTCAGTGGCGACCCGCAGGTCGTAGCTGCGGTTGAACGCCACCTGCGGAAGCCGTGCGAGCTCCGCGACGGTGATGCGGGCAGGCGCACCCGCGGTCGGGGCGAGCGCCGCATCGGCTGCCGAGGCGACGACGAGCTCCTCGGTGAACAGCGGCACGCGCTCGACCGATGCGTCCTCGCGCACGTTGGGGCGTGTGATCGTCAGGGCGAGGTCGAGTGCGCCCTCGCTGAGGGCGTCCACCAGCGCGCGCGATCCGGCTTCGGTGATGTGCAGGTCGATGCCTGGGTGCGCGCGTCGGAATTCGGCGATCACCTCGGCGACCACCGACACGCACAGCGTCGGCGGTGCGCCGAGTCGGATGCGGCCGCGCCGCAGACCGGCGAGCTCATCCATCTCGTGGCGGGCCGTGTCAGCATCCGCCAGCATCCGTCTGGCGATCGGCAGCAGTGCCTCGCCGGCCGTCGTGATCGCGACGCCGGTGCGATCACGCTGGAACAGGGTGGCGCCGAGGTCGGACTCGAGCGCCTGGATCTGCCGTGACAGTGACGGCTGAGTCAAGAACAGCTCGTCGGCGGCGCGGGTGAAGTGACCGAGGCGAGCGACCGCCTCGAACGAGCGCAGCTCCTCAAGTCTCATGCGTCAAACGTATCGAAGTCAGGTGAATTATGCATTGGCGGGATCTGACTCGTGTTCCTAGCGTGTAGGCATGAGCATCCCGCAGCCTGCAGAACGGCACCTCACCACCTCAGCTCTTGTAATCGGCACCGGCGGCGCGGGTCTTCGCGCATCGATCGAACTCGCTGAACGGGGCATCCAGGTGCTCGCGGTGGGCAAACGCCGCAAGCACGACGCACACACGACGCTCGCCGCCGGTGGCATCAACGCCGCCCTCGGCACCATGGACCCGGAGGACTCCTGGCAGCAGCACGCCGCCGACACCCTGCGCGAGTCGTACTTCCTCGCCGATCCCGAGATCGTCGAGGTCGTCGCCCGCGGCGCTGCTCGCGGCATCGACGACCTCGAGCGGTGGGGGATGCCCTTCGCGCGCGAAGACGACGGGCGCATCAGCCAGCGCTTCTTCGGCGCGCACAAGTACCGTCGCACCGCCTACGCCGGCGACTACACCGGCCTCGAGATCCAGCGCACGCTCATGCGCCGCGCCGCAGAGCTCACGGTGCCGATCATCGACACGGTCTACATCACCCGCATCCTCGTCTCAGACGGCACGGTGTTCGGTGCCTACGGCTTCGACGTCGTCGACGGAACACCGGTCGTCATCCACGCCGACGCGGTCATCCTCGCCGCGGGCGGGCACACCCGTATCTGGCGGTACACCTCGTCGCGCCGCGATGAGAACACCGGAGACTCGTTCCGACTCGCCGCCCTCGCCGGCGCGCGCATCCGCGACGCCGAGCTCGTGCAGTTCCACCCCTCGGGGCTGATCGAACCCGAGGACGCCGCCGGCACGCTCGTGTCAGAGGCGGCGCGCGGAGAGGGCGGCACGCTCACCAACGCGCGGGGCGAGCGCTTCATGCAGCGCTATGACGCCGAGCGCATGGAGCTGTCGACGCGCGATCGCGTGGCGCTCGCGAACTACACCGAGATCGCCGAGGGCCGCGGCACCGAGAAGGGTGGGGTGTGGCTCGATGTCTCGCACCTGCCGCGCGAGCAGATCCTCGAGAAGCTGCCGCGGCTGTACAGGGCGCTGATCGACCTGCAGATGCTTGACATCACCGAGCGGCCCATCGAGGTCGCGCCGACTGCGCACTACTCGATGGGTGGCGTGTGGGTGCGGGCGGAGGACCACGGTACCGGCGTCGAAGGACTGTACGCAATCGGCGAGGCGTCCAGCGGCCTGCACGGCGCCAACCGCCTTGGTGGCAATTCGCTCATCGAGCTGATGGTCTACGGCCGGATCACCGGCGAGACCGCGGCAGAGTACGTCCGCGGCCGCATCGAGGTGCACCGTGATCCAGCGGCGGTCGCCGCGGCGCGCGCCGAGCTGGAGGCCTTCCTGCACAGCACGGGCACCGAGACGCCCCGCCGCCTGCAGCGCGCCGTGCGCGATGTGATGACCGAGCACGCCGGCGTCATCCGCACCGAGGAGTCCCTACGTGAGGGGCTCGCGAAGCTCGCCGCCCTCGAGGCACGTGCGAAGAACGTCACCGCGCATCCGGACATCGCCGGCTTCGACGACCTCGCGCACGCCTTCGATCTGCTCGGCTCGCTGCTCGCCGCGCGCGCCACACTCGAGTCCGCGATCGAGCGGCGCGAGACCCGCGGATGCCACAACCGCGCCGACTTCCCTGAAACCGACCCGGCACTGCGCGGCAACATGATCTGGACGCCGGACGGCGGGGTCGAATTCGAGCCGCTCGGCGACGCACCAGAGTCGTTCCGGGCACTGGCCGAGCAGGTGACATCGGACGCGGTCGAGGGCAAGCTCGTGGAGTGAACGGCGAGCGTCCGCCGCACGCACTGGTCCCATGACCGGCTAGGCTCTTCGACATGGGAATGATAGACAATGCGCTCCTGACGGGGAGCTGCCGCATCGCCCGCGACCGCCGCGCCTGACGGCGCGCTCGTCTGTCGCACGCTGCAGCGCGCCGTCATCCGAGATGTCATCCGCACCTCGGCACGGACGGTCTTCTTGTCGCGCCTTCGCGACGCCGATTCCACACCGGGGTGCTCCGATACTTCCTCAGGAGCGCACCCATGCCTCGATCCATGCACGGCGGCCGACATGAACTCGGCCAGAACTTCCTCACTCACCGGCCCACCATTGAGCACATCACCGACCTGGTGCGGCTGACGACCGGGCCCATCCTCGAACTCGGCGCCGGCGACGGTGCACTGACTCGGCCCCTCGCCACACTGCACAGACCGCTGACAGTGATCGACATCGACGAGCACCGGGTCGCGAGATTGCGCGACCGGCTCCCGCACGTGCGGGTGGAGCGCGCCGATGCGCTGCAGCATCCGCTCGATGCGCCGGTCATCGTCGGCAACATCCCCTTCCATCTGACCACCCCCGTTCTGCGCCGTCTGCTGGCGGCACGCGGCTGGCACCGCGCCGTGCTGCTGACTCAGTGGGAGGTCGCGCGCAAGCGCGCCGGCGTCGGCGGCGGCACGATGATGACGGCGCAATCGGCGCCGTGGTTCGAGTTCGAGCTCTGCGGACGGGTCGCGGCTCACCATTTCAGTCCCCGGCCGGCCGTCGATGGGGGACTGCTGTCGATCACCCGGCGCGGTTCGTCATTGGTGGCGCACGCCGAACGGCGCGCCTACGAGAACTTCGTGCGCGGGGTGTTCACGGGACGAGGGACGGGCCTGGCGAGCATCGCCGCACGTGTCACCCGGGTCGGCATCCCCGTGGCGAAGCGCGCGCTCATCAAGGCGGGGATCGACCAACGAGGGCTGCCGCGCGACCTGACCGCCAGGCAGTGGGCGGCGCTGTGGCACGGGTTGCGATCTTGAACCTCGGCATGCCAGACATCGTGCAGATCGCATGGTGTCGCGAAGGCACCGAGCGCGCTACTGTCAGGCATGGCCATTGAGAATGCTGATCCGTCTGCGGCACCGCGCTCACGCTTCCTCACGGCGATCGAGCATCCGCTCGCGCTGAGTTTCGCGGGTGCTCTCGGCGTGCTGGGCGCGCTGGTGCTCGCCAGTGCGGTTGGTCAGATCTCGACGATCCTCGTCTACATCGTGCTCGCGATGTTCGTCGCACTCGCACTGGACCCCATCGTGACGCGACTACAGCGGCACGGGATGAAGCGCGGCGCCGGGATCGCGATCGTGTTCGGCGGCTTCGCCCTCGTGATGGTGGCTTTCGCGATCTTCGTCGTGCCGCCGGTGATCGGTCAGGTCATCGCACTGGTCGAGTCCGTCCCTGAGGCGCTCAAGTCGGTCAAGCAGTCCGACTGGTACCTCGGGCTCGATGCTCATGCCCAAGCCGGTATCGACAGCGGGCTCGCGCAGATCGCTGATACGGCCGTCGACCCCAACACACTGCTCGCCATCGGAGGCGGGGTGCTGCAGGTCGGGATGGGATTCGCCAGTTTCGTATCCGCCGCGTTCATCGTGGTCGCGCTGACGCTCTACTTCCTGGCATCCCTCACCTCGATCAAGGGCGCCTTCTACGCCCTCGCGCCCGCACGCAACCGTGAACGCCTCGCGTACTTCACCGAGCGGATCACGGGTTCGATCGGTGCGTCGCTGATCGGGTCGGTGACGCTGTCTGCCTTCAACGCGGCAGCGGTGTTCGTGCTGCACCTGACGATCGGGCTGCCGTTCCCTGCGCTGATGGCCGTGATCGCGTTCGTCATCACGCTGATCCCGCTGTTCGGTTCGGTCATCTTCCTCATCTTCGCGTCGGTCATCGCACTGTTCACGAGCCCTGTGCAGGCGCTGATCTTCGCGGTGCTCTACCTCGTCTACATCCAGATCGAGTCCTACATCCTCAGCCCGCGTGTGATGAACCGTGCCATCGCGATCCCGGCGGCACTCGTGCTGATCGGCGCACTGGCAGGAGGCGCGCTGATGGGAGTGCTCGGCGTTCTGGTGGCACTGCCGGTGATCGCATCCATCCTGCTCGTGGTACGCGAGGTCGTCGTGCCGCGACAGGACCGGAAGACCTGACTCGACGGCGGTGTCCGCGAGAGGCTCCTCGGATCTGCCTCACCTGACAACGGCGCGCCGGCATCACACAGACAGGGTGATCCGTCATTGAGCTCGACAGAGGACATCCATATCATGTGAGCGTGCCCGACCCGACCCGCAGGGCCTCGACTGACGCAGACCCGACCCGCAAGGCGCCGAAGACCCCGACGCTGAGCAGTCTGCTGCTCGACGGCAAGCTTCGGGTGCGCGCGACGAGCCCTCGGGCGGTGAGCAGGAGCGCCCTGATCCGCGCATCCCGATCGAGCGCGGCTCGCATCGTCGGAGTCACGGCTCCGGCGGGATACGGCAAGTCGACCATGCTCGCGGAGTGGGCGTCGATCGAGCAGCGTCATGTCGGCTGGGCTTCGATTGATCGGTTCGACGACGATCCGGCGTCGATGCTGACCGTTCTGGCGGCAGCATGTGCGACTCTGTCGCCGCGTGCCGGTGAGGTCGTGTCGCAGATGCGCGGCGTCGGCGCTTCGGTGCTCGGCCGGGCGGCGCCGATGCTCGCTGCCGTGCTCGCTCAGGCGCCCGAACCGTTCGTGCTGTTCATCGATGACATCCACGCCGCAGGAACGGTGGAATGTCAGGACGTGCTGGAGGTCGTGCTCGCCGGAGTTCCCGAAGGCTCCCAGGTGGTGCTCGCCAGCCGACATGAGCAGCCTTACTTCGCTCGGCTGCGCGCAGCCGGTGGCATGCGAGAGATCGTCGCCGACGACCTGCGCATCGATCAGGCCGGCGCGGAGGCCATCTTCGCGGCGGCGAACGTCAATGCGTCCGCCGCTGACGTCGCCATCGCCGTCGAGCACTGCGAAGGCTGGCCGACCGGCCTGTTCCTCTGCGCGCTCGCCGTCGGATCCGGCGCAGATGTGCGCACCCTCACCGGCGACGAGCGGTTCGTCGCCGACTATCTGTATCGAGAGTGCGTCGCGACGCTTCCCGAGGACCTGCGGGTGTTCCTGCGCCGCACGGCGGTGCTCGAACAGCTGTCCGGGCCGCTCTGCGACGCCGTGCTCGGCACCGAGGGGTCCCGCGAGATCCTACGCCGGCTGGAGCAACTGAACCTGTTCCTCGTGCCGCTGGACAGACACCGTGAGTGGTTTCGGTATCACGCGCTGTTCCGCGAGTTCCTGCTCACCGAGCTGCAGCGCTTCGACGATGGCATCCGACTCGACCTGCACCGTCGCGCTGCCGACTGGCTGCTGCACGAAGGAGCACCGGCAGCTGCCATCGAGCATCTGCTGGTCGCCGGTGCCAGCGAGCAGGCGATCGTGCTCGTGGCCGACCTGGCGATGCGCACCTACGAGGACGGGCAGGTCGCGCTCGTGGAACGCTGGCTGGCGAAGCTGGGTGACTCGGTGGTGGAGACATCGCCGGACGCGGCGATCATCGCCGCGTGGGCGGCGATACTGCAGGGCAAGTCTCCGGCATCGGAGCGGTGGGCTGCGGTGCTTGAGCGGATGACGCCGGCCGGCACACCCGAAGAGCTCCTCACCTTCGAGTCGGGCCGTGCGATGATCCGAGCGGCGATGTGCACGGGTGGTCCGCGACAGGCACTGCAGGATGCGCTGTTCGCCGTCGCAAGCGAGCCGGAATGGAGCGCGTGGCGAGACCAGGCGCTGCACCTGCTCGGATCAGCATGGCTGCTCGTCGGTGAACCCATCCGGGCGCGCGATGCATTCATGCGGGCGTCAGCGTCTGCGCGGGATGCCGACCATGCCGATACTGTCGTGCTCAGCGAGGCGGAATTGGCGATCCTCTGCATCGACGACGGCAGGTGGGCCGATGCCGAGATCCACTCGCACGCCGCGGTGCGCGCGATCGATGACAGCAACATGGAGGGATACCCCACCACCGCCCTCGCGTTGGCTGTTCAAGCGCGCGTCGCGCTGCGGCGCGGCGACGCGGTCGCCGCCGATCGCTACCTCACCCGCGCCATGCGTGCCAGGGTGCACTGCACGCACGTGCTGCCATATCTTGCGATGCGGTCGCGGCTTCAGCTCGCGATGGTGTTCGCGGGGCAGCGCGATCATGCTGCCGCGCTGCACATGCTGCGGGAGATCGACGAGCTGCGCGCGCGCCGCCCACACGTCGGCGTCCTCGCCGAGCAGATCGATCAGTTCCGCGCGAAGTTGAGTGAGAGCGCGGCGAGGATCGCGAGCGTCCCGCTCACGCCTGCAGAACTGCGTCTGCTGCCATATCTGCAGACGCATCTGACGATCGCCGAGATCGGCAAGCGCCTCTTCGTCTCCCGCAACACTGTGAGTTCACAGGTCGGCTCGATCTATCGCAAGCTCGGAGTGACGACGCGCGCGGCGGCGGTTGACGAGGCGATCGCCGGCGGTCTGCTGGGGGAGTGACGCGGATCGGATGCTGCGCCGCGTCATCGAGCACGCCGCGTCATCAGACGAGTCGTGTCATTCATCGCCCAGCAGATCGAGATCGACGTCGAGTGCCAGGGCCACCTTCGGCGCGGCCTTGACCACGCGGGGGCGTCCGACGATCGGCATGACGGTCTCGAGCACCTCCACGATGTCTTCGGCACTGGCGCCCGCACTGAAGGCGCGGTCGATCTCCTGGTGGATCGACGCCGCAGCCGCGGAGACCGCGACGAGTGCTCCGATGCGCACCAGGCAGAGTGTTTTCGCGAGCTCGCTCGGATGGCTGCCTGGTGCCTTGGCGGCTTGTTCGTCGTCGATGCTGAGCCGGCGCAGCTGCTCTGAATAGTCCACGGTGACACACTTCCTGTGGCCATGGGTCGACATGCCGAGAATCGGAGTCGAGTCGATGGCGCGCTCAAGACAAGTGAATCCGGTCGCGCGCACAATCGGTTCACGTGATGTGCATGATGCGTGGAATCCGACTCGGGGGCTAACCTGCTGGCCTGGGTGACTTCATAAATCGTCAGGAGACGAACATGGCCGACGCGCACACGGTGATCGGGGCACCGCTGCCACCGGCACGTACCCTCCCTTTCCCCCCGAAGGCGTCCGGCAGCATCGCCGGACGCACGATCCAGGAATCCACGTACTCGCCGAAATCACCCGTCCGGCACCTGCCAGCTGACGCCCCGAACGTGCTGGTCATCCTCATCGATGATGCGGGCCCCGCGTTGCCGACTGCATTCGGGGGAGCGATCCGCACGCCCGCTCTTGACAGGGTGCGTGCCGGCGGCGTCGGCTTCAACCGATTCCACACCACTGCGATGTGCTCACCCACTCGTGCTTCGCTGCTGACAGGCCGCAACCACCATCGCGTCGGCAACGGCCAGATCGCCGAGCTCGCCAACGACTGGGACGGCTACTCCGGCCACATTCCCAAGAGCAGCGCCACCGTCGCCGAGGTGCTGCGGCAGTACGGCTACGCGACCGGCGCGTGGGGCAAATGGCACAACACACCCGCTGAGGAGACGACGAAGGCGGGGCCGTTCGACCGCTGGCCGACCGGATACGGGTTCGAGTACTTCTACGGCTTCCTTGCCGGCGAGGCATCGCAATACGAGCCGAACCTGGTGCGGAACACCACGACCGTGCTCCCGCCGAAGAGCCCTGAAGAGGGCTACCACCTCAGCGAGGACATCGCCGACGATGCCATCGCATGGCTGCGCGATCACAAGACGCTGGCTCCCGAGCAGCCGTTCTTCATGTACTGGGCGACCGGGGCGATCCATGGACCGCACCACATCATGAAGGAATGGGCCGATCGGTACGCCGGTGAGTTCGACGAGGGCTGGGATGTCTATCGCGAGCGTGCGTTCGAGGGCTCCAAGGCGCTGGGGTGGGTGCCCGAGGACGCCGAGCTCACACCGCGCGATCCGCAGATGCCGGCGTGGGAGGACATCCCCGAGAACCAGCGTCCGTTCCAGCGGCGCCTGATGGAGGTCGCAGCCGGTTTCGGGGAGCACGCTGATGTACAGGCCGAACGGCTGCTCGACGAGCTCCAGCGGCTCGGGTACGACGACAACACCATCGTCCTCTACATCTGGGGCGACAATGGCTCATCCGGTGAGGGACAGAACGGCACGATCAGCGAACTGCTCGCACAGAACGGCATCCCCACCACCATCGACCAGCACATCTCAGCCCTCGATGAGCTCGGCGGACTCGACGCCCTCGGCACTCCGACGACCGACAATATGTACCACGCCGGATGGGCATGGGCGGGATCGTCCCCGTACAAGGGGATGAAGCTGATGGCATCCCATCTGGGTGGCACCCGCAACCCGATGGTCATGCAGTGGCCGGCGCGCATCGCCCCCGACCTCGCTCCGCGGGTGCAGTTCCACCACGTCATCGACATCGTGCCGACGCTCTACGAGATCATCGGGATCTCGCATCCCGAGATGGTCAATGGCATCCCGCAGGATCCGATCGACGGTGTGAGCCTCGCGTACGCGATCGACGATGCGAATGCCGACGGCCGGCGCCGCACGCAGTACTTCGAGATCATGGGCAGCCGGTCGATCTACGCCAACGGGTGGATGGCTTCGGCGACCGGTCCGCGGCTGCCATGGGTACCGGGCATCCCGGCGGGCATCCGCACGTGGACCCCCGACCAGGACGTCTGGGAGCTCTACGACCTCGACCACGACTGGAGCCAGGCGCACGACCTGGCGAAGGAGCAGCCGCAGAAGCTCGCTGAACTCAAGGAGCTGTTCGCGATGGAGGCGGCGCGCAACGAGGCCCTGCCCATCGGCGGCGGGCTGTGGGTGGTCGCGATGCATCCCGAGGATCGCATCAGTCCGCCGTACACCGAGTGGGAGATGACGGGCGACACGGTGCGGGTTCCGGAGTTCTGCGCGCCCGCGCTGGGAAACCGGCCCAACACCGTGACGATCTCGATGACGACGTCGGATGCCGCCAGCGGTGTGCTCTACAAGCTCGGCGGCGCCGGCGGTGGGCTCACCTGTTTCATGGATGCGGGTGTGCTGACGTTCGAGTACAACCTGTTCCTCGTGCAGCGCACCGTCATCACTGCGCCGGGCGCGCTGGCAGCGGGCGAGCACACCGTCGAGATCGAGACGAGCTACATCGAGCCGAAACCCGGTGGTCCGCTGAACGTGGTGCTGCGGGTGGACGGTGCGGAGGTCGCATCCGGACACGTTCCGGTCAGCGCACCGCTGCTGTTCTCGGCCAACGACTGCCTCGACATCGGCCGCGCCTATGGTGGTGCCGTCTCGCGGGCGTACGCCGAGCGGATGCCGTTCGCGTTCGACGGGCGGATCGATCGGGTGCACATCGCGTACGCGGGGTGAGCGGGTCCTGGGTGTCTGGGCGGGTCCGCGCTAGGGTCTACGCATGGACGACAGACAGAATCTGTTGGGCAGACGGTGGATCGTCGGCGTGATGCTGATGGCGGCAGAGCAGGCGCCGCGGATCCTCGAGGTCTGCGCGGCGACGCCCGGTGATGAGAAGGACCTCAACCGTGCGCTGCGCGAGGCGTTCGACATCGGCGAGATGGATGCGGAGGTGATCCTGTCCATGCCGGTGCGCAGATTCGCGCCGGTATCCGTCGAGAGGATCCGCGCCGAGCTCGCCGATATCGAGGAGCGCCTGGCGCTCACCGAGCCGGAGTAGCTGACGTCGCGAGCAGGGCGTGCAGATCACCTGAGGCGGACAGCAGCGCCACACTGCGGTCGGTGAGATCGGCGAGACGCCGCCGCAGCAGCATCCGCGCTTCATCACTGTCGCCGTGCGTGCGGATCAGGTCGATGACGCGCGCGATCGGCGGCAGCGGGTACCCGCCGACGCGCAGCGCGGCGGTGATGCGAGCGGCCCCGAGCGCGTCGGCCGCATAGCGGCGTGCCCCCGAGCGTGGGTCCCTTTCGGGGGAGAGGAGTCCCTGATCCTCCCAATGCCGCAAGGCGGATGCCCGGACGCCGAGTGCCTCGGCGAGTTCTCCGATCGTCATGCTGTCGTTCGCGTCGAAGGAGTCGGCGGTGTCGTCGACGATGGCGTCCAACGCGCTCAGCGCCTCGCGCACGCGCTCGCGCTGCCGAGCGATCTCGACGTGCAGCAGGTCGATGCGCTCCGCAGCGGCGTCGATGGATGCTGTGCGCAGCGCCGGCACGAGAGTGCGCGCGGCAACGGGGCCGACGGCCACCGCCAGAGAGCGATAGGCGCGGAGCGCGATCTCGTGGCTCGGTCCGAACCGTCGATACCCGTTCGGTGCGCGCTCAGCGGGCGGCAGAACGCCGAGCCGCTCGAGGTCGCGCACCTGCTGCGTCGAGTAGCCGACGAGGCGCGCCAGCGCGGCCGTTGTGAAGATGTGCTCTGGAGGGTTTCGCATCGATATCCCTGTCATTCCAACCGTAAGTCCACATAAGCACGAGAAGTCGATGATTGAGTCATGGACATTCAGCAGATCATCGAGGCCGTCCGTGGATTCGACGGCGCGCTCGCCGTCGTGCCCGATACTGACCCCTATCCAGAGCTGGCGTGGGGAGACGCCTTCTTCTACTTCGCCCCGGACGGGGTGATGCCACAGCGCACGCAGCCGTACGGGACGATCACCACGAAGGACTACCAGGACGACACGGCGTTCAGGCTCGGCCCAGACCGGTTCCGCGTGAACCTCCATGTCGGTCGTGACAAGGCGGCGGAGTTGTCGGATGCTGGCGCGCAGCCGACCGGCACCGATGCCTTCCTGCCGCACCCGCTCTACGGCACGATGGGTTGGGTCTGCGTCGTGAACCCGGCGGCGAACACGGCCCAGCAGGTGCTCGATCTGCTGCGCGAAGCGCACGACGCGGCCCGCGCGCGCACGCTGCGTCGTGCGGAGTCGGGGGAATGATGGCGTCTGCACAGTCCCTCAGCCTGGCCGACCGCCGGGTCGTCGCCGCGTGGGCGGCGGACTGTGCAGAGCGCGTGCTGGCGCTGTTCGAAGAGCAGGCTCCGGAGGATGATCGCCCCCGCGACGCGATCGCCCGTGCCCGGGCGTTCTCGCGCGGGGAGCTTGACGCTGCCGGCGAGATCCAGCGCCGCTTCGTTGCAGGTCGCGCAGCTTCGGCCGTGGCCACACCGTCCGCTGTCGCTGCAGCTCGAGCGGCCGCGCAATCGGCCGGCGTCGCGCACATGGGCGCGCACGCGCTGGGCGCTGCGGCGTATGCCGCGAAGGCGGTGAAGTCGGCGGCATCGGCGGCATCCGATGGCGAAGCCGCGTTCGCGGCGGAACTCGCCTGGCAGCTCTCACACGCGTCGGAGACAGTACGGCTCACACTGCAGCAGCTGCCGGCACTCGGATCCGATTCCGCCGGCCCACTCGGCACCGGCCTCCTCGCATCCGGCGACCTGGGCGAGGCTATCCGCCGTCTGCAGGCACGGCTCTGACCGAAGCGATCTACCAGTTCGGTCCGACCGAGAGCAGCGACGCCGACGTGCCCTGACGGATCGCCTCCAGCGCGCGTCGCTCGTGCGGCGGCACCATCTCGGGCAGAGCGTCCAGTGCGAACCAGTCGAGACCGCCGCACTTCGCCGGCTCCTGCACGGTCGGTTCGCCGGTCCAGTCTTCGCACGTGAAGTACCACTCGACGCGCTGCTCGATCGGGCGGTCGGTGCCGTCGGTGCGCTGCATCACGGCGGCGCAGTGCAGGGCATCCGCTTCGACGACCACGCCGAGCTCCTCCCGCACCTCGCGGATCGCGGCCTGCACGGCGGTCTCGCCGAACTCGATGTGGCCGGCGGCGCCGGCCGACCAGTATCCGTCCATATAGCCGGTGTTCTGGCGCAGCTGCAGCATCACGCCCTTCGGGCTGCGCAGAAAGACGTACGAGGCGGGGATCAGAGCGAACGAGTGCACTTCTAAAAAATAATGGGCTTGCATTTAGAAGTCAATCGGGTGTCTCATGGAAGTACACGCACAGGAGGTCGACATGACGATCACGGCAATCGAGGACAGCGGCGAGTCACACGAGACCGGCCCGCACCGAGTGCGCATAATGGCCGCCCCGCGGCCCGTCGACCTCGTGGCGGCCGAGCATGCCGGCCGGCTGTTCCTGCGGGCGCTTGGCATCGATCCGGATGCCGCGGATGCCCCCGACCTGGCGCGCACACCGCGACGCTTCGCGGAGGCGTACGCCGAGCTGCTGGCATCCGAGCCGTTCGACTTCACCACCTTCGAGAACACCGAGGGCTATGACGAGCTCGTGCTGATCCGCGACATCCCGGTGCACTCGCTGTGCGAGCACCACCTGCTGCCGTTCACCGGCATCGCGCACGTCGCCTACCTGCCGGCCGACCGCGTCGTCGGGCTGTCGAAGATCCCGCGCATGGTCGACCACTACGCACGTCGGCCCCAGACGCAGGAGCGGCTGACGGTGCAGATCGCGGATGCCCTCGAGGCGCGTCTGCAGCCCCGCGGGCTCGGCGTCGTCATCGAGGCCACCCACACCTGCATGACCCAGCGCGGTGCGCGCGCCACCGGTTCGGCGACGACCACCTCGGCCGTGCGGGGCACCCTGCGCGAGGATGCCCGCTCCCGCGCGGAGTTCTTCGCGCTCGCCGGAGGACGCTGAGGCCTGCCCGTCCAACTCGCAACGCATCACTGCACGATCGAAGGGAACCGAGATGATCATCGCCATCGTCGGTGGCGGCCTCGCAGCCGCCACTGCCGCAACCGAACTGCGCGACCACGGCTTCGACGGGGAAGTGGTGATCTACTCGGCCGAGGACCATCTGCCCTACGAGCGTCCGCCGCTGTCGAAGGCGGTGCTGCTCGGCGACGCGGACGCCGGCTCCACCCAGGTGCACGACGCGACCTGGTACGACGAGAACGGCGTGCGTCTCGAGCGTGGGGTCAAGGTCGTCTCGATCGACCCCACCACCCGCACTCTGCGCACCGAGCCGGTCGCCGGCGGTGACGGCTCGGAGCACTCCTACAACAAGCTGCTGCTGGCCACCGGCTCTGTACCGCGCCACTTCCCCCTCGCCGACCGCGTCGCCGACCCGCTCTATCTGCGCACAGTCGAGGACAACGCCCGCCTGCTTGCGGCGCTGAAGCCCGGCGCCACGGTCGTGATCGTCGGCGCCGGCTGGATCGGCCTCGAAGTGGCATCCGCCGCCCGCCATCATGGCGCCGAGGTGACCGTGTACGAGGTCGCCGACCTGCCGCTGGTGAGTGTGCTCGGGCCGGAGATCGCCCAGCTGTTCGCCGATCTGCACCGCTTCCACGGGGTCGATCTGCGCCTGGGGACCCCCGTGGATGAGGCCGCGCTCGCCTCCGCCGACGCCGTGGTGGTCGGCGTCGGCGCGATGCCGCTCACACAGCTGGCCGACGATGCCGGTCTCGAGGTGGACGGCGGCGTGCTGGTCGATGAGACCCTGCGCACCTCAGCCCCCGACATCTACGCGATCGGCGATGTGGCATCGCAGCAGCATCCCGTGCTCGGCCGTCGCATTCGCGTCGAGCACTGGGACACCGCGATCGAGCAGGGCAAGGTCGCCGCCCATAACCTGCTCGGCGAAGGTGAGCCGTACACGCACCTGCCGTACTTCTTCACGGATCAGTACGATCTCGGCATGGAGTACTTCGGCAGCGTCGGACCCGACGGATACGACCGGGTCGACATCGAGGGCGACACCGACGTCGCGCACGGCGGCGCCTTCCGGGCCTACTGGGTGAAGGACGGCGTCGTGCAGGCGGCGATGCACGCGAACGACTGGGATTCGTCGGACGCGGTGCGCGACAGCGTCGGGACGGAACGGTGACCGCGGCTGAGTCGGTCTCGTTGGCGGCGGCGGATGCTGCGCCGTTGGATGCTGCGCTGTCGGACACCCGGATGCTGCGCCGCATCGGACAGCGCGACTTCGACTTCTCCAGGCAGGTCGCCATCATGGCGGTGATCAACCGCACTCCGGACTCGTTCTACGACAAGGGCGCGACTTTCGCGCTGAATCGCGCGGTGCAGAGCGCGCTGCGGGCGGGCGACATCGGCGCCGACTGGGTCGACATCGGCGGCGTGCCGTTCGGACGAGGGCCCGCAGTGTCGACCGCCGAAGAGATCGACCGCGTCGTGCCGGTGGTGGATGCCATCGCTGCAGCGCGCCCCGAGCTGGTCATCTCGGTCGACACGAACAGCGCCGAGGTGGCGGCGGCCGCGATCGCCGCGGGCGCTGCCGTCATCAACGACACCAGTGGACTCGGTGATCCCCGGATGGCCGAGGTGCTCGCCGGCAGCGACGCGCACGTCGTGATCACACACAGCGTCGGGCCGCCGCGGGCCGAGAAGCCGCCGGCGCATTTCGACGACGTGGTGGGCGAGGTGCGTGGGTTCTTGGTCGAGCGCATGGCGCGTGCTGAGGCTGCGGGAGTGCCGCGCTCGCGGCTGATCGTCGATCCAGGGCACGACCTCGACAAGAACACCCTGCACTCGCTGGAGATCACCCGCCGCATCGACGAGCTGGCCGATCTCGGCGCCCCGCTGCTGGTGGCCGTGTCGAACAAGGACTTCATCGGCGAGTCGATCGACCGCCCGCAGGGCGAGCGGCTGGCGGGGTCACTCGCAGCGATGACCGCCTGCATCCTCGGTGGCGCGCGGATCGTGCGGATGCACGACATCGCCGAGACCGTCGACGCTGTGCGCATGACAGAGGCGATCCTCGGGATGCGCGAGCCGGCCCGACTCGAGCACAACAGGCATCCGACGCACAATGTCTGAGGGGACGGACATGTCTGACTCCGCTGACGCCGTGATCGACCGGGTGTGGCCGGACCCGGCATCCGACCTCTCCGATACCGATCTGCTCTCACTCGTCGGTTTCCCGGCCGAGCGCACCTGGCTGCGGGTGAACTTCATCGCGAGCATCGACGGCGCCGCGACCCGCGACGGGCGCTCCGGCGGCCTCGGAGACGAGGCCGACCATCGCATGTTCGATCTGCTGCGCTACGAGGCCGACGTCGTGCTCGTCGGCGCGGGCACGCTGCGCGA
Source organism: Microbacterium sp. H1-D42 (assembly GCF_022637555.1). Taxonomy (NCBI): domain Bacteria; kingdom Bacillati; phylum Actinomycetota; class Actinomycetes; order Micrococcales; family Microbacteriaceae; genus Microbacterium; species Microbacterium sp. H1-D42. Next base: position 2,953,029 of record NZ_CP093342.1, on the reverse strand, counting down.
CGAGGGGTACGGCGGGTTCCGGGTGTCGCCTGAGGCGGTGGCGTGGCGGACCGCGCACGGCATGACAGAGCACCCGGCGCTCGCGATGGTCAGCCGCAGCCTGGCGCTGGATCCGGCGTCGCCGCTGTTCACCGATGCGCCGGCGCGCCCTGTGGTTTACACCGTGGCATCCGCTCCTCGCGATCGTCGGGTCGCGCTGGGCCGCGTCGCCGACATCGTCGAGGTGGGGGAGTCGGATGCTGACCTGCGCCGTGTCCGCGACGATCTCACCGCCCGCGGACTGCGGCGCATCCACTCCGAGGGCGGGCCGCACCTGTTCGGCGCACTGCTGGCAGCCAGAGTCGTGGATGCCCTGCACCTCACGCTCGCGCCGACCATGGAATCCGGGGAGGCCGGCCGCATCGCACGGGGGCACCCTGCGGTGCCGGTCGGCGCGCACCTGGCATCCATCCTGCGTTCAGGCGACGAGCTGCTGCTGCAGTACCTGCTTCAGCGCGCGAGCAGCGCGAGAGCCTCGTCGGCGACCAGCTGAGGCTCGGTGAACGGGATCAGATGCTCCGAGCGCTCCGCGCCGACGAACCTCGCACCCGGATGCTGTGACGCCGACACCTGATGCGCGGCGACGATCTCGGCGCGCTGCCGGGCCCCGTGCTTCGGGCGCCCGAGTCCCGAGATCACCGTGATGGGAATGCGACCCAGGTCGAGCGGGCTGTCACGCAGCGTCGTGAGGCCGGCGACCACGCGCCGGTACTCCTCTGCAGCCGCGCGGGCGGCCGCCGTGCTCGTGCTCGCCTCCAGCACGGCATCGCGCAGCGGCTCATCGACGGCGGCCACCATGCTGCTCATCATCGGACGGAGCGCACGCAGCCGGGCGAGCAGCGGAAGCAGGCCGCGCTGCATCCCGACACCGAATCGGAACGCAGCCGAGAAGTACACCGCGGCGTTCTCATCGCTCTGATCCACCAGGACGAGCCCCGCGACGTCCGCGCCGTCTGCGAGCAGGCGAGCGGCCGCGCTGCGCACGATCGCGCCGCCCCAGCTGTGGCCGACCAACACCAGCCGCCGGTGCGGCACGCTGCGGATGACGGCCAGCAGGTCGTCGGTGAGTCGGTCGAGGTCGCGCGGCGCGGTGTCGGGGGTGCTCGCCCCGTAGCCTGCACGCTCGTAGGCGACGACGCGCGCGTGCGGCGCGATGCGCTGCTGAACCGGACCCCAGCTCAGGCCGCTCATGCCAAGACCCGCCTCGAGCACGATCAGATCGTCGCCCTCGCCGCGGAGCTCTGCATGACTGAGCCCTCCGTTGCTGATCATCGTGCGCAGCATCCGACCGTCCGCGGTCTCGACAAACACGTCCTGGTCGAGCAGGCCGGCGCCGGGCATCTCGGGGGAGTCGGGCATTCGTGGCTCCTTCGGGTCGCATCCATCCGATCACACTTCAGCGTGGCGAGGTCGGGGTGCGAGGATGTCGGTCGCGACGGGTATCTTCGCCCTATGGGATTCCGCGGTGCGATCGAGACGCCGGTCGGCGTCGTCGCCGTCGAGAGCGATGGCACCGCGGTGACGCGTGTGTCATGGCCGAGGGGTGCGTTCGCGACTGATGAATCGGATGCTGTCGTGCGCCGCGCTCTCGCCCAATTGGCCGACTACTTCGTCGGTGATCTGCAGACCTTCGACGTGCCGTTCGACCTGGGCGTGCAGACCGATGCCACCAGGGCGGTGCTGATGGCGCTGTACGAGACCGTCGGCAACGGTGAGACCGTCACCTATGGTGAACTGGCTGCGCGCAGCGGAACGACGGTGCCGGCCCGAGGCATCGGTTCGATCATGGGAGCCAATCCTGTTCCGCTGATCGTGCCGTGTCACCGGGTCGTAGCCAGCGATGGCCTCGGCGGCTACTCGGGCGGCGCCGAAGGTGAGGGGCTGGTCACGAAGCGGTGGCTGCTCGAGCATGAAGGGGCCCTGCCGACCGCGTTGTTCTGAGCGACAGGCGACGATCGATCATGGTGGAGTTCTGGGAATCGGGGCGGATGCTGCGACAGCACCCGGTGGTCTCTGTGCACCCGCACGATGATGCGCCGGAGCCGGGCGAACGGTGGCCGACGAGCATCCCCGCCGTCGCACAGCTGCTGCAGGACGGGCTCGAACTCCCGCCGGGCGTGACATTCCTGGTCGGTGAGAACGGCAGCGGCAAGTCGACGATCGTCGAGGGCATCGCCCTCGCGTACGGACTCTCGCCTGAGGGCGGTTCGCGGCAGGCGATGCACAGCACCCGACCGACGGAGTCTCCGCTGTCGGAGTGGCTGCGCATCCGGCGCGGCGTCGGCTCGAACTCCTGGGGATTCTTCCTTCGGGCCGAGACGATGCACTCCTTCTACACGTACCTCGAGCAGAACCCGTCGCCGCGAGGAGACGTGCCGTTCCATGAGATGAGCCACGGCGAGTCGTTCCTCGCGCTGCTCGACTCGCGCTTCGACGAGCCGGGCTTCTACTGCCTCGATGAGCCCGAGGCGGCGCTGTCGTTCAACTCGACGTTGGCGCTCATCTCGGTGCTGCGCCGCATCTCCGACGAGGGCGGCCAGGTGCTCTGCGCGACGCACTCCCCGGTGCTGGCATCGCTGCCTGGAGCGAAGATCCTCGAGGTCGGCGAGTGGGGCCTGCGCGAGGCCGAATGGGAAGACCTCGAACTCGTCCGCCACTGGCGCTCGTTCCTCGGGGACCCCGACCGCTACCTGCGGCACCTTCTCGACTGAGCGTCAGCCTGCCGCCTCGAATGCGCGCGTCAGCTTGTGCGGATTGCAGACCTGGCGGATGCCGCAGACCCTTCCCGCCCCGTCGAATTCGAGAGTCAGCACGTCGGTGCGGCCGGAATGAGCCAGGGCGAGGCCCAGCTCGCCATTGATCGCGATCGGCGTGAGCACGAACGGATGAAGCGGATCGTACGCGGTCGCCTTCTGCAGGACCCCGACGTAGAAGCGCCCGATCTTCTCGGCTCCGAAGATCGGATTGCGGGCGGCTGCCACCACCCCACCGCCGTCACTCCACAGGATCGCATCATCGGTGAGAAGCCCGAGCACGATCGAGAGATCGCCGCCCTGCACAGCGCCCACCAGCGCCGCGAGCGCCTTCGCATCCGCCGGCTGCGGCGACGCCGAATCGCCGTCGAGCCGAAGGCGGCGCTCGCCGCGTGAGATCAGCTGCCGCACCGCCGCAGGGGACTTCTGCACGATCTCGCCGATCTCCACTGCGGTCATCTCGTAGGCCCGATGCAGCACCACGGCTGCGCGCGCCTCCGGGGTCAGCTGCTCGGCGAGATGCAGCAGCGCCAGTGACAGCATCTCGCGATCGACGACGGCATCCTCCGGCAGTCGCTCGGTCGCGACCGGCTCAGGCAGCCAGTGCCCGACGTACTCCTCGCGCACCGATGCCAGTGAACGCACCCGGTCGATCGCCCGGCGAACGCACGTCGTGGTCAGCCACGCCGGCCAGGAGCGCACGGCGCCGGCATCTGCCCGCTCGGCTTTGACAGCCTCGAGCGCGACCTCCGAGACGACGTCTTCGGCGTGGCCGAAGTCGCCGAGCATCCGGTACGCGATGCCGACCAGCCGGTCGTGCTCGGATCGCCAGGCGCGGACGGCGGGCGTGACGGTGGTCATGGACTTCACGCTACTGCCCGCCGGACTGCGGATGCCGGATCAGACGATGGGGTGCTTCGCATCGACCGGCGGCGCCATCTGCGTCGAGATGGCGATCCGGTTCCAGACGTTGATCGTGCAGATCGCCATCACGATGGCGCCGAGCTCGCCCTCGTCGAAATGCTGCGCGGCTGCATCCCAGATCTCATCCGTGACCGTGTCGGGACCGAGCTTGGTGATCGCATCAGTGAGCGCGAGAGCCGCCAGCTCCTTCGGCTCGAACAGGTTCTTGGCGTGCTGCCACGCTCCCACCGCGTGCAGGGTCCGCTGCGGGATGCCGCGTTTGGCGCCATCGGTCGCGTGCATGTCGACGCAGAATCCGCAGCCGTTCAGGATCGAGGCCCGCAGCTTGATCAGCTCGTACAGCCGCTTCTCGACGGCCTTGCTCGAATACGCCTCCATCCCGATCACTGCGGCGTAGCCGAGACGGTTCGTGCGGGACATGTCGATTCTGGTCATGGTGTTCCTTCCATGGCATCCGATGATGCCGTCACATATCTGTCGTTCGGCAGCGCGGAAGTGTGACAGCGTCATCCGGCTCCGGCATCCGGACGACCCTGCGACAATGGAAGCCCGACCTGAGGAGCATCCGTGCTGTACATCTCCACTCGCGGCGGCATGACGCCGCAGCCCTTCAGCGAGACGCTGCTCGAAGGGCTCGCGCCCGACGGCGGGCTGGCGATACCAGAGCAGCTGCCGCAGGTGGATGCGGAGACCCTCGAGCGCTGGCGCGCGCTCACCTACCCGCAGCTGGCCGCAGAGGTGCTGGGGCTGTTCGCCACCGACATCCCGCGCGAGGACCTGGCTCGGATGACGGATGCCGCGTACGCGGACTTCCCCGATGCCGTCGTACCGCTGCGCTCGATCGGCGGCGGAATCACGCTGGTCGGTCTGTCGGAGGGCCCGACGCTGGCCTTCAAGGACATGGCGATGCAGTTCCTCGGGCAGGCGCTGGAGTACGTGCTCGAGAAGAAGGACCGCGTGCTGAACATCGTCGGCGCGACCTCGGGCGACACCGGATCCGCTGCCGAGCACGCGCTGCGCGGCAAGGACCGCGTGTCGGTGTTCATGCTGTCGCCGCAGGGCCGGATGAGCCCGTTCCAGCGCGCGCAGATGTACTCGCTCGACGACGCGAACGTGCACAACATCGCCGTCGAGGGAGTGTTCGACGACTGCCAGCACCTCGTCAAGCAGCTCGCCGGCGACCTCGACTTCAAGCGCGCGCAGAACCTCGGTGCGGTGAACTCGATCAACCTCGGGCGCATCGCGGCTCAGGTCGTCTATTACTTCTGGGCCTGGATGCGCGTGACGGATGGCGTCGAGCCCGAGCATCGCTCCGAGTTCGAGGTGTCGTTCACGGTGCCGTCTGGCAACTTCGGCAACATCCTCTCTGGCTTCTTCGCCAAGGGCATGGGCGTGCCGATCCGCCGCCTCGTGCTCGCCGCGAACGAGAACAACGTGCTCGACGAGTTCTTCCGCACGGGCATCTACCGCCCTCGCTCGGCCGCCGACACGCACGCGACGTCGAGCCCGTCGATGGACATCTCGAAGGCATCGAACCTCGAGCGCTTCATCTTCGATCTCGTCGGGCGCGACGCGAGCGGCGTCGTCGACGCATGGAAGTCGTTGGATGCTGACGGCTTCTTCGACTTCTCGGCCGAGCAGCCGCGTTTCGAGAGCGAGTTCGGCATCGTCAGCGACACCTCGACGCACGCCGACCGACTCGCAACGATCCGTTCGGTGTACGAGGAATCCGGCGAGATCATCGACCCGCACACCGCCGACGGCGTCAAGGTCGCACGCGAGTACGTCGAGCAGGATGTGCCCATGCTCGTGCTCGAGACCGCCAAGCCCGAGAAGTTCGCCGAGACCATCACGGAGGCGATCGGGGTGGAGCTGCCGCTCTCACCCGCGCTGCAGCAGATGATGGCCGCGCCGCAGCACGTCACCGAGATGGCCGACGACGAGCAGGTGCTCCGCGACTTCGTCACGGAGCACGCCCTCCGCTGATCCGCCTCTCACTCCCGTGTGAGTTTCTGTCGCCTGATCGATGGTTCAGCGACAGAAACTCATGCGGGAGCCGCTGTGGTGGTCGGCGTCGATTGTGTGAGATCGCCAATCGGGCGGGGCTGTGTGTGCCGCGGGCCTGTCGGTGGGCGCAGGACGACGCGATGATCGATCGCGGACATGCAAGGATCACCGGATGCCCGAAAGCACCGATGCTTCAGCGACCGTACGACCCGGCATTGCCGAGCGACTCTCGCAGATGATCCAGCTGCCGACCGTGTCGGCAGAGCTGCAGCAGCGCGGACACGCGCCGTTCGCCGCCTTCGAGCGCCTCATCGCCGAGCAGTACCCGCTCGTGCACGAGCACCTCGCCCTCGAGAAGCACACCGACTACGGTCTGCTGTTCCACTGGAAGGGCGCGCAGCCGAACGCGGACCCTGCCGTTCTCATGGCCCACTACGACGTCGTCCCGGTAGACGAATCGGATGCCTGGACCTACCCGCCCTTCGAGGGGCGCATCGCCGACGGGCGCGTCTATGGCCGCGGAACCCTCGACGACAAGGGTCCTCTGATCGTCATCCTCGAAGCGGTCGAGAATCTGCTCGCCGACGGCTTCACTCCGGCTCGTGACGTCTACCTCTCGTTCGGCGGCAACGAGGAGACCTTCGGCGCCGCAGCCCAGGCCATCAGCGCGTCGTTCCAGGAGCGCGGCATCACGCCGTGGATCGTCATCGATGAGGGCGGCGCCGTCGTGGACGCACCGCTGCCGTTCGTGCCGGGCCGATCCGCGATGGTCGGCGTGGGCGAGAAGGGCGTGCTCAGTATCCGCCTCTCTGCTCGCGGCGACGGCGGGCACGCCTCGGCGCCGCCCACCCTGACCGCCGTGCGCCGCATCGCGCGCGCGGTCGACCGGCTGGGACCGGGCATGTTCCCCGCCCGCGCACCGCGCGCCATCTCTCGGATGCTGATCCAGCTGTCCTCTCAGACACCGGGCCCAGCCCGGCATCTGCTGCGCGTGCTGGGAGCCGTGCCTTTCCTCACCGCCCGGGTGTTCGCCGCCCTCGGCGGTGAGCCGGCCGCACTCGTGCGCACCACCGTCGCGCCGACGATGCAGTCCGGCGGCACCGCCGCCAATGTGCTCCCGTCACAGGCATCCGCCACCGTCAATCTGCGCATCGCGCTTGGCGAGACGGTGGATGCCACGATCCTGCGCGTGCGCGACCGGATCGGCGACCCGCTGGTGTCGATCGAGGTGCTCGAGGGCAGTGAGCCCTCGCCCGAGTCGGCGACCGACAACGCGCAGTTCGCATTGATCGCCGAGGCGCTCGGGGTCTCCCATCCAGATGCCCCGGCCGTGCCGTATGTGATGATGGCGGCCACCGACTCGCGGCACTTCCACCGATTCACCCCTGCGGTGTACCGTTTCGCTCCGCTGGAGATGTCGAACGCCCAGCGCGCGGCGATCCACGGTGTCGATGAGAACGTCGAGATCGCCGCTCTCGAGCGGGGCGAGCTCTTTCATCGCGTGCTTCTGCAGCGGCTAGTGTGATTCCACCCGTAACTGAAAGGGAGGCGCGATGACGCGCTCCGTCACTCTCGGCGCGCTTGCGAGCGTCGTCGGATTCCTCGCGTTCGTCGAGTTCACCAGCGGTGTGCTGCAGGGCTATTACACGCCCATGCTCACCGATATCGCCCGGCATCTCGGCATCCACGACGCCGATGTGAACTGGCTCGAAGGCACGCAGCTCATGCTCTCGGCTCTGGTCGTGCCCGCGTTCGCGAAGCTCGGCGACATGATCGGGCACAAGCGCATGCTGCTGATCTCGACCGCCCTCACCGCGGCGGCCGCGCTCGTGCTCCCGTTCACCGACTCGTTCGCGGTGTTCCTGGTCGGCTGGGCGCTGATGGGCTTCTACGTCGTCTGGCTGCCTCTCGAGATCGCGCTGATCTGGTCGCGCTCTCGCGCCATGGAGGGCCGCTCGGTGATCACGGCCCGCGCGGCCGGGATGCTCGTCGCCGCGCTCGAGACGGGTGCGATTCTCGGTGCCCTCGCCGGCGGCGCGCTCATCGACGTGCTGCCGCTGACGATCGTGCTGCTGATTCCCGCCCTGCTGGTGATCGTGTGCTTCTTCGTGATCCTGTTCGGGGTCAAGGAATCGCCCGAGACGACCGGCGGCAAGCTCGACACCGTCGGCCTGGTGCTCATCTCGTTCGCGCTGATCGCCTTCACCGGTGGTCTCAGCATGCTGCGCCTGCCCGGCGGGCTGACCAGCGTCTGGTCATGGGGCGTCGTGCTGCTCGGGCTGCTGCTGATCATCCCGTTCGTGCTGTGGGAGTTGAAGCACGACGACCCGCTGATCGACGTGCGCATGTTCCGCTCGCCGGCGCTCGGCCCGGTGTTCCTCACGGCCGGCCTGTTCGGCGTCAGCGTGCTCGGCGCGCAGGCGCCGCTGTCGACCTTCGCCCGCACCGATCCTGCCGTGTACGGGTACGGACTCGGCACCACGGGCTTCGCCACCTCCCTGATCATCGGCATCTACCTGATCGCGATGATCACGGGTGCTCTGCTGTTCCCGTTGATTGCGCGGCTCAGCACGCCGCGGTTCACCCTGATCGGGGCATCCGTGCTCGTGGGGATCGGGTTCCTGCTGTTCCTGCCGTTCCATGACAGCTATCTGCAGGTGACGACCAACATGGTGCTCGCGGGGCTCGGCTCCGGAGCGCTCGTGGCGGCGCTGCCGGCTGCGGCAGCATCCGCCGCACCCTCGACGCAGACCGGCGTCGCGACCGGCCTGACCAACTCGGTGAAGACGGTCGGAGGCGCGATCGCCTCGTGCATCTTCGGCATCGCACTGCTGAACGGCGTCGCCGGGACCGCGGCGGGAGCTGCCGAGGGCACGGCGGGTTCGCTCGCCGGCTACATGACGGTCTGGGTCGTGTGCGGTGTCACGGCACTGGCATCCGCCGTGCTTCTCGTCTTCGTGCCCAAGCAGGCCTTCACCGACCGCCCCGCTGACGAGCCCGCAGCCGTCGTCTGACCGCACCGCTCCCCGTTCCCGTATGAGTTCTTGTCGCTTGGACGCAGCACAGGCGACAGAAACTCATACGGGAACGAGAGGCGGGCGGCCGGTCAATCGCCCTTCACGTTGACGATCTGCCGCAGCGTGTGGCGGATCGTGACCAGGTCGGCGGCATCGGCCATCACCTGATCGATCGGCTTGTACGCCTGCGGAATCTCGTCGATGAAGGCATCCGTGTCACGGAACTCGATGCCGGTCATCGCCTCGCGCAACTGCGCGTGGGTGAACGTGCGCCGCGCCGCCGACCGGGAGTACTCCCGACCAGCGCCATGCGGTGACGAGTTCAGCGACAGAGGGTTGCCGAGGCCCTCCACGACGTACGACGCCGTGCCCATCGACCCGGGGATGAGCCCCGGCCGACCGGCGTCGGCATGGATCGCGCCCTTGCGCGACACCCAGACCTGCTTGCTGAAGTGCTTCTCCGACTCGGTGAAGTTGTGGTGGCAGTTGATGCGCTCCTGCTCGTCCACCGCAGTGCCGGCGAACTCCGACACCTGGCGCACGACCCGGTCCATCATCTCCTCCCGGTTCAGCAGCGCGAAGTGCTGGGCCCACCGCAGTTCGCGGATGTAGCGCGTGAACTCCGGCGTCCCCTCGACCAGGTAGGCCAGGTCGGGGTCGGGCAGCTCGATCCACCACTGCTTCGCGAGCTTCTGCGCGACGCCGATGTGGTGCTGAGCGATCTTGTTGCCCACGCCCCGCGAGCCGGAGTGCAGGAACAGCCACACCCGATCCTGCTCATCCAGCGACACCTCGATGAAGTGGTTGCCCGAGCCGAGCGTGCCGAGCTGCAGCTGCCAGTTGCCCGCGTACGACGCCGGGTCGAAGCCCTTCTTCTCGGCAAGCTCGGCCAGCTCTGCCACACGCGGCTCGGCAGTGGCCACGACCTTGCGGTTGTAGTGCCCGGCCGAGAGCGGGATGGCGCGCTCGATCGCCTCACGCAGTGGAGCGAGGTCGCGGTTCTCGAACTGCGCGGCCGTGAACTGCGTGCGGACGGCGATCATGCCGCATCCGATGTCGACGCCGACGGCGGCAGGGATGATCGCGCCGAGCGTCGGAATGACCGACCCGACTGTCGCCCCTTTGCCGAGGTGCGCATCCGGCATCAGTGCCAGGTGCGGGTGGATGAACGGCATGCGGGCCGTGGTGTGCGCCTGATCGAGCGTCTTCTCGTCGATCAGGGACGCCCACGACAGCAGCCGTGCGGAGAGCCTCTCCATGATTCCTTTCCTTCGTGTTGTGTGTCAGCCACAGGTCACGGAGGATTCATGAAAAATGCCCCGGACCTGACGGTGCGGGGCGGAGAACAGCGGATGCTGTCACACGGCGCGCGCCGGAGGGTACGACTCGTAGCGGTCTTGGCTCTTCTGCTGGAAGGCCAGGACCGTGGGGAGGTTCCGCAGAGCGGTCATTCCGTCGTCTCCTCGGCTGGGGCTGCACCGGTCGGCGCAGAGTTACGACCATAGGGGAGGGGTGGATGCTGAGTCAAGCCTCCGCCAACGGCCGTCCGCCCGGTGCGCGGCCGCCTGCCCGATGCCCCGCAGCCGCCGAGTGCACCGGATGCTGGCGAGCGCACGGCCTGTTGACGCGCAGTTCCCGTGCACTCGGCGAGGTGCCGTGCTTGCGACGGAGCTTGCGGGCGGGGCGAGCGGAGGACCAGGAGCCTGACCCGCTACGCTGGCGCGGTGAATGAGCGCATCCGCAACATCGCCGTCGGGCTGATCGTCCGTGAGGGATGGGTACTGGCCGAGGAGTATGCGGCGACCGATCAGCATCCGCGCTTTCTGCGTGCGCTTGGTGGTGGGATCGACTTCGGCGAGCTCGCCGAGGATGCCGTGCGGCGGGAGTTCGCCGAGGAGCTCGGGGTCGACCTCAGCGAGACGCGGCTACTGGCTGTCACCGAGAACCGCTTCACGCTCGCAGGGCGACGCGGTCACGAGATCGTGCACGTCTTCGCGATCCGCTGCCAGGAGCTCGAGGCGATGCCGGTCGAGGAGCGGCGACGCGTGCTCGACAGTCGCGCGGTCGCGGGATGGTTCCGCCTCGATGACCTCGGCGACGACACGCTGCCGTTCTACCCGCAAGGGATCGTCGAGATCGCGCGCGGACTGAGCTGAGTGAAGGCGACTACTCGCGGTCGAGGCCGAAGGTGCGCTTCACGAGCGCCTGCACGTCGCGGTCGATCCCGTCGATTCGCGTGTTGACCGCATCGAAGTGGGCATTCATCTCGGTGCGCATTCCGCCGATCTCCGCACGCAGGACGCGGACGAAAAGTGTGGAGACCACGGTCAGCATGCCGAACATGAGCGCGCAGAAAGCGCCGATCATCGTCCAGATCTGTGCATCGTTCGTGAACTCCACTCCCTCATCGTTGCATCGATGGGTCGAGGCCGCTACCGAGGGGGATCGGAGCGCCGAGTCAGCTCCCGTCCCAGCCGGCCGGGTTGTGCATGACCTCGATGCGGATGCCGTTGTCGTCCTCCACGAATGAGGCGTAGTAGCGCTCGGTGAACCGTGGGTACTCCTTGGGCTCTCGCACCGCTGTCCACCCGGCATCCAGTGCGACCTGGTGCAGTTGATCGACCTCGTCGCGGGAGTCGACGGCGAATGCCAAGTGCTGCCAGCCGATCCTTCCGTGCACGTGCGGGCCGGGCTCCCGCGCCGGATACAGGAGTAGCTCGGGTTGCCCCGGCTGCCGCCAGTACGCGTGGTCGGGTGCGTTGTACGCGCGGGTGTATCCCAGGGCCGAGAAGACCGGATCGAGTTGCGCGGATGCCCGGGGAACGTCATCGACGCTGATGCCGAGGTGATCTATTGTCGCCATCATCACAGTGTGTCGGATGCCGCCGACATTCGACGCCTGAGCCGATAACTCACCCGTCGTCGCGTGGCGGATTGTGCATGAACTCGATGCGGATGCCACTGGCGTCCTCGACGAATGACGCGTAGTACCGTTCGTTGAAGCGGGGGTAGAGCTTCGGGTCGCGCACCGCCGTCCACCCGGCGTCGAGCGCGACCGCATGCATCCGCTCGACCTCAGTGCGCGAGTCCACCGCGAACGCGAGGTGCTGCCACCCGACTCGCCCGTGCACGTGCGGGTCCGCGCCCTCGTCGCGCGGCGCGAACACGATGATCTCGGTCTCACCCTCGCGGTACCAGGCGGCCGAGTCGACCTTCGAGCCCTCCCACTCGAACCCGAGCGCCTTCAGCACCGGGTCGAACTGCGCGATGCCGCGGGTGAGGTCGGTGACGGTGATTCCGAGGTGATCGAGAACAGGCATTCAGGCAGTATTCCTGATGCCGTGGGCGATCACAATCGAGCGTCAACCGTCGACCGACACCATCCACGCCACGCCGTAGCGGTCGGTGAGCATGCCGAAGTCGCCGCCCCACGGCGCGGCGGCGAGCGGCACGGTGATCGATGCGCCGTCCGACAGTCCATCCCACGCTGCGCGCAGGCGGTCGGCTTCGGAGCCGCTGAGCGACACCGAGACGCCCTGCGGGGCCTGGTACTCCATGCTGCTCGGGGTATCTGATGCCATCAGCACCATGCCGTCGTCGGTGATGAGCTGTCCGTGCATCACGTGCTCGGCCTCGCTCGGGTCGTATCCCATGCCGGGCATCGACCCGAAAGTGGAGATGTCGAGCGTGCCGCCGAGCACGCGCTGGTAGAACTCGAGGGCTTCGCGCGCGTTGTCGCGAAACGAGAGATAGGGGTTGAGAATGGCCACGGTCGGCTCCTTCGGCGCCAGAATTGTGGATGCCCGCCGCGACTGCGGCAGGGCATCATTCTCACCCCGGGCGCCGGCCGATACAAGCCCATTCAGTGCGGTGCGTGGTACTCCTCTTCGCCGCGCTTCCAATACCCCTTCACGACCGCCTTCGACACGTCGACGCCCCACCGCTCGAGCAATGCGCGGCCGGGCTTGACGATGGCCTGTTCCGCAGCGATGAAGCAGAACGGATCCTCGCCGACAGCATCCGACGCCGTCAGCCCGTCCAGGAACGTGACCAGCGCGGAGCCGGCCGGAGCCTCGCCACGGTGAACCCACTCCACCTCGACGGGAGCGTCGAGCGGCACCTGATCCGCGGCCGACGGCGCCTCGATCACGACCCGCGCCGGCACGCCAGCCGGGATCAGAACTGCGAAGCGGCGGATGGCCGGGATCGCCGTCTCGTCGCCGACCAGCATCCACGAACCAGGCTCGCCCTGCAGCACCGCGGAGCCCCGAGGGCCACCGACGCCGACGAGCGAACCGAGGGGCGCGGATGCTGCCCATGGCGCCGCCACGCCCTGATCGCCGTGCACGGCGAACTCGACATCGAGCCAGTCATCGCCCCAGGCCAGCGGAGTGTATTCGCGGCTCGGTGCGGCGCGCATCTCGTCGACAGATGTCGGCTCGGCGCCGCCCGCTGGGAAGAACAGTCGCATGTGGTCGTCGGAGCCGAGCGAAGCGAACCCCTCGAGATCCGCACCGGTCAGCCGCACCCGCACGTAGTTCGGCGCCAGCCATTCGCGCGCGCTCAGCGTGACGAATCTGAACCGCAGATCCAGTCCGTGACGCTCCAGCATGAAACTCGATTTCACTTCGCTCATAAAGTAAGGCTAACCTAATTCTGGCCGAAGTCAGGGTGCCCTAACTCCGGCCGCATCCGTGCCTAGTGCCCCGTGCCAGCGCACCCCGCCCCCGCTCCTCGGAGCAGAAACGGAGTTCCCCGCATGTCCGTGCCTCGAATCCTCGCCGGAACCAGTCTCGGCCTCGTCAGCCTGCTCGCACTCGTCGGCTGTGCCGGCGCGACCGCCGAGGAACCCGCAGAAAAGGCGGAACAGGCGAGCACGGTCACCGTCGAGGACAACAACGGCTCGCACGAGATCGCGACTCCGCCGACGTCGGTCGTCGCCACCGACAACCGCACGTTCCAGACGCTGTCGGACTGGGGCATCGAGCTGACCGCAGCAGCCGTCGCGCTGATGCCCGAGACGGTCGATTACGTCAATGACAAGAACATCATCGACCTCGGCACGCACAACGAGCCCGACCTCGAGTCCGTCGTCGCGGCCGCCCCCGATCTGATCATCAACGGCCAGCGCTTCACGCAGTACCAGCAGGACTTCGAGAAGCTCGTGCCGGACGCCACGGTGCTGCAGCTCGACCCGCGCGAAGGTGAGCCCCTCGACGCCGAGCTCAAGCGTCAGATCACGGTGCTCGGCGAGGTCTTCGGCAAGCAGGACGAAGCCAAGAAGCTCACGGATGACTTCGATGCCGCCGTCGAGCGCGCGAAGGCCGCCTACCGCGACACCGACACGGTGATGGCCGTCACCACCTCGGGCGGAGAGATCGGCTACATCGCCCCCGGCGTCGGCCGCACGCTCGGTCCGATCTTCGACCTCATCGGGCTCACGCCTGCGCTCGAGGTCGAGGGAGCGACCGACGACCACCAGGGCGACGACATCTCGGTCGAGGCGATCGCCGAGTCGAACCCGAGCTGGATCCTCGTGATGGACCGCGACGCCGTGTTCGCCGCGGATGACGCGAGCTACGTGCAGGCCGCCGAGATCCTCGAGGACTCCGAGGCGCTGGCATCCGTCACCGCCGTTGGTAGCGACCAGATCGTCTACATGCCCACCGACACGTACCTCAACGAGGGCATCCAGACGTACACGACCTTCCTCAACGACTTCGCCGACGCGCTGGAGAAGTCGGGCGAGAAGGCTGCGAAGAACTGACACGCTCGGCGACGGCATCCGACCGGGAAGCACTCGGTATCGGATGCCGTCGCCACATCTCATGACCACGACAAGTGCCATCGCGTCGCAGGACGCGACCACGCCGCCGCCCCGATCGACCAAGGGGCGGCTTTTCGACGTCAAACTGCTGATTGGCATCCTGTTCGTCGCAGCCCTGCTGGTCGCGTCGCTGTTCACCGGCGTCTACGACATCGCAGGCAGCAGCGACGGCGGCGAGATGTTCCTGATCACCCGCGTTCCGCGCACCATCGCGCTCGTCCTCGCCGGCGCCTCGATGGCGATGGCCGGCCTCGTCATGCAGCTGCTCACGCAGAACCGCTTCGTCGAGCCGACGACCACGGGCACGACGGAATGGGCCGGCCTCGGGCTGCTCACCGTGATGATCCTCGTGCCGCAGCCGTCGATCCCGCTGCGGATGACCGCCGCGGTGATCGCCGCGTTCATCGGCACAATGGTGTTCTTCCTGTTCCTGCGCCGCGTCTCGCTGCGCTCGTCACTGATCGTGCCGATCGTCGGGATCATGCTCGGCGCGGTGGTCGGGGCGATCTCGACCTACCTCGCCCTCGCGACCGACATGCTGCAGAGCCTCGGCGTCTGGTTCGCCGGCAGCTTCACATCGGTGCTGCGCGGACAGTACGAGATGCTCTGGATCGTCGCGATCGCGGCGGTCGTCATCTTCATCGTCGCGGATCGGCTCACCGTCGCCGGCCTCGGTGAGGAGATCGCCACCAACGTCGGCCTGAACTACAACCGGATCATCCTGCTCGGCACCGTCCTGATCGCGGTCGTGACGGGAGTGGTGACCGTCGTCGTCGGCATGCTGCCGTTCCTGGGACTGATCGTGCCGAACATCGTCTCGATGGTGCGCGGTGACGACCTGCGAAGCAACCTGCCGTGGGTGGCACTGCTCGGCATCGCCATCGTGACGGTCTGCGATCTGATCGGGCGCACCATCATCATGCCGTTCGAGGTGCCCGTCTCGCTGATCCTCGGCGTCGTCGGCGCCATCGTCTTCGTGCTTCTTCTTCTGAAGCAGCGGCGGCGCGGGTAGGTGGCGCGGATGCTGAAGAAGATGAATGGGATGCCGGCACGTGCCCACTCCGGTCGTGCCGGCACGTTCGCGACCCCGGCCAAGCGTCGCCGGTACATTCTCGTGCTCTCGGTGCTCATCGCGCTGTCGGTGTTCTTCGCTGTGGGCCTGCTCGCCTGGGGCAACCCGATGCCGTTCGGCACCGACGGATTCTGGCGCATCGCCGAGCTGCGCTTCACGAACGTGACGGTCATGCTGGTCGTCGCCGTCTGCCAGGCGGTCGCCACCGTCAGCTTCCAGACCGTGACGACCAACCGCATCATCACCCCGTCGATCATGGGCTTCGAGTCGCTGTACCGCGTGGTGCAGACCGGCTCGGTGTACCTGTTCGGCATCGCGGGGCTGGTGGCGTTCCAGGGGCTGTGGCAGTTCGGACTGCAGGTCGCGATCATGGTGGGTCTCGCGATGCTGCTGTACGGCTGGCTGCTGACCGGGCGCTACGCGAACCTCGAGGTCATGCTGCTGATCGGCATCGTCATAGGCGGCGGACTCGGCGCGATCGCCACCTTCATGCAGCGCCTGCTCACGCCGAGTGAGTTCGACGTGCTGGCAGCCAAGCTGTTCGGCAACATCTCCAACGCCGACGCGTCGTACCTGCCTCTCGCGATACCGCTGTGCGTCGGGGCATCCGCTCTGCTGTGGATGCGCGCGCGACGACTCGACGTGATGGCGCTCGGTTCCGATACCGCGAACTCGCTCGGGATCAACCACCGTCGTGAGCTGATGATCGTGCTGTTCCTCGTCGCTGTGCTGATGGCGACCTCGACGGCGCTGGTCGGGCCGATGACGTTCCTCGGGTTCCTCGTCGCGACGCTCGCGTACCAGTTCGTCGACGCGCACGATCATCGACTGATCCTGCCAGTGGCCGTGCTGACGGCCTTCACGATCATCGCGGGTGCGTACTTCCTGATGCGCAACGTGTTCTACGCCGAGGGCGTCGTCTCGATCATCATCGAGCTCGTCGGCGGCATCGTGTTCCTCATCGTCATCCTCAGAAAGGGCCGACTGTGATCACCATCGAGGGCGTGCGCCGCGAATACAGCGACGAGGTCACGATCGGGCCCGTCGACCTGATCATCCCTGCAGGGGGGATCACGGCGCTGATCGGTCCGAACGGTGCCGGCAAGTCGACGCTGCTGACCATGGTCGGGCGGCTGATGGGGATGGATGCCGGAGCCATCGAGGTGGCCGGATACGACATCACCAAGACCAAGTCGGCTGACCTGGCGAAGATCGTCTCGATCCTGCGGCAGGAGAACCATTTCGTCACGCGGCTGACCGTGCGGCAGCTGGTCGGCTTCGGACGCTTCCCCTACACGAAGGGCAGGCTGAACACGGCTGATGAGGAGATCATCAGCCGTGCGATCGACTTCTTGGCGCTCAGCGAGCTGGAGGGTCGCTACCTCGATGAGCTCTCGGGCGGGCAGCGTCAGCGGGCGTACGTCGCGATGGTGCTAGCGCAGGACACCGAGGTCGTGCTGCTCGACGAGCCGCTGAACAACCTCGACATGAAGCACGCCGTCACGATGATGACGCAGCTGCGACGTGCCGCAGACGAACTCGGACGCACGATCGTGATCGTGCTGCATGACATCAACTTCGCCGCACGATACGCGGATCACATCTGCGCGATGCGCGACGGACGAGTGGTGGAGTTCGGCCCGCCGGCCGAGATCATGAACGACGCCGTGCTGACCGGCGTCTTCGATACCCCGGTGCAGGTGGTCGACGGCCCGCACGGGCCCCTCGCCGTCTACTACTGACGCGTCCGCGTTTCGCTCAGCGGCGGCGGTGATCCTCGGGGGCCAGACGAGGGCCGCGGCGGGGCTCGCGAATGCCGGAGGCATAGATCAGCCGGATGATCCGCTGCCGGTGCCCTGCCCACGGCGCCAGCAGTTCCAGCATCCCGGCGTCATCCGTGCGCGCACCGGTCAGAGCGAAGCCGACCTCGTGCGGCAGATGGTAGTCGCCGATGGCGACGGCGTCGGGGTCGCCGAGCGCGCGCAGGCGCGTCTCGGCCGAGGTCCACAGGCCGACGCCGGGCAGGCTCGTCAGCACCCGGTCGCGGCCGGCGCCGTCGGATGCCAGCGTCAGCGCCCGCACGATGCTCGGCTCACGTGCGGCGGCCTGCACGATGGTGCGCGACTGCGGCGGCTCGACACCGGCGCGCTGCCATGCCCACGATGGAATGGTGCGCCAGATCTCGGGCGGGGGCGCCGCGAACATCGGTCGCGGCGTTGGACCCGGCGCGCGTTCGCCGAAACGGCTCACCACGTGTCGCCACGCGCCGAACGCCTGCAGCCCGGTGACCTTCTGCTCGAGCGTCGCGCCGGCGACGGCGTCGAAGACGCGGTCGGTGCGCGGCAGTCGGATGCCCGGATTCCGGCGCGCCACGTCCGTCAGCATCGGATGCTGCGATACATCGAACCCGGTCGGGTCGTCGTCGGACCCGCAGAGCCTGGGCGCGGCGTCGAGGGCCTCGGTGGCACCGTCGCCCCACGCGGCGGCATGGACGCCGTCGGATGCCTGGCGCAGGCAGAGCGTCGCGATCCCGGCATCCGTGCGGAACGCCATCCAGATTCGCGCCCCGTCGATGACCATGGTCGGATCCCCTGGGCCGCGCACCAGTATCCCGACTGTCTGCAGGAGGTCAAGCGGATGCCCAGGGCGGTAGACGGTCTGCTGCGCGTGCTGGTGCTGCGCAGCATCCGCCGTCTGAGTCATGTCGGCAACCCTACGCGCGGTTCCTGACACCCCTGCCTATCGTCCACACCCCTGCTCGCGGACGTCCGCAGCTGGGGGTGTCGACAACACCTGGGGGTCTCGGCGGAACTGAAGCCGGACGGGTCAGAAGCGGTCGGGCGAGGGGGTGCCGTGGCCGTAGCGGATGACGACGTCGGCGTGGCGGTCGAAGCGGTAGCCGACGCCGCGCACGGTGCGCACGATGTCCTCGTGGCGGCCGAGCTTGGCGCGAAGGCGACGCACGTGCACGTCGATGGTGCGCTCGCCAGGGGCCTCCTCGTCGGACGATGCCTGCCACAGCGCCGAGACCAGCTCGCTGCGCTCGATGGTGCGCCCCTCGCGCAGGACGAGGTACTGCAGCAGCTCGAACTCCTTGTAAGTGAATGCGGCGGAGTCGCCATCGAGCAGCACGCGCTTGCGGGAGATGTCGACGACGACGCCGGCATCCTCGTCCTTCTCCTCTTCGACGGCGGCCTTGGCGCGGGCGATCGCGCCTGGTTCGTGAAGGGCGAGGCGGACGACGTCGAGGTCGCGGCCGCCGGATGCCTGCGGTGCGAGTGCCACGGTCGCGTGGGTCTCGGCACCAGGGGCGAGCTCGGCGATGGTGCGACGCAGAGCGTCGACGAGGACGGGAAGGCTCACACCGGCTGCGGCGGCCTTGATCTCGTCGATGCCGACGTACAGGGCGAAGCCTCTGGGCGATCTGACGGAGGGCAGGTCGGCTGCGGCGTCGGCGGGGGAGATGACGCGGACGGGAGCGGTGACGGGGCGATCGAGAAGTGCGGTGGTCGACATGATGATGGATCCTTCAAGGATGCGAGAGCCGGCGGCTCTGGATGTGATGCACGAATGACCGGGCGGAGCCGGTAGGGAATGAGCGCGAAGGGTGGGCGCTCGAGACTCGTCCCTCAGATGAAGGGATCAACAGCGAGTCAGGCTGGGTGGTTGCGCCTTAGCAACACATTCGGCAACACATGCCAACGCGACCGGGCATCATCATCCCGGCAGTCCCGTTCGCCTCCTGGGCGGACATGGGGCGTGCGTTGGTGGTCATGGGGGCGATTATGACTGAAATTAACCCGCCGTGTCAAAACGTGACGATCCAGTGTCGGAAACACGACGTAACGTGGAGGCGTGACATCTCCCGCTGCTGCTACTGATTTCGTGCTTGTCAATGAGAAGGATGCCGGTCGTTTCACCCTCACCAGAGGTGGGGTGCTGGTGAGCGTGCTGGACTACCGCGACGACGGATCCACCGTGGCTCTGACGCGTGCGTTCACGATCCCGACCTACCGTGGCCACGGGTACGCTGCGATGGTCACGGCCGGCGCCGTCGCCGATATCGAGACCCGTGGCGACCGTCGTGTCGATCCGGTCTGCTGGTACGTGGCCGAATGGTTCGAAGACCACCCCGAGAAGCAGCACCTGCTGCGCACCCGATGAAGGAGCGGCCCATGAGACTCGCCGAAGCCCTTGCTGCCCGCGCTGACCTGCAGCGCCGCATCGAGCAGCTGCGCGCGCGGATCGGCGACAACGCCCGTTACCAAGAGGGCGAGGAGCCGGCCGAGGACGCCGCGGCGCTGCTCGCGGAGGCGGATGCTGCACTCGACCAGCTGCGCGATCTCATCCGCCGCATCAACGCGACCAACAGCAGCGTCGTCGTCGACGAAAATGGCACGATGACCGATGCGCTGGCGACACGCGACGTGCTGCGCATGCGGCACTCGCTGTTGACGGATGCTGCGGCCGCCGCATCCGGTGCGGGCAGCGGCTACATGCGTCAGATGCGCTCGGAGCTCCGCCAGTTCTCGGCGCTGCCGGTGGCAGAGCTGCGCACCCGCGCGGACGACGTCGCGCGCGAACTGCGCGAACTCGACAGTCGGATCCAACAGGCGAACTGGGGGAACGACCTGGCATAGAGCGGAAGTCGGTAGTCAAGACGAAGCGGGCACACCCCCTTGACCGACGGGGCAAGTCGGTCTGCAGGGCGGAGGGCAGCCCATCCATCGCATGATGCAGCCCCGCACCCTGCACCGGTGACAGCGCACAGCGCACGTCGCATCACCTCGTGCCGGTCGTCGTGATGAGGGTGGGTCAGGGGACCTTCCGCTCGGACGGCACGCCTCAGGGGCAATGTCAGAGGCCGTCCGTACCGTGTGAGTATGCGCATCCTGCACACCTCCGACTGGCACATCGGTCGCACGTTCCACGGGCACTCCACGCTCGTGGCGCTGACCGGCGTGCTGGGCGCCCTGGTCGCCCAGGTTCGCGAGAACGCGGTCGACGTGGTGATCGTCGCCGGCGATGTGTTCGACTCCGCAACGCCCGCAGCGCCCGCGTACACGCTGCTCGATGAGGCGCTGCTCGCGCTGCACGAGACCGGTGCCACGGTGATCATGACCAGCGGCAATCACGATTCGGCCGCGCGACTCGGCTTCCACTCCCGGCTGCTGCGCGACGGCATCCATGTGCTCACCGACCCTCTCGCGATCTCCACGCCGATCACCGTGCACGATGCACACGGACCGGTGCAGTTCTTCGGCATCCCGTATCTTGAGCCGGCCATCGTCCGCCAGCACTGGCGGGCGGAATCGGATGCCACGGGCGAGGCGCCCGCGCTGCGCACGCAGGCGCAGGTGATGCACCACGCGATGGATCTGGTGCGGGCAGGAATGGCAGCGAACCCCGGGCGGTCGGTCGCCGTCGCGCACTGCTTCGCCGCAGGTGTCGATGTCACCGCAGGACTCGAGCGCGAGGTGCGTCAGGGCGGACTCGACCTGGTGCCCCTGACGTCTTTCGACGGCCCCGACTATGTGGCACTCGGTCACATCCACGGACGTCAGCAGCTCAGCGACCGCGTGCGGTACTCGGGGGCACCCCTGCACTACAGCTTCGGCGAGCAGCACAAGGAGCGCGGCTCGTGGCTGATCGATCTCGACGCCGACGGCCTTGTGTCGACCGAGTGGCTGGCGCTGCCGGTGCCTCGAGCGCTGGCGACACTCACCGGCACCCTCGACGAGATCCTCGCCGACGCGAATGTCGTCCAGCATGCCGATGACTGGGTGTGCGCGATCTACACCGACGCCGTGCCGCAGCACGAGCCGATGCGGCGGCTGCGCGAGCGGTTCCCGTTCTGCGCGCTGGTGCAGCACCAGCCCGAGACGTCAGGGGCCGCCGACGAGCGCTCCTACGCGCAGCGGCTGCGCACGGCGGTCACCGACATCGAGCGCATCGAGGCGTTCCTCGTGCACGTGCGCGCCGGCCACGGCGCGACTGAGCGCGAGGCCGAGCTGATCCGCGAGGTGCTGGATGACCGGGTGCGCGCCGAGGCGCTCGTCTGATGCGGCTGCACCGTCTCGAAGTCGAGGGCTTCGGACCGTTCCGCACGCGTCAAGTCGTGGACTTCGACACATATGCCGATGACGGCATCTTCTTGATCGCCGGTCGCACCGGCGCGGGCAAGTCCAGCATCCTCGACGCGGTGTGCTTCGGTCTGTACGGCGGAGTGCCGCGCTACGACGGCGGCGAGAAGCGCCTGCGCAGCGACCACTGCGAACCAGAGGATCCGACCGAGATCGTCGTGGAGTTCAGCACCGTCGCCGGGCGCTACCGCGTCACGCGGTCACCCGCGTACGAGCGGCCGGCCAAGCGCGGTGGCGGCATGACCACCCAGCAGCCGTCGGCGCTGCTGGAGCAGCTCATCGACGACGAGTGGATCG
This sequence comes from Microbacterium sp. H1-D42, assembly GCF_022637555.1. Lineage (NCBI taxonomy): Bacteria > Bacillati > Actinomycetota > Actinomycetes > Micrococcales > Microbacteriaceae > Microbacterium > Microbacterium sp. H1-D42. The sequence goes on along the minus strand of NZ_CP093342.1, from coordinate 2,930,950 downwards.
GCCTCGCGGCCAGAGTGGTCGACGTCGCGACCGAGCTGGATGACATCCTGCAACTCAGTCAGGAGCAGTTCCTGCAGGTGATCCTACTCGCGCAGAATCGCTTCGCCGACTTTCTGCTGGCCGACAGCAAAGAGCGCCAGGCACTGCTGCGGCGACTGTTCGGCACCGGGCGCTTCTCTGACTTCCAATCGCGGTTCGACGAGCGCCGACGTGCGGCCGAGCAGGCCCTCAGCGGACGTCGGGCGACGGTGGATGCCAGGCTGGACGAGGCCGAGCGCGTCGTCGCCGAGGCTGAGCTGTGGGGTGACGACTCCGATGCTGCACCGGATACGACGGATGCCAGGATCGCCCTGCTGCGCCGCGCGATCACCCGCGCGGACTACCAGGTCGAGCGTCTTGGCACCGAGCGCGCTGAGGCTGAGAGATCGCATGCCGCGGCCGACACCGCCCTGGCAGTGCTGAAGGAGCAGCGGCAGGCGCAGCAGGATCGCGATCGGGCGCGGGCGGCGCTGGCGGCTCTCGACGGGCAAGCCGACGAGATCTCGGCTGCCGCTGCGCGGCGTGACCGCGGGCGTGCCGCCGAGTCGCTGCGCAGTCTGATCACCGCCGCGACGCGGGCAGCGGCAGCGGTGGCCGCGGCTGCACAGACGGAGACGGATGCTGTCGCCGCGGCGTCGGCAGCCGGTGTGCAGGCGGACGGCGCAGAGCAATTCCGCACCTTCGCCTCAGAGCGCACGCGTGAGAGCGGAGCTTGGCAGCAGGCCGCCGACCTCGAATCGTCGACGGCAGCGCGTGCGGCAGCACTGGCCTCTGCGCAGCGCGCTGCAGAATCAGCATCCGACACCCTTGCTGCTCTCGACACCGAGCGCGACACGATCCCCGCGCAAGTCGCCGATCTCACCGCGGTGCGCGATGCCGCACGGCGCGACGCCGACCGCGTCGAAACCGCCGCGCAGGCAGTCGCCCTGGCTGAGCAGCGCAGCTCTGCGGCACAGGAGAGCACGCGGCTCGCCGAGGCGATCGCCGTCGCCGCGCGTGCAGAATCTGACGCCACCGAGGCGCACACCAGCGCGCAGGCCGAACTCGCCCAGCTGCGACGGCGGCGGCTGGACGGATATGCGGGAGAGCTGGCGTCGGCCCTCGTGCCGGGTGAGCCGTGCGCCGTATGCGGATCGACAGAGCACCCAGCACCGGCGGAGCACGCCGACCCGGTCTCCGCCGACGACGTCGCCGCGGCAGAGCGCATCCGCGATGCGGCGGCTGAGGCCGAGCGCGCGGTCTCTCGCGATCTCGCGACCCACACCGCTGCGCTCGCTGCCGCAGCGGAGCGTTCCGCGGGGCTGAGCGTGGAGCAGGCGGCCGCTGAGCTCAAGACCGCACGCACCGCCAACGACGCGGCGGTCGTGGCGGCCGAGCGCGCCGCCGCGCTGACCCGCGATCTCGAGGCACTGACGCTGCGGCAGGCTGATCTCGAAGAGCGCCGCACCGTGGCATCCGACGCACTGGGCGCTGCTTGCACGGCGCTCTCGCTCGTCGAGCAGCGGATTGCCGACGCCGACAGAGCCATCGCGACCGCCCGCGGCGACCACGCGACCGTCGCCGAGCGCCTCGGCGAGGCACGGCGTCAGATCGGGGCGGCGAACTCTGCCGCCGACGCGATCGACGCACATCTCGACCTCGCGGAACGGGCTGAAGCTGGGCTGCACGAGCGCGACGAGGCGCTCACGGCGTCGATCTTCGACGATGTGACCGCGGCTGAGCAGTCGCTGCTCGGCGCTGCGGAGATCGCCGCCCTCGATGACCGGGTCACCGCGCATCGCATCGCCCGCGAGAAGGAGCGCGCACTGCTGCTCGACCTCGAGATGCGCGTTCTGCCCGAAGAGCCGATCGCCCTCGCCCCTGCAGAAGAGTCCGCCGCCTCTGCCCGAGCGACGTGGCAGCGAGCGGTCGACGCCGACAGTCTGGCGCGAGGCGTGCAGAAGAGCTTGGCGGCGACCGTCGACTCCGCAGCATCCGAGCATGCAGCCTCAGCGGCCGTCGCGGAGGAGTTCGAGGTGCTCCGAGGGCTCGCCGACGCCTTGGCCGGGCGTTCCGGCAACACGCACAAGATGAACCTCGAGACCTTCGTGCTCGCCGCTGAGCTCGAAGAGATCGTCGCCGCCGCCAACCTGCGCCTGCATGACATGTCGGCGGGACGCTACCAGCTGCAGCACTCCGACGCGCTGGCAGCGAGAGGTGCGGCATCGGGGCTGGGCATCGTCGTCTTCGACGCGTTCACCGGGCACACCCGACCGGCGAAGTCGCTCTCGGGCGGCGAGACCTTCCTGTCATCGCTGGCACTCGCGCTCGGCCTCGCCGAGGTCGTCACGGCGCGCGCCGGTGGCATCCGACTCGACACGCTGTTCATCGACGAGGGCTTCGGCTCGCTCGACGCCGACACTCTCGAGACCGCCATGCGCACGCTCGACGAACTCCGTCAGGGCGGCCGCACGGTCGGTGTGATCAGTCACGTCGAGGCCATGCAGGAGCAGATCCCGGCACAGCTCACGGTGCGGGCGCTGCCCGACGGGCCGAGCGTGATCGAAGGGGCCAGGGGCTGAACGTCAGAGCGCGTACTCGCGCTGCATGAAGTCCCACAGCTGCGCGCTGCAGGCTGCGACGACCTCGTCCCACACTTGAGTCGCGCCGTCCTGCGCGCTGTCGGAGACGACGCGGACCACGCGGATCGGCACCGCGAACTGCTGCGCCACCCAGACGAACGCGAACGTCTCCATGTCGACGAGCACGCCGCCAAGCGAGCTGATCCGCGCGACAGCATCCGCGTCGTCGACGAAGATGTCGCCCGTCGCGATCGTGACGCCGGCGCGCCCCGTCTCCACTCGTGCCGGCAGCGAGACGTGCTGGCCGATGACCCCATCGAGATCCTGCACATCGTGCTGGATCGCGGCGCTGACATCGTGGATGCCAGAGGCGACGGCATCCGACACAGTGCCGGCCGTGCCGACGACGACGATCTCGTCGTACTGCGCAGCGTCCAGCGCGCGGGTCAGGCCGTACGTGGCCATCATCTTGCCTGGGCCGGTGACGAGCCGGTCGAACCCGGGCAGCTCGGCGGGGAAGGCCTGCAGTTCGGAGGCGAGGGCGGCGACGAGGAGTTTCACGTGTCCATCCTTTCAGGTGGAGACTGGGTGCAGGTGAACGCCCCGACGAGAGGACAATCCGTGAGCATGCAGCAGCAGATCGCCGCCGACCTTGGCGTGCAGCCCGACATCGATCCGGCTGCGGAATCGGATGCCAGGATCGACTTCCTCGTGGAGTACCTGCGCTCGACCGGCGCGAAGGGATTCGTGCTCGGCATCTCGGGTGGTCAGGACTCCACGCTCGCCGGGCGGCTCGCCCAGCTCGCGGTCGAGCGCGTGCGCGCCGGTGGCGGTGCGGCGTCGTTCCTCGCCGTGCGCCTGCCGTACAAGGTGCAGGCCGATGCGGCGGATGCTGAGGCGGCGCTGGCGTTCATCGCCGCAGACCGTGCGGTAGAGGTGAACATCCAGCACGGGGTCGACGGGGTTGAGACCGACATCGAGCACGCCTTCGACTCGGATATCTCGGACTTCAATCGGGGCAATATCAAGGCTCGCATCCGCATGGTCACGCAGTACGCACTGGCCGGGCACGACGGGATGCTGGTCATCGGCACCGACCATGCCGCTGAAGCGGTGACCGGCTTCTACACGAAGTTCGGCGACGGGGCCGCCGACGTCCTGCCACTCGCGGGGCTCACCAAGCGGCAGGGACGTGCCCTCATGCAGCACCTCGGCGCCCCCGAGCGGCTGTATCTGAAGGTGCCCACCGCTGACCTGCTCGACGGGCAGCCCGGCCGCGCCGATGAGGACGAGCTCGGACTGACCTACGAGCAGATCGACACGTACCTCGAGGGCGGCGACGTGCCGGCCGAGGCGGCCGCGCGCATCGAGTCGAAGTACCTGGCCACGCGCCACAAGCGGAACCTGCCTGTCACCCCGCACGACACCTGGTGGCGCTGAGTCGCTTCTGTTGCTCACCCCGCGGGAGGCAATGGCGTCGCAGATTGTCGTCTGGTGGCATGTCTGGCGACCATATGCGACGCGAGTACGGCGAGTAGTGGCCACGCAGGTAGTGGGCCGGGCAGTGTCGGCGGCCGGGGATAGTCTCGGAGCAGGCAAGGGAGAGGTGGCACGGTGCGGGTCATTGCAGCAGAGAATCGCGTGGTCTGGAGCGCCAGCGACCTGAAACTCGCGGCGGAGTGCGAGTTCGCGTGGATGCGAGCGCTCGACGCGAAGCTGGGCCGCGTTCCTGCGGTCGAAGAGCCCGAAGACGCCACGCTCGCTCGCGCCGCCAAGCTCGGCGACGCCTACGAGCTGGCCGTGCTGCAGAACTACCTGACCGAGCACAGCGAGTCGGTCGACGGCGGTGCGGGTGTCGCCGTGCTGCCGAAGGTGAATTCGACGGATGCCGAGGCGCTGGCATCCGTCGTCGCCGACACCGAGCGCGCACTGTCGACGGAAGCCACAGTCATCTTCCAGGCCGCATTCTCGACCCCGGAGTTCGTCGGCTTCGCCGACTTCCTGCTGCGCGACGCCGACGGCCGATGGCGCGTCCAGGACTCCAAACTCGCCCGAACGGCCCGCGCCACCGCGCTCATGCAGCTGGGGGCATATGTCGACCAGCTCGACCGCCTCGGCATCCCGCGCAGCGATGAGGTCGACCTCATCCTCGGCGACGGCACGATCAGCACGCACCGCGTCGACGACCTGCTGCCGCTGTTCCACGTGCGACGCGCCCGCCTGCGCGCGCTGATCGCCGATCGCGATGCCGACGCCGGCGCGACAGGAGAGCCGCTCGCCTGGGGTGACGACCGAGGCGACCTGCAGATCACAGCCTGCGGCCGCTGCGCCACGTGCGACGAGCAGGTGATCGGACACCGCGACCTGCTGATGGTGGCGCGCATGCGGCCGGCGCAGCGCCAGCGGCTGCGTGCCGCGGGCATCACCACGATCGATGATCTCGCGATGGCATCCGACGCGCCGCAGGGGATGAACTACGACGCATTCGCGGCGCTGCGCGCACAGGCACGGTTGCAGGTCGGCGTGCCTGTGGCATCCGACGTGCCACCGTTCGAACTCATCTCGCCGAACGCGATCGGGCTGATGCCCCGGCCCAGCCATGGCGACATCTTCTTCGACTTCGAAGGAGATCCGCTCTACACCGAGCCTGTTGCCGACGGCGAGAACGCGCAGTGGGGAATCGACTACCTGTTCGGCTGGACCGACAACGCCGAGCAGTACTCGGCGCTGTGGGCGCACACGTTCGCCGACGAGAAGCAGGCGCTGCTCGACTTCCTCGAGTTCGTGAAGCTGCGCAGGCAGACCCATCCCGACCTGCACATCTACCACTACGCGCCGTACGAGACCTCTCACCTCGCGGCGATGGCCGCGCGGCACGGTGTGGGCGAGGCCGATGTCGACCGGCTGCTGCGCGAAGGGGTGTTCGTCGACCTGTATCCGATCGTGCTGCGCTCGGTGCGGATCGGGTCGCGTTCGTACTCGATCAAGAAGCTCGAGCCGCTGTACATGGGCGAAGAGGTGCGCACCAGCGACGTGCAGAAGGGCGACGACTCGATCGTTCAGTACGTGCAGGCCAGAGGGCTGATCGAGACCGGACAGCAGGCCGATGGGCAGCGGATCCTCGACGACCTCGCCGACTACAACCGGTACGACTGCGTCTCGACCAGGCGGCTGCGCGACTGGCTGATCGGCCTCGCCAAGCAGGAGGGTGTGCTTCCCGCGCCGCCGGACGATCCCGAGACCGCAGCGTACGAGCCCTCGCCGCTCTCGCTCGCCCTGCAGGCCGAGGCGCTGCGTGCCGAGCACGAGGGACGCAGCGGCGCCGAGTTCCGCGTCGCGGCGGCCGCCATCGACTACTACCCGCGCGAAGCGAAGAGCTTCTGGCAGGGACACTTCCAGCGGCTGCGCGAACCGCTCTCGATCTGGGAGTCCACGCGTGACGTGCTGCGCATCGACGCAGGAGCGAGCTCGGTCGACGAGGACTGGGGTGTGGGCGAGCGCCAGCGCTCGCAGACCCGCGTGATCCGTCTGCGGGGCGAAATCGCACCGGGCAGCACGATCAGCGCCGGCGGCAGTCCGTTCGCCCTGTACGCCGTGCCGACGCCGTTCGCGGCGGATGCCCCGTCGCGGGTGATCCATGTGCCGCATGCCGTGGAGGTGATCGAGGTTCTCGACGACGGCTACGTGGTGCGCGAGCGCGCGATCGATGGCCAGATCTGGGATGAACTGCCTCTTGCTCTCGCCCCGGCCGCCCCACCGCGCGTCGCCTCGCAGCAGCAGGCGATCGAGGAGTGGGCGGGGGCGGTGCATCAGGCGGCACCGGACTTCCCCCGAGGCGCCGCCACTGACATCCTTCGGCGCATCGCCCCGCGCACGCTCTCGGGCGCCGGGCTCCCCGAAGCCGGCGACGACACCATCGACGCCATCGTGCGCGGCATCCTCGACCTCGACGACAGCTATCTGGCCGTGCAGGGTCCCCCTGGCACCGGCAAGACCTACACCGGGTCACGGGTGATCGCGCGGCTCGTGCGCGAGCACGGCTTCCGCATCGGCGTGGTCGCGCAGTCGCACGCGATCGTCGAGAACCTGCTCGAGCGGGTCGTCGCCGATGGCGTGCCCGCCACGCAGGTCGCGAAGGCGCCCAAGGACCCGGATGCCGCAGCGCCCAGCTACACCGTGATCCGCAAGGACGGCATGGCCGGTTTCCTCGCCGAGCATCCGCTGGGCGGTGCGGTCGTCGGAGGGACGGCCTGGGACTTCAGCAACACCCGTCGCGTCGACAGGCGAGGGCTCGACCTGCTGGTGATCGATGAGGCGGGACAGTTCTCGCTGGCATCCACCATCGCCGTCGCGGCCGGGGCGAAGCGGCTGCTGCTGCTCGGCGACCCCCAGCAGCTGCCGCAGGTGAGCCAGGGCGTCCACCCCGAGCCGGTGGACACGTCGGCGCTCGGCTGGGTGATGGACGGCTCGTCCGTCATCGACCCCGCATACGGGTACTTCCTCGCGCAGTCCTGGCGCATGCATCCGGCCGTCGCCGCTCCCGTCTCGCACCTCGCCTACGCCGGACGGCTGGCGTCAGCGGCCGGCGCCGAGACGCGCGTGGTCGACGGCATCGCGCCCGGCCTGCACGTCGTGTCAGTGCGGCACCGCGGCAACGCGACCCAGTCGCCGGAAGAAGCGGAGGAGGTCGTGCGCATCGTGCGCGATCTGATCGGCCGCGAATACGTCGACGGGATGGAGGATGCTGCGCCGAGGCCGCTCGAACAGGCGGACATCATCGTCGTCGCGCCGTACAACGCCCAGAAGCAGCTCATCCATGAGCAGCTGATGGCCGCCGGGTACGGGGGAGTGGCGGTCGGCACGGTGGACAACTTCCAGGGCAAGGAGGCGGTCGTCTCGATCACGTCGCTGGCAGCCTCCAGCGGGCGCGACGCGCCCCGCGGCCCGGAGTTTCTGCTGCTGCAGAACCGTCTGAACGTGGCGATCTCGCGGGCGATGAGCGTGGCGTACCTGGTGCATTCACCTGCGCTGCTCGATGATCTGCCCTGGACTGCCGAGGGCGTGGCAAGGCTGAGCGCGTTCGCGCACCTGGTCGGAGCGGATCGTGACAGTGAGGTGCTCGCCGGAGTGCACTGAGCCCGTCGGAGTGCACTGAGCTCGGCGAATGCTAAATTGCTAGCATGCACAGCCTTGATGACGTCATGCGGGCTTCCGCCGCGTGGGTGTGGTTCCCCCGTGGCAGCGAGCAGCACAAGGGCGAACTGCAGCTTGTCCGCTATCCCGCTCGCTTCGGCGGTGGCGTGAAGGCCTCGCAGGTCGACTCCGACCTCGACGCTGAGGCTGTGCTCGAGGACGCCATCGCACGCACGCGGGCGTGGGGTGAGACCGAGCTGATGTTCTGGACGAACGCGTCCGACCGGCCGGATCTCGAAGACGAGCTGCGACGGCGCGGTGCCGAGCACTTCGACACGCTCGCCGTGCTCGCCCGCCCGATCGTCGGCACGCCGATCGACGTGCCGACGGATGTGACATCCGAAGTGGTGAGCACTCTCGATCAGATCCGTGAGCTCGACGCCATCAACGTCGCGGTGTGGGAGCACCAGGATCCGCTGACCGAGCGGGGCCTCGCCGACGAGCTTGCCGAGGTCGAGGCCGCACTGGCATCCGGCGAAGGCGGGCGAATCCTCGCCCAGGTCGACGGCGTCGCCGTCAGCACCGGCGGATGCACCGTGATCGACGGATTCGTGCGGCTCTGGGGAGGAGCGACGCTTGCGGATTCCCGCGGCCGGGGCGCGTATCGCGCCGTATTGGCCGATCGCATGCGCCTCGGCGCCGAGTTCGGCGCGAAGACGGCGCTCGTGAAGGGGCGGATCTCGACGTCAGCCCCGATACTGGCCCGCGCAGGATTCGCGCACTACGGCGACGAGCGCGGCTACCGGCTAACGGTCTAGCGCACCAGCGCCGTGCACACGGCGCCGAGAAGGACTCAGACGGTGCCGTAGAGCCGGTCGCCGGCGTCGCCGAGGCCGGGCACGATGTAGCCCTTCTCGTTGAGGCGCTCGTCGACGGCGCCGAGCACGAGCGTGACGTCGCGGTCTCCGACGAGCTTCTCGATGGCCTCGAGTCCCTCCGGGGTGCCGAGCAGGCAGATGGCAGTGACGTCCTTCGCCCCGCGGTCGAACAGGAACTGGATCGCCGCGCCCAGCGAGCCGCCGGTGGCGAGCATCGGGTCGATGGCGAAGCACTGCCGGTCGCTGAGGTCCACCGGCAGCCGCTCTGCGTACGTCGTGGGCTCGAAGGTCTCATCGTCGCGGACCATGCCGAGGAATCCGACCTCGGCGGTCGGCAGCAGCTTCACAAGACCCTCGAGCATGCCGAGACCGGCGCGCAGGATCGGCACCACGATGGGGCGCGGTTCTGAGATCTTCACGCCCATGGTGGTGGTCACCGGAGTCTTCACCTCGACGGGCGTGACGCGAACGTTGCGCGTCGCCTCATAGGCGAGCAGGGTCACCAGCTCTTCGGTCAGCTGACGGAAGACGGGCGACGGAGTGTTCTCATCCCGCAGCACCGTGAGCTTGTGAGTGATGAGCGGGTGATCGGCCACATGAACGCGCATGAATACAGGCTACTGGCCTGCGGCCTTCGCAGCAGCACGAGCTTCGCGACGGGCGCGCCACATCGCGTTCGTCTTCTTGGCGTTGAGGGTCGTGATGACTGCGACCAGCAGCGCCGGAAGGGTGACGATCATCATGATGTACAGACCGGGGTTTTCCATGTCTTCGACGCTACGGAGGATGCGCGACTCGGGCATCCCCCGTCCGGAGGAAACTTCTCGTCCCCCCGCGGCGCCTCGTCCCCCGCGAGGCGGATGCTGCGCACCGGGTGTTCTTCCCAACTAGGCTCAACCGCATGACCTCCGCGTACGACAGCCCGATGCGCCGCGCGCTCGTGCTGGCCGCTGAGGCGGGCGCAGCGGGCGACGTGCCGGTCGGCGCAGTGGTGCTGGACGCCGACGGAACGATCATCGGCGAGGGACGCAATCTGCGTGAGCAGACGCACGATCCCACGGCCCACGCCGAGGTCGTCGCACTGCGCGCCGCCGCCGAGGCGCATGGCGGCTGGAACCTCGAGGGCCACACCCTCGTCGTCACGCTCGAGCCGTGCGTGATGTGCGCAGGGGCGATCCTGCAGGCGCGCATCGGCCGGGTCGTGTTCGGCGCATGGGACGAGAAGGCCGGCGCCGCAGGCTCGATGCACGATCTGCTGCGCGACCGCCGCCTGCCGTATCGTGCCGAGGTGGTCGGCGGGGTGCAGTCGGATGCTGCCATCGCCCTTCTGCAGGAGTTCTTCGACGCCAGGCGCTGAACGCCGGACGATCGCGGGCAGAACCTCTCAGCGCCCGCCGGTTGCAGCATCCGCCAGCAGCGAGACCATCGTCAGATATCCCTGCGCGCGCCCGTCGTAGTACCCGATGTGCCGCACTCCGTGCTCATCGACCGTGCTCTGCGAGGCATGCCCTTCGACTGGCACGCCCACCACGGTCGAGCCGTCCGGTCCCGGCGCTTCGCCCCCGTCGCAGTCGAAGCCGATGACGCCGGGGATGTCGCGGGGGTCGATCGGATGCTGTCCCAGTCGACCAAGGGGAGCGATGCTGTCGTTTGCACCCTCGGTGGCGTACAGGACGAGGTCGCCGCGGGTGTTCGCCTGCCCGAGCGCAGAGCTGGCCGCATGCGTCACACCGGCCGACGCGAACGAGAACGCGGTGCGCACGACGCCCGCGATGTTCATGGCGAACAGCTCGCCGAGCAGGGTCGACGAGTACGAGTAGGTGACCAGCGCGATGTGCGCGGTGGGATTGCGCGCCACCAGCTTGTCGATGTCGACGGCCAGTTGCGCTGCGCCCACCGTGGCGTGCCGTGTGGCCAGTGCCGACACGTGCGTGCCGGAGTCCCACGCGAACCACGCGATCGTCGCGACGTCGCGCGGTTCGCCCCTCAGCACGCATGCGCGGATGACATCCGCGCAGACGCGCTGGGCGGCACCCGCCCACGGGCCGAAATCGTCCAGCCCGGTGTCGATGCCGTGCAGCAGGTACACCACCAGATCGGCCCGCTCGACATCGCCGAACGAGACCACGGCTCGAGGCTCGCCGCCGGCTGTCGAGAACGACTGCAGACGCGCCTGCGGATCGCCGTCGAGCACAGTCTGCACCTGCTGCAGCTTGTGCCGGGTCGCCTCAGGCAGATCGCTGCGCGCAAGCTCAGCGCGAAGTGCGTCGATCACGTCGACCGAGAAATCAGTCGGACGACTTCAGCACGAACGCGTCTGTGGGCGGCTCGGGATCCAGTGACGGCCGATACACGTCGGGTTCCAGGTAGATCACGCGCGCAGCAGGCACGGCATCGCGGATCCGCGATTCGATCTCATCGATGTCTGCAGCCGCCTCACGTACCGTCTTGTCGGCCTTCAATGCGATCTTCGCCGCCACCATCAGCTCGTCAGGGCCCAGGTACAGCGTTTTGATGTGGATGATCTTCTGCACGTCCGGTCCGCCGGCGATGGCGTCCACGATCCGATCGAAGTCGGCCTGATTCGCGCCCTCGCCGACCAGCAGGCTCTTGGTCTCGATGCCGAGGACGATCGCGATGAGGATCAGCAGCAGGCCGATCATCAGGGTGCCGAGAGCGTCGTACATCGAGTTGCCGGTGAGCAGAGTGAGCCCGACGCCGAACAGCGCGAACACGAGGCCGACCAGCGCGCCGGTGTCCTCCAGCAGCACGACGGGCAGCTCCGGCGCCTTGGACCGGCGGATGAACGACATCCACGACTGGCCCTTCTCGCGCACCAGGTTGCTCTCCTTGATGGCGGTGCGCAGCGAGAACGACTCCAGGCCGATCGCGATCACCAGCACGGCCAGCGGCAGCCACCACCACTTCTCATCCAGCGCATGCGGGTCGATGAGCTTCTGCACGCCCTCGTAGACCGCGAACAGACCGCCGAGCGAGAACAGGATGATCGACACGACGAACGCAGACACATACCGCTCGCGGCCGTAGCCGAACGGGTGGTCGCGGTCGGCCGCGCGCTTGGCCTTGCGACCGCCGAGCAGCAGAAGAAGCTGATTGCCGGAGTCGGCGACCGAGTGGATGGCCTCTGCGAGCATCGACGCGGAGCCGGAGAGCGCCCAGGCGATGAACTTGGCGAGGGCGATGCCCATGTTCGCCAGAAGTGCCGCGATGATCGCCTTGCTGCCACCCGTTGCGCTCATGCTCAGAGTCTACGACGACCGGACGCACAGGCCGGGGAGCGCGATGGACGGGCACGGGGCGCCTCGTAGGATGGCGGCATGGTCGACACGCTTCCCTCCCTCGCATTCCTCGGCGCAGGTTCCATGGGAGGTGCGATCCTGCAGGGGGTCGTCGCCTCTGGGGCGGCGGTCGACGGCGGCATCGTCGCGACGAACCGCTCGCGCGAGAAATCGGATGCCCTGGCGACGCTCCCCGGCGTGCGCAGCATCGCGCTCGCAGAGAATCCCGACGGGAACCTCGAGGCGGCAGCATCCGCCCGCATCATCCTCGTCGGCGTGAAGCCGGTGATGGTGCCAGACCTGCTCCGCGAGATCGCGCCGGTCCTGCGCGATGACGCGATCGTCGTCAGCCTCGCCGCCGGCGTCACCCTGGCCACTTTCGCGGATGCCCTCGGCGCTGACGTCCATGCGATCCGCTCCATGCCGAACACGCCGGCCACCGTCGGGCGTGCTGTCACGGGCCTTGCCGCAGGCGCCGCAGCGACCGCCGACGACATGGCGCTCGTGCGCGCCCTGTTCGAGACCGTCGGTGCGGTGATCGAGGTGCCCGAATCGCAGATCGACGCGCTGTCGACGGTGTCGGGATCGGGCCCCGCCTACGTGTTCCTGCTCATCGAGCAGCTCACGAAGGCGGCGCGCGGGATGGGATTCTCGGATGCTGACGCGCGCCTCATGGCCGAGCAGACATTCATCGGCGCGGCGGCCCTGCTGGAGGCATCCGATGTCGACCCCGCCGAGCTGCGCCGACGCGTGACGAGTCCCAAGGGCACGACCGAACGCGCGATCGCGGTGATGCAGGACGCCGGTCTCGACGACATGTTCGCCCGGGCGACCGCCGCTGCGCTGGCCCGCGCGAAGGAGCTCGCCGCCGGCTGACCAGCCGATCGTTACCGGTCGAGACCCGCGAAGCGCTCGATGTCGCTGTTGGTGCCAGAGACGATGATCAGGTCGTGGTTGGTGACGATGGTGTTGGCCTCGGCGTAGCGGAACGGCTTGCCAGGACTCTTCACGCCGACCACCGTGACCTTGTACTTCGTGCGCACGCCCGATTCGTTCAGGCCGACGCCGCGGATGAACTTCGGCGGATACATCTTCGCCAGGACGAAGTCATCGTCGAAGCGGATGAAGTCCAGCATCCGACCGCTGACGAGGTGAGCGACGCGCTCGCCCGCCTCTCGCTCGGGGTAGATGACGTGGTTCGCACCCACGCGCGCGAGGATCTTGCCGTGCGACTGCGAGACCGCCTTCGCCCAGATCTGCGGCACCTTCAGGTCGACGAGGTTGGCGGTGATGAGCACGGATGCCTCGATGAGCGACCCGACGGCGACGACCGCGACCTGGAAGTCCTGTGCGCCGATGGCGCGCAGGGCATCGATGTTCCTGGCATCCGCCTGCACAGTGTGCGTGACGCGATCCGACCACTTCTGCACCAGCTCGAGGCTCTCGTCGATCGCGAGCACCTCGCGATCGAGCCGGTCGAGCTCTCCGGCGCAGGCCGCGCCGAAGCGGCCGAGTCCGATCACGAGCACTGGGGCGTCGCCCCGCACCATCTCAACCAACGATCGGCCTTTCCACTGGCAGCGAGTAGAGCTGCGATCGGGACGTCGCGGCGACCGCCGCGGCGAGAGTCACTGTACCAACGCGCCCCATGAAGATGGTCGCGGCCAGCACATAGGAGGCGCTGTCAGGAAGCGTCTCGGTGAGGCCGGACGAGAGCCCGACGGTGCCGAACGCCGAGATGACGTCGAAGAGCACGTCGATGATGGGCGACTTCGTGATCTGGGCGATCACGATCGTCGACAGGGCGACGATCGTGGCACCCCACGCGACGACGCTGAGCGCCACCCGCTGCACATCGCTCGGGATGCGACGGCCGAAGGCCTCGACCGACTGACGGCCCCTGGCCTCTGACCAGACGGCGATGGCGAGCACCGCGAGGGTGGTCACCTTGATGCCGCCGGCGGTGGATGCTGAGCCGCCGCCTACGAACATCAGCATGCAGGCCGCCAGCATCGACGAGCCGTTGAGATCGGAGATGTCGATCACGCTGAACCCGCCCGAGCGGGTCATCGCCGACAGGAAGAAGGCGTTCATCGTGGTCTCGGAGGCGTCCATCGACCCGAACGTCTCCGGGTTGTTGTACTCGAGCACGAGGAACACCACCGCTCCGAGCACGAAGAGCAGCACGGTCGTGATCAGAGTGAGCTTGGTGTGCAGCGACCAGCGCTTGACGTGCCAGACGTTCTTGGCGAGGGCGTAGATCACCGGGAATCCGATGCTGCCGAGGAACACGCCGGTCATCAACAGAATCAGCACCAGGTAGTCGTCGGCGAAAGCCGCGACGCCGCCGTCGTTGGGGGCGAAGCCGGTGTTCGTGAACGCCATCGCGGCGAAGTACGGTGCCTCCCACAGTGCAGCGATCGGGTTCACCCCGGCCAGCACGAGTGCGGGGTAGAGCAGCACAGCGAGGGCGATCTCGATGATGGCCGCCGACACTGCGACGGTGGTCAGCAGCTGGCCGACCTCGCCGAGGCGCACAGTCTGGCTCTCGTTCACGGGGCCGCCGTGCGCACGCAGCGGGTTGGTGTCGCCGGCCGCGAGCAGCTTGGCGCGCAGCCCAAGGCGCTTGGAGATGACCATGCCCATCAGGGATGCCAGGGTGAGCACTCCCAGACCGCCGATGTTCACGCCGATGAAGATGACGACGTGGCCGAACGCCGACCAGTGGTTCGCCATGTCGACGGTGGCTAGGCCCGTCACGCAGATCGTCGACACGGCCGTGAACAGCGCATCGCTGAGCGGGGTGATGGTGCGCGAGGCCGATGCGATGGGCAGCGACAGCAGCGCCGTGAACAGCAGGATCAGCGCCGCGAAGATGACGATCGCGAACCGCGAAGGCGATGAGGTGACGATGTGCTTTAGTCGGCGACCCGCACTGTGCAGGTTGCTTCGAGGAGAGGACGCCGACACTATGCCCGACATCGATCCCCCTTCTGGCTGCTCCCGCTGCGTCTTCGGCCGGCGTGACGTCGATCGCCGAGCCTTCGTCATGGTACTCCGTGCCTGTGCCGACTACCCTGATGGCATGACCGACATCTTCGATGTGATCGCGGACGGCACGCGGCGTGACATCCTGCGACTGCTGCTCGACGCGTCCGGCCGGAGCGAGGACGGCACCAGTGTCACCGAGATCGTGAGTGAACTGGGCATCAGCCAGCCGACGGTCTCGAAGCACCTGAAGGTGCTGCGCGACGCGCAGCTGGTGACCGTGCGCGAAGACGGTCAGCGCCGGTTCTACAGCATCGCCGTCGCCCCGCTCGAGGTGGTCGACGACTGGCTGGTGCCGTTCCTCCCCGACGCGTACGGCGACCAGGCACCTGACATCGACATCTCGTTCGCACCGCTGCCGTCGGCGACCGTGCATGCGGCGGAGACAGTCGGCCGAGTGGCGGCAACCGCGAAGCATGCCGTCACGTCGGCACTGAAGCGACTCGGCAACTGACCCGGGCGCTGCGCGGAGCCGGGCCGGCCGCCGAGGCCTGACGCGACTACCGACGCCCGCCGCGACGCCGGTACTGCGTGCTGCCCCATACGACGGCCACGGCGAGGATGCCGACGCACCACGCCACCGCCCAGATCGCGGAGGAGCCCATCGGCGTGCCGAGCAGCAGGCTGCGGATCGTGTCGATGATCGGCGTGAGCGGCTGATAGGTGGCGATCGGCTGCAGCCATGCCGGCATGCTCTCGACCGGCACGAATCCGCTGGAGATGTACGGCAGGAAGAGCAGCATGAAGCCGTACCCGTTGGCGGCTTCGGCGCTGCCGGCCGCCAGTCCGATCGCCGCGAACAGGTACGTGAGGGCGAGGATGTACAGCGCGATCAGCGCGGCGGCCGCGACCCATTCCAGAGCGGATGCTGTCGGTCGGAAGCCGACCAGCAGAGCCACGCCCACGACGATCGCGGTGGCGATCATGTTGCGAACCAGACTCGCGACGACATGCCCGGTGAGCACGGCTGACGAGCGCACCGGCAGGGTGCGGAATCTGTCGATGATGCCGGCCGACATGTCGGTGGCGACGTAGACGGCCGTGGAGGATGCGCCGAAACCGGCGCAGGTCAGCACGATGCCGGGCACGACATAGTCGACGTACCCGCCCGAAGGATCGATCGCTCCGCCGAAGACCCACGTGAACATCAGCATGAGGATCACCGGCAGCAGGATCGCCATCAGCAGCGATTCGCCGTCCCGGAGCGAGCGGCGCAGACTGCGTCCGACGAACACCGATTCGGCGGCGATGCCGCGCAGTCGCGGACGTGTCGCTGGCGCTGGGGTGAGGGCGGTGGCGCTCATGCGGACTCCTCGATTCGAGTGGGAGCGGACGAGGTGCCGGCGACCGATGAGTCGTGCGGACGGTCACCGGTGAGAGTGAGGAAGACGTCGTCGAGCGTGGGGCTGTGCAGGCTGACGGTGCCGGTGATCCCGGTGTCGTCGATGGTGTCGAGTGCAGCTCTGATGCCGCCGACCGAGCCGTCGGTCGCGACCGAGCGCAGGACCTCTCCGTCGGCTCCGTGCAGCTGCACGGAGGTTCCGCCGACCCGTGACTTGAGCTCTTGCGGTGTGCCGAGGCCGACGATCCTGCCGGCGTCGAGCACCGCGATCCGATCAGCGAGCCGATCGGCCTCCTCGAGGTACTGCGTGGTGAGGAAGATCGTGGTGCCGGCCGTCGCGAGAGAGCGGATCGTCTGCCACAGTGCCCGTCGACTGCGGGTGTCGAGGCCGGTGGTGGGCTCGTCGAGGAAGAGCACCGTGGGAGCCACGACGAGACTCACGGCGAGGTCCAGGCGGCGCCGCATGCCACCCGAGAAGGTGCTGACCCGCCGGGCGGCGACGTCGATGAGGTCGAAATCCGAGAGCAGGGCGGTCGCGCGACGTCGGGCCGCACGGGTGCTCATGCCGCTGAGGCGCGCGAACATCGTGACGTTCTCCGCCGCGGTCAGCATGTCGTCGACGGCAGCCGACTGTCCGGTGAGCGCGATGCGGCGTCTGACCTCGTCCGGTGCGGAGGCCACGTCGAAGCCGGCGACCTGTGCGGCACCGGCGTCATGCGCGATCAGTGTCGTGAGGATGTTGATGGTCGTCGTCTTGCCAGCGCCGTTCGCGCCGAGCAGGGCGAAGATCTCGCCGGGGTGCACTTCGAGATCCAGTGCGTCGAGGACCGGATGGCCGTTGTAGGTCTTGCGCAGCGCGGTGGTGCGGATCACCGGCGGTGAGGTGTCTGGCATCGGCATCGCAGTTTCCGTTCTTCTGTGTATGTACGAAACTGTTTATGACGCTAACACACTGTTTATCACGTACACAACCTATGCTGAAGATATGACGGCTGACGAGACGGAGCTTCCCCGCGGCATCGCCCTGGCGTGGGGAGTCGCTGCCAATCCGCAGCGCGGCCCGAAGCGCGAGATGAGCGTCGAGCGCATCGTCGAGACCGCCGTCGCCCTGGCGGACGCCGACGGCATCGGAGCGGTCTCGATGGCGGCGGTGGCGGCAAAACTGGGCTTCACGCCGATGTCGCTGTACCGCTACGTCAGCGCCAAGGACGACCTACTGCTGCTCATGCAGGAGCAGGCGACCGGCCTGCCACCTGAAGCGCATCGCGACCACGACACGTGGCAGGCGAAGATGACCGCCCTCTTCGAGGCGCAGGTGCTCGTCTACCTCGAGCACCCGTGGATCCTGTCGCTGCCCATCACCGGCGCGCCGATCACTCCGAGCAGCTCCGCATGGCTCGACGCCGCCCTGGCCGTTCTCGAGGGGACACCCCTGAGCGACACCGAGCGTCTGGCGACGGCTCTAAGTGTGATGGGACAGTCGCGCTGGTACGGGATCGTGCTCGCCGGCTATGCCGAGCAGGCCCGCCTGACCGGCCTGTCGCCCGAGGACGTCTCGGCGCGGGAGGCCGCACTGTTCGATCGGGTGATCACGGACGAGGAGTTCCCTGCGCTGCGCCACGCCATCGACGCCGGGGTCTTCACCGACGAGGGCGATCCGTTCCGGTTCGGCCTGCAGCGCATCCTCGATGGTGTGGCCACGTACATCGACCGACGCGAGAATGGCGAACCGGCCGAGGCTGAGGCCGCATGGGTCGAGGGCGAGGCGGAGCAGGTGCTCGCCGACAAGCGCGTGCGCGAGTCGCGCAAGGCCGTGCGCGACGCCGAGAAGGCATTGCGCACCGCCCGCAAGGAGGAGCGCGTCGCGTTGCGCGATGCCAGGGCACGGGTCACGCGCGACGCGCCGAAGTGACGCCTTCAGCATCCGCACAAGCTGATCACAGCAATCACACACGTCACGCCTGTTTACACGCGTCGCACCCAACCCATATGCTGTGGTTCAGCAGAAAGGGGTACGTGGGATGCCCGAGGTTCAAGATGTTCGATTCCTGACGGTGGCCGAGGTCGCCGAGCTGATGCGCGTGTCCAAGATGACCGTGTACCGACTCGTGCATGCTGGGGAGCTGCCGGCCATTCGCTTCGGGCGCAGCTATCGCGTGCCCGAGTCCGCTGTCGCTGACGTGATGAACAAGCCGATCGCCGACGCAGGCTGATCGACCGGGACGAGATCGTGGACGTCGGCACGTTCTACGCACTCTTCTCCACCACCTGCTTCACGCTCACGGGGCTCTGGTGGAACGTCGTCCGCGCACGCAAGGACTGGACTTCCGATCCGCCGATGCGACGCACGATCGGCGGCATCTACCTGTCGTTCCTGCTGCCGGCTCTGATGGGGCTGTTCGCGCAGGTCGGCGGCACCGAAAGCCCTCTGCTCTGGCGGATGTCGTTCGTCGTCATCGCGATCGTCGGCGGACTGTCGATGCTGCGACTCGTCTCGCTCGGTCGTCGCGACGGCGCCACCGCATCGGTCCTGTGGACCCAGATCGGCATAACCGTCGTGTACGCGGCGATCGCCGTCATCGGGGCCGCCCCTCAGCTTGCCGAGCCGCTGGGTCTGAAGGGGATCCAGGTGGAGGCGCTGCTGCTGATCGTGCTGGTCGCGCTCGGGCATGCTCTGGTGTGGCGGTTCATGGTCACAGACCGCGTGGACGAGTGAAGGTGCGGGCGCGCGCTTTCCGTTTGCTAGAATCATCCGAGGCATTTTTATCCATGCCCGTACCCGGGTGCCGCCTTCCGGGCATCCAACCCCTGACTTAGTGAGGTTTCCGTGGGTTCAGTCATCAAGAAGCGCCGCAAGCGCATGGCGAAGAAGAAGCACCGCAAACTGCTTCGCAAGACTCGCCACCAGCGCCGCAACAAGAAGTAAGCGGCACGACACCAAGCGCCTGTCCTCGGACGGGCGCTTTGTGTTCGGCCGCAGGAGAACCCCATGGGATCGACCACACTGACCCTGATCGGCAAGCCCGACTGCCACCTCTGCGACGTCGCTCACGATGTCGTCGACGCCGTCGTCGCCGAACTGTCGGATGCAGAGGCCGACCGCCTCGAGATCGTCGAGCAGTCCATCGCCGAAGATCCGACTCTGTTCGAGAAGTGGTGGGAGAAGATCCCCGTAGTCCTGATCGATGGCGAGCTGCACGCGCACTGGCGCGTCTCGCCCGACCGATTGCGCGTTGCGCTGAAGGAGAAGCTCGCATGAGCATTCGTCACGTTGTGAGCTGGAAGCTGGCCGAATCGGATGCTGCTGTGCGGGGTGAGCAGGCCGCAGAGGTCGCCCGCCGGCTGAACGCGCTGATGGGCGTGATCCCAGAGCTGCGCGCGGTGTCGGCCGGAGCCAACATCGCTCATCCCGACGTGAACTGGCATGTCACTCTGGTCGCCGACGTGGACTCGCTCGACGACCTGGCGGCCTATCAGGTGCATCCAGCGCACCAGGAAGTCGGCGGCTACATCAAGTCCGTCGTGGTTTCGCGCGTCGCTGTCGATTTCGAGGTCTGACCGGTCGCTTCGGAACATGTGCGGGTTCGCAACGCAAATGTGATACCGAGTCCGCTCCTCGTGCGTCGATGCCGCGCACCGCGTGACAAGATGAGACCTACCCGTCTGTGGGCGCAAGCCCCCTGTCACGAAGGAGTGGCCATGAACCGCCGTCCTCTTCTCTTCGGTGCTGCCATTGCGGCCACCGCCGTTCTCGCCCTCACCGGCTGCGCCAGCAACGATGCCGGCGCCGGTGGCGACACCGCGCCCTCCGGCCCGGACTACGGTCTGGTCACCGCGGGCACGCTGACCGTGTGCTCCGACATCCCCTACGCGCCGTTCGAGTTCGAGGGCGGTGACAACGGCACCGGCTACACCGGCTTCGACATCGACCTGCTCGACGCCATCTCCAAGAAGCTCGATCTGAAGCTCGCGGTGATCGACACCGGTTTCGACGCCCTGCAGTCCGGCGCGACTCTGGCTGCCGGCACGTGCGACCTCGGTGCATCCGCGATGACGATCACCGATGAGCGCAAGGCGAACATCGACTTCGCCGACCCCTACTACGACTCGCTGCAGTCGCTGCTGGTGCGCACGGATTCCGGCATCAAGAGCATCAACGATCTCGACGGCAAGAAGGTCGGCGTGCAGCAGGGCACGACCGGCGAGAACTACGCCAAGGAGAACGCCAAGGGTGCTGAGCTCGTGCAGTTCCCCTCCGACGGTGAGCTGTGGCCGGCGATCCAGGCCAAGCAGATCGACGCGATCCTGCAGGACCAGCCGGTGAACATCGAGCACGAGAAGGCTGATTCGACGTACCAGATCGTCGAGGAGTACAACACCGACGAGCAGTACGGCTTCGCGTTCGCCAAGGACAAGAAGACCGAACTGCGCGAGGCTGTGAACGAGGCTCTCGGCGAGCTGCGCGACAGCGGCGAGTACGACACCATCTACGACTCGTACTTCAGCGCGAAGTAATCCGGAGGCGGCAATGGCGCTGCGCAAGCGAACACGGAGCCGGCTCTATCAGGGCACCGTCTATGTAGTCCTCGGCGGGCTGCTGATCTGGATGCTGCTCGCGACCGACTGGTCGGCGGTGCAGCAGCAGTTCGCGAACCCCGAGATCGCGATGAAGATGCTGCCAGGCATCATCACGATCGGCCTGAAGAACACCATCGTGTTCACGCTGGTCGCCTTCGTCGGTGGCCTTCTGCTCGGCATCGTGCTCGCGCTGATGAAGCTGTCAAGCGTCGGGCCGTTCCGGTGGATCGCCACGGTCTGGATCGAGCTGTTCCGAGGACTGCCGGCCCTGATGACGATCTTCGCGTTCGCCTTCATGCTGCCGATCGCGCTGCAGGTGCAGTTTCCCGGCGGCTCGGTCGGCGCCGGTCTGATCGGTCTGATCTGCGTCTCGTCGGCGTACATGGCCGAGACGATCCGCGCCGGCATCCAGGCGGTGCCCAAGGGGCAGAGCGAGGCATCCCGGTCGCTGGGCATGTCTCCGATGAAGACGATGTTCTGGGTGGTGCTGCCGCAGGGCTTCCGCATCATCATCCCGCCGATGACCAACGAGTTCGTGCTGCTGTTGAAGGACACGTCCCTGATGTTCATCGCGGGATCGACCCTGTTCACGAAGGAGCTCACCACCTTCGCCCGCGACGGCATTTCTCAGTTCGCGAACTCGACGCCGTTCGTGATGGCGGCGCTGCTGTACCTGGTGGTGACGATCCCGCTGACGCGCTACGTCGCGTGGCTGGAGCGAAGGATGGCGAGGCAGCGATGACAACCGACATGATCGACATCAGCGCCCCGGCGATCGACGTGCAGGGCCTCGTGAAGTCCTTCGGCGACAACGAGGTGCTCAAGGGCATCGACCTGACCGTCACGGCGGGTGAGGTGGTGTGCATCATCGGCCCGTCGGGGTCTGGCAAGTCGACGCTCTTGCGCTCGGTGAACCTGCTCGAGGATCCGACCGGCGGCAAGATCCTCATCGAGGGCATCGACATCACCGACGAGGACACCGATATCGATCGGGTGCGCACGCGCATCGGGATGGTGTTCCAGAGCTTCAATCTGTTCCCGCACCTGAACGTGCTGGGCAACCTCACGCTCGCGCAGCGCCGGGTCAAGAAGCGCTCGAAAGCAGAGGCCGAGCAGATCGCGAAGGAGATGCTCGAGCGGGTGGGGCTGGCTGAGAAGGCGGATGCCTACCCCAGTCACCTCTCCGGTGGACAGCAGCAGCGTGTGGCCATTGCGCGTGCGCTGTGCATGCGCCCCGACATGATGCTGTTCGACGAGCCCACCTCGGCGCTCGACCCCGAGCTCGTCGGCGAGGTGCTGCAGGTGATGCGCTCACTCGCAGAAGAGGGCATGACCATGCTCGTCGTCACGCATGAGATGGGCTTCGCCCGCGAAGTCGGCGATCGCCTGATCTTCATGGACGGCGGCCACATCCTCGAACAGGGCGACCCGCGCGAGGTGCTCGGGAATCCTCAGCATCCGAGGACGCAGGACTTCCTCTCACGCGTGCTGTGAACATGCCGGAGGGCGGGATGCGACAGCATCCCGCCCTCCGCTGTTCTCAACCTTCGGTCTCGACGACTTCTGCGTCGGCGGCGTTGCGGCGAACGGAGTCGATCCCGTTCAGAGCGCTCGACTTCGAGGCGTAGCCCTGACCGGTCGCGATGACCTCGCCGTTGCCTGCCTTCAGCCGGAAGCGCCAGTCGCCGTCCTTGTCTGTGTAAAGCTCGAATTTGCCTGCCATAAAGGGCACCTCGTCTCTCGCGGGTGCGGAGCATCTTCGCTCCTGCGCTCACGTTAGCGGATCTGGCATCCTGAGAGGTGATGGAAATCGGAGCGCTTCTCGGCCTGGAACAGCTCACGTGGGGCGTGCTCGCGCTCGTGGTCATCGCCGCATTCGGAGCCGGCTGGGTGGATGCCGTCGTGGGCGGTGGCGGCCTGCTGCAGCTGCCGGCGCTGCTGCTGATCCCCGGCATCAGCCCCGTGCAGGCGCTGGCGACCAACAAGCTGGCAGGGGTGTTCGGCACGAGCACCAGCGCTGCGACCTTCTACCGTCGCGCGAAGCCCGATCTGCGCACAGCTATTCCGATGGCACTGATCGCGCTGCTCGGATCGTTCGGCGGAGCCGCCGTGGCCATCGTGCTTCCGGCATCCGCGTTCAAGCCGATCATCGTCATCGCGCTGCTTGCCGTCGCGCTGTTCACGGCCTTCCGGCCCCAGATGGGCGCGACGACGATGTTGCGCTTCCACGGGCATAAGCACCACATCGCCGCGGGTGCGGCCGGACTGATGATCGGCTTCTACGACGGGCTGATCGGCCCTGGCACCGGCACGTTCCTCGTGATCACCCTGGTGAGTCTGCTCGGCTACGACTTCCTGCAGGCGAGCGCAAAGGCGAAGATCGTCAACCTCGCCACCAATCTCGGCGCACTGCTGCTGTTCATTCCGCACGGCGCCGTGCTGTGGCTGCTCGGCGGCATTCTCGCCCTCGCCAACATGGCGGGCAGCTACCTTGGCTCGCGCATGGCGATCTCGAACGGCACGAAGTTCATCCGCGTGGTGTTCCTGATCGTCGTGGTGGCGCTGATCGGCAAGCTCGGAGTCGACGTGTGGAACGAGAACATCGTGCCTGCGCTCGGCATGTGATGCGGAATCGGACTCGCGCGTCACGGGGCTATCCGGCGCGAGTCTCCCCGCGTAGACTCCGGAGCGTGCGCAGGGGCAGCGCTATCGTCAGCCGATCGAGGAGGGACAATGATGTCGCAGGGCAGGAAGATGATGGTCGGGGTGGCCGGCGTCATCGTCGCAGCAATCGCGTTGAGCGGATGTTCGAGTTCCGGTGATGGCGGCGGGGACGTGACTCTCGAGTTGCAGTCCGCGATGGCCGCGGACTCGCCACGGTTCGAGTCCCTCAGCGCGCTGGCGAAGGCCTATGAGGCCGACAACCCGAACGTCAAGATCGATGTCGCGCCGATGGGCAAGGACTACGAGGGCGACATGAAGGTGCGGATGGCTTCGGGGGATCTGCCCGACATCTGGGCCACGCACGGCTGGTCGCTGCTGCGCTACAGCGAGTTCCTCGAGCCGCTGCAGGATCAGCCCTGGGCCGACAAGCTCAACCCCGTGCTCGACACGACGATGAAGAACGACGACGGCGAGTTCTTCGCGCTGCCGCTGACAACCGACGTCGCCGGCATCCTCTACAACAAGACGGTGCTGAAGGATCTCGGCGTCGACCCGGCCTCGCTCGGCACCATCGACGCCTTCGACGACGCCCTCGCGAAGGCGAAGGCCGCCGACATCGTTCCCATCTCGAGCTCGGGCAAGGACAACTGGTTCGCCGGCGACATCGCCGACTGGCTGGGCTCAGGTTCATTCAACGACGAGGAGTCCGACGAGCTCGCCGACGGCACCTTCGTGGACAGCGGCTTCACGGCGATGTTCGACAAGATCGAGGAGTGGACCAAGGCGGGCTACTTCAACCCTGACTTCTCTGCTGCCACCAGTGATGACATCGCCACTGCGCTCGGTCAGGGAACCACAGCGTTCGTGATGATCCAGAACAACCTCGTCCTCAGCGCTCAGGAGTTCGTGCCCGACGCCCAGCTCGGATTCATCCCGGTGCCGGCCGTCAACGGCGATCCGGAGTACCTGATCGGCGGCGAGGGCGTCGCGCTCGGCGTGTGGAAGGACAGCAAGAACGAGGAGCAGGCGCTCGACTTCCTCGATTTCCTCGCCCAGCCGGACAACATCGGCAAGTTCGCCGGCGACGACGGCAATCCGGCCGGGCTCACCGGGGTTGATGTCGATCTGGGCGATCTCTCCGACAGCTACGCCCAGTTCTTCACCCCGGGAGATGTGCGGATGGTTCCGTACTTCGACCGTGCGTACCTGCCGAACGGCATGTGGAACACGCTGATCACGACGACAAGCGGAATCATCACAGGGCAGACCACGGTGGACTCCGCGGTGTCGCAGACGAAGGCTGATTTCGGCACGCTGTACGGGCAGAAGTAGTGCAGTCGGGGCGCCCTCGAGCACACACCCTCTTCCCTCGCAGGCTCAACTGGCTGTATGCGCCTGCGCTGCTGCTGTTCGCGGTGTTCTCGATCTATCCGCTGATCAGCGGCATGGGCCTGTCGCTGACGAACTGGAACGGCTACAGCCCGAGCAGGGCTTTCGTCGGGTTCGACAACTACGCACGGCTGCTCAGCGACGAGGTGTTCCGAACCGCGCTGCTGAACACGTTCATCTACGGCGTCGGCAGCACGATCATCCAGCAGATCCTGGGACTCGGGCTCGCCGTGGTGCTCGATCGGATCGTTCGAGGGGCATCGCTGATGCGCGCGATCATCTACCTTCCGGTGATGGTCTCGCCCGTCGTGCTCGGCACGATGTACTACCTGATCTTCCGGTACAACAACGGGGCGCTCAACGACCTGCGGGCCCTGTGGGGTGCCGACAAGGTGGCGTGGCTCGCGGATGCGTCCGTGGGCGTCACTGTGATCGTTGCGGTGAACTCGCTGCAGTTCGTCGGCATCTCGATGGTCATCTATCTCGCAGGGCTCCAGGCCGTTCCCACCGAGTACTACGAGGCGGCGCAGCTCGACGGAGCAGGGTGGTGGCAGCGGTTCCGCAGCATCACCGTGCCCCTGCTGCAGCCGGCCTTCGCGACGAGCATCGTGCTGAACCTCATCGGCGGACTGAAGCTGTTCGACGTGATCCAAGTGCTCACCGGGGGAGGCCCTGGCAGTTCGACCCACTCGGTGTCGACGCTGATCGGCGAGACCTACTTCTCCAGTCAGGCCGCCGGCTACGCCGCGTCGATGGGTGTGGTGCTGTTCATCCTGATCGCGGTCGCCACTTTCGTGCTCAACAGTCTGCTGAACCGAAAGCGGGTGGAGCAGTGAAGGACGCCTCGACGCCCTCACGGGTGCTGATCTACATCGCGCTGGGCTTCGTCGCGCTGCTGCAGCTGCTGCCCTTCTACTTCGGCATCACCACGGCGGCCAAGCCGAAGTCGGATCTGTCCTCGCCCTGGACTCTCCCAAGCGACATCTACTGGCAGAACTTCGCCACGGCTCTCGAGCAGGGGCAGATCCTCACCGCGATCGGCAACAGCGCGATCGTGACGGTGATCTCGACGGTGCTGGTGTGCGTGCTCGGCGCACTCACCGCGTACCCGCTGGCCCGTCGCATCACCCGCGGGAACCAGCTGGTCTATGCGGGGATCATCGCGCTGATCATGATCCCGCCGCTGTCAGTGCTGGTGCCGCTGTACACGCTGATGAAGGGCATCGGCGGGCTGAACACGCACTGGGGGATCATCCTGGTGATGGTGACGGGCAACCTGCCGCTGGCGGTGTTCCTGTACACCGCGTTCATGCGCAGCCTGCCGATCTCGATCGAAGAGGCAGCGACCGTCGACGGCGCGAACTCGCTGCAGGTGCTCTTCCGCGTCGTGTTCCCGATGCTCAAGCCCGTCACGGCGACGGTCGCCATCCTCGCCGGTGTCGCGATCTGGAACGAGTTCGCGCTGAGCACGTACTTCCTGCGCGAGCCCGCGACGCGCACGATCGCCCCCGCAGTGGCGAACTTCTTCGCCTCGCAGGGCAGCAATCCGGGCGCGGCAGCGGCGGCGTCCCTGCTGTCGGTCGTGCCTGTGCTGCTCGCCTACCTGTTCCTGCAGCGCAACTTCATCAAGGGAATGGTCGCCGGCGCGATGAAGTGACGCCACCGATGTCGTCGCGAGTGCGGCTCGGACTACCTCCGTCTCAGCGCGGAACGGCGTACTTGAACCCGATGTGCGATCCGGTGTAGCCGAGGCGCTCGTAGAAGCGGTGAGCGTCGGTGCGGGCGGCGTCCGAGGTGAGCTGGATCAATGCGGCACCGAGTGCGGGCGCGGCATCTTCTGAGACCCAGCGCATCGATGCCGATCCGATGCCCGATGAGCGCAGATCGCTGCGCACCCGCACCGCCTCGATGAGCAGGCGCTTGGCGCCGCGTCGGGCCATCCCGGGGATGAGCGTGAGCTGCAGGGTGCCGACGACGGTGCCGTCGAGCTCGATGACGACGAGGTCATTGGACGGGTCGTCGAGGATCTCGCCGAGCGCGGCGGCATAGGCCGGCCGATCGGCCTCGACCGCCTGATCGCCCCGCGCTGCGCTGATCGGATCGTCTGCGAGCAGCCCGATGATCGCATCGGTGTCAGCCACTTCCGCGCGACGCAGCACTGCGCGCCCGGCCCGCGAGTCGAACGGGTGGGGAACGGGTAGGGATGCCAGCATGCCCTCAGTCTCTCAGTCTCTCAGCCGCTCAGTCTCTCAGCTCGCCCGCAGACGCCGAGACCCCCAGCGCGGCGACTGGGGGTCTCGGTGAAGCGGATGCTGCGCGTCGGCGTCAGGCTCCGGCCGGAGCCTCCTCGGTCTCGTCCTCTGGCATGAAGTCGACGCCGGCCTCGGCACGCTGCTCTGGCGTGATGGTGCCGGGCGCCTCGGTCAGCGGGTCGAAGCCGTTGCCCGACTTCGGGAACGCGATGACCTCGCGGATCGATTCCGTCTTGGTCAGGTGCTGCATGACGCGGTCCATGCCCAGCGCGATCCCGCCGTGCGGGGGAGCACCGAACTTGAACGCCTCCAGCAGGAAGCCGAACTTCTCGTCAGCCTCCTCCTCGCTGATGCCCATCACCTTGAACACGCGCTTCTGGACGTCTTCGCGGTGGATGCGGATCGAGCCGCCGCCGAGCTCAGAGCCGTTGCAGACGATGTCGTACGCGTAGGCGAGAGCCGAAGCAGGATCCGTGTCGAACGTGTCGGCGAACTCCGGCTTCGGGCCGGTGAACGCGTGGTGCACGGCCGTCCAGGCGCCGGCGCCGACGGCGACGTCACCCGATGCGACAGCATCCGACGCCGATTCGAACATCGGTGCGTCGACGACCCAGGTGAACGCGAAGACGTTCGGGTCGAGCAGGCCGAGACGGCGACCGATCTCGACGCGTGCGGCGCCGAGCAGAGCGCGCGAGTCCTTCGCGGACCCGGCGGCGAAGAACGCGCAGTCGCCAGCCTTCGCGCCGACGAGCTCGGCGAGACCCGCCTGCTCAGCCTCGGACAGGTTCTTCGCGACGGGACCGCCGAGCGTGCCGTCCTCGTTGAACAGGACGTACGCAAGACCGCGAGCGCCGCGCTGCTTGGCCCAGTCCTGCCAGGCGTCGAGCACCTTGCGGGGCTGTGAGGCGCCGCCGGGCATCAGCACCGCGCCGACGTACTCCGACTGGAACACGCGGAACGGGGTCTCGCTGAAGTAGTCGGTGGCCTCGACGAGCTCGAGCCCGAAGCGCAGGTCAGGCTTGTCCGAGCCGTACTTGGCCATCGCATCGGCGTAGGTCATCCGCGGCAGCGGGGTCTGCACGTCGACGTCGATGGTCTTCCACATCGCGACGATGAGCGACTCCATCATCTCGATGACGTCCTCCTGGTCGACGAAGCTCATCTCGATGTCGAGCTGCGTGAACTCGGGCTGGCGGTCGGCGCGGAAGTCCTCATCGCGGTAGCAGCGCGCGATCTGGTAGTACTTCTCCAGGCCACCCACCATCAGCAGCTGCTTGAACAGCTGCGGCGACTGCGGCAGTGCGTACCAGCTGCCGGGGTGCAGGCGCGCAGGCACCAGGAAGTCACGCGCGCCCTCAGGGGTGGAGCGGGTCAGTGTCGGGGTCTCGACCTCGACGAACTCGCGCTTGTGCAGCTCATCGCGGATCGCCTTGTAGACGTTCGAGCGCAGGCGCATCGCGGCGGCAGGGGCGGGGCGACGCAGGTCGAGGTAGCGGTGCTTGAGGCGCACCTCCTCGCCGATCGGGTCGGTCTCGGCGAGACCGCTCGAGACCTGGAACGGCAGGGGCGCCGACTCGTTGAGCACGACGACGTCGGATGCGATGAGCTCGATCTCTCCGGTGGGGAGGTTCGGGTTCTCGTTGCCGGCGGGGCGACGCGAGACCTCGCCGGTCACCTGCAGCACGAATTCGCTGCGCAGCGGGTGCGCCACCTCTTCGTCGCGGATGACGACCTGGGTGATTCCCGACGCATCCCGAAGATCGATGAACGCGACGCCTCCGTGATCGCGGCGACGATCGACCCAACCCGTGAGGGTGACGGTCTGACCGATGTGCTCGGCTCGCAATGAGCCTGCCGTGTGTGTGCGAAGCACGGAACTTCCTCCTGATCGGGAAATGGAACCTGCCCAGTCTACGTGGCGGTGCGAACCGCGCTGCTGGGGGGGGCATGCGGGTTGTACCTACTTGCCGTGCGGCATATAGTTTCCAGATGGAAAGTGATTCTGGACTGCCCAGGGCGGATGCTGTCGACGCCGTGCGCGCGGTCGAGCGGGTGCGGGCGCGCGTGGCCCAGGAGCCCCGCGGTGATGCCGTGCTGCAGTTGCTGTACTCGGTGATGTTCGCGGCATACGTCGGGATCTTCGTCTATACGGGATCGATCGACGGCGGTCGTGCTGTGCTGGGAGGGAACACCATGGCGATGGTGCTGCCCCCGATGATCATCTCTTCGGCGCTGATCAGCGGTGCCGGCGAGCGCCACAGGCGCCGGTCGCGGATTCTCGGAGGGCAGTGGTGGGCGATCGGCGTCTTTGCGGCGGCGCTCCTCGCTGTGCTGCTGTGGGGACTGCGCGTCGGCTATCCGTGGTGGCTGTCGCTCGTCTACGCCGCGGCCACATTCGCCGTGTTCGGGGCCCGCCCGCTGATGCTCATCGCGCGAGGGGGAAGTGGCTCGCGCGTGAGGCTCGAACCAGGGCCACTGTCCCGCGGCGTCCGGGTCATCACACTGCTGCTCGGAGTCGGATTCGGTGCGCTGTGTCTGAGCGTGCTCGTGCCCGTGCTGATGTGGGCGATCACGATGCTCGTGCTCCTCGGTGCCATCATCGTCCTCGCCGCGCGCGGCACCACCTGGAGTCTGCATCACGTCGGCTACGAATGGGCGTGGGCGCAGTGGACGGCGTTCGGCGTCGCGGCCGGGGTGATGTTCCTCTTCGCCGTCCTCATGGTCGCCGGTGTCGCGGCCACACTCCTGATGGCAGGCGTCGCGGCGGCGCTCGCCGCGATGCCCCTCGTCGGCGCCGCCTTCCTTCCCGGACACGGCGATGGCGCACCCCAGGCATGACCTCGACCCGGCGCTGATGACGCCGGTGCGCCTCTCGCTGCTCGCCGCACTAGCGGAGGACCAGGAGCTCGACTTCGCGACTCTGCGTGACCTGATCGAAGCCGACGACTCCGTGGTGTCGAAGGGGATCGCTCACCTCGAGAACCTCGGCTACGTGAAGGTCACCAAGGGGTACGCCGGCGCTCGGCCGCGCACCTGGGTGACCTCGACGGTGAAGGGGCGTCGTGCGCTGGAGCGGCACATGAACGCCCTGCGTGCCATCATCGGCGCAGTGGACACGGCCGACTACACTCACACTCATGCACGTCGCCCTGACTGAGAACGCCACTGACGCCGTCAACCGCATGTACGAGCTGATCTTCTCGGGTGTGGGAGGAGTGGTCGCGCTGGTGTTCTACGTGCTCTACGCCGTCGCACTGTGGAAGGTCTTCAGCAAGGCGGGATATCCGGGCATCCTCGCGCTGATCCCGATCGTGAACGTCATCTTCCTCGTGAAAGTGGCCGGCATGTCCGGATGGTTCTCGCTGCTGTACCTGATCCCGATCGTCGGCTGGATCTTCGGCATCGTCGTGGCGTTCAAGCTCGGCGACCGATTCGGCAAGGGCGGAGCGTTCTCGTTCTTCCTGCTGTGGATGTTCTCGGTGATCGGGTTCTTCATCCTCGGTTTCGGCAGCGCCCGCTACCAGCGCGCCTGAGGTCGTCATGACGGCATCCCGACTGCATCTGGTGCGCCACGGCGAGGTCGACAACCCCGCGCGTGTGCTCTACGGACGCCTCCCCGAATATCACCTCAGCGAGGCTGGCCGGCAGATGGCGCTGGCGGCGGCCGAGTACGTGGCGTCTCAGGACCGCCCGCTCGGTGAACTGCGCTGCTCGCCGCTCGAGCGCACGCAGGAGTCCGCGGCGCCGTTCGCCGAGATCTTCGGCCTGACGCCCGCGCTCGATGAGCGCATCATCGAGCCGGCCAATATCTTCGAGGGCCAGCGCATGTCGCGCGCCCTGCGCAACCCCTGGAACTGGCGGCACCTGCGGCGTCCGTCGGTGCCGAGTTGGGGGGAGCCGTACGTCTCGATCGCCGAGCGGATGCTGGCGGCGATGAACGAGGCATGGCACGAGACGGATGCCGGCGATGTCGTGTTCGTGTCGCATCAGGCGCCGATCTGGATCACCCACCTGTCGGTCGCGGGTCTGCAGCTGCGTCACGATCCGCGCACCCGCCGCTGCGCGCTGTCGAGCGTGACGAGCTTCGAACGTGTCGGCGACGTCTGGCGTGAAGTCGACTACGTCGAGCCGGCCGCGAAGGGCATCGACCTGGGCGCGGTCTGACGCCCGGCGTGGTCTGCCCCGGGCGTGGTCTGTCCCGGGCCGGACGCGATCTGAGCCCAGGCCGGGTCGGATCCCCTCAGCCGGCGAGCTCCTGCACGAGACCGGCGGCCGCCAGCTGCCCCGCGGTTGCCGCGACCATCACCGCCGCCATCACACCGGGCAGTGCCGCCCGGTGGGCGAGGTCGCCCGCGGCCGAGACGCCGGGCAGTGACGTGCGACCGAACTCATCGATCTCGATGGCGCCGCTGTCGAGCATGGTCAGCCCGAGCTGCTCGGCGAACGGTGCGCGCTGCCGGGCGCTTCCCGCGGCGACGAACAGTCCGTCCACGTCCACCGGTCCTCCGGCGGTGATGCGCACGCCGTTGTCGTGGTCGGTGACGGACTCGACGGTCGCGGAGTGCACGGACGCCCCCAACGTCTCCAGCTGCGACCGCATCTCGTCAGCGAGTTCCCCGTCGTCGAAGACGATGATGTCCGACACGATCGGCTTCAGCAGCTTCACGAGGTGCTCCACGCGAGGGCTCCCGCCGATCACGCCGATGCGGCGGCCCGCGTACTCGTGGCCGTCGCAGAACGGGCAGCTGAACGCGTGCCGTCCCCACAGCTCGGCGAGCCCCGGCACCGGCGGCAGGTCGTCGGCCATGCCCGTGGCGAGCAGCACACGGGTCGATCGCTCGACGGTTCCGTCGGCGAAGATCGCCTCGAAGCTGCCGTCGATCGGGGAGACGCGGGTGATTGACCCGTGTCGGAACTCGACGGTGGCGTACTCGGCGAGCTGGCGGCGAGCCCTCTCGCGGAACTCGGCCGGGGGCGTGCCGTCATCGGCGATGACGTTGTGCATGTGCTGCACCGGCCCGTTCCTGTACTCGCCGGAGTCGATGACCAGGGCTGTGCGGTGCATTCGTCCGAGCGTCAGTGCCGCCTGCAGGCCGGCGGGGCCGGCCCCGATGATGATGACCTCGCGCATTTTCAGTCCTCCTGGGTGGTTGAGGTTGTGTTTCGACCCAGTCTGTGACTTCATGTCAACATGAAGTCAAGTCCTGCCCCTGTGTGGTCCGTCGGCGACGTGGCCTCCCGCTTCGACATGCCCACCAGCGTGCTGCGGCACTGGGAGACAGTCGGTCTGCTCTCGCCGGATCGGGATGCCGCGGGAAGGCGCCGCTACGGTGAGGACGACGTGGTGCGGATCGCCGTGATCGTGCGCAGCAAGGCGGCCGGCATGAGCCTCGACCAGGTCGCCCATCTGCTCGACCGCGACTCGGCGGAGCGGCATAGCGTGCTGCAGGCGCATCTCGACGACCTCGACCGGCGGATGGCCGAGATGCGGCACTCGAAGGCCATGGCCGAGCACGCGTTCAACTGCACCGCGCACGACATCTCGACCTGCCCGCGTTTCCGCGCCGAGGTCGCCGACATCCTGGAGGGCTTCTCGTCGTGACCGCGGGGGCGCTATCGTGCACGAATCGCATAGCACGATGTCAGAGCGCGCATAGGAAACGTGCGTACGATTCCCAGCGTGTCCTCACCTGTTCACGCCCGTCGCGCTGCCCGTCGCAGCCGCTCGCTGACCGTCGCGGGAGCCGCACTCGCCGCGGTGCTGGCCATCGGCCTCAGCGCCTGCGCACCTGACCCGGCCACCGAGGCATTCCTCAACGGCGACGAGAAGGCATACACCTCTGCCGACTTCCGCACGAGCGAGATCCCGCCCGCGGAGCGCGATGAGCCCGTCGTCTTCGGCGGTGTGACCGAGGACGGCGAGAAGTTCTCGAGCGACGACATCAGCGGCCAGGTCGCCGTGGTCAACTTCTGGTACGCGGGCTGCGGCCCGTGCCGCATCGAGGCCCCCGACCTCGAGGCCGTCTGGCAGAAGCACCAGGGTGACGACGTCGCCTTCATCGGCGTGAACATCTACGACCAGCCCGACACGGCCAAGGCGTTCGCCAAGACCTATGGCATCACCTATCCGAGCCTGATCGACGCCACCACAGGTGAGGCCAAGCTCGCCTTCGCGAAGGTCACGCCGATCCAGGCACCGCCGACCACCCTCGTGCTCGACAAGCAGGGCAGGGTCGCCGCCCGCATCATCGGACCGATCGAGGGCACCTCGATCCTGTCGACGATCATCCAGGACGTGCTCAAGGAGAAGGCGTGACACCCGAGGCGGTCATCGGCGCCGGAGCCCTCTGGCTGGCGATCCCACTGGCGATGCTCGCCGGACTCGTGTCGTTCGTGTCCCCCTGCGTGCTGCCGCTCGTACCCGGCTACCTCGGCTTCATCGGGGGAGCAGTGGGGCAGAGCTCCGACGCGCAGAATTCCGGCGCGCAGACAACCGGCAGCACTCAGACGCAGGCGACGACGCGCAGTCGGATGCTGCTGGGCGTGCTCCTTTTCATCCTGGGCTTCACGGTGGTCTTCGTCGGCATCACCGCGCTCAGTGGCACGTTCGGGATCTTCGTGCTGGAGTACGCAGGCATCATCACGCAGGTGCTCGGCGTGCTGATCATCGCGATGGGCTTCATCTTCCTGGGGTACTTCGGCTTCGCGCAGCGCGAGATGCGGATGCACGTGAAGTCGACGACCGGATTCATCGGTGCACCGCTGCTCGGGGTCGCTCTCGGTCTCAGCTGGGCACCGTGCATGGGCCCGACCCTCACCGCGATCGTCGCGCTGTCGTTCAACATGGGCACACCGTGGCGGGCATCCCTGCTCGGCGTCGCGTACTCGCTGGGTCTGGGCATCCCCTTCCTGCTGCTCGCGCTCGGCTTCGGCTGGGCGACCCGCGCCGTCGGCTTCGTCCGTCGCCACATCCGCGTCGTCAACATCATCGGCGGTGTGCTGCTGATCGTGCTCGGCGTGCTGATGGCGACGGGCATCTGGACCGAGATCATGTCGAGACTGACGGCGGTGATGGCCAGTGTCATCCTCCCCATCTGACGACGAACGGGCTGAGAAGCCCGTGAAGAAGAAGGCCCCTCGAGTGAACCGCACCGGTGCTTCGGCAGCGACCGACCCGCGTCGCCCCGCCGACCACATCGACTCGGTCGAGGCCGACACCGAGATCAACCAGCCGAAGCTCGGATTCGTGGGCTGGCTGCGCTGGGGATGGCGTCAGCTGACGTCGATGCGCGTCGCGCTGGTGCTGCTGCTGATCCTGGCGATCGCGGCGATTCCGGGGTCGATCTTCCCGCAGCGCACCGCCGACCCCAACGGCGTCGTGCAGTACAAGCAGAACAACCCGGATCTCTTTCCGATCCTCGACGGCATGAGCATGTTCGACGTGTACTCGTCGCCGTGGTTCTCGGCCATCTACCTGCTGCTGTTCATCTCGCTGATCGGCTGCATCATCCCGCGCATCAAGCACCACGCGAAGGCGCTGCGCGCACTGCCGCCGCGCACGCCGGCGCGGCTCGCACGACTCGACGACCACCGCTCCGTCGCGCGTCCGCTGCAGGGAGCGGCGGCGTCGGATGCTGACGCCGAGGCATCCGGCGCGATCGACGTCGCCGCGAAGCAGCTCAAGGCGCTCGGATATCGCGTCGCCCGGTACGACCGAGGGCGCACGTTCTCGGCGTCGGCCGAGCGCGGCTACTGGCGCGAGACCGGCAACCTGATCTTCCACATCGCGCTCGTCGGCGTGCTGGTCACCGTCGGTCTCGGCGGCGGGTTCGCCTACACCGGGCAGAAGGTCGTCATCGAGGGCTCGAGCTTCGTGAACACGCTGATCGATTACAACTCGATCAACCGGGGGCGCTTCGTCTCGGATGATGCGCTCAAGCCCTACGCGGTCACGCTCGACAAGTTCGACATCACCTACGAGGACTTCGGCAAGCCCGGCGCAGGACAGGCCGGCAACTTCGCAGCCAACGTGACCGTCCAAGAGACCGACGGCTCCACCAGCGAGGGAAAGATCGAGGTCAACCACCCGTTGAACGTCGCCGGCGACAGCGTCTACCTGCTTGGCAACGGCTACGCGCCGACCATCACGGTGCGCAACGCCGAGGGCGAGACCGTGCTCAGCCAGCCCGTCGAGTTCCTGCCGCAGGACAGCGCGATGACCTCGCTCGGCGTGATCAAGGTCACCGACGGCATGCCGGAGCAGCTCGGCATGATCGGGTTCCTGTACCCCACCGTGGTCAAGCTCGAGTCCGGCGCCTACGCCTCGGCGCATGGCGCGCTGAACCTGCCGCTGCTCACACTCGACGTCTATCAGGGCGACCTCGGCATCGATGGCGGCAATCCGGTGTCGGTCTTCGAGCTGGACACCGACGATCTCGAGAAGCTGACCGGCCGCACCACCGATGTCGATTCGATCGAACTGCAGCCGGGTGAGACCGCCGACCTGCCGAACGGGCTCGGCACGGTGACGTTCGAGAATGCCTCGCCCGCGGGCGCGAAGGACACTCTGCAGTCCGTGAAGCGCTACGTGTCGCTGCAGATCCACCACGACGCCTCGGCCACGTGGGTGCTCGTGTTCGCCCTGCTCGCGCTGGCGGGCCTCGGGCTCGCCCTGTTCGTGCCGCGTCGTCGGATGTGGGTCAAGGCCACAGCATCCGATGACGACAGCATCCACCTGGAGTACGCTGGCCTCGCGCGCGGCGAAGACCCCACCCTGGCCGCTGCCGTCGACGATCTCGTCGACGGACACCAGCGACTGCTCGACGGGGCCGCGCCCCGACGCGAGACCTCCGCGAAGGGAGCATGACATGCCCGACCTCGATTCCATCTCGATCCTGACGCTGTGGACGGCGATCGCGATCTACGCGGCGTCGTTCATCGCCTATGCGTTCGACCTCGCCCGCCGCTCGTCGATGAGCGACGAGGTCAAGACGAAGGTGCTGGTCGCGGCCGGTGGCGGCGAGATCTCGGATGCTGGCGCCACTTCTCAGGACGGCGTCTCGTCCGGAGAGGCAGACAAGCCCGCGAAGCCGCGCTACGTGTTCGCACGGATCGGCACGGCGCTGGCGGTGCTCGGCTGGGTCTTCCACCTCATCGCGACCGTGACGCGCGGCTTCGCCGCCGGACGCGTGCCGTGGGCGAACCTGTACGAGTTCGCGATGATCGGCACGCTGCTGATCATGGGCGTGTACCTGCTGATGCTCACTCGCGTCGACCTGAAGTACCTCGGCAGCTTCATCAGCGGTCTCGTGCTGGTGCTGCTCGGTGCGGCATCAGCGAGCTTCTACACCGAGGTGACTCCGCTGGTCGACCCGCTGAAGTCTGTCTGGCTGGTCATCCACGTCTTCGTGGCCTCGCTGTCGACGGCACTGTTCGCCCTCGCCTTCGCGCTGTCGATCCTGCAGCTGATGCAGGCGCGTCGTGAGCGGAAGGTCGCCGAAGGCAGGCAGAACGCAGGGCCCGGCTTCCTGCGTACGCTGCCCGAGGCGTCGCGCCTCGAGAACATGGCGTACCACTTCACGGTCGTCGGCTTCATCTTCTGGACCTTCACGCTCATCGCCGGCGCCATCTGGGCCCAGGCTGCGTGGGGTCGCTACTGGGGCTTCGACGTCAAGGAGACCTGGACGTTCATCATCTGGGTGCTCTACGCCGGATACATCCACGCCCGCGCGACGCGCGGCTGGCGCGGTACGCCGTCTGCATGGCTGTCGATCACCGGCTTCGCCGCGGTGATCTTCAACTTCACGATCGTCAACGTCTTCTTCAAGGGCCTGCACGCGTACTCCGGCCTGAGTTGAGCGGGGCCTGAGCTGAGCATGGCGCACTCGTGGTGATCCGCGTCGCCGTCATCGACGGCCATCCCACGATGCTGCTCGGCGTCACCGCGCTGTTCAACGCGCAGCCCGACATGCGCACGGTTGCGGCGGTGTCGACCGCGCGCGAGCTGCTGCACAAACGGCGAGCCGTCGACGTCGTGCTGCTCGCCCTGTCGCTCGCCGACGGCTCGACGCCCGCCATGAACCTGCGCGTGCTGTCGGCGATCGACGCGCCGGTGCTCGCCTTCACCGCGGGCGACCGGCCGCAGCTGATCCGTGAGGCGGCGTACGCCGGCGCTGCCGGCATGATCCGCAAGTCCGAGCCGGTGGATGCTGTCGTGCAGACCGTCCGACTGGCCGCGCAGGGGGCCCTGCGACCGTCCGCGGAGTGGGCGTCTGCCTTGGCGTCGGATGCTGAGCTGCCGCTCGCCGTGCTCACCGCGCGCGAGAAGCAGGTGCTCATGCTGTACGCGTCGGGGGAGACGGCCGAGAGCGTTGCCGGGATGTTGTTCGTGTCAGTCGAGACGGTGATCGATCACATCCGTCGCATCCGCGGCAAGTATGCGGCGGCCGCGCGGCCGGCTTCGACGAAGGTCGACCTGTACCGCCGCGCGCAGGAGGACGGACTGCTGCCGGCCTGAGCGTCGATGGGCAGCACCGACGGTCTGGTCAGAAGGGCCAGATCAGCGGCACGAAGAACACCGCGAGCAGGAAGGTCAGGATCAGGAACGGCGTGCCGAAGCGCGCATAGTCGCCGAAGCGGTACTGCCCCGGCTCCATCACCATCAGATTCGCGGGCGTCGCCACCGGCGTCATGTACGCGGCGGCGCCCGCCACGGCCAGTGCCATGAGGAACGGCAGCGGTGACGTGCCCATCGCCTGGGACAGCGCCACTGCCACCGGGGTGATGATCAGCACTGTCGCGGTGTTGCTGATCAGCTGCCCGAGCACCAGCGTGAGCAGCACGATCGCAGCGAGGGCTGCGAAGGGCCCGAAATCGCCGACCAGCGCACTCAGCCCGTCCGCGATCATGGCCGCAGCGCCCGTGGTCTGGA
This sequence comes from Microbacterium sp. H1-D42, assembly GCF_022637555.1. NCBI lineage: Bacteria > Bacillati > Actinomycetota > Actinomycetes > Micrococcales > Microbacteriaceae > Microbacterium > Microbacterium sp. H1-D42. Next base: position 2,892,837 of record NZ_CP093342.1, on the reverse strand, counting down.
AGGCCGTCGAGAGCGGGATCATGCCGGCCACCAGCAGCACGGTGGTCCAGGCGATGGCGCGGTAGGCCTGTGTGATCGAGAGCACCTTCGACAGGATCAGCGCCCCGGCGGCGAGCAGTCCCACGATCGCCGTCGGCAGCCACCCTGTGACCAGCAGCACGACCATGATCCCCGAGATGATCAGCGTGCGACGTGCTCCAGAGCCGAGCGGGATGCCACGGCGCAGCCGTTCGGGGGAGTCGACGACCAGCACCTCGCGATCATCGGAGGTGTGCAGGCTCAGGTCGTCCCAGGTGCCGTCGAGCAGCAGGATGTCTCCGGCCTGCAGGGTGGCGCCTGGGTCATCGAGGGTCTCGTCGCCGCGGCGCGCCGCGAGGATCACGAGGCTGCCGCTTGGGGTGGTCATGCCGCAGAACACGTGCATGCCGATCAGCTTCGAGCGCGGTGGGATGACCACCTCTGTGGCGCCTCGCCCCGCTGTCATGGCGACTTCGTCCGGGCCGAGCGCGTAGTCCCGGCGCAGCTGCTCGGCGAGTCGCTGCACGTCCACCGGCACCGACGGCGCGTTGCGCTCCGGCAGCAGCCGAGGGCCGAGGAACAGGGTGATCAGGATTCCGCCGATCAGCAGCGGGATGCCGACGATCGCGAACTCGAAGAAGCCGAAGGGGCGGGCGCCGGCATCCGCCGCCGCGTCTGAGACGATGATGTTCACCGGGGTGCCGGTCAGCGCGAGCATCGAGCCGGTGTGCGCCGAGAAAGCGAGGGGCATCACCATCTGCGATGAGGGGATGCCCGATCGTGCGGCGACCATGACCACCAGTGGCAGCAGCGCCGCCACGGCGCCGTTGACGCTGATCAGGGCCGTGATCACGGCGGTCAGAAGGCACAGCACGAGAATCAGCGGCTTGCGATTGGTGCCGACTCTGGTGACGACCTGGTCGCCGGCCCAGGCGATCACGCCAGAGCTCTCCATCGCCTCGCTGACGATGAACAGGGTGGCGATGAAGATCACCACCGGGTCGCCGAAGCCGGCCATCGCCTGCTGCAGATCGAGCACGCCGGTGAGGAACAGCGCCACTGCCACGCCGACGGCGACGACGCTGATCGGGACGCGGCCCGAGACGAAGGCGACCACCGCGACACCGAGGATCACGAAGACGATGGCGACCGGGTCCATGGCTGCTGAGCGTACTCGGTCGGCTGTCGCTGGCGGCAGGCTGCGCGCGGAGACCCCCAGTTCTGGGGGTGTCCGCCGATGCCCGCCCCTCGCGATCATGGGGGTGAGATGCCGCGCAGGGGCGCACCGTTCTCGCAATGATGCTGTGCGGAGGAGTCGATGGGTATGGGAGTCGGGGCGGACACGGCGCCGGAGGCGCAGCAGAAGGGCTTTCTGAACTGGATCGAGAAGGTCGGCAACAAGGTGCCGGACCCGACGATCATGTTCGTCTACCTGATCGGCTTCATCGCGGTCTTGTCCTTGATCCTGTCCTGGATAGGCGTCTCGGTGACCGACGAGGTGGTCGTGCCGATCCCGAGAGATGACTTCCAGCGCTTCAACGACATGTTCGGCGGCGGATGGACCGTCTACGACTCCATCACCGGCAATCCCGCCGCTATCCCGGACTACGTGATCCAGGAGCAGGAGTTCGCGATCCGCAACCTGCTCTCCGTAGAAGGTGTGCGATTCTTCTTCAGCTCGTTCGTGGACAACTTCGCGGGCTTCGGTGTGGTGGCCGTGGTGCTGATCGCGATGGCGGGCGTCGGTGTCGCCGAGCATGCCGGCATGATGGGCGCGCTGATCCGTCGGGTGGTCAAAGTCGCCCCGCGGCGCTGGATCGCCTTCATCCTGATCTTCGTCGGCGTTCTCTCGTCGGTCGCGACGGATGCCGGGTACCTGATTCTCGTGCCGCTCGCTGCGGCCGCGTTCCTCACGGTCGGACGCAATCCGCTGGCCGGCCTCGCGGCGGCGTTCGCGGGTGTCGGCGCCGCGTTCGGCGCCAACATGCTGATCACCCCGAGCGACAGCATGCTGACCGAGATCACCAACGAGGTGCTCACGTCTGCCGGCATGGAGCCGATCGACGTGACGCAGAACTTCTATTTCGGCATCGTGTCATCCGTGCTGCTGGCGGTCGTCGCGCTGCTGGTGACAGTGCTCGTCACCGAGAAGCGGCTGGGCGCGTACGACCGCACCGAGATGACCATCGCCGATGACTCCGAGGGCGCCGATCACGACGCCGAGGCACGCGGCCTGAAGTTCGCCGGCTGGGCGCTGCTCGCGTTCTTCATCGTGATCCTGGCGCTGACCCTGCCGCCGGGGGCGCCGCTGCGCGACCCTCTGACCGGTGACATCATCGGCGCCACGCCATTCATGGCGAGCCTGGTGTTCATCATCTCGCTGGCATTCCTCGTCTGCGGCATCGCCTATGGCGCCGGTGCGAAGACACTGCGTGGCGGCACCGAGGCCGTCCGTGCGATCTCGAAGACATTCGCAAGTCTGGGCGGCTTGCTGGTGATGTTCCTGATGATCGCCCAGTTCATCGCGCTGTTCAACTGGACCAATCTGCCGACCGTCGCCGCGGTGTCGGCCGCCGAGCTGCTCGAGCAGGCGAGCGTGCCGGCGATCGTGCTGCTGCTCGCGTTCATCCTGGTGATCGTGATCCTGGACTTCATCCTGCCGGGCCTGGTTCCCAAGTGGGTGATCTTCGCGCCGGTCTTCATCCCGATCTTCGCGTCGCTGGATGTCGCGCCGCAGACGCTGCTGGCCGCCTACCGCGTGGGTGATTCGCCGGTCAACGTGCTCACCCCGCTGATGGTCTACCTGCCGTTCATGGTGACCGTCGCGCAGCGCTACAAGAAGGACGCCGGCATCGGCACGATCATCGCGCTGATGATCCCGTACGCGCTGTGGATGCTGCTCGCCTGGACCGCACTCTTCGTCGTCTGGTTCCTGCTCGGCATCCCCTGGGGCCCAGGGTCGCCGGTTTCCATCTGATCACAGCATCCGATTCCACACGGAGGAGAACGGAAATGACTCGCAGTGCTGACAAGCTGATCCCGACCGACTTCCCGGCCGTGCCGGCGCTCGCCGCCGTCGAGGCCGTGCAGGTGAGCATCGCGCCGCTCGGTGAGGGCGCCGGGGCGATCGGGCTCGGAGTCTCGTCCGACGGCCCCGTGCCCGAGCGACTCGCCTTCGACCGCCCCGCGCTGACAGCCGCCGGTTTCGAGGCGAAGGCGGGTGCCACGCTGGTGCTGCCGCGCGCGGATGATCCCGACCTCATCGCCGTCGGCCTCGGCGACGCTCCGACGACCGCAGCTGCCCTGCGTGATGCCGCCGCGGCGTTCGCGCGCGCGGCCGCGCGGCACGCGCACATCGCCCTGCGGATCGAGCTCGGCGACGTCGACCGCCCGACGGCGATCTCGGCGCTGGTCGAGGGGGCGCTGCTCGCCCGGTACCGCTACACGCCGCTGAAGTCGGATGCCAAGGATGTGCCCCTCACATCGCTCACGCTCGATCTGGGAGGGGAATCGGATGCCGACGCCGCCGCAGTGCGCACGGCGATCATCGCCGTGCGCTCGGCCGTCATCGCGCGCGATCTGGCCAACACCCCTCCAGGGCACCTGACGGCGACTGACATGGCTGATGTCGCCGTGGAGCTCGGCGAGCGGTTCGGGTTCGAGGTGGAGACCTTCGACAGGCAGGCGCTCATCGAGTTGGGCTGTGGCGGACTGCTCGGCGTCAACCAGGGCTCGGTCGAGGAGCCGCGCATGATCGTGCTGCGGTACCGGCCGTCCGGTGGGCCGACCGGAAAGCTCGGGCTGATCGGCAAGGGCATCATGTACGACTCCGGCGGCATCAGCCTCAAGCCCAGCGACCCCATGCACCTGCTGATGAAGATGGACATGGGCGGGGCGGCAGCCGTACTCGGCGCGTTCGCCGGGCTGCGTGACAGCGGCGGCACGGCCGAAGTTCTCGGCTGGCTGATGTGCACCGACAACATGCCCTCCGGCGCGGCCTACAAGCTCGGAGATGTGCTGACCGCCCGCGGTGGCACGACCATCGAGGTGAAGAACACCGACGCCGAGGGCAGGCTGGTCATGAGCGACGCCTTCGCGCTCGCGAACGAGCAGAACGTCGATGCGATCGTCGACATCGCCACGCTCACCGGCGCCGCGCTGGTCTCGCTCGGCGGGCATATCGCCGCGCTGCTGGGCAATGACGACGGGATGGTCGACGCAGTCCGGGCGTCTTCCGCCGTCACCGACGAGCCCGCCTGGCAACTTCCCCTCGAGCGCAAGTACCGTTCCCAGCTCGACAGTGACATCGCCGACATCTCGAATCTCGGCGGGCCGTACGCCGGCACGATCACCGCCGCCCTCTTCCTCGACCACTTCGCCGGGAAGACCCCGTGGGCGCACCTCGACATCGCCGGCACCATGCAGGTCGACAAGGATGATTCGTGGCGATCCAAGGGAGCGACCGGATTCGGTGCCAGACTGCTTCTCGACCTGGCGAAGCGGTTCGCTTCTTAGCCACCTGACAACGGAGGTGCGCCGTGCTGCGCTTTCTCATCAACATCCTGATCTCGCTGGTGATGGCAGCGCTCGGTCTGCTGATCTGCATGTGGACGCTCAACGGCTTCTCGATCTCTGCGAGCGGCTTCGTCATCGCGGTCATCGTGTTCACGGTGGCGCAGGCGATCTTCGCGCCGTTCATCTTCAACGTCGCGCGCAAGTACGCCAGCGCGATGCTGGGCGGTATCGGCCTGATCTCGACCTTCGTCGCCCTGCTGATCGCGTCGTTCTTCCCCGGCGGGATCCAGATCTCGGGGATCATCACGTGGGTGCTGGCGACCCTGATCGTGTGGATCGTCACAGCGCTCGGCACCTGGCTGCTGCCGCTGCTCTTCTTCAAGAAGAAGGTCGAAGCCGCGCGCTGAGGTTCGGTCAGCCTGCACCGAGAGGAAACACCTCACGGTGCTCGGCTGCGTCGAAGTAGGTGACGAACTCGACCTCGCCGATCGTCTCGGCGGGTGGCGTCGCGTAATCGTGGGCGGTGTCGGATGCCAGTCGCGCCCAGTCCGCAGCATCGAGGTTCTTGGCGTAGACCGTCGAGAGGTGGAAGGTCCACTCGTCGAGGCTCAGCTCGCCGATGCGCCGCAGATCGGTGTCGTCGAGCGCCTCGGTGAGTGACGCGTACGCGTGCAGCAGCGACGGCGTGCGCGCGAGGCGTGCGATGACGATCTGCCACGGGGCTGGGAACGAGTCGACGGCGTCGAACGCGAGCTCGATCGGATGCTGTCGTGCCGCCCATCGGCGCACGACTTCCCGCACCTGATCGACCCGCTCTGGTTCGTACAGTCCACGGAGCGTGACGTGCGCTGCCCCCGGATAGCGCACGGCGTCGGACAGCCCGGCGGCATCGATGCGCCGGCGCGCGGCATCCTGCATGCGATCGAACTCGGTCGCGACGGCCCCGGTCGGCCGCAGCACGACGTACTGCTGCCCTTCCAGGTCACGCAGCTGCCCAGCATCCGTCATGAAGTCCCGCACCATCCCCCGACGCTACCCGTCAGGCGGTGGCGAGGGCGGCTTTGGCGCTCGTCGTGCGGCGAGTGGCGACAGCCAGGGTCGCGGCACCGAGCGCCAGCACGCCCCAGACGATCAGGCCGGCCGCGGCGGCACCGCTCGGATCCACCAGCCCCATCAACGCGGGATCGGTCGGCATGGCTGCGCCGAGACCGGCCAGCCATCCGGGGATGGTCGAGATCAGGCCGGTCGCCAGCGCCAGCACGCCCACGAGCACGCTGACCCAGCGTCCGATGCCTCCGAACACCGCCACCAGGGCCTGGTTGATCGCGGCGAAGGCGACTCCGGCGAGCACGGCGAATCCGGCGAAGCCCCACCAGGCTGCGGCGTCGTATCCGGCGACGATCTGCACGATCAGCGACACCAGAATGCCCTGACCCGCACCGATCGCGGCTGCCGGCCAGAAGCCTCGCAGCACCATGCCGGCCGACGAGCGGCGCGACGTGAGCGCGCTGCCCGGCACCGCGCGCAGCGCGATGAACGAGGCCAGGGCGCCGAACCACAGCACCACCGACGCCAGCAGTGGGATCGTGGTCGGCCCGAACATGGCATCCGAGTCCGACTTCGACGTCACGGGGTTCGCGATGACGGATGCCAGCGACGTCGACTGCTCGTCATCGAACGACGGCAGCGAGGTCGCGGCGGTTGCCAAGCCGTCGGCCAGGTCGTCGGTGCCGGATGCCAGCGTGTCGAGGCCCGTGGCGAGCTCGCCCGCACCCTCTCCCAGCGCCGTTGCGCCGTCGCCGAGCTGCGTGGCGCCGCTGGAGAGCCCGCTGGCTCCGGTGGCGGACTGCGCAACGCCATCGGCGAGCTGGCCGAGGCCGCCGCCGAGCTGAATCGCAGCCCCACCCGCGGTGCGCATCTGGTCGGCGATCGCCTTCGGAGCCTGGGCGTCCAGCGCCCGCAGACCCTGCGCGGTGCCGGCGGATGCCTGGTTGGCACCGGTCGCGGCCTTCTGAGCCGTAGCCGAAAGCTCTGCGGCCGTCGCAGCGGGGCCCTGCAGGCCCTCCGCCGCACCCGCCATGGCCGACAGCTGGGCGCAGAACTCGGCGTTCGCGTCCGCGTCGCACGAGGAGGCTAGTCCGCGCAGTCCTGGCGCGAGGGCATCAAGTCCCTGCTGCACCCCGGCGCTGGCCTGAGCAGCGCCACCGGCGGCCTTGGCGGCCCCGTCGCTCGCGGTGGTCGCGGCATCCGCGGCACCGAGCAGCTCATCGGGGACGAGCCCGTTCTTCTCGAGCGCTGCCGCCCCGCCGGTGAGGCCCTGCCCAAGCTGGGTCGCCCCTGCGCCCGCCTCGCGCGCCTTGCTCGAGATGGTGCCGAGACCGCCGGCGAGCTGCGAGGCACCGTCGGCGAGTCCGTTCGCCCCGTCGGCGAGCTTGGTCGCCCCGCCGGGGATCTCGGCCGCGCCGTCGGCCGCGGACTTCGCGCCGTCGGCCAGCTTCGATGCGCCATCAGCGGCGTCGCCGATCTGGTCGCCGATGGTCTTGAAGCCGACCAGCACGTTGCCGACCGTCGCCTCGCTGATCATCGTGCCCATGGTGGATGCTGCCACCGAGGCGATCTGCTGCGTGATGATGCCGTCAGCGACGCGGCCGTCCGGAGGTGTGGTCACGGTGATCTCGGCCTGTTCTGCCGCATCCCCGTCGCCCTGCAGCGCAGTGCCAGAGGACGTGGCATCCGCCGAGAACGACTTCGGGATCGTGACGATCGCCTGGTAACGGCCGTCGGCCATGCCTTCGGCGGCGTCGTCCTCGTTGGAGATCACCCAGGTGAGGTTGGAGTCCATCTCGTCTGAGCCGTCGACGAGTCCAGCGGCCAGCTGCCGGCCGAGCGGCGTGTACTGCCCGTCGATCGTGACTGGCTTGTCGAGGTTGACGACCGCAGCGGTCATCGAATCGAGCCGCGCCGTCGGGTTCTGCAGCGCGGCGACGAGGATGCCGCCGATGATGGCAGGCAGCAGCAGCACGCCGATGATGGTCAGCCAGGTGATGGGGCGGCGCGAGCGCGCGCGTTCGATGGGGAGCGTCATGCGGTCACCTCGGAGTCGGTGAGGGTGGCTGTTGAAGGGGAAGGAGCGGGGGCGTCGCGGAGGTCGGTGACGGATGCCACCGGTCGGCCGGCCTCGCGCAGCAGCTGCTGCGCAGCGTCCGAATCCGCTGTCGTGAGCAGCACGGCCATCTCGGCGTCGGCGTCGCGCAGGCGCGCAGCGAGCTGGTCGCGCTCCGGCGGAGTGAGGCGGTCGATGCCGTCGATGATGACGAGGCCGGTACGGCCGCGCAGCGCCTCCCGCAGGGTGGATGCGGTGTCCGCGCCACCCAGCAGGGCGATGCCGACGTGCGAGCGCACCCAGGCGGCGCGACCGGGCAGCAGGTGCCCAGCGACGCGGAGCCTGCCGGCATCCGGCTTCACCCGACCGGCGAGCGTCAGCGCCAGCGTGCGGAGCGCGGCGGGAGCGGCGCCGGTCACGATGAGCGCGTCACCTGCGGCCAGGCGCAGACGGGTGTTCTCGATGCCCGCCGCGTCGATCGCGAGGTCGTCGGCGGCGAGGATGCTGTCATCGCCCGGCCATTCCCCGAGAGCCCGCTCGCGCTCGACGGCCTCGCCCTCGATGTCGACGTGCGGGAGGATCTTCTCCATCCAGGCGGGGATGCGCCAGGCGCGGTCGCCGAGGATCGCCATCACGGCGGGGATCAGCGTCATGCGCACGAGGAACGCGTCGATCGCGATGCCGGCGGCGAGGCCGAGCGCGATGGGTTTCAGCGACGAGTCGCCCTCTGGCACGAACGCCACGAACACGGCGAACATGATCAGAGCTGCGGCGGTGACCACGCGGGCCGAGCTCGTGAAACCGGAGCGCACGGCGCGGATCGCGGCGGCACGACGGTTCTCGGCGACGGTGCGATCCGGGTCGTGGACGTAGTCCTCGCGCATGCGCGAGACGAGGAACACCTGGTAGTCCATCGCCAGACCGAACAGCACGCCCATCAGCACGATCGGCATGAACGAGATGATGGGACCTGTGCGTGCCACGTGCAGCAGGTCGGCGAACCAGCCCCACTCGAACACGGCCGCGACGACGCCGAACGACGCGATGATCGACAGCAGGTAGCCCACGGCGGCGGTGATCGGCACCCAGATCGAGCGGAACACGATCGCCAGCAGGATCAGCGACAGGCCGATCACGAAGATGCCGAACGGCAGCAGCGCCGCCCCGAGCTGGTCGGAGATGTCGATCGCCACGGCGGTGAAGCCGGTGACCTTCAGATCGATGCCGAACTGGTCGAGCCACTCATCGTGGTGCGAGCGCAGTTCGCGCACCAGATCGCTGGTCGCCGGGTCGTCAGGTGCGGTCTCGGGGATGATCTGCACGATGCCGGTGTCTGCGGTCTCGTTCGGAGTGGCCAGGGCCACCTCGCGCACGCCGGGGATCTTCTCGACCTCCTTGCCGAGGTCCTGCATCAGTGTCAGCGGGTCGGTGGACGTGACGATCGTGCCCGTGAGGATCAGCGGGCCGTTGAATCCAGGGCCGAACTCCTCAGCCGTCAGGTCGTAGCTCACGCGGGCCTCTGAGCCCTTCGGAAGCACGCCGGCGTTGGGCAGGGCGAGGTTCAGGCTGAGGGCGGGCACGGCGATGATGCCGAGACCGAGGACGACCGCGATGGTGACGAGGACCGGGCGCTTGGTGATGCCGCCGACCCAGCGGGCGGCGAAGCCGCGGGGCTGCGCGTCGGGCGCGGGGCTGCGCGTCTTGCGGGTGGCAGGGGCGGCAGCATCCGACTTCTTCGCCTTCTGCTTCTTGACGCGACCGATCACGCGTCCCTTGACGAAGCCGAGCATCGCCGGCGTCAGGGTCACCGAGATGGCGACGGCGATCGCGACGGCGACGGCCGCGGCGATTCCCATCGTGGTCAGGAACGGGATGCCGGCGAAGCCGAGCCCGATCAGCGCGATCAGCACGGTGATGCCGGCGAACACGACGGCAGATCCCGCGGTGCCCACCGCGCGGGACGCGGACTCCTCCGGATCCATGCCGTCGCGCACCTGGTCCTGGTGGCGGGCGATTATGAACAGCGCGTAGTCGATGCCGACCGCGAGTCCCAGCATGAGTGCCAGCAGCGGAGTGGTGGAGGAGACCGTCGCGACCGCGGTGGCGGCGAAGATGCCGGCCATCGAGATTCCGACGCCGAGCAGGGCGGTCAGCAGGGGGAGCCCGGCGACGACGAACGAGCGGAAGGTGACGATCAGCACGAGCAGTGCGATCACAACGCCCACCGCCTCGGTGATGGTGATCGTCGGCATCGACATGGCGAACAGGTCGCCGCCGAGGGCGGTCTGCGAGCCGTCAGGCAGCTCTGCGCCGAGGTCGTCGACGGCGGTCTGCAGCTCGGTCTTCACGCTGTCGGGCACATCGGTGACCTGGCCGTCGAATTGCAGGCGCACGATCGCAGCGGTGTGCTCGTCGTTCACCATCCCGTCGATGTTCTCGTCGTACGGCGACGTGACGGCGAGCACGCCGTCGAAGTCGGCGAGCTCATCTACCGTGTCCTCGATGTGCTCCTTGTACGTGGCATCGGTGATGTCGTCGCCGGGGGCCGCGACGACGATGAACTGGGCGTTCGTGCCGCTCACCTGTGGGAAGGTGCGCTCGAGCTGCTCGAGGCCGGCCTGGGACTCGGTGCCCGGGATCGAGAAGGTGTCATCCGTGCCCGCGCCGAGGGTGAGGGCTGCGCCACCGGCGATGCCGAGTACGATCAGCCAGCTGACGAGTACACGCCAGGGGTGCCGGAACGACCAGCGCCCCAGGGATGAGAGCAGAGTGGACACGCTTCCTCCGGCTGAGTTCGATACACAGATGTATTCAGTACGTTCTTGTATCGTAAAGGAACCGCGACATCGGATGCTGTGCGCCGGATGTGAACATGCGAGAGTGAACCCAGGAGGAAGTCATGACGACGACCGCGACACGCAGCCGCGAGAACACGCGCGCTCGGCTGCTGGATGCTGCGGCGCAGATCTTCGCGGAGGTGGGGTTGGAAGGCGCCACCGTCGAGGTGGTCTGCGAGCGTGCCGGCTTCACCCGCGGGGCCTTCTACTCGAACTTCGAATCGAAGGACGAGCTGTTCCTCACCCTCGCCGCCACCGTCGCGGAAGAGCGGCTCGGTGCGGTGCGCGAGCAGGTCACTGCGATGGCCGCCGACGGCGCGCTCGAGGAGTGCGAGCCGGTGATGCTCGTGCAGCGGATCATGGATGCCGGTGGCGATGACCGCCTGAGTGTGATGCTGATGAGCGAGATCCGCATCCGCGCGCTGCGGGATCCGGCCTTCGGGGCGGCGTACCTCGCGCAGGAGCGCGAGATGGTGGGGAGCATCGCCGAGATCATCCGCGAGATCGTCGACACGGGCGCCATCGCGCTGCGCATGGATCCGCTGCTTGTCGCGCGCGTGCTGATGATCGTCTGGGAGGGCATGACCGTCCGCGGTGCGATGGCAGGCGAAGACGACGCGCAGCTGCATGACACCAGCGGCGAGGTGCTCGGGCGACTGGTTCAGGCGCTGATGGCCTGAACGCTTCGGCGCCGATAGCGACGCCCGTGCTGGTTCAGCTCGAGGCGAGCAGCGCGTGGCAGCGCGTCAGCCGTGCGAGCCACCAGTCGCGACGATCCGCGTCAGCGGCCAGGCGGTCGAGTGCGGCAGCATCCGGACTCACGCGCGCTGCCGACACCGACCCGCCAACGGGGCGCGCATCGGCGACATCGTCGGCGAACAGCGACGCCGTCCCGAGACCGCAGTCGAAGTCGAGAGTGGGCAGGGATGCTGCCAGCGCCGCGCCCTGCGAGAGTCCGACCGCCGTATCGAGAGCGCTCGAGACGACCGCCGGCAGGCCGGTCTCGGCGACGACCTGCAGCGCGCGACGGATGCCGCCGAGCGGCTGCGCCTTGATGACGATGAGGTCAGCGGCTTTCGCCTCGGCGACGGCGAGTGGGTCCGCGGCCTTGCGGATGCTCTCGTCGGCGGCGATCAGGATGCCCTTGTGCTTGACGCGGTAACGCAGCTCGGCGAGCTCGGGCACCGTGGCGCATGGCTGCTCGGCGTATTCGAGGTCGAACTCGGCCATGGCGTGGATGGCGTGCTCGGCCTCATCGAGGTTCCAGCCGCCGTTCGCATCGATGCGGATACGCCCCTCGATGCCGATCGCTTCGCGCACCGCGCGCACGCGGGCGATGTCATCGGCCAGCACCTGGCCCCGTTCGGCGACCTTGACCTTCGCCGTGCGGCATCCGTCGAATCGTGCCAGCACTTCGGCGACGCGGCCGGCTTCGACAGCGGGCACCGTGGCGTTCACGGGGATGCGCTCGCGCAGCGGCGCGGGCTGCTCGTCCCAGGCGAAGTCGATCGCCGCGGCCAGCCAGACAGCAGCTTCGGCGTCGTCGTACTCGGTGAACGGCGAGAACTCCGCCCAGCCCTGCGGCCCCTCGAACAGCAGCGCTTCGCGGGTGTCGACCCCGCGGAATCGGGTGTTCATCGGCAGTGCGACCACGCGGGCCGTGGCGAGCAGGTCGGCAAGCGGTGGCGTCATGCGTCCATCATGCCCCGTGGTGGAGGGTGCGTGTCAGACCCGCTTCTGCAGCTCGGCCAGTCGACCGGTCGCGACGAACCCCAGGCGCGTGTTCACGGCGAGCATGTGCCGGTTCGATTCGGCGTTGTAGGTGTAGATGCGCGGCGTATCGGGGGAGTGCTGCTGCAGCATCCGGAGGTTCTCGAGTTTGATGCGCAGACCCAGCCGGTTGGCTCGGTCCTCGCGGCGCACCAGAGTGCCCCACTGGTACGCATTGCCGTCGTCACTTGAGACGACGATCTGCGTGTAGGCCGCGATGCGGCCGTCGGATGCCAGTGCCACGACCCCGAACGAGGTTCGCCCCTGCCTGCGCTGCAGCTCTTCGTCCGCACGGTGGTCATCCACGTCGGCTGACGACGCCTCCATGTCGAGCTCACCGGTGGGGGCCTCGGTGTCGAGAATGGCGTCCAGCGCCGCCCAGTCGGCGACGAACTCCTCGGGCACGGCGCCCACCCAGCCGCGGATCTCGTACCCGTCGGCCGGCGCGTCGGCGAGAAGCGACGTGATCACAGCATCCGACACTGGCAGGGCGAGCTTGTTCTGCAGGTCACCGAGCGCGATCTCGTAGCCATGGCGGCGTGCGAACTCGCGGCCGGGCTCGCCGGAGCCGTCGGCAGGGGCGGATGCGGGCCAGGCCGTCTCGGCGCGGAACGTCCGCCGTCCTGCCGCCCTGGCCTCGGCCTCGATGTGCGCCAGCAGGGCCGAGCCGATGCCCCTGCGGCGGAACTGCGGCGGAACTGTCACGCCGATGGCGCCGGAATGCAGGTTGTCCTTCAGGCCAAGCGCGAGCGAGCCCGAGCCGATGGCGCCGTCGTCACCCAGCGCAAGGTACGCCCGACGCTCGGTGGTCGCCGAGCGCTGCTGCAGTTCTGCGCGCGCCTCTCCGCGGGTCCAGATCAGTGCGTCCTCACCCATGTCAGCACGCTTTGCGACCGCGTAAGCCTGCCACCAGGCATCCACGGCGGTGTCGTCGAACGGGTCGACGCGGACGATCTCGAGAGCGGAAGCCATTGTTTCAGACTAGATGCGTGAGACGTACGCTGATGTGCCATTGACAATAGTGTGTAACACACAGTACCGTGTGAGACATGAACGGCACGGAGCTCGACGTCCACCTGCAGGAGCTGCGGCGCGGCACGATCGTGCTCGCGAGCCTGCAGCTGCTGCGCACGCCCGGCTACGGCTACGGGCTGCTCGAGCAGCTGGCATCCGCCGGCTTCCCCACCGATGCCAACACGCTCTACCCCCTGCTGCGCCGGCTCGAGAAGCAGGGCTTCCTCGACAGCGAGTGGAACACCGAAGAAGCGCGTCCGCGCAAGTTCTACCGCACCTCCGAGGCGGGCATCCGCCTCGCCGCCACCTTGACGCAGGAGGTCGCCGCCATCGCCGCCGCGACTGCCGCACTTCCCACCGGAGACTGACATGACCGCCACACTGACCGACCGCTACGTCGCCGCGACCATCCGCAGCCTGCCGCCGAACCTGCAGGTCGAGGTGCGAGACGAGCTGGACGTCTCGATCTCGGATGCCATCGACGCCCGCACCGAGGCCGGAGAGACCGCTGAGGATGCCGAGCGCGCGGTGCTCACAGAGCTCGGCGACCCCGGCATCCTCGCCGCCGGCTATGCCGACCGCCCACTGCACCTGATCGGGCCGAAGTACTACCTCACGTGGTGGCGGCTGCTGAAGGTGCTGGTCGCGATCGTCCCGGCGTGCGCCTTCGCCGGCGTCGCCATCGCGCAGGCGGTCTCCGGCGCAGGTATCGGATCGATCATCGGCCAGGCGATCGCCGTGGGGCTGTCGGTGCTCGTGCACGTGACGTTCTGGACCACGCTGATCTTCGCCATCTTCGAGCGCACCGGCGCCGACACCGGCGTGCGGTGGAGCGTCGACCAGCTGCCGGAGGACGGACCGAAGGGCGTCGGGCGCGGTGACCTCATCGCCTCACTCGTGATGGTCGGGATCTTCGCCGGGCTGCTGCTGTGGGATCACTTCCGCGGGTTCCCTGCAGGTATCGACGAGCCAGTCACGATCATCAACCCCGAGCTGTGGCCGTGGTGGATGGGCGTGCTGTTCGCGCTGCTCGCCGCCGAGGCCGTGCTCGCGATCGTGGTCTACGCGCATGGCCGCTGGACGAAGCGCTTCGCCATCATCAATGCCGCGATCGCGGTGTGCGTGATGAGTCTCGGCCTGACCGCACTCGGTCGGGGCGTGCTGTTCAACGCAGAGTTCGTCGATGCGCTCATCGTCAACGGAGTGGATGCTGACGCACGGGCCGTCCTGGCCGTGCTGACCGGAGTCGTCATCGCCGGAGTCACGATCTGGGACGGCATCGACGGTTTCCTCCGTGCGCGTCGGGCCCGGATCGCCGGCTGAGGGCATCCGACTCTTCCGCTGGGCGGGTCCCGCCGGCCGGCATCGGCCACTCAGGTCGCAGAAAGTCCCGCTTCGCAATAGACGAAGCGGGACTTTTTGCGACCTGAGCAGCCACGTGGCACGCTCAAGCGGGAGAAATTGCGACCGTAACAGTCGCGGCGTCAGTTGGCCGTGACCGCGTCCAGCGTGACGGGGGTCTTGGGGGCGCCGTCGGGGGCGCCGGACTCGGTGCCGGCGGCCGCGATGCCGGCGACGATCGCCGTACTGGCCTCATCGAGGTGGCCGAAGACGGTGTACTTCGGCGGCAGCGGCGTGTCGGCGTAGACGATGAAGAACTGCGAGCCGTTCGTGTTCGGCCCGGCGTTGGCCATCGCGAGCGTGCCGGCCTCGTAGGTCTCGGAGCCTTCGAGCTCATCGGCGAACGAGTATCCGGGGCCACCGGTGCCGGTGCCCGTGGGGTCGCCGCACTGCAGCACGAAGATGCCCTCAGTCGTGAGGCGGTGGCAGTTCGTGCCGTCGAAGTAGCCCTGCTCGCCGAGCGAGAGGAAGCTGTTCACCGTGCACGGAGCCGCGTCAGCATCCAGCGTCACTGCCAGATCGCCGGCGCTGGTCGAGATCGTCGCCGCCACCTCACCCGTCGCCGCCGGATCAGCATCGGGTGCGTCGACCGGCTTCGACGCCGGGCTCGAATCTGCCGGGTACGAGCACTCGCCTGATGGCGCGGGCGCTTCGCTTTGGCTGGGGGAGGCGGCAGGGGCTTCCTGAGCGGAAGCGCAGCCGGTCAGCGCGAGCGCAGCAGCAGCGGTGAGGGCGAGCAGGGAACGGCGAAGGCGGGGAGTCAGCACGCGTAGATCGTACGCGACACTCCTTGGCGAATTCGAGGAAGGTACGCTGGCGCGATGAGCACAGCGGCCGAGCTGCTGACGGATCTGCACATGGCGGCAGACCCCGCCGAGCATCCGAACCGGCACTACAAGGGCGTCGGCGGCGTCCTGGGCGTGCGGATGGGCACGCTGTTCGACATCGCGCAGCGGCACAGTGCCGGGATGCCCCTCGCAGAGGTCGAGCGGCTGCTCGACGAACAGCAGTACGAGCCTCGTCTGGCGGCGTTCTGCGTCCTGGATTTCCAGGTGCGCTCGCCTCGGATCACCGACGCGCTGCGCGCGGAGCGGTACGAGCTGTACCTGCGCCGGCACGACAGCATCGATTCCTGGGACATGGTCGACCGGGCGGCTCCGCGCGTGGTGGGCGTGTTCCTGCGGAACCGGTCGCGCGAGCCGCTGTTCGCGCTCGCCGCAGCATCCGATCCCCTGCACCGGCGCACGGCGATGACGGCGCCGCTGGCCTATACCCGCCCGGGACACCCCGAGGGGATCGCCGACCTGCTGCGCCTGGCCGAGATGCTCGCCGACGATCGCGACCCGCTGGTCGCGAAGCCGGTCGGCATCGCGCTCAAGCACGCGGGTGCCGTCGCCCCAGACGAGGTGCGCGCATTCCTGGAGCGGATGGGGGAGCGGTTGGCGGCGCCGGTCCGGCGCGAGGCGCGGATGAAGCTGCCGGAATAGGGTGGATGCTGTGACCACTGCATCCGTCTCCGACATCTTCGACCCCGCCGAGTGGACCCTGGCGCCGGGCGCCGAGGCGTACACCGACATCACCGCACACGTCTCGAACGACGGGCGGATCTCCCGCATCGCCTTCGACCGTCCAGACGTGCGCAACGCATTCCGCCCGCACACCGTCGACGAGCTGTACCGTGCGCTCGACATCGCCAGGCAGGATCCTCGGATCGGCGTCGTGCTTCTGACCGGCAACGGCCCGAGTGCGAAGGACGGCGGGTGGGCGTTCTGCTCGGGCGGCGACCAGCGCATCCGCGGCCGCGACGGCTACAAGTACAGCGAGGACGTGTCGGCCGTGCAGGACCCGGCACGCGCCGGCCGGCTGCACATCCTCGAGGTGCAGCGCCTCATCCGCTTCATGCCCAAGGTCGTCATCGCCGTCGTCCCCGGCTGGGCGGCGGGCGGCGGGCACTCGCTGCACGTGGTCTGCGACCTGACGATCGCCAGCGCCGAGCACGGCCGCTTCAAGCAGACCGACGCCGACGTCGGCAGCTTCGACGCCGGCTACGGCTCGGCGTACATGGCCAGACAGACCGGTCAGAAGATCGCCCGCGAGGTGTTCTTCCTCGCCGAGGAGTACTCCGCGCAGCGCGCGTACGAGATGGGCGCGGTGAACCGCGTCGTCGCGCACGCCGAGCTCGAGAAGGCGGCGCTGAGTATGGCCCGCACGATCCTGACGAAGTCGCCGACAGCCATTCGGATGCTGAAGTTCGCCTTCAACGCCGTCGATGACGGCATGGTCGGTCAGCAGGTGTTCGCCGGTGAGGCCACGCGCCTCGCCTACGGCACTGACGAAGCCGTCGAGGGGCGCGACTCCTTCCTCGAGAAGCGCGAGCCCGACTGGTCGCCCTACCCGTACCACTTCTGATCGAGCCGCCGATGACGAGCCTTGAGCGCACGAACGGCGATGACCCGCTGGAGGTGCTCGAGGGCATCCGATCCGCGCTGGACGGCGGGCCGGCGCTGGGACTCGGGATGCTGCCGGCGCACACCGCGGAAGTGCCGGCCGGCACGGCGGCCGTGATCGCGACCTCGGGGTCGAGTGGCATCCCCAAACAGGTCGTGCTGAGCGCGGACGCCCTTCGGGCCAGCGCTCAGTCGACCGCGGCGCGCATCGGATCCGGACGCTGGGTGCTGGCGCTGCCGGCCGGATACGTCGCCGGCCTCCAGGTGCTGGTGCGCTCGCTGCTCGCCGGCACCCACCCGGCCATGCTCGATGGACGCTTCACCCCGCAGTCCTTCGCCGCCGTGACGCTGCAGCACGCCGGCGGACACGAGCTCTACACCTCGCTCGTCCCCGCGCAGCTGAGCACGCTCCTCGATGACGCTGACGACGCGACGGTGCTCGCGGCGCTGCGCGCGTATCGTGCCATCCTCATCGGAGGGCAGGCGCTGCCCGCACACGTCCGGGAGCGGGCATCCGATCTCGGAGTGAACATCGTGCGCACCTACGGCTCCAGCGAGACCGCGGGCGGGTGCGTATACGACGGCGTGCCGCTCGACGGCGTTGCCGTGCGCGAGGTGGAGGGCGAGCTGCGCATCGCGGGTCGGATGCTGGCATCCGGCTACCTGGCAGACGCGGCCCTCACCGACAAGACCTTCGTGACCGACGCCGACGGCGTGCGCTGGTATCGCACCGGGGACCACGGGCTCGTCGAGGATGGGGTGGTGCGCGTGCACGGCCGCATCGACAATGTCATCGTCTCGGGCGGCATCAATGTCTCACTCGACAGGGTCGAGCGGGTCGTCCGCGGTGTGCCTGGACTGGAGCAGGCCGTGGTGGTCGGCATACCCGATGAGCGGTGGGGTGAGGCATCCGCTATCTTCGTCGCGCGCGGAAGCGGTGATTCGGAGCACCTGTTCGACGATGCCCGCGCCCGCGTCTCCGGTGAGATCGGCAAGCACGCACGCCCGGTGCAGCTCGAGGTCGTGCCGGAGCTGCCGCTGCTGGCCTCCGGCAAGCCCGACCGCGAGGCGATCCGCCGGTTGATCGCCGGCTGAGCGCTTTGTCACGCGTCCCGCCGCGCATCGCCGATCCGGCAGACTGACGGCATGGCCGTTTACACGCATGGGCACCACGATTCGGTGCTGCGCTCGCACAACACCCGCAACATCGCGAATTCGGCGGCCTATCTCGAGCCGCTTCTGACCTCTGACGCGCACCTGCTCGACGTCGGAGCCGGCCCCGGTACGATCACGGCCGACTTCGCGAGCCGAGTTGCTCGCGTCACCGCCACCGAGATCAATGCCGATGCGCTCGCCCTGTCGCAGGCGCTCGCCGCCGATCGCGGCATCGGCAACATCGACTTCGCCATCGAGGACGTGCACGCGCTCGGCTTCGCCGACGACACCTTCGACATCGTGCACACGCACCAGGTGCTGCAGCACGTCGGCGACCCCGTGCAGGCACTGCGCGAGATGCGCCGCGTCACCAAGCCCGGCGGGATCGTCGCCGCTCGCGACGCCGACTACGCCGGTTTCATCTGGTTCCCGCTGCTGCCCGAGCTGGACGAGTGGCTGCGTCTGTACCGCGAAGCGGCGCGCGCCAACGGCGGCGAGCCGGATGCCGGCAGGCGACTGCTGGCCTGGGCGCGGGCTGCTGGGTTCACGGACGTCACGGCGACGGCATCCACGTGGTGCTACGCGACACCAGCGGAACGGGACTGGTGGGGCGGGATGTGGGCCGATCGCATCCTGGAATCCGCTCTCGCCAGCCAGCTGCAGCGCGACGGCCTGGCCACCCGCGATCAGCTGCAGCGCATCAGCGACGCCTGGCGCACGTGGGCCGCCGACGGTGACGGCTGGTACCTCGTGCCGCACGGCGAGATCCTCTGCCGGGTGTGAAGGCCATCGCAAGCAACACGCGGATACATCCCGAGGTGGATGCGCCTGCATACGCACCTCCCGTAGCGTGAAAGCGTGATCCGCTCCGTTTCCCGTACCTGGCTCGTCGTCGACATCGTCGGCAGCGTGTTCGGCGCGCTCATCACGATCCCGCTGTCACTGGCGTTCATCTCCGGTGGCCTGAGCACCTGGATGCAGCCGGAATGGCTGGTTCTCAGCATCCACGTGATCATCGGCGTCGTGATGTGGGGCGCCGCCGCGATCAGCAGGCTCTCACCAGCGCTGGCGCTGATCATCGCATGGGTGGCCGCGATCGCGCAGATGGCCTGCGGGTTCCCGCCGCTGCCGTTCAATGTGGCGATCTTCGGGGTGCTGTTCGCGACGTCGGCCTGGGGGTCGCGCCGCATGCTGTGGTTCGGCGGCGGCTCGACGGTCGTCGGCGGTATCGTCGCCGGCCTCTACATGGCGCTGCTGCAGTTCGACACCACCGGCATCACCGCACCAGCGCCGCCGGCGCTGCGCACGCTGCTGATCGCGCTGATGATGGGCCTCACCGTCGGCTTCGCGCTGGTGATCGCCTGGGGCGCCGGCCTGCTATGGCGGGTGGTGCGGCACGGGCAGCAGACTCGCGAGGCGCAGCTGCGCGCCGAGACCATGGCCGCAGAGGAACAGGAGCGTGCGCGCATCGCCCGCGACATGCACGATGTGGTCGCGCACTCCCTCGCTGTCGTGATCGCCCAGGCCGATGGGGCGCGGTACGCGGCATCCTCGCATCCCGAACTCGCGCAGGAGGCGCTGGGCACGATCGCGACGACGGCCCGCTCTGCGCTGTCGGATGTGCGGATGCTGCTCACGCAGCTGCGGCATCGCCAGGGCGACGGACCGCAGCCGACTCTCGCCGACCTCGAGACGCTGTTCGCGCAGGTGCGGCAGGCCGGCATCGAGCCGCGGGTCACGGTAGATCCGATGCCTCCGGGCGAGCCGCCGGGGGCGATTCAGCTCGCCGTCTACCGCATTCTGCAGGAAGCGCTCACCAACGCGCTGCGGCACGGAGCGGGGGATGTCGACGTGAATCTGGCCTGGCTCGACAACCGGGTCGACATCGTGGTGCGCAACACGGTGGTGGGCAGCACGGCGACGCTCGGCGGAGGTCACGGTGTGGTCGGCATGCGCGAGCGGGCACAGCTCGTGGGCGGTACGCTCGTGGCCGAGCGGGAACACGGTTCGTTCGTGGTCATGGCCACCCTGCCGATCGGGGCGCAGAGTCCCGCTTCCACCCGCTGACCTGGAGGTCTCATGATCAAGGTCGTGCTCGTCGACGACCAGGCGCTGTTCCGCGCCGGCATCCGCATGCTCGTCGCATCCCAGCCCGACATGGATGTGGTGGGCGAAGCGGGCAACGGACGCGAGGCGCTCGATGTCATCCGCAGCGTGCGACCTGACGTGGTGCTGATGGACATCCGGATGCCCGTGATGGACGGCCTGACCGCGACGGCAGAACTGCTCGCTCAGCCCGACCCGCCGCGGGTGGTCATGCTCACGACGTTCGATCTCGACGAGTCTGCGGCCAGAGCGATCCAGCAGGGCGCGAGCGGATTCCTGCTCAAGGACGCAGACCCCGAGTTCCTGCTGGCCGCGATCCGGACCGTCGATTCCGGGTCGAGCGTGATCGCAGCATCCGCCACTCGCGAGCTCTTCGCCCACTTCACCGCCGAGACCAAGCCGGTGCCCCGGCAGTTCGACGATCTCACCGAGCGCGAGCGCGAGATCTTCGCGCTCGCCGCTCGGGGCCTGTCCAACTCCGAGATCGCCGCGCGCGAGTTCCTCAGCGAGGCGACGGTGAAGACTCACATCAGCCGCATCCTCGGCAAGCTGCTGCTGCGGGACCGTGTGCAGCTGGTCGTGTTCGCGTTCGAGCACGGGCTGGCCTGAAACGACCGTACCGCGTGGCGTCGGCGGGAGACTGCCGGCTCAGCCCGCCAGCAGCTCGCGCATCGCCGTGGCCGCACGCGTGGGGGAGTGCGGCCACGCGATCCCGAGTCGCGAGCGCACATCCGGCGCCGCGATCGGCACCGCCCGCACCTCGGTCCAGCGCCGGCGCGTGGCGTCGCTGACGATCCCGACACCGATGCCGCGCGCGGCGAGTCGCTCGACGAACCAGGGCGTCGAGACCTCCCAGCGCGGCGTGACCCCAGGCAGCAGCTCGGCCAGCGCCGAGCGGTCGCCGGTGCCGGTGGGCAGGGCGATGATGTCGACGCCGGAGAGTTCAGCGGGGCGGATGCTGGTGCGCGTCGCCCACGCGTGATCAGGGGCGACCACGGCGACCAGCGGGTCGTCGAAGATGGTCGCCGACTCGAGCCCGGCCGGCGGATGCTGCGCCCACGCCACCACCGCGATGTCGCACTCCCCGCGCCGCAGCTGCGCGGTGAGATGCTCGGACGTGCCCTCACGCAGCCTGATGTCGAGTCCAGGGTGCGCCGTGTGCAGCTCGCTCAGCGCGTCGAACAGTCGTGGCCAGGTGAGACCGGACACGACGCCGACGCGCAGCGTGCCCCGCAGCAGTCCGCGCAGATCTGCGGCGGTTGCAGGCACCTCGCCGATCGCCTGCAGAGCCGAGCGGATCACCGGCAGCATCCGCTCACCCTCTGCCGTCAGGGTTACTTGGCGCGCGCTTCGGTCGAACAGGGCGACACCCAGCTCGCGCTCCAGCTTCTTCACCTGCGTGCTCACGCCGGACTGACTCACCCGCACAGCCTCGGCGGCCGCGGTGAACGAGCCGGTGTCGACGACCGCGATGACGTAGCGCAGCTGATGGATTTCCATATTCAGAACAGATGATACTCATCGGCGTCAACTGTTGGACAGATGGGTGGCTGCAGTCGGATGCTGAAGACATGACCAACGATCAGCCAGTCCCCGTTCTTGTGCGTCTCGACATCGACACAGTCGCGCCGCACTTCGCGAAGGCGCTCGCCCACCTCGACAATGCGATGGTGCGCGAGCTGGATGCCGTGCGCTTCGACGCTCGGCTGCGCGAGCTCGTGCGCATGCGGGCCTCGCAGCTCAACGGTTGCAGCTACTGCGTCGAGCTGCACTCCACCGACGCGGTCAAGGCAGGTGACACGGCGGCGCGGATCGCCGCGGTCGCGGTCTGGCGAGAGTCCTCGCTGTTCACCGCCCGCGAGAGGGCGGCGCTCACCGTCACCGAGAGCATCACACGGGCATCCGAGACCCACGTGCCCGACGCGGACTGGGCCGCCGCCGCGCAGCTGTTCTCTCCCGAAGAGCTCGGCGCGCTCGTCGCGCTGATCGTCACGATCAACGCCTGGAACCTCGTGGGCGTATCGACGCACGCCTGGGTCTGAACGCGCGGGGTCGGATGACCATCACCCGGTGAGATCATCCTGGCGATGTACGCGGGATGCGCCGCCGGGGCGATGTGGCGGGGCACACCCCGCGAATAGCGTCGAAGGCATGGAGATCACCACCTCGGACCTCGGCCTCGCCGCCCGCGTCCAGAACCTCACCAAGTCATACGGCGCCGGGGATGCCGAAGTGCGTGCCCTCGATGGCATCAGCGTCGGCATCCGCCGTGGCCAGTTCACCGCCATCATGGGGCCGTCTGGCTCTGGCAAGTCCACGCTCATGCACATCATGGCCGGCCTCGACACCCCCACCTCAGGACGCGCATGGATCGGCGACACCGACATCACCGGCCTTGGCGACCTCGAGCTGACGATTCTGCGCCGCAGGCGCGTCGGCTTCATCTTTCAGGCGTTCAACCTCGTGCCGACGCTCGACGCGCTCGGCAACATCCTGCTGCCGTTCGAACTCGACGGGCGTCGGCCCAGCTCCATCGAACGGGCCCGCATCGACGGGCTCGTCGAAACCCTCGGTCTCAGCAGCCGGCTGACGCACCGCCCGCATGAACTCTCCGGCGGGCAGCAGCAGCGCGTGGCGATCGCCCGCGCGCTGGCCACCGCCCCCGATCTCGTCTTCGCCGACGAGCCCACCGGCAACCTGGATTCCGCGACCGGTCGCGAGGTGCTGCAGCTGCTGGCCGCCGCCAGCCGAGAGCACGGCCAGTCGATCGCGATGGTCACGCATGACGCGATCGCCGCCAGCCATGCCGACCGGGTGCTGTTCCTCGGTGACGGGCGCATCGTCGCCGACCACCCGCAACAAAGCGCCGAGCAGATCTCGTCGTACATGCTCGCCGCCGAGGTGCCGGCATGACCGCCGTCGTCGGCGCGCCCCCTGTCGTCTCGCGGGTCGACCTTGAGCGGCCTCGGGCGCCACGACTCGGCTGGCTGCGCGAGCGGGGCATGGGGGCCAGCATCCTCGTCTCCGGACTCGCCGCCGCATTCGGCGTCATCCTCGTCGAGGTGACCGCCTACATCGGCTCGTTCCTGGTGGCCGATCCGTTCATCGGCGACAGCGAGACGCTCGCACTCGTGGTCGCGATCCTGTCGGTCCTGCTCACCGGGGTGGCGATGTACGTCGCCGCGATCGTCACGGCCAACACGTTCTCGACGATCATCGCCGGGCGCACCAGGCGCATCGCGCTGATGCGGCTGATCGGGGCCTCAGCGCGATCCCAGCGCTCCGAGGTCTCTGGGCAGGGGTTCGTCGTCGGCGTGATCGGCGCCGGAGCAGGACTCGTCATCGGGCTGGTGTCCGCGGGCGTCGGGATGCTGCTGGCGAACCGCTTCCTGCCCGGCGCCCCCGAACAGTTCAGCCTGGTGCAGCCGGCGCTGATGCTGCCGGTGGTCGGCGTCGCCCTGACCACGTGGCTTGCCGCCTGGATCGGCTCGCGCCGGGTTCTGACGGTCACCCCGCTGCAGGCGCTCGGCGGATCGGTCGAACGCGCACTCGACGACGTCGCCACCCGCCGGGGGCGCCACGTCGGCGCGCTGATCCTGCTGATCCTCGGTGCCGCGCTGCTGGCTTTCGGCGTCATGGTCGGGCTCGTCTCGCCGCTCGGCGTTGTGATCGCGTTCGCGGGCGGAGTGCTCTCGTTCACCGGGCTCGCCCTTGGCGCTGTGATGGTGATGCCGCCGGTGCTGCGCCTGGTCGGTCGCATGTTCGGCCGATCGGCGACGGCGCGCCTGGCCGCCGAGAACGCCCTGAGGTACCCGGAGCGCTCCAGCCGCATGGCGATCGGTGTGGTGATGGGTGTGACCCTGGTGACGATGTTCGCCGTCGCCCTGGAGTCGACGAAGGTGCTGCTCGGGCGCCAGCTCGACGACACCGCACAGGCGGAGGGGATGTTCGCCGTTCTCGACGGCTTCGCCGCGGTGATGATGGTGCTCGTCGCCGTCTCGGGAGTGATCGCCGCCGTCGGCCTGGTGAATCTGCTGACGATCGGAGTCGTGCAGCGTCGGCGTGAGCTCGGCCTGCTGCGAGCGATCGGACTCACCGGCGGGCAGGTGCGCACGATGGTGCTGCTGGAAGCCGTGCACGTCACGGTCGCCGCGACACTGACCGGGCTGCTGCTCGGCATCGTCTACGGCTGGGTCGCTGCGCAGTCGCTGCTCGGCTCGGTGCCGGTGCTGCCCGACTTCGAGCCGGCCGGGTTCGTGTATCCGGCCGTGCCGTGGCTGCCAGTGGCCATCATCGTGGCATCCACCGCCGTCCTCACCATCGTCGCCGCTGTCACCCCGACCCGGCTCGCGACCAGGGTCGCCCCGGTCGAGGCGCTCGCCGCCGACTGATCCGTTCCTGGGAGGGGTGGCGGACGCGGCGGAATTAGGCTGAGCGGATGCCGTTCACCCAGTCGTCGTACCAGGTCCGCTTCGAGTGGGGCGTCGACGGCCTCGCCAGACTCGAGCCCGCCGACGTCATCGTCGCGGTGGACGTGCTGCGGTTCTCATCGACGATGGCGGATGCTGTCGCCGAGCAGCCCGTCGCGCTGGAGCGCGCACGGCTCTGGTCGACCAATGGCGCCGCCGTCGCCGCGGCCGCCTCACGCGTCGGCGCAGGGCCGGTGGTGCTGCTCGGCGGCATCCGGAACGCCGCGGCGACGGCGCGCGCCGTGATGACGCTGCAGGAGCGCAGAGGCGATCGCACCTCGGTCAGCGTCATCGCGGCGGGGGAGCTCACTTCGGAGAGCCGATTGCGCTTCGCAGTCGAGGATCAGCTCGGCGCAGGAGCGGTCATCGCCGCACTGACCGATCTCGGCATCGACCACTCCTCGCCGGAGGCGGCGGCCGCCGCCGAGTCGTTCCGCGCGCTGCGCCGCGGACTGCGGCACCTGCTGATCGGCAGCGGGTCGGGTCGCGAGCTCGCAGACGGGGTGGTCTCGACGGATCGGATGCTGGCAGACGGCATCCGCCCTGCTGCAGTCGAGGAGTGCGCCGAGTTGGATGCCACCGACACCGTCCCCGTGCTGCGCGCCGGCACGTTCGAGCCGTTCGCCTGACCGCGCGCCGTCGACGCTCAGGCGGCGGTGCGCATAGGGTCGGAGCATGAGGTACCTCCCCGCGCTCATCGTCGACGCCGTCCTGGTGCTGATCTTCGCCGCCATCGGCCGCGCCTCGCACAACGAGGACCCGCTGGGCTTCCTCATCACGGCGTGGCCCTTCCTGGTGGCGCTCGTCGTCGGGCACCTGGTCGCCGCTCTCGTGCCGTCGCGTCCTCGGCGCCCGTGGTCGCTGGGCTGGGGGCTGATCGTGTGGGTCGTCACCGTGGCCGGTGGGATGCTGCTGCGCATCGCGAGCGGTGACACGGCCGAGACCCCGTTCATCATCGTCGCGACCCTCGTGCTCGGGGCGTTCCTGCTGGGTTGGCGCCTGATCGCGCTGCTGGTGCGCCGCTACCGCGTCCCGGCGGAGTCCGACGAGTCTGGCACGGACGATTCGGGTTCTGAGCCCGACCACACTGACAGCGACTCCGGCACGCCTTCCTGAACCCGATCAGCGCGGCAGCTGAGCGGCGCGTCGATCCGCCGCGGTGATCTCGCGGCGGCGCCACTCGAACAGGTAGCGGCGGTCGAAGCGCCGCGAGCACTTGGCGCAGGACGTCTCCCGTGCGGGGCGCCGATGCCGATAGGCGACATGCCCGGACGGGCACTGTCCGATCCACGGCGCCAGCTCGGTCGCAGTCTCTCCGTGGTGCGTCGTGCCGCCGATGTAGCCGAGGTCTCGCGCGACGCGCTTCCACTCCGGCCCGTGCGCGGCGGTGTGCCCTGCGATCGCGTGCGCCACTTCATGCAGCAGCGTCTGGTGGATCTCGTCATCGTCGAAGCGGGCAGCCAGATATCGCGAGACGGTGATGCGCTTGCGCTGGTAGTCGCACAGGCCGGCACGGCGCTTGGCATGGTCGAATTCGAACGTCCACGAGTCGTCGAGGTGCATGCTGATCAGCGCCTCGCCCCAGACCCGCACGCGCTTCAGATCGGCCATGAGATCAGATTAGAACCCCCGACCGACATCGGGCACCTCGGCTCGCGTGCGCTCGGGAACCGGCCAACCAGTCAGACCAGAACGCCGGGATTCGCGGCGCTGCGCCGCTCGGCGGCCTCGATGGCGCGCAGCGCCTTCTCGAGTTCGGTGTCGTCGGCGCCGGCGGAGCGGCGCAGGAACAGCGACTGCTTGAAGCTGGTGCGCGCCTCATCGAAGTCGCCGGCTTCGTAGGCGTTCTTGCCGTGGTGCTGGTAGGCGAACGCGGCGATGCCGGCCCAGCCCTGTCCCTCGGCCTCGTGCGCGCACGTGGTGAGCTCCTGCGCGGCGGCGGCGTGCGCACCGCGGTTCTGCAGCACGGTGGCGTGCAGCACGCGGGCCCGCAGCAGGTCCTTGCGGGTGCCTGCCATGCGCGCCTGGCGCACGGCTTCCTCTGCCAGCACCAGAGCCTCGTCGAGGCGATCGAGCACCTTCAGCAGCCACACGCGCTCCAGCAGCACGGGCAGGCTGCGCTGGTTCTCGATCTCTTCCAGGCGCATCAGGCACTCGCGCTGATCGACCAGTTCACGAAGCGTCTCGGGATCGTATCCCCGGATCAAATTCACGACGATGGCTCCTCTCCGCGACCGTCATCCCAGTCTGCCCCGCCGAGCCCCGAACGGGCTGAGGCACGCCCCGCAAACCCCAAGCCCAGCCCGCAGGAAGAGTCCGCTCAGCGCAGGAACAGTCCGGCATCCGGCCGCGGGGATGCCACCGCATCCGCGTCCGTCACGATCGCCGCTCCGCGGGCGAAGGCCGCGACCTCCTCGCCCTGGGCGATCTTGGCTGGGTGGGGGCCTGCGGCCAGCATCCTCGGCAGCCATTCGGTCGGCAGCGCCGTGGCCGACGCGACCAGCACGAGGTTGCCGAACCGGCGACCCTTCAGCACCTGCGTGTCGGCGAGCAGGGCCACCTCGGGGAACACGGTCGACACGGTCGCTACCTGCCGGCGTGCGAAGGCGAGGCCAGGTCCGTCGGCGACATTCACCAGCAGCACGCCGGTCGGGGCCAGCAGCGCGGCGATCTCGCGGTAGAACTCGAGACTGGTCAGATGCGCGGGCGTCTGCGCACCGGAGAACACGTCCGAGACGACGAGGTCGCAGTGGCCGGTCAGCGCCGGAGGCAGGCGGTGCAGCCCCTCTCGCGCGTCCCCGATGCGGATGCGGATGGCAGCTCCGCGCGGCAGCGGCAGGTGCTCGCGCACGAGCGTCACCAGCGGGCCCTCCAGCTCGATCACCTGCTGGCGGGATCCAGGTCTGGTCGCATCGATGTAGCGCGGGATCGTGAGGGCGCCCGCCCCCAGATGCACGACGCTGAGCGGGCTGGATGCGGCAGCGCCGAGCTGATCGATGACAGCGCCCATCCGCACGATGTACTCGAAGTGCAGGTGCGTCGGATCGTCGAGATCCACGTGCGACTGCGGGGTGCCGTCGACGATCAGCTCGAATCCGTTCGTGAACTCGGACGCGGCGATCTCGGCGACCCCACCGTGATCGAGCCGCACCTGCGGGTTCTCGATGTCGCGCCCGCGTGCTCTGCCCATGGAATCGAGCCTACTCAGCCCGCAGCCGACCCCGATCAGCCAGTGCAGGTCTCCTGGTTCAGGTCGACGCCACTGATCTGGTCGGAGAGCACTGTCTCGTCGGGCGTCGTCGATACGGACGGCGACGGCGAACCCGACGGCGTGGGCCCAGGCGTCGGAGACTCCTCTGCCGTCACCCCGCCGTGGTTGCTGGCCTTGCCTGTGATCTGCATCGACTGCCCGGCGATGATGGCCTCCCACATCGGCGCTGCCGCCGCCGTGTTCGGCACCACCCGTCCCGAGTCCGCCGGGTCATCCAGGGTGGGGTACTGCAGGAAGACGAAGTCCTCGAAAGGCACATCCTTCAGTGCGAGCGCCAGCTGCGCCATCCGCACCGGGTCGGCGAGCTTGTCGCTGGGGTCGACGTTGTCGGCGATCACACTGGCCAGCCGCATCACGGTGGGGATGTCGGTGAGCGTCTCGCTGCTGAGCACCTTCTTCGCCAGTCGCGACATGTACTGCTGCTGGTTCGAGATGCGCGCCAGGTCGCTGCCGTCGCCGATGCCCTTGCGCACGCGGATGAACTGCAGCGCTTCGTAGCCCGAGATCGTGCGGATGCCTGGCGGCCAGTCCAGGGCGGTCTCCTTGTCGTGCAGCCCGCCCTCGCCGATGCAGACCGGAACCCCGCCGATGGCATCGGTGATCTTCATCACCCCGTCGAAGCTCAGCTTCGCGGCGTACCCGATGGGCACATCGCTCAGTTCGGTCACGGTCTTGGCCACGCACGACAGCCCGGCGTGCTGGTAGACGCTGTTGATCGGCGCCTTGTCCATCGCGGATGCCACCGTGCCGTCCTCACGCGTGCATTCGGGCACCTCGAACATGAGGTCGCGCGGCAGCGAGACCACGGTCACCTTGCGGGGAGCCGCCGAGACGTGCACGAGCAGGTTCACATCGTTGCGGATGCCCTCCTCGCCGATGCAGCGCTCGCCGAGCTTCTCGGTGGACACGGCACCGCACTCGTCGGTGCCGACCAGGAGGATCGCGAACTCGCCCGGGTACTCGCCAAGCGACGGCGGCGCGACCGAGGGCGCATCCTCCAGCGTGACGGCGTCATCTGCCACCCGGCCGAACAGATCGAAGGCGATGAAGCCGACGACCGCGACGGCCGAGACGGTGAGCACGGCCAGCCCGATACCGAGCATCCGCAGCAGCGAGCCGGCCGCCGTCGGCGTGTGCTGCGGCGCGTGTCGGGCCAGGGGAGAGCGCGTCATGGGCACCGACACTACAGCGCTCGTCCCGGCGCGGCCTGGAAAGGGTCGTCGGATGCCCGTTGAAGCCGATACCGGATCGAGACCTCGCGGAGTTTGGAATCCGTTCTGGGCGTGGGTAGCGTCGGAGCATCACGTGTGCGGATGCAAGGCAGCATCCGGTCCACGCAATGACGCGTTCACAAGAGAGGTTCATCATGACCCACAGTCCCCTGCGCAGGCGAGGTCTCACCCTCGCCGCCGGCGCCGCTGTCGCAGCCATGCTGCTGACGGGCTGCGTCGCGAGCGAGCGCGATGACAGCAAGGGCGGCGACGCCGCCGCTGACGTCGACACGACGTTCGTGTTCGCCGCGTCGTCCGACCCTCAGGGCCTCGACCCGTCGGTCGCCCAGGACGGCGAGACCTTCCGGGTCTCCCGCCAGGTCTTCGAGGGCCTCGTCGGCACCAAGCCCGGCACCGCCGACCCCGCACCGCTGCTCGCGGAGAAGTGGGAGTCGTCCGAGGACGGCATGTCGCACACCTTCAACCTGAAGACGGGCGTGACCTTCCACGACGGCACGCCGTTCAACGCCGAGGCCGTGTGCTTCAACTTCGAGCGCTGGTACAACTGGACCGGCCTGCTGGCCTCCGAGGCCGTCGGCTACTACTACAACAAGCTCTTCAAGGGCTACTCGTCGAACGCCGCTGACGCCGTGTACAAGTCGTGCACGCCCGACGGCGATGACAAGGTCACGATCGAGCTGAACAAGCCGTTCGCCGGCTTCGTGGCATCCCTCTCCCTGCCCGCCTTCTCGATGCAGAGCCCCTCGGCGTTGCAGGAGTTCAAGGCGGACGAGGTCGGCGGCACCGCCGAAGCGCCCACGCTCTCCGAGTACGCCAAGGGTCACCCCGTCGGCACCGGTCCGTTCCAGTTCGACTCGTGGGCACCGGGTGAGAACGTCACCCTGAAGGCCTACGGCGACTACTGGGGCGAGCAGGGCCAGATCGAGGAGATCATCTTCCGCATCATCGGCGACCCGACCGCACGCCGCCAGGCCCTCGAGGCCGGCGACATCGACGGCTACGACCTGGTCGGCCCCGCCGACACCCAGGCGCTCGCCGACGACGGCTTCACGATGGTCCCTCGCGCACCGTTCACTATCCTCTACCTCGCCTTCAACCAGGCGGTCCCCGAGCTGCAGGACATCAAAGTCCGCCAGGCCCTGTCGTACGCGGTCGACAAGGACGCGCTGATCAAGCAGGTCCTGCCGGAGGGAACCGAGAAGGCCACGCAGTTCGTGCCGCCGGTGGTCAACGGCTACAACAAGGACGTCACCACCTACGACTACGACGCCGCCAAGGCGAAGTCGCTGCTCGAAGAGGCCGGCTACACGGCTGACAAGCCGCTCGCGCTGACGTTCAACTACCCCGTCAACGTCTCGCGCCCCTACATGCCGGACCCCGAGCAGATCTTCACCGTGCTGGCGAAGCAGCTCGAGGAGGTCGGCGTGAAGATCACGCCCCAGACCGACGCGTGGAGCCCTGACTACCTCGAGAAGATCACTGGAACGCCCAACCACGGCATCCACCTTCTCGGCTGGACCGGCGACTACAACGACACCGACAACTTCGTCGGCGTCTTCTTCGGACAGAAGAGCGCGGAGTGGGGCTTCGACAACCCCGAGCTGTTCAAGGCGCTGACGGATGCCCGTGGCGTCTCCAGCCTCGACGAGCAGACCCCGCTGTACGAGGAGATCAACGAGCAGGTCGCCGAGTTCATCCCCGGCGTGCCGATCGCTCACCCGGCACCGACGCTGGCGTTCAGCCCGCGTGTCAAGAGCTACCCTGCCAGCCCGGTGAACGACGAGGTCTTCACGGACATCGTCCTCACCAAGTAAGTCCACCCGCACGGCGGTCACGCGCCCTGAACCCCAAAAGGGATTCAGGGCGTGTGACCACCGCATTACCCGGAGACCTCTTTGCTGCGCACAATCGGCAAGCGGCTTCTGCTGCTCATCCCCACCCTTTTTGGCCTCAGCATCCTGCTGTTCGCCTGGGTCCGCGCTCTTCCCGGAGGGCCGGCCGTCGCCCTGCTCGGTGAGAAGGCGACCCCAGAGTCGATCGAGCGGATCAACGAGCTCTACGGCTTCAACCGCCCGCTGTACGAGCAGTACTTCACCTGGGTCGGTCGCCTGCTGCAGGGTGACTTCGGCTCGTCCATCGTCACGGGCCGCCCGGTGACGGAGGAGTTCTTCCGTCGCTTCCCTGCCACGATCGAGCTGAGCGTGCTGGCGCTGATCTTCGCGGTCGGCATCGGCGTGCCGCTCGGCTACTGGGCCGCCCGCAGGCACGGCAAGTTGACCGACCACAGCGCCGTGATCTTCAGCCTCATCGGCATCACGATCCCGGTGTTCTTCCTGGCGTTCATCCTGAAGTACATCTTCGCGGTCGAACTGGGCTGGCTGCCTTCGGACGGTCGGCAGAGCCCTCGAATAGATGCCACGCACGTCACCGGCTTCTACGTCTGGGACGGCATCATCACCGGTGAGCTCGATGCCGCCTGGGATGCCTTCGCCCACCTGATCCTGCCGGCAATCGCGCTGGGCACGATCCCGCTCGCGATCATCGTGCGCATCACCAGGGCCAGCGTGCTCGAGGTGCAGAACGCCGACTACGTGCGCACCGGCCGGGCCAAGGGTCTGGCCGCGCCGACGCTGCGCAACCGCTTCATCCTGCGCAATGCCATGCTCCCTGTCATCACGATCATCGGTCTGCAGACGGGCCTGCTGATCTCGGGTGCGGTGCTCACCGAGACGGTGTTCGCGTTCCCCGGCGTCGGCTCATTCCTGGCCACCTCGATCTTCGCGCGTGACTTCCCGGTGCTGCAGGGCTTCATCATCTTCATCGCCATCGCCTACGCGCTGATCAATCTGGCCGTCGACGTGTCGTACAGCGTGATCGATCCGAGAGTGAGGGTTCAGTGATGAGCGCAGTCCTCCCACCCGCTCAAGGGCCGAGCGCCCAGGGGCCGCAGGGCCCAGCAGGAACACCTGACAACGCTCCGGAGACGGTCGTCGTCGCGCAGGCGGCGCTGCACAAGAACGGCAGCTTCTGGAGCGACGTGTTCCGTCGCCTGCGGCACAACCCCACGGCGTGGATCGGTGCGGCGATCGTGTTCGCGTTCGTCGCCGTCGCGCTGTTGGCGCCGGTGCTCGCGCCGTACCCCGAGACGGCACTGCCCGGTGCGAAGTACATCACGCCCACGCACATTCCGGGGCCGGGTGAGCTGCCGCAGTTCCCGCTCGGCCTTGACCGCTTCGGCGGCGATGTGCTGTCCAAGCTGATCTGGGGCGCCCAGGCCTCGCTGCTGGTCGGCGTGGTCTCCACCGCCCTCGGCCTCGTCGGCGGCATGCTGCTGGGCCTGATCGCCGGCACCTTCGGCGGCTGGGTCGACACGACGATCATGCGCATCGTCGACATCATCCTTTCGGTGCCGAACCTGCTGCTGGCCGTGTCGATCGCCGCGATCCTCGGGCAGACGCCCTCGGCCGTGATGATCGCCATCGGTGCATCGCAGGTCCCGATCTTCGCGCGTCTGCTTCGGGCATCGATGCTGCAGCAGCGCACCAGCGAGTACGTGCTCTCGGCGCAGACGCTCGGTCTCGGCCGCGGCCGGATCACCATGTCGCACGTGCTGCCGAACGCCATCGGCCCGGTGATCGTGCAGGCGACGCTGACGCTCGCCACCGCCGTCATCGACGCCGCCGCACTCTCCTTCCTCGGACTCGGCGGCGGACGCCCCGAGACGGCCGAGTGGGGGCGGATGCTGACCTACGCGCAGAGTGAGCTGGCGATCGCCCCGTGGCTGGCGTTCTTCCCAGGCATCTGCATCGCCGTCACCGCGCTCGGCTTCACGCTGTTCGGTGAGGCGCTGCGCGAGGCGATGGACCCGAGGACACGAGCACGATGAAGGACGAGCAGAAGATGAACACGCAGCCGCTGCTGCAGGTCGCCGGCCTCGCCGTGGACTTCATGACCGTCGACGGCGTCGTGCACGCCGTCGAGGGTGTCGACCTCGAGATCGCCCCTGGCGAGACCGTCGCGATCGTCGGCGAGTCCGGCTCCGGCAAGTCCACCACCGCGATGGCCGTGATCGGCCTGCTGGCCTCGGGTGGCCGGGTTTCCGGCGGCAGCATCCGACTCGACGGACGCGAACTGGTCGGCGCCTCCGAGAGCGAGATGCGCAAGATCCGCGGACGCGACATCGGCATGGTCCCGCAGGACCCGATGTCGAACCTCAACCCCGTCGCGAAGATCGGCACGCAGGTGGCCGAGACGCTGCTCGCGCACGGTCTCGCCGATCGCGGCACCGTCAAGGCGAAGGTCGTCGAGGCGCTCTCCGCCGCCGGCCTTCCCGATCCGGAGCGCCGGGCCAAGCAGTACCCGCACGAGCTCTCGGGAGGGCTCCGCCAGCGCGCGCTGATCGCCATCGGCCTTGCCTGCCGGCCACGCCTGCTGATCGCCGACGAGCCCACCAGTGCGCTCGACGTCACGGTGCAGCAGACCATCCTCGATCAGCTCGACGAGATGACCCGTGAACTGGGCACCGCGGTGCTGCTGATCACGCACGACCTCGGCCTCGCCGCCGAGCGCGCTCAGCGCGTGGTCGTGATGCACCGGGGTCGGGTCGTCGAGCAGGGCGACGCGAGGCAGATCCTCGAGGACCCGCAGCATCCATACACGCAGAGCCTGGTCAATGCGGCGCCGTCGATCGCGGCGGCGCGTCTGCAGCCGGAGGTCTTCGAGGCGGGTGCGGATGCTGAGGGCGGCGCGCCCTTGGCATCCGACGCTCTGGCGTCCGACGCACTGGCATCCGACGTTCGGGCATCCGACAACATCGTCGAGATCGAGGGACTGCGCAAGGTGTACCCGGTGCGCGGCCAGTCAGACGACTTCGTCGCCGTCGCCGACGTCTCGCTCGCCATCCCGCGTGGCAAGACCGTCGCGATCGTGGGGGAGTCGGGCTCCGGCAAGACCACGACGGCGCGGATGCTGCTGAAGCTGATCGAGCCGACGGCCGGCAGCATCCGCTTCGAGGGCCAGGACATCGCGACGCTCGACAAGGCGCAGTCGCGCGCGTTCCGGCAGCGCGTGCAGCCGATCTTCCAGGATCCGTACTCGAGCCTGAACCCGATGTTCACGATCGGGCGACTGATCGGCGAACCGCTGGAGTTCTACAAGCGCGGCAGCAGGGCCGAGCGCCGGGCGCGGGTGCTGAAGCTGCTCGATGACGTCGCGCTGCCGGCATCCATGATGCAGCGCTACCCGTCCGAGCTCTCCGGAGGCCAGCGCCAGCGCGTCGCGATCGCGCGCGCCCTCGCGCTCTCGCCCGACCTCATCGTCTGCGACGAGCCGGTCTCAGCGCTGGACGTGCTCGTGCAGGACCAGATCCTCACGCTGCTCGGCGACCTGCAGAAGGAGTACGGACTCAGCTACCTGTTCATCTCGCACGATCTCGCCGTCGTGCGGTTGATCAGCGACTACGTGTGCGTCATGAAGGACGGCGCGCTCGTGGAGGCCGCCACCAGCGAGGAGATCTTCACGAATCCCCGCGACCCGTACACGCGCACGCTGCTGGCCTCGATCCCCGGGAACGAGCTGGGCATTGCGTCCTGAGAGCGGCGCGCGGCCCGAGCGGATGCCAATACCGCAGGTTCTCGAATTGGTCAAGGACTCTGCTTGCCATGTCGCGGTATCAGGGTTATAGTTAATAGTTGCGCTCGCTTCTCCATGCCCTCATATGGTGGTCGGCATGTTTCGAGTTAACGGGCGCACACTCCACTGACGTCTAGGAATCGACCAGCCCCTGCCCGGGGCTCACGGAGGTTACTCCCTTGGCTGCTGCTCGCAACGCATCCACATCCACCACCAACAAGAACGGCCGCGGAGTATCCCGCCTCTCGTTCGCCAAGATCTCCGACACGCTCGAGGTCCCCGACCTGCTGGCGCTGCAGACCGAGTCGTTCGGCTGGCTCGTCGGCAACGATGACTGGAAGGCGCGTGTCGCGGAGGCCAAAAAGGCCGGCCGCACCGACGTCTCCGAGGTCTCGGGTCTGGGTGAGATCTTCGAGGAGATCTCACCGATCGAGGATCTCGGCGAGACGATGCAGCTCTCGTTCACGAACCCGTACCTCGAGCCTGAGAAGTACTCGATCGACGAGTGCAAGGAGCGTGGCAAGACCTACGCCGCTCCGCTGTACGTCGAGGCCGAGTTCATGAACCACCTCACTGGTGAGATCAAGACTCAGACGGTCTTCATGGGCGACTTCCCGCTGCAGACCGGCAAGGGCACGTTCATCATCAACGGCTCCGAGCGCGTTGTCGTCTCGCAGCTGGTGCGCTCGCCCGGTGTCTACTTCGACAAGACGCCGGACAAGACGTCTGACAAGGACATCGTCACCGCTCGCGTCATCCCCAGCCGCGGTGCCTGGCTCGAGTTCGAGATCGACAAGCGCGACCAGGTCGGCGTGCGCATCGACCGCAAGCGCAAGCAGTCGGTCACGGTCTTCCTGAAGGCGCTTGGCATGACCAGCGAGGAGATCCTCGCCGAGTTCGCCGGCTTCCCGTCGATCGAGGAGACGCTGTCGAAGGACACGATCCTCACCCAGGAAGACGCACTGCGCGACATCTACCGCAAGCTGCGTCCGGGCGAGCAGGTCGCCGCTGAGGCTGCACGGTCGCTGCTGGACAACTTCTACTTCAACTCGAAGCGCTACGACCTGGCGAAGGTGGGTCGCTACAAGATCAACCAGAAGCTGGGCCTCGCAGCTCCCCTGACCGACTCGGTGCTGACCCGCGACGACATCGTCGCGACGATCAAGTACCTGGTGCGCGTGCACCGCGGTGACGAGACGTTCTCCGGCATCCGCTCGGGCAAGAAGGCCGAGATCCGGATCGCGACCGACGACATCGACAACTTCGGCAACCGCCGTATCCGCGCTGTCGGCGAGCTCATCCAGAACCAGGTCCGCACCGGTCTGTCCCGCATGGAGCGCGTCGTCCGCGAGCGCATGACCACGCAGGACATCGAGGCGATCACGCCGCAGACCCTGATCAACGTGCGCCCCGTCGTCGCCGCGATCAAGGAGTTCTTCGGAACGTCGCAGCTGTCGCAGTTCATGGACCAGAACAACCCGCTCGCGGGTCTGACCAACAAGCGTCGTCTGTCGGCACTCGGCCCCGGTGGTCTCTCGCGTGACCGCGCCGGCGTCGAGGTGCGTGACGTCCACCCGTCGCACTACGGCCGCATGTGCCCCATCGAGACCCCTGAAGGCCCGAACATCGGTCTGATCGGTGCGCTCGCGACCTTCGCGCGCATCAACTCGTTCGGCTTCATCGAGACCCCGTACCGCAAGGTCGAGGATGGCGCCGTCACCGAGCACATCGACTACCTCACGGCAGCCGAAGAGGTCGACTTCAACATCGCGCAGGCGAACGCGCCGCTCGACAAGAAGGGCCGCTTCACGGAGAGCCACGTGCTCGCCCGCCCCCGCGGCGGAAGCGGTGAGGTCGACCTGTTCCTGCCAGAGGAGATCGGCTACATCGACGTCTCCCCGCGCCAGATGGTGTCCGTGGCGACCTCGCTCGTGCCGTTCCTCGAGCACGACGACGCGCAGCGCGCACTGATGGGCGCCAACATGCAGCGCCAGGCTGTGCCGCTGCTGCGCTCGGACTCGCCGCTGGTCGGAACCGGTATGGAGGGCTACACGGCCATCGACGCCGGTGACGTGGTCACCGCCGCCAAGGCCGGTGTGGTCAGCGAGGTCTCGGCCGACAAGGTCGTGGTCATGCTCGACGAGGGCGGCACGCAGGAGTACCACCTGCGCAAGTTCGACCGCTCGAACCAGGGCACGTCCTACAACCAGCGTGTGATCGTCGGCGCCGGTGAGCGTGTGGAGGTCGGCGAGGTCATCGCTGACGGCCCCGCCACCGAGAACGGCGAGCTCGCGCTCGGCAAGAACCTGCTCGTCGCGTTCATGCCGTGGGAGGGTCACAACTTCGAGGACGCGATCATCCTCAGCCAGGAGCTGGTGAAGGACGACACCCTCTCGTCGATCCACATCGAGGAGTACGAGGTCGACGCCCGCGACACGAAGCTGGGCAAGGAGGAGATCACCCGTGACCTCCCCAACGTCAGCCCCGAGCTGCTGAAGGACCTCGACGAGCGCGGCATCATCCGCATCGGCGCCGAGGTTCGCCCCGGCGACATCCTCGTCGGCAAGGTCACGCCCAAGGGTGAGACCGAGCTCAGCGCCGAGGAGCGCCTGCTCCGCGCGATCTTCAACGAGAAGAGCCGTGAGGTTCGCGACACCTCGCTGAAGGTTCCGCACGGTGAGCAGGGCACGATCATCGCCGTCAAGGAGTTCAACGCCGAGGAGGGCGACGACGAGCTGGGCTCTGGCGTCAACCGCCGCGTCGTGGTCTACATCGCTCAGAAGCGCAAGATCACCGAGGGTGACAAGCTCGCCGGCCGTCACGGCAACAAGGGTGTCATCGCGAAGATCCTCCCCGTCGAGGACATGCCGTTCCTCTCGGACGGCACGCCGGTCGACGTCGTGCTGAACCCGCTCGGCATCCCGGGTCGAATGAACTTCGGTCAGGTGCTGGAGACCCACCTCGGGTGGATCGCCAAGCAGGGCTGGAAGATCGAGGGCACCCCCGAGTGGGCCGCCAAGCTGCCCGAGGAGGCGTTCGACGTCGCCCCGAACACCAAGGTCGCGACCCCGGTGTTCGACGGTGCCACCGAGCCCGAGATCGCAGGTCTGCTCGACTCGACGCGCGAGACCCGCGACGGCGTGCGCCTGATCGACCGCTCCGGCAAGACGCTGCTGTTCGACGGCCGCTCCGGTGAGCCGTTCCCGGCACCCGTCTCGGTCGGGTACATGTACATCCTCAAGCTGCACCACCTTGTCGACGACAAGATCCACGCACGCTCGACGGGTCCGTACTCGATGATCACCCAGCAGCCGCTTGGTGGTAAGGCGCAGTTCGGTGGACAGCGCTTCGGTGAGATGGAGGTGTGGGCCCTCGAGGCCTACGGCGCCGCCTACGCACTGCAGGAGCTGCTCACGATCAAGTCCGACGACATCCTCGGCCGCGTCAAGGTGTACGAGGCGATCGTCAAGGGCGAGAACATCCAGGAGCCCGGCATCCCCGAGTCCTTCAAGGTGCTCATGAAGGAGATGCAGTCGCTCTGCCTGAACGTCGAGGTGCTCTCGGCAGATGGCACTCCCGTCAACCTGCGAGACACCGACGACGAGGCCTTCCGCGCAGCGGAAGAGCTCGGCATCAACATCTCCAGCCGCTTCGAAGCCGCATCGATCGACGAGATCTGATCCGGCCCTTTCGATTAGCTACAGATTTTCTAAACAGGAGAACTAGTGCTCGACGCAACTACTTTCGATGAGCTTCGAATCGGCCTGGCCACCGCAGATGACATCCGCGGATGGTCCTACGGTGAGGTCAAGAAGCCTGAGACGATCAACTACCGCACGCTGAAGCCCGAGAAGGACGGGCTCTTCGGCGAGCAGATCTTCGGCCCCTCCCGCGACTGGGAGTGCGCCTGTGGCAAGTACAAGCGTGTCCGCTTCAAGGGCATCGTCTGCGAGCGCTGCGGCGTGGAGGTCACCAAGAGCTCCGTCCGTCGTGAGCGCATGGGTCACATCGAGCTCGCCGCTCCCGTGACGCACATCTGGTACTTCAAGGGTGTTCCCTCGCGCCTCGGCTACCTGCTGGACATGGCGCCGAAGGACCTCGAGAAGGTCATCTACTTCGCCGCGTACATGGTGATCTCGGTCGACGAGGATGCTCGCCACCGCGACCTCGCCACGCAGGAGAACAACATCCGGCTCGAGCTGAAGACGCTCGGCGACCGTCGCGACGCGAAGATCGCGGAGCGCATGGCCAAGCTGGAGGAGGAGCTCGCTGCCCTGGAGGCAGAGGGTGCCAAGGCCGACGCCAAGAAGAAGGTCAAGGACGCCGCCGAGAAGGAGATGACTCTCACCCGCAAGGGTGCCGACGAGGCCATCGCCAAGCTCGAGCGCGTGTGGGAGGACTTCCGCACCCTCGATGTGGGCGCCCTGCGCCCCGAGGACGACGTCTTCCACGAGCTGCAGGACCGCTTCGGTCAGTACTTCGAGGCCCACATGGGTGCCGAGGCGATCAAGCGCCGCCTGGAGACCTTCGACCTCAAGCTCGAGGCCGAGAACCTGCGCCTGCAGATCGCCGAGGGCAAGGGCCAGCGCAAGATCCGCGCGATCAAGCGCCTGAAGGTCGTCAGCTCGTTCCTGGAGACCGGCATGAGCCCGGCCGCCATGGTTCTCGACGTCGTTCCGGTGATCCCGCCGGAGCTGCGCCCGATGGTGCAGCTCGACGGTGGTCGCTTCGCGACGTCCGACCTGAACGACCTGTACCGCCGCGTCATCAACCGCAACAACCGTCTGCGTCGTCTGATCGACCTCGGAGCCCCCGAGATCATCGTCAACAACGAGAAGCGGATGCTGCAGGAGGCCGTCGACGCACTGTTCGACAACGGCCGTCGCGGTCGCCCCGTCACCGGTACCGGAAACCGTGCTCTGAAGTCCCTCAGCGACATGCTGAAGGGCAAGCAGGGTCGTTTCCGTCAGAACCTGCTCGGCAAGCGCGTGGACTACTCGGGCCGTTCGGTCATCGTGGTCGGCCCGCAGCTGAAGCTGCACCAGTGCGGTCTGCCCAAGCAGATGGCTCTGGAGCTGTTCAAGCCGTTCGTGATCAAGCGCCTGATCGACCTCGGTCACTCGCAGAACATCAAGGCTGCCAAGCGCGCTGTCGAGCGCACCCGTGGCGAGGTCTGGGACGTGCTCGAGGAGATCATCCGCGAGCGCCCCGTGCTGCTGAACCGTGCACCTACTCTGCACCGCCTCGGCATCCAGGCGTTCGAGCCGCAGCTCGTCGAGGGCAAGGCCATCCAGCTGCACCCGCTCGTCTGCGCCGCGTTCAACGCAGACTTCGACGGTGACCAGATGGCTGTGCACCTGCCGCTGTCGGTCGAGGCTCAGGCCGAGGCCCGCGTGCTGATGCTCGCATCGAACAACATCCTGAAGCCGTCGGACGGCCGCCCGGTGACCCTGCCCTCGCAGGACATGATCATCGGTCTGCACCACCTGACGACGGTCAAGGAGGGCGCCGCAGGTGAGGGTCGTGCGTTCGGCTCGGTCTCCGAGGCGATCCTGGCGAAGGACGAGGGCACCCTCGACCTGCAGGCCAAGGTCCGCATCCGCATCCCCGGCCTCACGTTCCTTGAGGGCGAGGCTCCCGAGGGCTACGAGCGTCACGGTCTCGTCGACGCGTCGCTCGGTCAGGCGATCTTCAACGGCGCGCTGCCCAAGGGCTACCCGTTCGTCCGCGGACAGGCTGACAAGGGCAAGCTGTCGCAGATCGTGAACAAGCTGGCTGAGGAGTACCCCAAGGTCGAGACGGCCGCCACGCTGGACCGCATCAAGGATGCCGGTTTCCACTGGGCGACCCGCTCGGGCGTCACCGTCGCACTGAGCGACATCCTCACCCCGCCGAACAAGGCCGAGATCGTCGCCGGCTACGAGAAGCAGGCCGCGAAGGTCCAGTCGCAGTACGACAAGGGTCTGACCACCGATGCTGAGCGCCGTCAGGAGCTCATCAAGATCTGGACCGAGGCGACCGACGAGGTCCAGGCCGCGATGAAGGCCCACTTCCCGGAGGACAACACCATCAACCGCATGGTGACCTCTGGTGCTCGTGGTAACTGGCTGCAGATCCGCAACATCGCGGGTATGCGTGGTCTGGTGAACAACCCCAAGGGTGAGATCATCCCCCGTCCGATCATCTCCTCGTACCGCGAGGGTCTGTCGGTGGCGGAATACTTCATCGCGACGCACGGTACCCGTAAGGGTCTGGCCGACACCGCTCTGCGTACCGCCGACTCGGGTTACCTGACCCGTCGTCTGGTGGATGTCTCGCAGGACGTCATCATCCGCGA
This sequence comes from Microbacterium sp. H1-D42, assembly GCF_022637555.1. Classification (NCBI taxonomy): domain Bacteria; kingdom Bacillati; phylum Actinomycetota; class Actinomycetes; order Micrococcales; family Microbacteriaceae; genus Microbacterium; species Microbacterium sp. H1-D42. Next base: position 2,851,531 of record NZ_CP093342.1, on the reverse strand, counting down.
GCAGGACTGTGGCACGTCGAAGGGCCTCGAGCTCCCTATCGCCGCTCCGAACTCGCAGGGCGAGCTGGTGCGCGACCCGAACGTCGAGAACTCGGTGTTCGCTCGCACCCTGGCATCCGAAGCGGTCAACGCCGCCGGTGAGGTCGTCGCAACCGCCGGTGAGGACGTCGGAGACGTTCTCATCGACAAGCTGGTCGCGGCCGGCGTCGAGAGCATCAAGGTGCGCTCGGTGCTGACCTGTGACTCGGCAGTCGGCGTCTGCGCGCAGTGCTACGGCCGTTCGCTCGCAACCGGCAAGACCGTGGACATCGGAGAAGCCGTCGGCATCATCGCCGCACAGTCGATCGGTGAGCCCGGAACCCAGCTGACGATGCGTACCTTCCACACGGGTGGTTCGGCGTCGGCGGATGACATCACCCAGGGTCTTCCCCGTGTGCAGGAGCTGTTCGAGGCTCGTACCCCGAAGGCGGCTTCGCCGATCGCCGAGGCCGATGGCCGCATCACGATCGACGAGAACGAGAAGGGCAAGAAGGTCATCCTGACGCCCGACAACGGTGACGAAGAGGTGGTCTACCCGGTGCTGAAGCGTGCAACGCTTCTCGTCGAGGACGGCCAGCACGTCACCGTCGGTCAGCCGCTCCTGGTCGGCACGCTCGACCCCAAGGAGGTCATGCGCGTCATGGGCGCCCGCGAGGTGCAGCGTTACCTCGTCAACGGCGTGCAGGGTGTCTACCGCTCGCAGGGTGTGCCGATCCACGACAAGCACATCGAGGTCATCGTGCGCCAGATGCTGCGGAAGGTCACCGTGGTCGACCACGCTGACACGACGCTGCTTCCGGGTGAGATGGTCGACCTGAAGCGCTACCAGATGATCAACCGCGAGGCTGTTTCTGAGGGCAAGCGTCCGGCGTCCGGCCGTCCCGAGCTGATGGGTATCACGAAGGCGTCGCTCGCGACCGAGTCGTGGCTGTCGGCCGCATCGTTCCAGGAGACGACCCGCGTGCTCACGCAGGCCGCCATGGAGGGCAAGAGCGACCCGCTGATCGGTCTCAAGGAGAACGTCATCATCGGCAAGCTCATCCCCGCCGGCACCGGCCTGCGTCGCTACCGCGACATCACGGTCGAGGCGACCGAAGAGGCCAAGAGCGAGCGCTACCCGAACCGGATCTTCGCATCCGACGGTGCGTACGCCGAAGGCGACTTCGGCTACGTCGACTTCGACGCGTTCTCGACGGACGACATCACGCCCGGTACTTATAACTGAGCGATCTGAGTAGAGGCCCCGGGTTCTCCCTTCACAGGGAGGCCCGGGGCCTTTCCCTTTCTCCCGCACCTCATACGACCCGCGTCGGCGTCGCGAATGGTCGCGTCGAGGGGTGGATGCCGACCATTTGGCACTCCAGCGCGAGCGCGCGGCCGGGGTCAGTCCCAGAGCGAAGCGATGATCGCCGAGGTGTAGCCGGCGGGAGCCAGATTCGAATAGCGCGTATCGACCAGCACATCGTCACGCCAGAACAGCGTGCGCCCGTCGGTCACGGGGTACGTCGCGTTCTTCCATGTCCTCTCGCACCGCGTGCCGCCGCCCGGCGTGTAGCAGGTGAAGCCCTCGTCGGTGACGAGCGCGTTGAGCATCTCGAGGGCGGGTCCGCGCCGCATCGTGCCGATGGCCGTCGTCAGCCCAGTCGTGTCAGCGCCAGGGTCGCCCCAGATGCACACCAGCGATCCGTCGGACTGCGCGCCGCTGGGGCCGAAGGCCGGGTCATTCAGCGGCACGCCCTTCAGCTCGGCGAGCACCTCTGTCGAGAGGATCGCCTTGCAGTCGGTGGGCAGCGCGACCGGCGCCGCCGTCGGGGTCGCCGTGGGGGAGGGGCTCGCGTCCGGATCCGTGGAAGTGGCGGATGCTGTCGGCGCTGGGCTCCCGCCGGGCGCGGCGCCGTTGTCGCCGGTGGTCCCGCATGCCGTCAAGGCCGCGAGAGCGGCGACGCGCACCGTGATGACCGCTCCCGCTCTGACCTTGCCGCCGCTGGTCGTCATGGCCACAGGCTAGATCCGTGGCGGGCGCGGCCGCGCCCGCCGCGCCGCGATAGTCTCACGGGATGAGCGTGGATGGGTTGAGTGCTGGCGGGCCGGGTGGCGGTCGCGGAGCGGTGGTGATCGGCGATGCGCTGATCGATGAGATCAGGGATGCTGCCGGCGTACGCGAACTCGTCGGGGGAGCCGCTCTGAATGTGGCCGTGGGGCTGCGCCGCCTCGGCATCCCGACGACGCTGATCGCGATGGTCGGAGACGACGAACCAGGCGAGCACATCCGCGAGTATCTGCGCGATCACGACGTGACGCTCGTCTCCAGTCCCGCCCCGCACGGGTCATCTCGTGCGGTCGTCACGTGGACAGCAGGCGGTGAGCCCCAGTACGTCTTCAACGACGCGGCTCAGCGGCGCAGCATCCGATACGGCGACGACGCGCGCGCTGCGATCGCGGCGGCCGGCGTCGTCGCGATCAGCTGCTTCCCTTTCGATGTTCCTGCAGAGGCGGATGCGCTGATCGATGCGATCGGCGAAGCCCGCGTCGCCGTCGATCCGAACCCGCGCGCGGGGATGCTCAGCGACCGCGCGGAGTTCGTCCGGGGATTCGAGCGGCTGGCGGCGCGCGCCGATCTGGTGAAGGTCGGCGCGGACGATGTCGAGCTGCTGTACGACGGCAACCTCGATGCGCTGCGCGCGCGTCTGCGCGACCTCGGGGCGGGTGCGGTGCTCGCGACGGCGGGGTCGGCCGGTGCGGTGCTGCAGTCGGACGCCGGTGTCTTCACAGCCCCGATCGCAAGCTTGCCCGGGGCGATCGTCGACACGGTCGGAGCGGGCGACGCGACGCTCGCGGCTGTCGCCGCTGGACTGTCGGATGGGATGCCGGAGTCGGATGCCGGCTGGCAGGAGCTGCTGGATAAGGCCATGCGGATCGCCGCGGCGACCGTGCGCGCAGAGGGCGGTCTGCTGCGCACTCCGGAGTCGCTGACCGACGCGGATCGCGGCGGTTACGGCAGCTGAGCCCTCGATTTCTTGCGACCGCCGCGGGCGGGTATGCTTGATTCTCGCGCCCCCGGTTGGCTGTACAAGCCGGACGGGTGTGCATTGGCAAGTTACCCAAGTGGCCAAAGGGAGCTGACTGTAAATCAGCCTGCATCGCATTCGGGGGTTCGAATCCCTCACTTGCCACCAAATCTGAAGGCCTCCGCTGTGCGGGGGCCTTCAGTGGTTTCCGGACTCGTCGCGCCCGCAACTTCACAGGACGAATCCAGTTCCATAGGCTGAAACCGGCCGGATCATCCTGTGAACTTGCAGTCGTCCTGTGTTCCTGCCGGGCCGAAGCCCCTCAGTACGGTGAAACCACCCACGACTCATACGCCTGGCACGCCTGGGGCATGTAGCCGTCGTCCGTGCCGCCGGCAGCGCCCACCCCGCCGCCGATCGCGATCCGATCGCCGTCACGATAGTCGGCGCCGCGCCACGTGAGCGCACCGTCCGACCAGGCGGCGTCGCCGGACGGGAACTGCGGCACGATCACCGTGCCGTCCGGCGTTGCCACAGCGACACAGCCGCCCTCGGTCTGCAGGATGCCCTCGAGCAGGGCATCCATCCCAGCATCCGGCTTCGGATACACCGCTACGGGACCGTCCGACGGCACTCCGGCGCTGCAACCGGCCAGGACGCTGGCCGTAACCACTGCGCTCACAAGCAGCGCCGCCGACCACGTGCGACTCATGGCCACAACGTACTCGACGGCGCCGCAACTTCACAGGGCGATGGCGATTTCAACGGGTGAAATCGGCCGAATCATCCTGTTGACTTGCAATCGTCCTGGATTCTTGGGGGCGAACCCGGCAGGCTCAGGCCGCGTTGCGCACCAGGATGCGCCAGCGCTCGGGCCCCTCGTCGAGGTAGCGGGTGTTGTACGCGGCGCCGTGCTTGGCGGCCAGCTGCGTCAGCAGCGGAACCGGGTCGTGGGTCGCCGAGATCACCATGCCGCCACCAGGGCGCAGCGACTCGATCGCGCCGAAGATCGCCGCGTGGCGCACCGCGTGCGGGATGGTCTGCACGTCGAGTTCGGGCAGCTCCTCATCGTGGCCACCGCACGCGCAGCTGCCGCCACCCGTCGTCTGGTTGTGCGCCTCGGATCGTGAACGATGGATCTCGATGTTGCCCATGATTTTCTCCGTCTCTGTCGGGTGGGGGATCTGCTCGGTATTTTATTACAATAGATCCCGTGGAAAAGAAACGGGCGGCCGGAGATAACCTGGGCGATGACAACAGGCGCGGGGCCGACGGTCGACGCTACTCGTCGACCCGCGAGCGGATTCTGCGCGAGGTCGAGTCCCGTCGCTCTGCCACCACCTCCGACATCGTCGCCGAGACCGGCCTGCACGAGAACACCGTCCGCGAGCACCTCGAGCGCCTGCGCTCCGACGGCCGGCTGCGGCGCGTTCGCGCGGAGGTTCAGGGCCGCGGGCGCCCCGGTTGGCGGTGGGAGACGCTGCCGGCCCACGCGGTGAACCCCTACGCCGGTCTGGCGCTCGCCCTCGCCGACACGCTCGCCCGGGTCGCCACCGACCCCGTCGCGCAGGCGCGCCTGTCGGGCGCGCAGTGGGGCGTCGAGATCGCCGCGCAGCAATCGGATGCCACCGACATCACCGCCCGCGAACTCGTCGTCGCGACCATGCGCGAGCAGGGCTTCGAGCCGGATGACACCGGCGACGAGATCATCCTGCACCGCTGCCCCCTCCTCGCCGCCGCTGCGCGCCGCTCGGACGTCGTCTGCGCCGTGCATGAGGGAATGATCGAGGGGATCGCGGGCTCCCGCGAACAGAAGTCGGATGCTGAACTGCTGCCCTTCCAGGCGGATGGCGCCTGCATCCTGCACCTGCGGGCCCACGCATGACCCCCGCGCCCGGCGAGTCCTCCGCCCCCGCGCCCGGCGAGTCCTCTGCTGAGAAACCACTTGCCGTTCGAGAAACCACGTCTGGCGCGGTTTCTCAGACCGGAAGTGGTTTCTCGCGGGAGTCGGGGTTGGGCGCAGGCGGGGCGGGCGTCCGGACTGCGGGTGTGCGCGGCAAGCGGGGCGGATGGCGGATGCTGTGGATGCTGCCCGCCGCGATCGCCCTGCTCGCCGGACTCGACGCCGGACTTCTGCTGCTCGGACTCGACGCCCCGGTCAGCACTGACCGCCTGCCAGACGTGCACGGCATGCTGCTGGTGCTCGGATTCGTCGGAACACTGGTCAGCCTCGAGCGCGCCACGGCGCTCGCCCGCTGGTACGGCTTCGTCACTCCGGCGCTGCTCGGCCTCGGCGCCGTGCTGCTCGTCGCAGACCCTGTCCCGCTGATCGTCGGCAAGTGCGTGCTGGCCGCCGGCGCAGCATCCTTCGTCCTGCTCTACATCCCGCTCTGGCGTCGCCAGTACGACCACGCCCTGCTGACCCAGCTGCTCGGCGCGGGGCTGGCGACCGCGGGTGCTGTGCTCTGGATCGGCCAGGACACGATGACCCGCATCATCCCGTGGCTGATCGGCTTTCTGGTGCTCACGATCGCCGCCGAGCGCGTGGAACTCGCCCGCATCACCATGGGGCCCAGCGCGGGCATCCGACTTCTCGTCCATGCCTGGGTCGTGACCGGAGCGCTCGTCGTCGGTCTCGTGCTGCCGGATGCTGGCGCGATCCTGCTCGGAATCTCGCTGCTGTCGCTGGTCGGCTGGCTGATCGTGCACGACGTCGCGAGACGCACGATCCGGGCATCCGGCGTCACGCGCTACATGGCAGCATGCATCCTCGCCGGCTACGTCTGGCTGGCCGTCGCGGCGCTCGTGCTGCTGCTCGGCGAGCCGACCGAGCAGCCCGCGTACGACGCCGTGATCCACGCGGTGTTCCTCGGCTACACCTTCTCGATGATCATGGCGCACGCCACGACGATCCTGCCGGCGGTGCTGCGCATTCCGCTGCCGTACCGGCCGGCGTTCTGGGTGCCCGTGGCGCTCCTGCAGGTCGCCCTGATCGTGCGGGTGTGGATCGGAGACGGACTCGGGATGCCCGTGGCCTGGCAGATCGGGGGAGTGCTGGGCGTCATCGCGCTGCTGCTGTTCTTCCTGACCGCCGTGACGAGCGCCGTGCTCGGCGAGCCGAAACGCGCGGATGACGGTGTGAAGGCATCCGAGCATCCGAAACCCGCGCGCGAAACGCAGGCGAATACCCGAAACGCAGGAGCCTTCGCCCTGAAGGCCCCTGCAGGCCGTGCGATCTCCTCCGTTCCGGTCGATGAGAAGGACGCAGAATGACCGACAAAGCACCCGACCAGGTGAAGCGCCGTGGATTCTGGCCGATGCGCGACATCCCGACCGTCGTGTGGCTGCTGCTGACCGTCGTCTCCACGATCGTGCACCGCTGGGTGCCGAGCCCCACGTGGCTGATGATCCACCTGCTGCTGCTCGGCGCCGTGACCCACGCGATCCTGGTCTGGAGCCAGTACTTCTCCTTCGCCCTGCTGCGCAGCGCCGCCACCACCGCGGATCGCCGGCGCCAGAGCATCCGACTCATCCTCGCCAACGGCGGTGCCGCGATCATCGTGACCGGCGTGCTCACCACGATCTGGCCGATCACGCTCATCGGCGTCGCCGCGCTCATCACGGCCGTCGTCTGGCACGGTCTGAGCCTTTACCGCCGCTATCGCCGCAGCATGCCCGGCAGGTTCGGACGCACGATCCGCTACTACATCGTCTCGGCCGCCATGCTCACGATCGGCGCCCTGCTCGGCGCGTGGCTCGCCCGCGGCGACAGCGTGCCGAACCTCGTGCTCGCCCATGCCCTGACCAACGTGCTCGGCTGGATCGGCATCACCGTCGCCGGCACCGTTGTCACGCTCTGGCCTACCATTCTGCGCACCCGTGCCGATGAGCATGCCGCTCTCGGCGCCGCGCGCGCCCTGCCGGTGCTGGCCGGTGGCGTCCTCGTGGCGGCACTCAGCGCGGCCTTCGGCCTGCTGCTCGGCGTCGCACTCGGTCTGCTTGCCTACCTGGTCGGCCTGGCCATCATCGGCGTCTCGCTGTTCCGCGCGGCCCGCAACAAGCCACCGCGCACGTTCGCCGCGCTGTCGGTCGGCGCGGGACTGGTGTGGCTGCTCGGCGCCGTCGCGACGGTCGCCATCGGTGCGATCGTGTTCGCGATCACCGGTGCAGGTACCGCAACCGAAACCGCGGGCGCGGCCGGCATCATCGGCCCCGACCCCGCCGGCTTTGCCGACCTCGACGCACTCTTCGCCGAGGTCGTGCCGTTCCTCGTCGCCGGCTTCGCAGCTCAGGTGCTGCTCGGCGCGCTCAGCTATCTCGTGCCCGTGGTTCTCGGCGGCGGCCCGACACCGGTGCGCATCGGCACCGCCGGGTTCGATGCCGGCGGACTCTTCCGCGTCACCGTCGCCAACGCCGCACTCGTCGTGTACGCCCTGCCCGTCTCGAGCCTGCTGCGGGTCGTCTCGTCGATGATGTACCTCATCGCGATGGCATCCTTCCTTGTAATCATGTTCCGCGCGATGCGCGCGCAGCGCCGGGCCAAGGCCGAGCAACCCGGTGAAAGGAGAAGTTCCCGGGTTCACGGGGCCTCGGAGCCGGGAAATCCTCCTCCCACCGCGGCGAACGGGTATCGCGCCGCGAACCCCAACGCCGCCGGGCAGACGCTGACAGAGAAGCGTCGCGGTCCGATAACCCCCGAGGGAGAGCAGCCACGCGGCCGTCGCGCCGGCCAGGCCGTCGCCGGGCTCCTGGCAGTCGTGCTGGTCTCGGCCGGCGTCGCCGCAGCCGACCCGATCGGCATGGGCTGGGGGGCAGCTCCCACCGGAGACGCGGATGCCCCCGTGCAGACCGTGCAGGTCGAAGCCGCCGACATGCGCTTCACTCCGAACCGCATCGAGGTTCCGGTCGGCACACGCCTGGTGATCGAGATCACCAACACCGATCCGGTGCAGGTGCACGACCTCGTCTTCGCGAACGGTGCAGGCGGCGGTCGACTCTCGCCAGGCGAGTCCGAGACCATCGACGTCGGCGTCATCACCGCCGACCTCGACGGGTGGTGCTCTATCCTCGGACACAAGCAGATGGGCATGACGATGCAGATCGTCGCGACCGGCGGGACCGCCGATGCGCCGGGCAAGGGCTCGGATGCCGGTGACCACGACATGGCCGACATGCCGGGCCACGAGATGCCCGGCATGAACGACGGCGGCACCACAGCCCGTCCGCCCATCGATCTGATGGCCGACCCCGGTCCTGATTTCGAGGCCTACGACGCCGCGCTGCCCCCGCTGCCGGCATCCGACGCCCCCGTCACCCGCGAGCTGACGCTGAGAGTCTCCGACGAGCAGATCGAGGTCGCCCCCGGCGTGACGCAGACGCTCTGGACGTACAACAAGACCGCTCCTGGTCCGACGCTGCACGGCAAGGTGGGCGACAAGTTCGTCATCACGCTCGTCAACGACGGCAGCATGGGGCACTCGATCGACTTCCACGCCGGCGCCCTCGCACCCGACCGGCCGATGCGCACGATCGCCCCCGGCGAGAGCCTCACCTACACGTTCACCGCGACGCGATCCGGCATCTGGATGTACCACTGCTCGACCATGCCGATGACTGCACATATCGCGAACGGCATGTACGGCGCGGTCGTCATCGAACCAGACGACCTGCCAGCGGTCGACCGCAGCTACGTGCTCGTGCAGGGGGAGTACTACCTCGGCGATCACGACGGCGGCTCGGTCGACATGGACCGCATCGCCACCCGCAACCCGGATCTGGTGACCTTCAATGGCTACGCCAACCAATACGACCACGCGCCCCTGCCGGCATCGGTCGGCGAGCGGGTGCGGGTGTGGGTGCTGGATGCCGGCATCGAGAGAGCCAGCAGCTTCCACGTCATCGGCGGGCAGTTCGACACCGTCTGGACCGAGGGGGCTTACACGATCAACCGCGCCACCGACACCGGTGCGCAGGTGCTGCCGCTCGCCGTCGCCCAGGGCGGATTCGTCGAGCTCACCTTCCCGGAGCCGGGCACGTACCCGTTCGTCTCGCACTACATGATCGACGCTGAGCGCGGCGCACACGGGCTGTTCGCAGTGGACTGAGTGCATCATGGGCTCATGATCAGCATCCGCACCGCCGTGCTCGCGCTCGTCGCCCTCGTCTCGCTCGGAGCGCTCGCCGCGTGCGCCCCGACCTCGGCCCCAGACCCGGCCGCGTCGCAGGGTGGTGTGGATGCTGACGACGCGACGACCGCGCTGTGGGCGGCGATCGAGGCGGACGATGCGGATGCTGCCCAGCGGGCCATTGAGGCCGGCGCCGCTCTCGAATCGCGCGGCGCCGAGGACGCCACCCCGCTGGTCGCCGCGACGAAGCAGAACCATGTCGAACTGGCGCGGGTGCTGTTGGATGCCGGTGCCGATCCGAACGCGCAGGACGGCATCCAGGACTCCGCGTTCCTGTACGCCGGGGCAGAGGGACTCGACGAGATCCTGGTCATGACGATCGAGCACGGCGCGGATGTGGCGAGCGTCAACAGGTTCGGCGGCACCGCGCTGATCCCCGCCAGCGAACACGGCCACACCAGCACTGTGCGCATCCTGATCGATGCGCGCGTGCCCGTCGATCACGTGAACAACCTCGGCTGGACGGCCATGCACGAAGCGATCATCCTGAACGACGGCGGACCCGACCAGGTGGAGACGGTGCGGATGCTGCTCGAGGCCGGCGCCGACCCCTCGATCCCTGAGGGCAACGGACGGACCGCCAGGGAGCTCGCTGACGAGAAGGGCTACGACGAGATCGTCGCGGTGATCGACGCGAACTGACAGGGTGGATGCCATGAGCATCGAACCCGTGACCGACCCGCAGGACCTCGCGCACCTGCGCCGCTGCGTCGACCTCGCGCGCGAGGCGCTGGAAGACGGCGACGAACCGTTCGGCTCGGTTCTTGTGGATGCCGGCGGCAGCATCCGATTCGAGGATCGCAACCGCGTGGCCGACGGTGACCACACCCGGCATCCCGAGTTCGAGATCGCCCGCTGGGCGGCGACGAACCTGACGCCGGACGAGCGGGCGGATGCTGTCGTCTACACCTCCGGCGAGCACTGCCCGATGTGCTCGGCCGCGCACGCGTGGGTGGGGCTCGGGCGGATCGTCTACGCGACGGCATCCGCTCAGCTCGTCGCCTGGCGAGCGGAATGGGGGCTTGCACCCGGGCCTGTGGCGGCGCTGCCGATCGGGGTGGTGGCCCCTGGCATCCGCGTCTCCGGCCCCGCGCCCGAGCTCGTGGACGAGGTGAGGGAACTGCAGCGGCGACTGGCGTCGCGAACGAAAGAGTGACACCGGGGCCCTTCATGGGCCACACTGAGTGCCATGGGATCAGAGTTGACCACCATCGGACTTCCCGTCGCCCTCGGGATCATCATGCTCGGCCTCGGTCTGAGCCTCACCGTCGCCGACTTCGCGCGCGTGCTGAAGCAGCCGAAGGCGGTGCTGATCGCGCTGCTGTGCCAGCTGCTGATCCTGCCGGCGATCTGCTTCGGGCTCGTGCTGGCGTTCCAGCTGCCGCCGGTGCTGGCGGTCGGCATGATGATGCTCGCGGCATCGCCTGGCGGCACCACGGCGAACCTCTACAGCCACCTGTTCCGCGGTGATGTCGCGCTGAACGTCTCGCTCACGGCGGTCAACTCGGTGATCGCCGTCATCACGCTGCCGGTGATCACGAACTTCGCGATCGCGTACTTCCAGCCGTTCGACGACCAGCTGGGACTGCAGTGGGCGAAGGCGCTCGAAGTGTTCGCGATCGTGCTGCTGCCGGTCGCCGTCGGCATGCTGATCCGACGGTTCGCGCCGCGCTTCGCGAGCGCCATGGACAAGCCGGTGCGCATCGCCAGCGTGATCATCCTCGTCGTCGTCATCGCGGGCGCCGTCGCGTCGAACTGGCAGCTGCTGGTCGACAACTTCGCGCAGCTCGCGCTGATCACCGTGCTGTTCTGCCTGATCAGTCTCACGATCGGCTTCTTCGTGCCACGGATGCTGAAGGTCGGCCACCGCCAGGCCATCGCGTCGTCGTTCGAGATCGGCATCCACAACTCCACTCTCGCGATCGTGATCGCGCAGTCGGTGCTCGGTTCGGTGGAGCTCAGTCTGCCCGCCGCGGTGTACGGCGTGCTGATGTTCTTCGTCGCGTTCGGGTTCGGTTTCCTGATCCGGGGCAAGGCGCGTGTGCCGCAGGCGGCGGCTCAGGTCGCTTCCTAGACTGGAGCGATGCGACCACTGACCGAAGACCAGGTTCGCGCGGCGATCCGCAACGCGGATGCCGATGAGATCGCCGCGATCGGGATGCCGCACGACTTCATCCTCACGGACTGGGACTATCTGGACTTTCTCGCCTGGCGCGACCCTGACTCGACCAGGCGCGGCGTCGTGATCGTCGAGCACGAGGGTGAGCCGATGGGCATCGTGCTCCGGGCGACCGACCCGGCGCGCGTGCGATCGGGCATGTGCAACATCTGCCGCACCCTGCAGCCGGGCAACCAGGTGGCGCTGCTCACGGCGCGCCGCGGCGGCAAGAAGGGGCACCGCGGCGACAGTGCCGGCACCTACATCTGCGCCGACCTGTCATGCCACGAGAACGTGCGCCTGGCGCATCCGCTGGCCCCGAACGAGGTGCGCCCGCTCGGCCAGGCAGACATGCGCCTCGACGGCACCCGGCACCGCATGGAGGACTTCGTCGCGCGCGTGCTCGCCGACGACTGAGGCGCGGCGCTGCGCGCGCCGCGCCGCGCGCTCCCCGCCCCGCCCACCTGGCCTCCCGCGTTTCGTGTCCCGCCTCGCCGCCGTCTCACCGCCCCCTCACCCCGCCCTTCCGTCCCGGTAAAAGGAGGATCTCGCGGGTTCAGGCGCGCTGGAACCCGGGAAATTCTCCTCCCACCGCCCCGCGCGGCGGCATCCGAAGGTCGAGGCGAACCCGAGTCCCGGATATCCTGAGACTCCGTCCTGCGCATCGAAGGAGATCCATGAGCGATCCGATCCTGTTCACCGTCGACGACGGCCTCGCCCGCCTCACGCTGAACCGTCCCGCCAGCCTCAACGCGTTCGACGCCGACCTCGCGGTCGCCTGGCGTGACGCCACCGCCGAGGCGGTCGGCCGCGCTGACGTGCGCGCAATCATGGTGGATGCTGCCGGCCGCTCGTTCTGCGCCGGCGGAGACGTGCTGGCGATGGCCAGCGGAATGGGCGGCGGCCAGGACATCACCGACCTCGCGCATGTCATCAACGAGGGTATCCTCTCGCTCACGCAATCCGCGATCCCCGTCGTCGCCGCCGCGCATGGCACGACCGCAGGCGGGGGCCTCGGCATCCTGATGTGCAGCGACTACGCCGTCGTCGGCGGACGCTCGAAGATCGGCAGCCTGTACGCGAACATCGGCCTGACCCCCGACCTGTCGGTCTCGGCGCAGCTCGCCCGCGCGATCGGCGAACGGCGCGCCCTGCAGCTGGTGCTGCAGGACCGCCTGCTGACCGCAGCGGAGGCCGTCGAGTGGGGCCTCGTCGCCGAAGCCGTCACCGCCGAGGACGCCGAGGCGGAGGCGGATGCTGTGCGCGAGCGCGCCGAGCAGATCGCGCGCTTCTGGCTGGCGGGTGCCGCGGGGGCCTACGGGCAGGCCAAGCGCCTGGTCCGGTCGCAGCCATCCCGGGCGTTCGCCGAGCAGCTGGCAGAAGAGGCACGCTCGATCGGCGCGGCATTCGATACGCCGGATGCCAAGGCGCGCGTCGCCGGATTCGCCGCTGCGTCGAAGAAGTCGACACGCTGACCGGCCGCATCTGACGGGACTTCCGCGGCGTTATCCACATCCTTCCGGCGTGCCACTCGCACGCGTGGGAGGATGAGAGCCGACACCGCCGGGAGGGTCTCATGTCAGAAGCCGAATACCGCACAGAAGAGCACAAGCCGATGGCTTCGAAGCTGCTGCGCGGCGCCATCTGGATCGCGATCGGGGCGCTCATCGCCGCAGCGCTCGTCTGCGTCGTCTGGGTGCTCATCGGCGACCAGGATGGCATCATCGGTCGCGCCTTCATGACGATCCTGCTGCTGGCGCTGTTTGCCGGGATCGCGATCGCCGAGTCGCACATGGCAGATCGCCGGCCAGACTGGCTCGCGCTGGCGAGCATGATCACCTGGATCGTGGCGCTGCTCGTCGGAGCGGTGAAGATCTGGATGCCAGAGCCCTTCGCCCAGTTCGGGTGGATGACCGAGCGGCTGTTCCAGTTCCTGCTGGTGATCGGCGTCATGCAGCTGGCGCTGCTGCACGTGCGGCTGTTCGTCAAGGCCTCGCAGCGCTATGTGACGACCTTCACCCGCGTGATCGTGATGGTCACCTTCGCCATGCTGGCCGGTCTCGTCGCCATGCTCGTGTTCTACCTGACGTTCCCCGACCTGTTCCAGTACAGCGACCTGTACTGGCGCATCGTGATCGCCCTCGCGATCCTCGCTGCGGTCGGCACGACCCTGATCCCGCTGCTGAACGCGCTGTTCGCGCCGCGCGTGCGCACCGCTCCGCGTGCGGCTGATTTTCCGCCGGCTGTGACGGCGCTCGAATACCCGCAGGGCGCACACGCCTGGCCGACGTACGCAGACGGCCGCACGCCGCTGCCGGTGATGCCAGACGGCTCTCCCGACTGGAACGCGTACTACACCGGCTTCCCGACGCCGAACCCGTACGTGGCGGCTCCGAGTTTCCCTGTCCTGGATGCCACTGCACCGGCCGCGCCGCAGCCGATCGTCCCGCCGCAGCCGACCAATCCGCAGCCTCCGGTTCCGCAGTTCCAGCCTGCTGAGCCCGCACCCGCTGCACAGCCTGCGCCGCCACAGCCCGCGGAGCCGACACCCCCGCAGCCCACTCTGCCGACGCAGCCCGTTCCGCCCGCGGCCGCCCCGCAGCCGACCGAGCCGCCCGCCCCTGGGTATCCGGCACACGGCTCGTTCCCTCCGCCGCCCGCTCCGCCGGTGCCGCCCACGGCACCCGGAGCCCCGCAGTGACCGGCCCCGCAGCAGGAGCACCCGCCCCCGCCGAGCTGGGCGCGCTCGCCGCCGACCTCGCACGTGAAGCCGGCGATCTGGCGAAGCGTCGGCGCACCGAGGGGGTGTCACTCGCGGCGACGAAGTCCACCCTGGCCGACATCGTCACCGAAGCCGACCGTGAGGTGGAGCAGCTGATCCGTGATCGTCTTCGGCAGGAGCGTCCCGCAGACGGGTTCCTCGGTGAGGAGTCCGGAGCGGAACGTGGCCAGAGCGGCCTGACCTGGGTCGTCGATCCGATCGACGGCACCGTCAACTACGCGTACGGCATCCCCGCGTATTCGGTCAGCATCGCCGTCGTCGAGGGCGAGCCTGAACCCGAGCGCTGGCAGGGCGTTGCCGCGGCGGTCTGCGCACCGGGCCTCGGAGAGCTGTTCACCGGGGCGCGCGGCGAGGGGGCCTGGCACGACGGCATCCGACTCGCGGTCACGACGGAGACACCGGCAGGGGCCCTTCTCGGCACCGGCTTCGGCTACGACCCTGCCACCCACGACGGCGACCTTGCCATGGTTCGCCGGGTCATGCCGATTGCGCGTGATCTGCGCCGGATGGGCTCAGCTGCCATCGACCTCGCCTACGTTGCGGCGGGGCGGCTGGACGGTTTCTTCGAGCGCGGATTGAACCCGTGGGACTTCGCAGCGGGAGCGATTCTGGTGCAGGAAGCCGGGGGAGCGGTCAGCAGGCTCGAGCTCGACGCGCAGCGTCCGATGGTGGTTGCCGGCGGGCCGTCGGTGCACGGACGGCTGCGCGAGATCATCAGCGGCGACGACAGTCGCATGTGATCGAATATGTTCAGGCTCATGGCTTTCCCAGCCTCGAGCATGTAGTGTTTACCCGATCGTTACTTTCGTAACCCGAATTCGAAAGTGATCAAGCATCCCCCCGCTTGAAGCCGACCCGAGAGATCTGATTTGCCCCCTGTACGTTCCGAGGATGGCGCTGTGCCCACGCGCCGTTCGAACCGACTTCGCGCCGCCGAGGCGGCAACAGCGATCTCGGCAACCCCGGACGTCGCGCAGATCGCCCCGGCCTTCACCTCGGCTCCTGCGGCAGCCGAGCAGGTCGCATCCCCCGTTGCTCCTGCGGTGCTCGAGCAGATGGCGCCGGCCTTCACCGGCGCACCCACCACCGCTGAGGTCGCGACCGTCGCAGTGATCGTCGCAGCCAGCAGTCGTCGCGCCCGCCGCCAGGCTGCATCAGGAACACCCGTCGCTCAGCCGATGACGGGTCCTGCTGAGGTCGTCGTCCGGCCCGCCGAGCCCGCGGCTGTCGCAGCGACGACGGTCGTGCCGAAGCCGGTCGTGCCGGCTCGCCCGATCTTCGAAGAGGCGGCCCCCGCGCCGGTCGAGGCAGAGCCCGTCGAGGCAGAGCCCGTCGTTCGCACCGAGCCCGTCATCGCCACGGAGCCGGTCGCCCCCGTGGCCGAGCCCGCTGCACGCGTCTCCGAGCCCGCGACGCCTGAGGCGTCCAAGGCTCAGCCCGAACCGCACGCACCCGACTTCGACGTCTTCGCGATGGCATCCGATGCTTTCGGCTTCGCCGTCGTCGATGACTCGACCGACGTCGCGGACGATACGGCCGTTCCCGAAGCGACCGAGGTCCCCGTCGCTGACGAGCCGGTCGTCGACGGCGCCGCACCCGCGCACATCGCCCCGCGTCGCCCGCGTCGGATGCTGCGCCGCGTCGTCGCCGCCGGTGCGAGCTTCGGCGTGATGGGGGTCGCCGGTCTGATCGCCGTCTCGATGACGCTTCCCGTGAGTGCGGTCGCCGCCTCGCAGGGTGCCGACGCCAGGACCTCAGCGTCACTCGTCGCCGCCGACGGCGACGCGGGCACCAAGGCCGGCGGCGACGAGATCCAGGCGTTCGTGGCCTCCTCCGACGTCGAGGGTGAGGCGCTCGCCCGCTCCGACTCGTTCGAGACGGTCTCGCTCAGCGAGGTCGCCGCCGAAGAGGGCATCAAGTTCTCGGAGAGCCTCTACACGAACGATCCCGATGCGGCGATCCAGTGGCCGTTCATCGTCGGTGTGGCCATGAGCTCGCCTTATGGAACGCGATGGGGCCGACTGCACGCCGGTATCGACCTCGTGCCCGGCAACGGCGCACCGATCCAGGCGATCGCCGACGGTGTGGTACGCACCGCGACCGAATCGGGCGGCGCGTACGGTGTGACCGTGTACATCGATCACGTCATCGATGGGCAGAAGGTCACCAGCCACTACGCGCACATGCAGCACGGTTCGCTGCAGGTGCAGGCCGGCCAGAAGGTCAAGGTCGGAGACATCGTCGGAAAGGTCGGAAACACCGGTCGCTCCTACGGCGCGCACCTGCATTTCGAGATCATCATCAACGGCGCGACGGTCGATCCGCTGCCGTGGATGCGCAAGAACGCGGGTCGGTACTCGTACTGATCCCACGATTTCGTGAGAGGCACCGAGAGGTGATAATCTCATGTGGTTGCCCGGAAGCGGGCAGCACGCCCCGATAGCTCAGTGGCAGAGCACTTCCATGGTAAGGAAGGGGTCGTCAGTTCAATCCTGACTCGGGGCTCGCAGCGTTCATTCTTTCGGATGGACGACTCGTGGCAGGGTAGCTCAGCTGGTCAGAGCGCACGACTCATAATCGTGAGGTCGCGGGTTCAAGCCCCGCTCCTGCTACCGAACGAAACCCCCGGTTTTTCCGGGGGTTTTCTCGTATCCGCCGATGCCTCGCCCGCGAGTAGAGTCGCGACGGAACCGCCACTCCAGTCGCAATAACTCCCGCCTGTTGTCGCGACGAGCGGGACAAACTGCGACCGGAACGCAAGGCACCGCACCCGCAGCGGCACAAACTGCGACCGGAACGCCCTCAGCATCGGTCGCCCCCAGTCGCCGGTAGGCTCATACAGTGACAGGTACGCATGCCGAGGCGGCATACATCCGCTCTCTGGCAGCGTTCAGAACGCCGACCCTCAATCTGCTGCACGGACGCCACGCGCCGTTCGTGATCGCCGCGCTGTCGATGCTCTTCACCGCCGATCGCCCCGCCGTCCCGGTCGCCGACGCGCACGCCGAAGTGGCTGAGGCGCTCGACGAGCTTCGCGCCAGTGGCTACGACGACGAGGACCGTCGCATCCCGTCCGGTACCGGCCGCGAAGTCTGCCGCAACTGGGCGAAGCAGGGCTGGCTGGTGCAGCAGATCGATGACGACGTCGAGGTCTATCGCCTGTCGGCGCACGCGGTCGAGGCGCTCGAGATCACCGGCCGCACCGGCGGCGGTCGCACCCGCGTCTCGACCTCGCGCATGCGCACGCTGCTCGACGCCGTCGAGCGGCTCTCAGACAGCGCCGAGGCCGACCCGATCAAGCGCATCACCCGGCTCACTGCCGAACGTGATGCGTTGGATGCTGAGATCCTGCGCGTCCAAGCCGGGCAAGACGCCCCGATCGACGACGAAGAGCTCTACGAAGAGGCCGAGAACGTGCTGCACCTGGCGCGCGAGCTGCCCGCCGACTTCACCCGCGTGGCCGAGTCGCTCAAGCAGATGCAGCGCGATGTCGTGGCCCACCTGCGCCGCGACGATCGCCCCACAGGTGAGGTGCTGCGCGAATACCTGCAGCGCGCCCGAGACGTGATGCAGTCCACGCCCGAAGGTCGCGCCTTCGCCGGGGCCCTGCGCCTCATCGGCGACCCCGACCGCATCGACGCCCTCACCGAGCAGCTGCACACCCTGCTCGCCCAGCCCTTCTCGCGCTACCTCGACGTCACCCAGCGCAGCGAGTTCGATGCCATCGGCCGGCGGGTCGAGCTCGGCGTCGAAGAGGTGCTGGCCGCGCAGCGGCGGGCATCCCACGTCATCACTGGCCAGGTCAAGACCCATGATCCCCTGCGCGACCGGCAGATCGACGAGCTGCTGCGCGACGTCATCTCTGGCCTGCACGACTGGGCCCGCACCGCTCCTGCGACCGCGCCCATCGATCCGGTGCGCAGCCTGCCGCTGATCGACCTCGGCCGACTGCGCCAGACCGTGGGCGACGTGCGCCCGCCGGGTGCCCCGGCTCCGCTGTCGGATGCTGATGACGTCGAGTACCTCGAGACCGACTCGCGCTCGTGGGGCGGCCCGCGCTACGCCGAGCTGGAATCGTATGTGGCAGGACTCGGTGAGCAATTCGACCTGGGGGAGGCCTTCGCGGATGCCCCGGATGACACCCGCCGGCCGGTGGACCTCGTCGGTCTGCTCGAGATCGCGCACCGCAACGGCATGACCGAGGGCAGCGGCATCTCGGATGTCGAGACGCTCCGCCCCGACGGCACGACCAGACGCTTCGCGTTCGTCTCGGTCACCGCCCGCACGACGAAGGAACACGACGATGCCTGACACGATCACTGACGCCGCCGAGGTGGACAGCCCCCGCCCCGGGATGGAAAACACAGGTGGGGGAACCTCCGAACCAGAGGTTTCCATCTCTGGCGGCATGGGTGCTGGCCCGGGCGCCGCGGCAGGGATGGATAGTGCCGGTGCGGGCGGGTCGGCACCAGACGTTTCCATCCCCGGTGCCGAGCCCGAGCCCGAGCCCGGCTCTGGCCCCGAGCCCGGCATCGACGTGGATGCTGATTCGCAGCATCCATTCATCGCACCCGTCTCGATGGAGGACGACCTCGACGAGCTCTTCCCCGGCGACCGCGGGACGCTCGACGCCCAGGTGCGCCGCGTGCTGGCGCACGTGCTGCAGCGCCGGTTCGTGAGCGCCGAGGGCAACCGCGCCGAATGGGCGCTGCTGCTCGAGCACCAGCAGATCATCGAGTCGCGCATGCACGACCTGTACCTGCGTCTCGTCGTCGACCTCGGCCGCGGGCTGGCGTACAAGCAGCAGGTGCGCTCGGACGAGTTCGAGGTGCCGGTGCTGCTGAAGGACTCCCCGTACAACCGCACCGAGACGCTCGTGCTCGTGCACCTGCGCACCGTCTTCCAGCGCGAGGCAGCCGCGGGCGAGGCCGCGCCCCGCATCGACATCGAAGACGTCGAGCAGACGGTGCTGAGCTACCTCTCGGATGCCGACGGCAGCACCGCCAGGCAGCAGAAGGCCATTCGCGCGGCGCTCGACCGGCTCGACCGCGAGGGCATCGTCGACGAGGAGACCTCAGGTCGCTACCGGATCAGCTCGCTCGTCGAGGTCGTGCTCAGTGCGCAGAAGCTCGCCGAACTGCGCGCCTGGCTGCGCGAGAACGCAGGCAGCACGCGCGAGAACGCGCCGCACGACGACGAGAACGCCACCCAGAAAGAGGTAGCAGAGTGACGATGCTCGACACGCTCTTCGGGCTGATCCCCGCCGAGTCACGCGGCCAACAGTGGGTCGTCGAAGACCTGCAGCTGATCAACTGGGGCGGCTACGACGGCGGCCCGCACCGGGTGCGCTTCTCGCCTGACGCGACACTGCTGTGCGGCGGGTCCGGTTCCGGCAAGTCCACGCTGATGGACGCCTACATCGCCCTGATGATGCCGCACACCACACCGTTCAACGGGGCATCCAACGGCGGCGTCACCGGCCGCCCACGCGGCGACGACCAGCGCAACATCCTCTCCTACGGCCGCGGCAAGATCGACGAGTCGCGCACCGAAGAAGGCACCAAGCTGCGCGTGCTGCGCGGCGACGGCGAAGACACCTGGACCGCCATCGCGATGACCTGGCGCGACCACGACGACTCGCGGTTCACCGCCATCCGCGCCTGGTACATCCCCGCCGGCGCGCGCATCCTCGAGGACACCGTGCGGGTGCGTGCCACGATCGACGGATACTTCGATCTCGCGCGGCTCGAGTCCGCGGCATCCCAGCGCCTGACGGATGCGAGCCTGCGCGAGCTCGGGCTCGACACGGTCGGCACCGACCGCGAGTTCACCGCCCGCCTGCACGCAGTGCTCGGCATCGGCGCGGCGGGATCAGGGGCGAAGGCGATGAGCCTGCTCGCCCGCATCCAGGCCGGCCAGCAGATCACCACGGTCGACGACCTGTACAAGCGGCTCGTCCTGGAAGAACCCGAGACGATGGCGACGGCGGATGCTGTCGTGGCGCACTTCGACGAGCTCGAGAGCACCCGCACCAGCATGATCACCGCGCGCCAGCAGGTCAGCGCGCTCGAGCCCATCCGCGGCATCCGCGAGAGGATCGCGACGGCCGCCGAGCAGGCACGGGTGATCGACGAGGTCGGCGACTTCGGCGACGCATCGTCGCGGGCTGCGCTGTGGCGCGCGCAGCGGCGGCTGGATCTGCTGCGCGAGGTCGAGTCCGAGCTGGGCGAGCGCAAGCGGATGCTGGATCTCAGCATCCGAGAGAAGAACGCGCTCGTCGACGGCGCCGAGGCCGAGCGCGACGGCCTGCTCGACCTGCTGCGGCAGTCCGGCGGCGACCGGCTCGAGACCTCGCAGCGCGAGCTGCGCGGCGTCGAGCGCCGCCTTGCTGATGTGCAGCGCGAGCGCGACCGGTTCGACTCCGCACTGCGCGAACTCGGTCTGCAGGCCGAGACCTCAGAGCAGTTCGCCGAGGTCGTCACGCAGGCCCGCACGGCTCAGGCCGATGGCGCGCGCCGCGCCGCACGAGCGACCTTCGCCGAGGCGATGACTGCCAGCGCCGCCCTCACGAAGCAGCGCAAGGAGTTGGATGCTGAGCGCGAGAGCGCCGTGACCCTGCGCGGCAGCATCCCCGCCGCCCTGCACGAATCGCGCATGATGCTGGCGCAGGCGGCGGGACTAGACGCTGATGACCTGCCCTTCGTCGGCGAGCTGATCGAGGTGCGCACCGAGTTCGAGCCGTGGCGGGAGGCGTTCAATCTTGCCCTCGGCGGATTCGCGACCACACTGCTGATCGACACGGCGCACCTCGCGAAGTTCCGCGCCGCGATCGACACCGTGCGCACGCCGATGCGGCTGCGGTACGAGGGCGTGCAGACGGGGCTCGCCGAGACCGCGCCGGCGGATGGCCGCACCCTGCCGGGCCGACTCGACTACCGTCAGACTCCGTTCACCGGCTGGCTGCAGCAGCGTCTCGACGAGCGGTTCGCGTTCGTGTGCGTCGACTCGTCGGCTCAGCTCGGCGAGCACCGGATGGCGCTAACGATCGCCGGCCAGATGTCGCAGGGCAATCGCGGTGCGCACGGCGGACACGGGCGCGAGAACGTGCTCGGGTTCTCGAACGAACGCCGCCTGCACGACCTCGAAGAGCGCCTGAGCGCGCTCGATGCGCAGGTGCAACAGGCGTCGGATGCCGTGGTCGCCGCCGAAACGGCCCTCGACGGCATCGAGAGCCGCGGCAAGGCGTTCGCGCTGATCGAGGACCTCACCTGGGAGCAGGTCGATGTGGCATCCCTCGTCGCCGAGCGCGAGCGCTGGGCATCCGTCGAGTCTGAGGTCACCGGCGCCAACCCCGAGATCGCGCAGCTGAAGGAGCGAGCCGAGAACCTCAAGGTCACGGCGGCTGTGCTGCGGGGCGAGATCGGCGGGCTGAGCGCCGAGCGCGATGCGACCGAAGCGCGCTGGGGCGAGGTCACCGATGACGTCGACGACTGCCAGCGCCTCCTCGACGAGGCATCTGCCGTCGAGCTGCAGCTCGACGCCGGTCAGGAGTCGTTCCTCGACGAGCGGTTCCTCTTGGCGGATTCCGCGGATGCTGCCAGTGCGACCGACCGGCTGGCCAGGCTCGACCTGGCGCTGAAGACCGCGGCGACGCGACTGGCCGGCGATCGGCGGGCGGCGATCGAGGCACATGAGGATCAGCGCGAGCGGATGCGTCGCCTGATGACCTCGTTCCTCGAGCGGTGGCCGAACCTGAACCTGCTGCCGGACCCAGACAAGTCTGTGGACGAGTTCGAGGGCATCCTCGATGCGCTGCGCACCAGCGGTCTGCACGAGCTCGAGGACGAATGGCGCGACAGCCTGCTGCGACTGTCTGGTAACGATCTGACCAGCCTGGATTCGACGCTCAGCCGCTCGGTGCGCGAGATCAAAGACCGCATCGATCCGATCAACCGGATCATGGCGGAGCTGCCGTTCTACGACGACGATCACCGACTGCAGATCACGCCGCGTGAGAACCAGTCCGAGGCGCGCAAGAGATTCCGCCGCGATCTGCGTGAGGTCCGCGGGCTGATCGAGGCAGCATCCACTGATGAGGAACGTGAGACCGCCTACCGCAAGATGAGCCGGCTGATCACGCGCATGCGTCGCACCGCGCCCGACTTCGCCGAGCTGATCGACGTGCGCAACCACGTGCGAGTCAGCGCCGAGCGGGTGCTCGCCGAGACTCGCGAGCATGTCGCGCTGTACGACCACATCGGCGAGAAGTCGGGTGGCGAGTCGCAGGAGCTGGTGGCGTTCATCGTCGGTGCGGCCCTGAGATATCAGCTGGGGGATGCCGGCGCCGAGCGTCCGCGCTACGCCCCGGTGTTCATGGACGAGGCCCTCATCAAGGCCGACGCGCACTTCACTCGGCGTGCGATCGGGGCCTGGCGCGGGCTGGGCTTCCAGCTGGTGATCGGCGCGCCGAACGACAAGTACAGCGCGATCGAGCCGCACGTCGACGTCGAGTACACGATTCTGAAGGACACCCGGGGGAGGTCCTGGGCGAAGCCCAAGGTCGCCGTCGGCTGACGTGTGTGCAGGGGTTTACCGACCTGATTGCAGTTCCACGCGTCGGGAATCTCAGACCATCCGGTGCTGGCACGGTGTGTCGAACCCTGGCACGCCGAGCGCACGGCGTTTGGTCTGGGATTTCCAGGCCGGGGGGCGGGCACTGGGCGAGATCAGTCGTGACTGTGGTCGGCGGTGTCGGGCACGGCGCGGGCCAGATCGGCCGCCTCCTCTTCGGGGCGCGGCGCTACGGTCTCGTCGATCTCGAGCTCCGGAACGCTCGGCTCACCCGGTGCTGGCACGTGGTGCGGATGCTGACCAGTCATGGCGACCCCTCTCATGGCCGACCGTACTCCTGTTGACGCCCGCGTTGCCGACGAGTTCCGCGTACCGAATCACTGATGATCCGGTGCTCGTGCGGCGTGTCCACCCGGCGACACGCCGTGCGCACGCCGAGTCATCAGTAATCCGCTGCAGACAGGGCAAAGCTGACCGAGACCCTAGGCTGGGTCCGTGCGCATTCGCCTGGACATCGCCTATGACGGCACTCATTTCCGCGGCTGGGCGACCCAGCCTGGGCTGCGCACCGTGCAGGGCACACTCGAGACGGCGCTGGCCCGCATCGTCGGCTCCGAGGCGCGGCTCGTCGTCGCCGGGCGGACGGATGCCGGAGTGCACGCCGCCGACCAGGTCGCGCACGTCGATCTCGACGCCGACCAGTGGGCGCGCGTGCAGACGAGGCACGGGCAGGCGGCATCCGATCCTGCAGGGTCGCTCGCCCGTCGCATCCGAGGCGTTCTCGGCAACTACCCCGATGTGACGGTGACCCGCACCTCTGTCGCACCCGAGGGTTTCGACGCGCGCTTCTCGGCCGTGTGGCGGCGCTACCGCTACCGCCTCGCCGACAATGCCGTCGGATACGACCCGATGCGTCGCAACGACACGACGACGGTGCGTGCAGACCTCGACGCATTGCAGATGGATGCCGCTGCGCGCACCCTCATCGGGCTGCACGACTTCGCCGCATACTGCAAGCCGCGCGAGGAGGCGACGACGATCCGCACGCTGCTCGACTACCGCTGGACGCGCGACGCCGACGGCGTCCTCGTTGCCGAGGTGAAGGCCGACGCGTTCTGCCACAGCATGGTGCGGGCGCTCGTCGGCGCCTGCGCGGCGGTGGGGGAGGGCAAGCTGTCGGTCGACGACGTCGTGCGGCTGCGCGATGAGCTCACCCGCACCAGCGCGTTCAAGGTGCTGCCCGCCCGCGGTCTCACTCTGGCCGAGGTCGGGTACCCCGCCGACGAGCTGCTGGCCTCGCGTGCAGAGCAGACCCGCGCCCGTCGCGACCAAGAGGCGCGCGACGGCCGGTCGGATGCTGATGACTGACCAACCCGCGCACTCCGACGACCGCGCCACTGACCCCGACGAACCACGGGTCAGAGAGATCCAATCGCCCGGTCTGCAGGTGACGAACGGCCTGTTCCACACTGTGGCCGGGCTCACCATGGGCTCGATCACCACGTTCCTGGGCGTGCTGGTGCTGGCGATCGTGATCGAGGAGACCGGCGTGCTCGACCTGCTGGGCGTCGATCTCGACTTCGACGCTCTGTTCCGGGCATCCATGGGCCCGGTGCTGATCAGCTGGGGTGTGATGGCGATCGCCTGGCCCGCGGTCCTGATCGCCGGCCGGTTCGCGACGTTCGCCGCCGTGGAGGAACTGGCGCGACAGCATCCGACATCGGTGCCGCCGCGAGCGGTGCGCGAGGGACTGAAGACGCCGCCGGCGAAGATGCTGCGCGACGCCGGCGTGCTCGTCTGCTGGATCGCGGGCGGGCTGCTCGCGCTGTGCGTGTGCTTGTCGATCTACATGGCGGGGGAGAACTTCGACAGCTTCGTGATCAGTCTGATCATCACGGCGGTCGTGGCCGGGCTGTTCGGGATCGGCTACGTCATGACTGTCTTCGGGCGGCGCTACGAGCCCGCGCAGGTCGAGCGTCTCGACGCGCTGCGCGCGGCATGGAAGAGGCAGGCACCGCGCGCTGACCATGCCGATCGTGCGATCCGCAAGACGCTGCCCGTCGCCGAGCTGCCGCACATGGTGCGCACCGGCGCACGTGGAGGCTTCTGGGTGACTGCGCTGGGCTGGCTCCTCGGCCTGGGGGCTGCGATCTTCATGCTCGGGGTCATGCTGCGCCAGCCCTGCCGCCATTGCGAGCAGAGGACGTACGGCGCGGCCGGCGAGAGCGTCATCGATTCGGCGGCGACGCTGGGTGGCGGCCTGCTGACCGTGTTCGGTCTGCTGTGTCTGGCGGCGTGGCTGTTCTCGGTCGGGCGGCGGATGCTCGCCGAGGAATCGCTGCGACGCTGGCTGGCCGCAGGTGGGCGCCGCCGGGTCGAGGACCAGGGCCGCGTCGTCGACCTGCTGGGCGCCGAGTCCACCGGCAGCCTCGCGAACATCACCCTGGCGAGCTTCGGCACAGCCGTGCTGATCATCGCCGGGGGAATCGCGATGGTCGAGTGGGAAGGTGTCGACGCGTCGATCGCGCTCGCCGTCGGACAGGGGATGCTGTTCATCGCCGTCCTGGTCGGGGCGCTCTCCTATCGCCGTGAGGTCGGCATGCGCGTGCTGATGCGCGAGCGGCTGCTGCCCGGCGACCTGCCAAGCCCCGCCGAGCTCGCGAAGCAGCGCCAGAATGAAGCTGAGCGCAAGCAGCGTAAGAGTCAGCGACGAGACGAGCGACGGCGGTAACGTGAACGCATGAGGCTCATCTCGTACAACCTGCGCAAGCATCGTGCTGCCGGTGAACTGGCGGATCTGGTGAGCACACACGATCCCGACATCCTCTGTCTGCAGGAGTGCGACACGACAGAGCTCGCTGATTCCATCGGCGGGCTGTCTCTGATCGAAGCGACCAGCGGCAACCGGCTGGGGCTGGCGATGTACGTGCGCCGAAACACGTTTCGGGTCGAGAAAGTGCGCACGATCGGGCTGAAGAAGTCGCTGCACGATCGGGTGCTGAAGCCTGCCCACGAGCGCGTGCTCGGCGCGCTGTTGACGAACATCGACACAGGGCGCCACGTGATCGTGGCGTCGTTCCACGCAGCGCCTCTGACCGCGCTGAACTCGCTGCGCCGCAATCAGATCCGCGCGGCGCTCGATGAGCTGCAGTCGCTTGGTCCGCAGCTGCCGGTGCTGATGGTGGGCGACTACAACTATCCGGTCTTCAAGGAGAACCTCGGCCAGACGGTGCGCGAGCACGGGTACATGCTCTCTCTCAGCGACGATCACACCTACACGCGGTACCGCGTGTTCCGCGGGCACTACGACTTCGCGACCTCGGTCGGCTTCGACATCTCGAACATCACGACCCTTCCGCAGGGCACCAGTGATCACCGCCCGATCCTGGTGACGGCCCAGGCGGCGTAGCCGAGTTCGGCAGCACGCACCCTGATGCTGTAAGCTAACCCTTTGGTGCCTGGCATTCGACTCGTTCGAGTGCCGAGCACGACGAACGTGAGCCCTCCACTGGCGTGTTCCGGTCTCGAACAGAGAACGTGAACCACCCCGGAGTGGGATTCACGAACCTCTCCGTTCGAATCAAGAAAGCAGCACTATTGTGACGCGCACATTCACCCCGAAGGCCGGGCAGATCCAGCGTAACTGGGTCGTCATCGACGCCACTGACGTCGTTCTCGGTCGCCTCGCCTCGCACGCAGCAGCAATCCTGCGCGGCAAGAACAAGCCGACCTTCGCTCCTCACGTCGACACCGGTGACTTCGTCATCATCGTCAACGCCGAGAAGGTCGCCCTCACGGGCCAGAAGCTCCAGAAGAAGATGGCTTACCGTCACTCGGGTTACCCGGGCGGCCTGACGGCCACGTCGTACGCCGAACTGCTCGAGAAGAACCCGACTCGCGCTGTGGAGAAGGCCGTCCGCGGCATGCTCCCGAAGAACACCCTGGGTCGCGAGCAGCTGTCGAAGCTGAAGGTGTACGCCGGTGCTGAGCACCCGCACGCCGCACAGCAGCCCACGCCGTACACCCTCGACCAGGTCGCCCAGTAAGCGCCGTAAAGACTAAGGACATACTCGTGGCTGACATCCAGGACACCACCGAATTCCCGCAGAACTTCACGACCGAGAGCCCTGAGGCTGTCGTCGTGGAGTCCGCTCCCCGTCCCGTGCTCTCGGTTCCGGGCGCCGCTGTGGGCCGTCGCAAGCAGGCCATCGCCCGCGTGCGTCTGATCCCCGGCTCGGGCATCATCACGGTCAACGGTCGTACCCTTGAGGACTACTTCCCGAACAAGCTGCACCAGCAGCTGATCAACGACCCGTTCACGGCGCTGAACCTCGCCGGTGCGTACGACGTCATCGCCCGCATCTCGGGTGGCGGCGACTCGGGCCAGGCCGGCGCGCTGCGCCTCGGCATCGCCCGTTCGCTGAACAACATCGACGCCGAGAACAACCGCCCGACGCTGAAGAAGGCCGGCTTCCTCTCGCGTGACGCCCGCGTCATCGAGCGCAAGAAGGCCGGTCTCAAGAAGGCCCGCAAGGCTCCTCAGTACTCGAAGCGCTGATCGACGCAGTTCCTTCTATGGCACTGTTCGGTACGGACGGCGTGCGGGGTCTCGCCAATGGCGAGACCCTCACCGCTGGACTTGCGCTCACCCTGGCCCAGGCGACTGCTGTCGTCCTGGGCCAGGGCCGTATTGCCGAGGCGCGTCGCGCCACCGGCAAGCGGCTCACCGCTGTGGTCGCTCGCGACCCGCGGATCTCCGGTCACTTCCTCAGCGCCGCTGTCGAGGCGGGTCTCGCCTCGTCGGGCGTGGATGTGCTGGATGCCGGCACTCTGCCGACCCCGGCGGCGGCCTTCCTGATCTCCGACATCGACGCCGACTTCGGCGTGATGATCTCGGCATCGCACAACCCGGCTCCCGACAACGGCATCAAGATCTTCGCCCGCGGCGGGGTCAAGCTGCCCGACGAGGTCGAGCAGCGCATCGAAGAGTCGATGACCGGTCCCATGCTGCAGCCGACAGGCGCAGAGGTGGGTCGCGTTCGTCGATTCGCGGATGCTGAGGATCGTTACGTCATGCACCTGCTGGCGTCCCTGCCGCACCGGCTCGACGGCATCCACGTGGTACTCGACTGCGCCAATGGCGCAGCATCTGGGGCATCCCCTGAGGTGTTCCGCAACGCCGGCGCGAAGGTGACCGTCATCGGCGCCGACCCCGACGGGGTCAACATCAACGACGGCGTCGGGTCGACGCACCTCGACAAGCTGGCCGCCGAGGTCATCCGCGTCGGGGCGCAGGTGGGCATCGCCCACGACGGCGACGCCGACCGCTGCCTCGCAGTGGACGCCGACGGCAACGTCGTCGACGGCGACCAGATCATGGCGATCCTCGCTGTGGCTATGAAGTCCCGCGGCAAGCTGAAGGACGACACCCTCGTCGCGACGGTGATGAGCAACCTCGGACTGCACGTCGCGATGCAGCAGAACGGCATCACCGTTCGGCAGACGGCGGTCGGCGACCGCTACGTGCTCGAGGACATGAACGCCAACGGCTTCTCGCTGGGTGGCGAGCAGTCAGGCCACGTCATCATGAGCGAGTTTGCGACGACCGGCGACGGTGTGCTCACGGGGCTGCACCTGGTCGCGGAGATGGCGCGTCAGAAGAAGTCGCTCGCAGAGCTCGCTTCGGTGATGACCGTCTACCCGCAGGTGATGATCAACGTGAAGGATGTCGACAAAGAGGCCGTGCGCGATCACGCCCTCGTGCAGGAGGCAGTCAAGGCGGTCGAGGTCGAGCTGGGCTCGACCGGACGCGTGCTGCTGCGCAAGTCGGGTACGGAGCAGCTCGTGCGCGTGATGGTCGAAGCATCGGATGCTGACACTGCGAACGCCCACGCCGAATCTCTCGCCGAGGTCGTGCGGAAGCACCTCGCGCTCTGAGCGTTATGGAATGAGAAGGCGGTCACCGGATGGTGGCCGCCTTCTTTCGTCGGGCTGTCGGGTGCGATACTGAGAACTTCAGGGGCTCCGAGGGGAAGGAGGGCGCGTGGCGATTCGTCGTGCCGTGGTCGCCGGTCTTCTTCGCGAAGCCTGGGCTAACCTGTGGCGCTGGTCTTTGTTCGCCGTCGGCACCGTGCTCGCGGTGTACTTCCTGCTGGACAGGGGCCTCGCCGATGGAGCCACGACCGCAATCGCATTGTCCGCGGTCATCATCGGCGTGGTGCTCTCGCCTCGGCATCCGATGATTCTCCCGCTGATGGCCGTACCAAGCGCTTTTGTCACGGCGCGCGTCGGCATCGGCGTCGGAGACCTTACGGTCTCGGACCTCGCGATCGCCCTCGGTTTCGTCACCGTGGTGCTGCTGTCGCGTCGGGACTTCAGCCCGACGATGCGCGCGATGCTCTGGTTGAACGCCATCTACCAATTCGCGACACTCTTCACGGTCATCGTCAACCCGTTCCCGCAGAACACCGTCGAATGGTTCCATGCGTGGCTGCTCATCGCCGGCGCACTGGTGCTCGGCTGGGGAATCGGTCGGGCCGGTCTGATGCGAACGGCGTTGCTGCTGATGATCGCCACCGCTGCGCTGATCGCGATCGGCACGATTGTGACGGCCGCGGTGGTGTTCATCACCGAAGGCTTCAAACCGATCTATCCGCGGTGGCCCTGGGCGATGCACAAGAACTTCGCAGGGGCTGCACTGTCATTCGCGATCCTCATCGTGTTCATCAAACCGCCCGCTGCGCGACTCTCGCGTCGCGTGACGCTGCCCGCAATGTGGCTGATGTTCATCGCTCTCGCCCTGACTCAGTCGCGGCAGGCCATCATCGGGCTCATCGTCGCCATGATGCTGTACGTGATGCGTTCCGGTGCGGGACGGCACAAGATCCTGGTTGCGCTGCTCGGCATCCCTGGCGCCGTGCTGATCGTGCAGAGCGTGATCGACCAGTTCGAGTCGCAGAACAGGTTCAACTCCACCTACCAGCGGCTCGAATGGATGCGGGAGGTGTACGCGCTGTGGAAGCACTCGCCGATCTTCGGGCATGGGCTGCGCTACTGGTACGTGCATCCGACTGCGAACTTCCAGCCACCTCAGGCCGAATTGGAAGTCGTCGCCTCCACGGGGGTGGTCGGCCTCGCGGCCTTCGGCGTGATGTGGATCGGGTTCCTGATCGTGCTGTGGAAGTTCTGGACCAAGCATCCGGCCTTCGGCGCATTGGCCTTCGCCGCTCTGATCTCACGCATCGTCGCTGCGCAGTTCGATCTGTTCTGGGTCGCTGCTCAGACCTCGATCCCATTCCTCATAGCCGGGATATGCCTGGGCGCACAGGTGTACTGGCGAGATCGGCATCCGGAGGATCATGGGCAATCTCTCGGCACCAATGACGGCGAGTCTTCTAAGATCGAGAGTCTGGGACAAATGGGGGTGGCATGGAACTCCGTGACTACGCGAACGCGCTGAAGCGGCACTGGCTCGGCATCGTGCTGATGACGCTGCTGGGGCTTGCCGCCGGGTTCGGCTGGGCGGCAGTGCAGACTCCTGTCTACCGCGCTGACGCGAGTGGCGTCGTCACGGTGAAGAGCGCTGCCGAAGAGGGAATGCAGCTTTCGCCCGGATCGAACGACTCCATCTCGAAGTCGCAGGTGCCCACATTCCTCGAGATGGCGACGTGGCGAAATGTCGCAGAGAAGGCCGCTGAGGCACTCGGACTGGACGTCGCCCCTGAGCAACTCGTACAGCGTGTGACGGTAGAGAATCCTGTCGGCACTCCGATTCTCAAGATCACGGCTGAGGGATCGACGCCCGAGGCTGCACGCGACCTTGCCGAGGCGTGGGTCAACGGGTTGACTGACACGATCGAAGAACGCGCGGACGAGTCCGCACCCGAGATGGGTACGATCACCGTCGAGTTGGCGGAATCGGCGGCGCTGCCATCGGCGCCGGCATTCCCGGACAAGCGCATGGCGCTGCTCGTCGGCGGTGTGCTCGGGCTCGGCATGGGCATCGCCTTCGCGCTGGTGCGCGCGGTGTCGGATCGGCGCGTGCGCGCGCGCGACGATGTCG
Organism: Microbacterium sp. H1-D42; assembly: GCF_022637555.1. Classification (NCBI taxonomy): domain Bacteria; kingdom Bacillati; phylum Actinomycetota; class Actinomycetes; order Micrococcales; family Microbacteriaceae; genus Microbacterium; species Microbacterium sp. H1-D42. Next base: position 2,820,726 of record NZ_CP093342.1, on the reverse strand, counting down.
AGTCGCGCCTCGGCGTCGCGGTTGTCGGGACGCTGCCTCTGGCCGACGAGGTGCAGGATGGTCAGCGCCTTCTGATCGACGACCAGTCGGGTACCAAGTCGAGCTACGCAATGCGCGAGGCGCTGCGTGTGTTGCGCACCAACCTGCAGTTCATGGATGTCGACAATCCGCCACGCATCATCCTGGTGAGCAGCGCAGTTCCTGGTGAGGGCAAGTCGACGGTCGCCGCGAATCTGGCCGCGACGCTCGCAGCCAACGGCGTGCCTGTTGTGCTCGTCGACGGTGATCTGCGTCGGCCGACCGTCGCGAAGACGACCGGGGCGTCGGCGACGTCGGGTCTCACTGATGTCCTCGCGGGGCGGGCGAACCTCGTCGACGTATTGCAGAGCTCACCTCACGTACCGAGTCTCGCAGTGCTCGTCGCCGGCACGATCCCGCCGAACCCCAGTGAAGTGCTCGGCTCGGCGAAGATGAAGGCGATCGTCGACGAACTCGCGGAACACGCGACAGTGATCATCGACGCGCCGCCTCTGCTCGCCGTCACCGATGGCGCCGTGCTCGCTCACCAGGCTGACGGCGTGCTCATCGTCGTCTCGGTCGGAAAGACCACCTATGACCTCGTCGAGAAGGCGAAAGAGGCGCTGCACAAGGTGCACGGCCGAGTGCTCGGCGTCGTTCTGAACCGCGCACCGCTGACGGGGTCGGAATCATCGGTGTACACATACGAGTATTCGCCGAGCTCCGCGAAGAAAGGCAGGTCCCGGGCTTCGAAGCACAAGGCAGATGCTGCGACGCCAGAGGTCAGCGCTCGACCTGCTGCGGCACAGCCGCACGCGGACTTCTACCTGCCCACGCCTGAAGAGGGGGCGACAGCAGATGCGGTCGCCGACGATGGGGCGATGGCCGACGACTTCAATGAACTACTGCGTGGTGCCAGCGTTGACGTGCCGGCGCGCCGGTCGCAACGCGGCCCCAAGAATGGCTGACCCGACAGCGCATCGCGTCGCTCTGATCACCTCGTCGTTCGCCCCGCATTTCGGCGGCGTCGAGGAGCATGTCGCCCAAGTGGCGCGGCACTTGCATTCGCGGGGCCACATCGTCGAGGTGTGGACGGTCGACCGAGGCTCAGCCCCGCAGCATCCGTTTCTTGCCGCTGATGGCAGCGAGATTCCCGTAAGGTACCTGCACACACCGCTCCCAGCGCGTTCGCTGCCCGCGATGTTGCGATTCGCTGCTCGCTGGCCCACAGCGTGGGGCTCGTGGCGTCGTGCTCACAGGCGCCTGAAGCCGGACGTGCTTCACGTGCACTGCTTCGGACCTAATGGCGTGTACGCCGATGCCTTGCATCATAAACACGGGACACCCCTCGTGATCACCTCACATGGCGAGACCGTGGCCGACGACAACGGTATCTACGTGCGTTCGGCGTTCTTGAGGTCGCGTTTGCGTCGTGCCCTGGCATCGGCGGATGCCGTGACCGCGCCGAGCGAGTTTGTACTCGCCGATCTGCGGGCGAAGTACGCACTCGCGCACGGGGAGGTCGTGCCGAATGGAGTCGACCTCGAGGTAGCCCCGGCCACTGTGCCCTTGGACGGTGAGTATCTGTTCGCAGTCGGACGTCTCGGGGCCGCGAAGGGATTCGACCTGCTCATCGATGCGTTCGCGCGTGCGCGTCCAGAAGGCATCAACCTTCTGATCGGTGGAGACGGACCCGAGCGCGACGCGCTCGAACAGCGTGCCAAGCAGGCGGGACTCGGCGCTGTGGTGTCATTTCTCGGCCGACTCTCGCCCGCCGAGGTCGATGCGTATATGCGTGCCGCCACAGCGGTGGTCGTCCCGTCTCGTTCCGAAGCCTTCGGTATCGTCGCGCTGGAGGCCTGGCGCGCGAGCGCGCCGTTGGTCATGACAAGCCGTGGTGGGGCGGGCGAATTCGTGAGAGATGGGGAAGATGGGCTTCTGGTCGACCCAACCGATCTCAGCGCCCTGGCTGATGTACTGATTCGAGTGAGTTCGGAGCCGACCCTTCGCAGGAGGATCGGTGCACGGGGGCGCGAGAGAGTGAAGTACTTCCGGTGGCAGAGCGTTGCCCGGGGGTACGAGGCGCTCTACGAGGCGATCGCGCCGGGAGGCAAGCGATGAAGTACGAGGGTTCGACGCGTCGGCGAATGCGCCAGCTGCGGCGACTCGGTTCAGCTGCGCTGCAGCGGCAGGCCTGGGGAGGCCCGATCGTTCCAGCATTTTGGTGGGACGGGCACCCGAATTTCGGGGACATGCTCACACCGTGGCTGCTGCCGCGCTACGGCATCGTTCCGGTGTACCGCGAACCACGGCGCGCGCAATTGATCGGGGTGGGGAGCCTGCTCGAGTTCGTGGACCGGGAATTCTCAGGTGTGCTCTGGGGCACGGGACTGATGCGCGATATCGCCCACCCGCTGCCGAACGTGACTGCGCTGGCACTCCGCGGGCCTCTCACCGCGGAACGTCTCGGTCTTGCCGTTGAGCCCGCTTACGGTGATCCCGGCATTCTGGTCGCGCGGCACGTCGCGCCGCCGCCCCCCGACGGGCGGATCGCTGTCGTGCCTCACGGTCATCACCGCGGCCATCAGCGACTGACGGATCTGATCGACGTGGCCGACGCGCGAGTCGTCAACGTGCACCAGGGCGCAGTCAGCGCCATTCGTGAGATCGCGGCAGCACGCGCGGTCGTCACGACGTCATTGCACGGTCTGATCACGGCTGATTCGTACGGCATCCCCGCCTTCTGGACGACACTCAATCCGCCGCTGACGGGTGGGGACTTCAAGTTTCGCGACTATGAGGCGACGGTGACACCGGGTCGATCCCGCTACGTGCCCTTCGAGGACGTCGACTCACTGGACTCCATCGCGGCTGAGGCCTGGGCTGCCGATGCCGGTATCGTCGCAGCCCTTGGCGACGGGCTGGAAGCCGCCCTGGCAGGCTTCGCCAATGAGCTTGCAGCGCACTCTCCGGTGTTTCCCCGCGGGGTCGGCGGCGCACTGCTCGGGAAATGATCGGGTGAAGGTCGTCAGCGAGCACGAAGGCCAGGCAAGCGTTCTGCAAGCGCCCGAGCCGACGGCAAGACCGCGCGCGCTATCCCACGAGGTGAGCGCGGGGTCGAGGGAACGCCGAACTCATCCGCGATATGGCTTGTGATTGGACGACCCCAGCCACCGAGAGCATTCCCGGAATGCGACTGACCGGACCCAACACGGTAAAGGGCCCCAGGAAACGGCAGCGGAGCAAGCGGGAGATCATCGTGAAGGTGCATGTGTGAACCGAGATGTCGTTCAAGGCGATCTCCGATTGATGCGTACAGCTGTTCCTGGGATGCCTTCAGACCGAAGGGCGTGGCAGGGAGCAGGTCGATGCGGACGATGTGGGAAGAGCCGCACTGCAGATGGAAGTCATCACGGTGGCGTCTGACGCTTCGCCGCGACATCTGAACCCGCCACCCATCCGTGATCGTCCAGCCGGGGGCGCCGATATCGGCGGCCACGAACTCGGTGAGTCGGCGTGACACGAAATCATCGGCATCCACGAACATCACGTGTTTGGCCCCGAGTTCGCGCGCTCGCGCCAGACCGATGGCGTTCTTCGTCCCCTTGTCGCGTAGAACTGCTGCGATGCCCGTGCGAGAAGTCTGTTCGGTGGAAGGCGGCGGGAAATCGACCAGGACGCGGTCTACGCGCGGACCGCCTGCGAACGCGACGGATTCGTTCGCGACGACGATGATGACGAAGCGCTCATCGGTCTGCCGGAGCCACGCCGTCAAAGACTGTCGCAGCATCTGCTCAACCAGCGCGAAATCAGTGCTGTTGAGGGGATGCCGCACGGTCGTGACGAATGCCAGGAGCGGAACGGCCGGCGCCCCCGATTCGGAATGTGAAGCGTCGGAGCTCATGCGAATGACGTCCAGACCTGCGCGTGTCCAGCGGCGCTGCGTTCCCAAGTGAACTGTGCGGCGTGTTCACGAGCCCTGTCGATCATGTCGACGCCATTGCCGCTGTCGGCAGTGGCGTCAATCAAGCCGCCAGCGATTGCCACGGCATCAGGCGTGACCAAGATCCCGTGCCCGCCGGCGACCTCAGGGAGGCTGCTCGTATTTGCGACCACGACTGGTACGTTCGCGGCCATCGCCTCGAGCACTGGAAGACCGAATCCCTCGTACAAGGAGGGTACGACTACGGCGCTCGCGCTGGCGACCAGCGACGGCATCACGTCATCGGAGAGCCGACCCAGCATCCGCACGCCGGGCAGTCCTTGAAAAAGCGCCGTCCGGCGCGGGTGCGGGGGGCCAGCCAACGCTAGGTTGAGGTGAGGGCGTTCGCGACGCACGGTTGGCCATGCGGCCGCTAGCGCGTCCAAGTTCTTCCGCTGTGCGGCACCACCGAGGTGCAGAACGAAACCTTCCTCCAAACCGAGGCGCTTGCGCTCGGCGCGATCGAGTGGAACCGCATCAAAATAGCGCGGGTCGACGCCGTTGTGCACGACGATCGGGTTGCGGATGCCGAGCAGGTCTATTGCCTCCTGCGCGCTGAACTCCGATACGCAGATCACCGCGGCGGCGCGCTTCAACTCTTCCGCGGCGGCTGCAACCGGGGCGGACTCATCGGGAAAGCGCCACGCCACGACATCGTGAAGCGTGACGACATCTCGGGGGCCCGGAGGCAGTTCCAACGCCATGCGATGCGTGACGTCGTCGCCGGCGAACAGCATCTTGCCGACCGCCCGCCGCACAGATGGCGATGCTTGGGCCAGCCGCGCCAGCGGCAGTCTGCGATCGCCAGGCAGCTGCGAGCGCATGGAACGTGCCACGACTTCGCGGACCGACCACTCCCTTTCTTCCACCTCTGCCAGTGCGTGTGCCGCCCGATTCATGATCTGGCGCTGGTACGCCTGAGCACCCATCGGATTGTCGGTGGCGATCGTCGTGATCGACAGGCGGCGCGTACTCATGAGTCAAGTATGCCGCCGGGCGTCTGGACGGTGCTCCGACGCCTCACTGTCCCCTATCGTGGACAAATGGGGCGTCCCGCATGCGGGTGCGGGCGGAAAGGGGCAATTGGTGAACGAGCGCAGTGCTGTGGTTGTGGTCGCAACCTATCGGCGACCCGACCACGTGCGGAAATGCCTGGAGCATATCGCCGGACAGGCCACGAGAGCTGCGCGCGTGGTCGTCGTGGATGCGTCTCCGGACGACCTGACCCGAGCAGTCGTTGAAGGTTTTCCTGAGGTGGAGTACCGCCGCAACGACCTCGGCGTGGGAACCCTCGCGGCTTCCCGCGCGATCGGTGTGCAGGGCACGACAGAGGAAATCATCGCGTTCATCGACGACGATGCGTACGCCGAGCCGCAATGGCTTGCCGAAATTCTGGCGGCCTACGACGATCCCACCGTCGGCGCTGTCGGCGGACGTGCGGACAACGACCGTCCAGGAGAGGAACTCGAAGGCTGGGATAGCATCGGTCGGTTCCGGCGCGACGGCACGCTCACCGGTAATTTCGGGGCGGATCCAGGACGCATCGTCGAGACCGATCACATGCTCGGGGCGAACATGACTGTCCGCGCCGAGGCACTGCGCAGCATCGGTGGCATCCGCGATTTCTATCCCGGAACGTGTCTGCGCGAGGACTCCGATCTTGCGCTGCGAGTGAAGGTCGCGGGCTACCGCGTGGTGTTCGCACCGCGCGCATCCGTGCTGCACGTGGCGGGGGAGTATGCCAAGGGAAAGCGATTCGACCTTCGCTACCGGTTCTATGGGGCACGCAATCACATCCTGCTGTTGACGACGGTGCTGGGATGGCGTAGCCCGCGTCTGCCTCGTTACCTTGCGCAGGTGCTGCGTACTGCGGGGCGAGAGGCGCTGTCAGGTGTGAACGGGATGCCGTCGAAGCGCGGCACAATCGCCAAGGTACGCGGACTCGGCGGGGGAGTGGCCCGCGGCAGCACTGACCTCATGGGCACCGTCGTGGGCCTCACAGCCGCGCTGCGCCCGAACGACCGTGCCGCAGCCGCCTCTCGGGAGTGGCGTGATGCGCGAGCCCGATGAACTGCGAATCCACGCATACGTGCTCGTCGCGGATCCGTCCTACCTCCGCGAGAGCATCAGCGCTTACTACCCGCATGTAGACCGAATCGTGCTTTCGTATGATCGCAATGGGACGTCGTGGACGGGCACACCGCTGCCGCTCGACCAGTGTCTGAGGATCATCGCCGAGCTCGACGTCGATGCCAAGTGCGTGCACGCACCGGGTGACTTCGCACGGCTGGACCACGCGCCTCTCGAAAACGACACGCATCAACGCCAGTCCGCACTCGATCGCGCATCTGACGGTGCCGACTGGGTCGTGCAGCTGGATACCGATGAGGTGCTGGTGGATCCGGACGCGTTCTTCGCGATGCTGCGGCGTGCGAACGTTAACGGGGCGGACGGACTCGAGTACCCCGCACGCTGGCTCTACACCCGTTCACGACACGGCTGGTACCTAGAAGTGAGCCGTCGATGGTGGCAACGGGCGGCATCGTTCCCGGGCCCGGTCGCGGTGAAAGCGGGCACGCAGCTGCGCCACGCCCGGCAGGCTGATGTGCAGCTGTTCCGCGTGGATCTCGACGCAAAAAACACCGACCCGTGGCATCCGATCGACGCCCCGGTACACGCCGTCGTCGATGCTTCACGCGCGATACTCCACTTCTCGTGGGTGAGGGATCCAGACGTGATCCGCCGTAAGTTCGGCTGGTCAGGGCACACAGCGCACATGCGTCCGCCGATCGTGCTGCGGCGATGGCTGCGGCGCTCTCGGCATCCGTTCTTCACAGCCCTAATGACTCCTCTGCGCCGCCGGGATTCCGGACGCTATCGGCTCGCGCGGATCGCCGAGCCCCTTGGAGGTGCGCCGATACAGGTCGACTCGACCCCGCCCTGCCGCGCTCGTTCGACCGATGAGAGCCAGTCGTGAACGACGGAGTGCGGCGGTTCAAACGGGTCGCCCGTCGAGCTGTCGACTCATCGCGTCAGCGTGCTACATCTGCCATTGACGTGCTGCGGCGCGGTGACCGTTCGGTGCTGACCACGCCGCCGGCAGGTATGCGTCTCGGCAATCTGCTGTACCTCTGGCTGGAGGCGCACCACCGGACGAAGGACAGCTCGTCGGTCGCCGTACTGGAGTCGACGGGGATGGCGGAGTGGGCGCAGGAGTTTCCCGCGCTGCGTCCGCTGACCGTGACCCGCAATGAATTGCGTTTTTCCGATCGCCGTGAATGGGATCCGGTGTGGCTGTACCAACGGTTCGGCGTCGACTTCAGTCGTGATCAGCTGCAGTCATTCATCATCGACGTGTTCACCGATCGGCTGCATGCGCCTAGGGAGGAGCGCCTGATCATCAACGTGCGTCGTGGTGATTTCTACGCGACCGAGTTCGAGGCGAAGCATGGTTTCGACGTCGTCTCGTACGTCTCTGCCGCATTGGAGCACTTCTCTGACTCGCCCGATGTGCTGGTTGTATCGGACGATCCCGATTGGTGTCGCACCGAGCTCATACAGCGCATCTCAAGCCGCATCGGCGACGTCGAGTATGCCGCACCGGATCCGAAGCGCAATCTGATGGCGCTGGCGAGCGCCCGTCGACTGATCGGCGCGAACTCGACGTTCTCATACTGGGGCGCCTACATGGCCGACGCGCTTCACGCAGAGACGCAGGTCGTGATGCCGCGCTTCCATGCGCGCATGGCGCACGGAAGCGATGCGCATCAACTCGACCCACGCTGGACCGCCATCGACGGTTTCCACTGAGCCTGGTGCGCCGCTACTCCAGTTTCCCCAACTCCACCAGCCTTGCGAATTCTTCGTTGGTGGCGCGCACCTCATCGAACGTGCCACGGGTCGCAATGCGGCCCGACTCCAAGAAGATCAGTGTGTCGGCATCGCGCACGGTCGAGAGCCGGTGCGCGACGATCAGCACGGTCATGCTGCCGCGTAGACCGTCCAGCGTCGCCGCAATCTCGTGTTCGGTCGCGTTGTCGAGTGCACTCGTGGCCTCATCGAGCACCAGAATGCGCGGCTGACGGTAGAGTGCGCGAGCGAGTCCGATGCGCTGACGCTGACCCCCTGAGAGTCGCACGCCGCGATCACCGACCATTGTGTCGAATCCATCGGGCAGGTCATCGACCAGTGCGTCCAACTGGGCGACAGATGCGACCTCGCGAAGACGCTCTCGATCGAATTCGGCCGGCGCGAGGCCGAACGCGATATTCGCAGCCACGGAGTCATTCGACAGGAACACCTCCTGGGGAACAACGCCGAGCCCGGCGTACCATGCTGCGAGGTCGTCGTCGATCAACCGACCCCCACACGTGATCGACCCTTCGGTGGGAGAGAGCAACCCGAGGATCAGGTCGAGCAGCGTGCTCTTGCCCGCACCACTGGAGCCGACGAAGGCGGTCGTCTCATTCGCAGGGATCCTCAGCGACAGCCCATCGAGCACCGGGCGATCGGCGTCCGCGTACTGGAACGTCACGTGATCGAGTTCGATGTCCCCTTCATAACGCTCACCGCTCGTCGATCGCGCTTCATGCGTGCCCTCGGTCTCGAGTTGGGCGAGCGCTTCGGTGAAGATGCGCAGACCAGCGCGCCCCGCGCGCATCGTGCCGACGTTCGCCGTGATGCGATTGAGCGTCGGGAGCGCGCGCATGGAGGCCGCTGCGAAAAGGCCGAGCACCGGAATGACCTGCTCGCCTTCGCCCACCGCGAACAGCAGGATCGCGATGCCCACGATGGCGAGGATGAAACTGACTTCGAGAAGGTAGCGGGGGATGTCGGAGAGGAAGCCCATCAGCCGTGATTGGTGCGCGCCGTCTAGCTTGGCGCGGCGGTAGCCGTCGATGAACCGGTCGGCGCTGCCGCTGAGGCGCGTCTCGCGGAAGCCGTCGAGCCCAGGCATGAGCGACTGCCAAGCACGCAGCCCCGCCTCGGCCATGTTCTCGCCGATGCGCATCTGGCGCCTGCGCAGCAGATGCTGCACACCGAAGACCAGGACGCCGAACAGCGCGACCGCGAACAGAGTTACTCCGGGGGAGCTGATCAGCAGGACGGCGACGATCGCTGCGAGCACCAGTGCGTCGGTGCAGAGAGTCAGGCTCGCCAACAGCACGCTGGCCGATTGATTCGTCGCGTCATTGATGTTGCGGTACACGGTGCTGAGGCTGCGCTGTCGGTGCTGACCGTAGGGGGCGAGCACATACCGGCGCATCAGCTCGACGGATGCCAGTGCCGATACCCGTGTTGTGCGTCCGAGCAGCCACCAGCGGAACAGCAGCGAACCGGCGCTCTTGACGACGAACGCCAGGGCGACGCCGCCGGCCACGACGGGGATGAGCACCTGCAGATCGGTGGTGCCGAGCACGTCGGCGATCATGCGATTGACGCCCTCGAGTGGCCCCTGCGATGTGACGAGCTGCATCAGGGGGATCATCGCGGCGACGCCGATGAGATCGAGCCCGGCGAGGATGATCGAGGCGAGCACGGTGGTGGTGACCCATCGTGATGGCTTCGCGCCTGTGACCCGCAGCAGGGATGCCATCTGGGCGACGACACCGGGGTTGTTCTGCACGTCGGTCATCCCCAATAATCCCCTGTCATACGTAGGCATCACGGGGTTCTCGTGAGCCTCGGAATACGCTAGCATTACCGTGGCAGAGTGTAGGGGCCTGCCACCCGCTCGTACTGGGGACTGTGGCGAGCAAACACAATTACTGGGGGCATTTCATGTCTGAAAACGAACAGGGCGGTATCAGCCGCCGTACTGTGACCAAGGCTATGGCATGGGCTGTTCCTGCCGTGGCTGTCGCATCGTCTGTGCCGTTGGCCGCAGCATCCGAAATCGTCACGGTCAGCCAAGCCGGAGACGCGTGCAAGCTGCCCGGCGAGTCGTGCAAGAACAACACTCCGAGCTGGAGCAAGGGCTACCTGCAGCCGTTGCAGATCTGCAACAACTCCAACACCGATACGATCACCGTCTCGATCTCGGTGCCCGCCACGTTGACCTTCAATGGGCAGGCGGAGAACTTCACGCCCATTCCGGGGAACTTCACCGTCGGACCAAACCAGTGCCAGAACGTGGTGCTGAATCTGAATCTGCAGGACAACAGCCAGAACTCATCGATCTCGGGCACTCTCTTCTGGACCTGGGAGTCTCAGGATCAAACCCAGAGTGGCAACGGATCGACCCCGATCTCGACGGGGTCGACTCCACCGTGCGTGAACTGCACGGTCTGAGTGCAGAAGCACTGAACGTCGGAAGGCCGTCGCCCTGTGGGCGGCGGCCTTCCTGAATCCGCATCGGCGTCAGCGAGGCGCCAGCAGTGCCGCTACCTGCGATACCCGATCCGACCAATCGGATGCCGTGAAATCGGCGCGTTCGGGGAACAGCCACGACGTCTGCATCGCCTGCTGGACGGAATCTGTGAAACGGTCGGCGTCGGCGACGACGACGTCCGTTGCCTCCCGGAACCCGGCGACTGCCGTCGACACGACCGGCCGCCCTACGGCCCGATACTCGTACAGCTTGATCGGGTCGAGGCTCTCGGTGAAGTCCGAGACGACGTGCGGCACGACCAGCACGTCGGCGTGCTGCAGGTAGGCGGGCACCGCGTCGCGGGGTTTCGCGCCGAGCAGCAGCACCCCGTTCTCGCGCAGAAGGGTCGAGTCCGCGGCGCTCAGTGCATCGGGTCCGACGAGCACCAGCGTGCCGACCCCATCAAGCGCGCGCGCGGTGGCGATGCAGAGCTCCACATCAAGTCGATCCCGGTGCAGCGTGCCGACGTATACCGCGGTGCGCCCGGCCGGGAGATCCGCTGGACGCTCCGTAGGCAGCTGGTAGCGCGCCACGTCGACCGCGTTGCGGATCAGCACGATCTCGTCGCGCTGATCGCCCTTTCGTCGCACCAGTTCGGGTGAGCAGGCCACCACGGCAGCGGCGTGCTGCAGCAGCCAGCGCTCGCCGGTGATCAGACGCGTGCGCTCGGCTGCAGGTCGGTCTGCGGCCACCCAATCGTCGGTCATGTCGTACAACGCCTGCCAGCCGGTCAGCCGCGCGACGTCGGCTGCACCGGGGTCGTTCACCCACAGCAGCGGCCGGGGCATCCCGACCAGCTTCGCTGCTCGGATCACCGACCGAGCGAGCCGAGCGTCGGCACCGGGGTCGAGCCGACGGGGGAGCGCCTTCACCGGACGGAACGTCCACAACCGCTCTGCCACCTGCTGAGGTCGATGCCCGAACGAAGGGCGCGAGCCGCTGCGCAGTGCGTGCACCGGGTCATCCGGTGGCTCGACGAACAGCACACGCAGTTCGGGGTCGCGATCCAGTAGACCGGACACGAGGTACTGATTGCGTCGCCAGACATCGTCCCAGGCTTCGAGCGACACCACGACCAGATCCGACATCACGCTGTGCCCTTCTCCGCGATGGCGCGGCGATAGACCGCCTCAGTGCCGTCGGCCTGCGCCCGCAGCGTGAACGAGCGCTTCTGTTGTTCAAGCTGGGCAGCCGCGATGCGTGAGCGCATGATGGGGCCAATACCTGCAAGACGCCTCAACTGTTCGGCCGCGGCATTGTTGTTCCCAGGGACAAATAGTGCCGAGTCTGCGACATCGCCGAGCATCTCAGCGTGCCCGGCCGCACCGCTCGCGACAACTGGCAGTCGCAAAGCCATGGCTTCCAGCACTGTCAGCCCGAAATGCTCGTACGGCGCCGTGGCCAGCAGCATCCCCGCTCTGACCATCAGCTGTGGCAGGTCGTCGCGGAAACCGAGGAACGTCACGGAGTCATTCATTCCCAACTCATCGACCAGCCTGCGCAGCTCGGCCTCTTCTGCACCGACCCCGGCGATCTGCAGTCGCCATCCCTCGTCGGCGATGCCAGACACCGCGAAGGCACGGATGCCCAGCGCGGTGTCCTTCTCAGGCTGCAGGCGCTGCGCCATCAGCACCGTGCGCTCACGCACCGCGCCCTCGGCATCCACCGGATCGACCCCCGGATACACGATCGTCGACGGCACATGGATCGAGTCGGCCACGGCCTTGCTGATCGCGATCTCGGCATCCAGCATCCGCTCGATCAGCCGGTACGCGGCAGCCGGCCCGCGTGACCCGCGACGCATCGCGAAATGACGGGTGGAGACCAGAGCTGGACGCTGGCGCCCAGCCAGACGACTGAGCACAGCCGCTAGATCTGCAGACGTCATGTGCGAGTTCACGACATCGACCTCGGTCGAGCGGATCGCCTTCAGAGCCTCGCGCAGGTTCGCGGCGGGCGCGAAGCGCACATCCGCATCCTGCAGCGGGCGGGCGAGCATCTCGGGCGCGCCGCCCGCGACGTACACCTGGTGTCCGTCGGCTGCCTGCGTGGATGCCAGGCGGCGGACGAACTGTTCGACGCCGGCGAATCGATCCGACACCATCACGTGCAGGATGCGCAGCGCGGTCACCCGGCGACCTCCTCGGTCGAGGCTCGCTCCGGCGCCACCCGAGCGAGCAGCTCCACATACTTTTCCGCCGTCGCCCGCCAGGTCAGGTGCTCGACGCTGGCGCGGCACGCATCGCGCCAACCGGAGATGTCGGTTGCCGCGACGCGCTCCATCAGATCGCCGATCGACGCCGGGTCGCGCTCGGTCAGATACCCGTTCTCGCCGTCGACGATGACGTCGGGCGCGCAGCCGACGCGCGTGGCGATCACAGGCACGCCGCTCGCGAGAGCTTCGGTGATGACGAGTCCGTACGACTCGTAGAGGGTGGGGAAGACGAACATGTCGGATGCCGCGAAGTACGACGGCAGGTCGGTGCGAGGGCCCACGAACAGGACCCGCTCGGCCACGCCGATCTTCTCGGAATGCTCGCGCATCTGCTGGATGGCCGAGGCGAATCCGCCGACGACGAGCAGCATCGCCGTCGGCGCGTGCGCAAGCGCGGCAATCGCGTCTGACAGGCCCTTGCGATCGAACTCGTGGCCGATGAACAGCGCCACGCGATGTTCGTCATCGAGGTTGAGCGCGGCCCTGGCGGCGAGACGCTGCGCGGGCGTCGGGGGAGTGAACCGCTCGAGATCCACCCCATGCGGAATGACGGTGACCGGCGCAGCGACTCTGCCGTAGACCCGCTTGAGTGTGTCGACTTCGCCATCGGTGAGCGCCACGATCGCACGGTGCGCGTGGCCCCGGTACCGGACGCGGTCCCGAAAGAAGGTGAAGGTGTGCAGGGGATTGCGCAGCATCCGCCAGACGAGGTTTCCGCGCGCCTGCATGGCGGCGAACACGATCCCATGGTTGACGTAGACGTCGCCCGTCATGACGGCATTGTGGCAGATCGAGACGGCGTCGGGACGCTCGGCGAGGAATCGCTTGGCCTTTCGCGTGCCTGCGATCGAGAATTCCACCGCGTACCAGACCCGTGACAGGCGGTGCATGAACAGCGATCGGAACTGCCGTCGGGCGTGTCCTCGTGCGGCGTCGGCCGTGAAGGATTCGACGGTGTGCCCGAGCTCACGGAACTGGGTGCTCAGGTGCTGCGCGCTGCCGGCGACGCCGGAGCCCGAGCCGATGACGGGGATGATCTGCACGATGTGCATCACGCCTCACCCCGAAAACGTCGCTCGACGCGCACCGGTCCGAGCCGGTAGACGGCCGCCCGCCGTCGCGCGGCAGCGCCGCGCTCGCCGGAGAGCACGAGAGCACGTGCGGATGCCCCGATCCAGCCGGCCAGTCGGGCGGAGGCCCAGCCCGCCGCACCGAAGTGCTTGCGCAGATACCGCTCTTGCGAGGCGTAGAACATCGCCTCCCGACGTCGAGGATCTGAACTCGTGCCTGCGCCCACGTGCATCGCCTGCACGGTGTCGTCGACCGCATGGCGCCACCCGAGCAGGTGGGCACGGTACGACCAGTCGGTCTCCTCGGCGTACAGGAAGTACCGCTCATCGAAGCCGCCGACCTGAGCGAGCGCCTCCGCGCGCAGCAGCAGCACCGAACCGATGACGAACCCGGCCTTGTCGCTGCGCAGACGCCCCATTCCGAGGGCATCCGACCACGAACCGAACGGCGACGGAAACGGCCAGCGCACACGGGCTCGCACACCACTTTCGTCGACCTGCGTGGGCCCGACGGTCGCCAGCGACTCATCAGCGCGCAGCGACACACGCAGACGATGCACATCGTCCGACGTGATCACCGCATCCGGATTCAGCAGCAGCACGTCGGCGTGCGGGCGCAGCCGGTCGCGCAACCCCACATTCACCGCGGAGCCGAAGCCGAGATTGGCCCCGGGGTCGATGTAGCGCACTCCCAGTGCAGCGCACAGGTCACGGATCTCGGGCATGGACGAGTTGTCGATCACCGTCACAGGCAGTGTGGCAACAGGTCGCAGCGCTCGCTCCAGCATCTCGGGGCCGCCATAGGCGACCACGATCACCTCCACGCCGTGCACATCAGCATCCACCTGCTGCGCCGCCGAGCGGTACAGCGCCTGATACTGATCCGCCACGGCCTCCCATGAGCACTCCGCGGCGCGCGCGAAGCCCGCTGCTTGCAACGCCACTCGATCGGGTCCGGCAGCCCGCACCAACGCCTCACCGAGCGCGCTGGCATCACCGTGCGGCACCACGAGCCCCGCCCCGCCGACGACATCCGGCAGGGCGCCGGCATCACTGGCGACGACCGGCACACCTACTGCCATCGCCTCGACGGCCACGCGACCGAACTGCTCCGTCCAGCTCGCTGTGGGTACCGATGGCACGGCCAGCACGTCCAGTGAGGCGTAGAACTCTCCCATTCGATCCGGTGCGATCGCGCCGACGAACTCGACCCGGTCGGCGATCCCCAGTTCGGTCGCGCGCGCATTGATCTCGGTCGAGAGCGGTCCACTGCCGGCAATCCGCGCGCGAAGCGTCGGCTGCGCCGCGACAGCATCCAGCAGCACCTGGACGCCCTTCTCCTCGACCAGCCGTCCCACGAAGCCCACCACCGCGACGTCGCGCTCGCCATGCGCCGGTCGATGGCCAGCAGCCGAGAGCGGCTCGACGTCGACGCCAAGCGGGATCAATCGCGGCTCACCGGGGAACCCCTTCGTCACGCTGATCACACCGGCCTCGGCATTGCACACCGAGATTCCCGACGCCCCGCGCAGCGCTGCGCGCTCGAGCCAGCGGAACGGCAGCGGATAGCGCTTGGAGATGTTCTGCGCCGAGTACAGCACGTACGGTGCCCGCTGTCGGCGCAGCCACCGAATCAACAGGATCTCGGCCGTGGCGAGGGCGAACGGCTCTTCGTGGATGTCGATCACGTCGAAATCCCCACCCAGCGCGCGCCACAGCGTCGCGGGGGAGTACAAGAACAGCGCGGGATGGTGGCCGAACGTGCGCGCCGGCAGCACCCACGGTTCCGCGTCGGCGTCGATCGATACCGGCACGCCCCCGGCATGCCAATGCCGGGCCGTGACCAACCGGATGTTCTCACCGCGAAGAACGAGTGTCCGCTCCCGCGCGCGCCACGGCCCCACCGTGGCGCTGTGAGAGATTCTCATTACGCGCAACGCGACTCCCCTGTAGGCTAGTCACCACAATAGACTGCGCTCACGCTCCCTGCGGGCGCAGATCTTCGGTGGTTGATGTCGGGGGACGGACGCCGCCTTGGGGACAGGGAGCACGGCTTTGGGGGCCGTGAGCTTGGGATTGCTGGGGAATTCTGGGGATGGACGTTTCGCGTTCCGCGAGCCCGCACATCGTGCACCTCGCGCATACGACGGTGGCCGGCGGCGCCGAACTGGCGCTCAGACGGCTGCTCGATGCGGAGTCCGGATGGCAGGCTAGTCTGCTGATCCCCGCCGAAGAGGATGAGAACGTCTTCGAAGGAATGAGCACATCCACGCGCGGTGTCCGGCAGGTGTCGGGTGGCAGCTCAGGTGGCCCGCTCCGGATGCTGAACGTGATGACCCGTCTGGTGATTCAGGCAGCCGCCACGCGTTGGCATCCTGTCGTGCGTCACAGCGACCTCGTGGTCGCCAACTCCACCCGGTCTGCGGCATACGGGGCCCTTGCCGCACTCGGCACCCGCCGCCCCTTCGTCGTCCACCTGCGCGATCACATCACCCCCGAAGCCCTCGGGGCGTTCGGATACCGCATGATGACCAAGCTCGTGCTGCCCCGCGCTGACGGCGTCGTCGCCAACGCGAACGGCACGCTCGACACCGCCCGAGAATTCCTCCGTGAGGGTGCTGCCACGGCGGTGATCCCGAGCCCGTCTGGTCTGGGCAGGTTCCGCCTGCCGCGGAACACCGCAGGGCCGCTTCGCATAGGAATGCTCGCAAGACTCGACCCGTGGAAGGGGCAGATGGCTCTCCTCGAGGCATTCGCGCAGACATTCCCGGACGGCGATGCGCAGCTTGACTTCGCGGGGGCTGCCCTGTTCGAGCACACCGACTTCGCGATGGAACTCCGTGAGCGCGCACAGCAGCTCGGGATCGCCGACCGGGTGAACATGCTCGGCCACGTAGATGACATCGCGCCTCTGCTGGCCTCGTGGGATATCGCAGTGCAGTACTCGCAGCGCGCCGAGCCGATGGGGCAGAACGTGCTGCAATGCCTCGCTGCCGGCACGACTCTCGTCGTCGCCGACGAGGGGGGACCCGTGGAATGGGTTCGCGACGGACACAACGGGCTACGCGTGACCCCACGCGACACGGATGCCCTGGCTGCGGCGCTGCACCGCCTTGCTGAGAGGCCCGCGCTGCGCGTGCGACTGGGAATCGCCGCCGCTCAGACACCCGGTCTGCTCGACGACGCCGAGATCGCGGCCGTTCATGCCGACTTCTACCGCGACGTCATCAATGTCAATCGCCCGGTCGTCCCCGTCGTCCGCGTGCCGATCGTCCCGCTTCAGGTGCCGAGCGTCGAAGCGCCGAGTGCGCTGGCGGCGTTCCATGCGGTGACCGGTACTGCTGCGGCGGCGCGCACGTCGTGATCGTCTAGGCTGACGGCGTGACCGAATCCGCGCCGGAGGCGGCTCCCGTGCGTCCGACGAGCAAGGTGCCCGTGAGCATCCGACTGCGGCTGGCACGTGCCGCCGTGCAGGTGATCGCCGACGACGCCGGGGTGCGGATGCTGCATATCAAGGGCGCCGCGACCGACCCCGCCTTGCACCCGACTCCGCGGTACGGCTCGGATGTCGATGCCTTGGTCGACCCGCACCGCATCCCGGCGCTGCACAGCGCGCTGCTGACACAGGGATGGCGGCTGTACAGCACATTTCGGTTCGGCTCATCGTTCGAGCACGCCCAGACCTACGCCCACGACACCTGGGGATATTTCGATCTGCATCGACGATTCCCCGGTATCGGGCTGAGCGATCAGCAGGCGTTCGAGCAGCTCTGGCTCGACCACACCCGGCGGGAATCTGCCGGCATCCCGTTCGCGGCGCCGAGCCTCGACGCGCAGTCCGTCATCCTCGTGCTGAACTCCGCCCGCGGCAAGGGCGGGCTGCCGCGGTCATGGAGCGAGCTCGACGACGACGCGCAGGCGCGGGCGCGAAGCCTCGTCGCGCGGCTGCACGCCGAGGTGGCGTTCGCGGCGGCCGAGGGAGACCTCGAGCGGTATCGCGATCGCCGGGAGTACCGGCTGTGGAAGGCGACGTCGCAGGGTGGTCCGCGGGTCGCCGAGTGGTGGGGGCGAGTCATCGCACAGCCCAACCTGCCCGGAAGGCTCCGGGTCGTCGCCCAGGCGCCGCTCGTCAACACCGACCGTCTCGCGCGCCGTCTCGGCCATGCGCCCTCACGGGCTGAGGTCGTCCGCGAGTTCTTCGCACGCGCGGGTGTCGGGCTGCGCGAGACAGCGGCGATGATCACGCGCCCCTTCCGGAGGCAGCGATGACGCGAGTGCACCGGACGGAATCATGTGGCGTGGTCGATGACGGAGAGGTCGTCTATGCGGCACCTCTGCCGTCTGGGCCCATCACCGTACTCGCGGACGTTTCTGCGCTGATCTGGCGGACGATCCCCGACGACACTGCCGTCTCCATCGCGGACGTCGTGGCGCAGGTCGCGAGCGCCACCGAAGAGCAACAGGATGACATTGCCGTGCACGTCCACGCGTTCCTCGATGACCTCGTGCGACTCGGCCTTCTGGCCTATGCCGACGGTTAGCATGAGAGCGTGATCTCCGCCCTCTTCGTCGGCCCCGCTCTGCTGCTGGGCGGTGTGCTCATCGCTTCCGGCGTGCTCAAGTTGCGCGGCCCCGCCGACCTCGATGAGTTCAGCCGGCTCGGAGTGCCTGCGGCGCTGCAGAAGCAATGGGTCGCGCGGCTGCACCCGTGGGGCGAGCTGGCGCTCGGGATCGTCCTGCTCGTCACCGGCGGATGGGCTGGCGTGATCGCGGCGATCATCGCGACCGCGCTCATGGGCACCTATCTGGTTCTGGTGTTCCGCACGCTGCGCGCCACGCCGGACGCGTCCTGCGCATGCTTCGGCAGCACGAAGAGGATCACGGCGGTCACCGTGGTGCGAAACGCCTGGCTGACACTGCTCGGTGTCGCCGCTGTCGCCACGATGTGGGCGCTCCCGCTGCTCGGTGGCTCGCTTGCGGCGCTGGGCCCCGCAGGGTGGGCGTGGGTAGCAGTGCTGCTCGCGGCGGCGATCACAGTGCTGCTCGTCATGTGGCCGGAACCGAGCGAGGCGGTGTCGGTGAACGCACAAGAGCCCATCGCCGTGGCATCCGACGGCGAATTGGACTATATCCGCTCGCTCACCCCGGCGATCCCCGTCACACTCGCCGATGGGTCGACTCAGACGCTCCGAGAGCTCAGCTCGCTGCGCCCGATGCTGCTGCTCGCCGTGAGCTCGACCTGCGGGTCATGCACGAGCACGATCAGCAGTCGCGAGCGGTGGCGTGAGCTGCTGCCCGAGGTGGACATCCGGCTCATTCTCACGGCACAGCCCGATGACACCCCGATCGCTGAGACCGCGCATCCGATGTCGCTGCACGATCCTCAGCGACTGGTCGCGCAGTCGCTCGGGTACGCGGCCACCCCGTCCGCAGTGCTGTTCGGCATGGACGGAATGCTCGCCGGCGGCCCGGTCAGCGGTCCTGACGGCGTCCTTGAGTTCATCGGCGACGTGTACGAGAGCCTGCACGGGGAGCGCCCTCAGTTCTGACCGCGCTGATGATCGCTGTCGGCGCGCAGGGTCACGCCAGCGCAAGCCGGACGACGCGCTCGACTTCTCTGATCGCTGGGAGCATCTCGTCGGCGGACTGCTGGTAGACCGCGTCGGGCTGGCGGTAGGGGTCGATGATGTCATCGTCGGGCGTCGGCTCGCTGGTTCGGCTGCTGACCAATGCAGCCACGACTGCGGCGACGCGGTCGGACGGCACCGGACCGGCATTCTCAGCCGCTGCGCGGATCTGCGCATCGGGCAGGGCGGCGGCGAGTCGACCGAACTCGCGCAACGGCAGCACCTGTCGAAATCTGCTCGGCGTCAGCTGTACAGCGGCGTCGCGATGCTCGCGGGTCATGGTCAGCACGAGGTCGGCCTCGAGCAGCATCGGCTCGACGAGATAGCGGGCCTGATGGCCGTCAGCATCAGCCGGGTCCGCGCCGGCGTTGATGGCCAACTGGGCGGCCTGCGGCGTCATGCCATGCCCGACCATCGCGTTCGTTCCGGCGCTGTGCACCTGAACCGGCAGGTCCCTCAGCTGCGCCCGAAGGGTCACCTCCGCCAGCGGTGAGCGGCAGATGTTGCCGGTGCACACCGTGAGGATGCGCGGCACAGCGCCCGCCTCCATGCGCCGACGCTCGCGGCGCGTCAGAGGGCGCTGAGACGGGCGAGAAGGATCACTGGGCATGTACTCAGACTACGTGTCGGCGCCTTCGTGCCGCTGACTTCACACGATGAACCGCTTCGGCGAAGAGCGCGCGTGCGGCTTCGATTGTCACATCGCGGCGCTTGGCAGGTGGGGCTTCGGTCAGCGCGTTCCATGTGTCCGTCGATACCTGCTCGATGCTGAACTGTTCTGATCGCTTGGCGATGGCGGCCATCATGGATGACACCAGTTGGGGCTTCGAGCGCAGTGCGCTGAGGGCTGCGAGAAACGCGTCAGGTTCGTCTCTGGCGAACAATGCGTCGGTTCCGGTCTCTGCGATCTCGCGATATCCGCGGTGATCGCCGCACACTGGGATGGCGCCTGCTGCCCAGGCGTTGATCAGTTTGGTCGGCGGCTTGCGTCGGTCATCGATGGCTGGTCGGTCTGTGCCGGGCTGCAGCCGCTGCGTGCACAGCACCACGTCGACCTCGCGGAAATCATGCCACATGCCGTTCAGCTCGGTGTCAATGCGCAGGTTCATTCCGAGTTCACTCAACCGGCTGATGAATCGGTCGTCGACCCACACCGGCACGTTGTACGAGTACGCCTTGAGCGCGACCGTCTCAATTCGGTCGCCCCTAGCTGGATCGCGAACCTGCAGGCCGCGTTGCGGCAGCAACGGCAACCACGTCTGGCGGGGCGTCTCGACGGCACCCTTGGTGGCCATCACCTCCAAGGTGGTGAACGATGGAGGCCGCACGCTCAGTGCGGCGTCAACTCGAAAGACAACTACGGCTGGCATGCGCCGCAGCGGCAGAAGAGAAAGCGCCAACCGTGCCATCAAGGTGGAGGGCACCTGAGGCTGATAATTCGCCAGTTCCTCGAACGAGACGACAACGACCGTGCACCCGTGCGGTGGTTTTGGCCCGAGAGTGACAGGGAGTGCCTTGGCGCGCAGTCGCCAGTACATTTCAAGGAAGGCGTGACCAAACGCGTTTTGATGCTGTTGTGGTGCCTCGTCAGGATCCCATGTGGTGAGGGCCTCCGGTCGGCGCGTCCAGAAATGCACGCTGATCGGATCGGTCTCGTGGCGCACCATGGCGTGAGTCTATCCACGCGCAGACGCTCAGGCCTTCCCCGGTTTCCCGGTCCGGAACACCACCCCGTGGTACAGCACGAACCGCACCAGCACGACGATCGCGATGCTCGCGAGGTTCACGACGTTGACGGCGACGGGGCCCGCCGCCCGTCCGAGAACAGTCGAGACGCCTTCGACGCCCAGCCACAGCAGCAGCGCACCGAGTCCGGTGCACGCCAGATTGACGAGAATGAACAGCACGATCTCGCTGACTCGCCCGCGGCGGTCGCGATGCTTGAAGGTCCACTCTCTGTTGCCGACGTAGGCGTTGACCAGTGCGACGAGCGAGGCGATGATCTTCGCCCAGACGACATCGACGCCCATCGCGTACACGAGCAGGTTGAAGACGCCCACCTCGATGAGGGTGCTGATGGCACCGACGATGAGAAAGCGACTCCCGACAGAGGCGAGCCGACGCAGTCGGGGGTGGATTTCCATGGCTCCCTTAGAATACTGGGGAGCGCAGCAGTCCGCTCCCGACCCATCGTGAGGACCCGCGTGCCAGTTGCCCATCTCGTCATCGTGATGCCCGCCTACAACGAGGCAGAGGGCATCGGCGGGTTCATCGATGAGATCCGCGATCACGTCGCCCCGCTCGCCGGCAAAGTCAGTTTCGTCGTCGCAGACGACCGCTCGACCGATGCCACGGTCGCGACGCTGCAGGCGATCGACGACGTCGACGTGCACCCGCAGGCGGCCAACCGCGGGCACGGCCCGACGGCGCTCGCCGCGTACCGTGCCGGTCTCGCGGCCGGCCCCGACCTGCTGATCCACGTCGATGGTGATGGCCAGTTCGTGGGCCCGGACTTCACGCGCCTGGTCCTGGCAGTCGAGAGCACCGGCGCCGACGTCGTGCACGGAGTGCGCCACAGCCGTACCGACGCCTGGTACCGCCGCGTGCTGACTGGCTGCGTCGGCATGCTCGTGGCCGTCGCCGCCGGCCGACGGGTGCCCGACGTGAACACCCCGCTGCGGGCGTACCGTCCGGCGCCGCTGCAGGAGCTCCTCGACGCCGTGCCGGCCGACGCCAGCATCCCTCACGTGCACTTCTCGCTCGCCGAGGCGCGCGCCGGGTTCACCGTGCGCTACCTGTCGGTGCGCAGCATCCCTCGCCGTGGCGAGTCGACCAGCGGCACGATGTGGGGCGGGGGAGTGAAGCGGATGCTGCCGCCCCAGCGCCTGCGCAAGTTCGCCGTCACGGCGCTCGCCGAGGCCTGGCAGCTCTCGCTGCGTCCTGGCGCGCCGCTGCGCAGCATCCGACCTCAAGCCGCCTCCGGGAACCCGCGCAGATGAGACTCGCCCGCACGATCGCGTTCTGGCTGCTCGCAGCCGGGCTGCTGGCCTGCCACGTGATCGTGATCCAGCACAGCCTCACGGCGCGGTTCTGGGAGGACGAGGCGTTCAACCTCACCGTGCCACTGAACCTGCTGGCGGGACTCGGATACTCCAGCGACGGAGCCCTGTCGGGGTCGACGATCACTCCGTTCGACCCGAGGATCTCGACCGGGCCAACGGTGCTGCTGCCGGTCGCCGCCGTGCTCGCACTGGGCGTCGACCCGGTGCTCGGCGCGCGGATGGTTCCGCTGGCGTTCTGGGCGCTCCTGCTCGCCGGACTTGCGCTGCTGGGCATCCGCACGGTCGGACGCTGGGGCGCGCTGGTCGCCGCCGCCGTCCCCCTCGCTTTCAACGGCTTCGGCAGTATCTCGCCCATTCAAGGGCCGGCCGATCTGCTCGGCGAGATCCCTGCAGCCGCGCTGCTCGTCTGGGCGCTGATCGCGCTGCCGCGGCGTGCGTGGCTGGCGGGGCTCCTCGTGGGCCTTGCGGTGCAGGCGAAGCTGATCGTGCTGCTCGCGCTGCCCGCGTTCGCCGTGGCGCTGTGGGTGCTCGCCCCAGGACGCGGCTGGCAGCGGATCCTGCAGACGCTGAAGCGCGCGTGGCTGCCGCTGATCCTCGTGGGGGTGCCGACGCTGTTGATGGAGGTGGGCGCGCTCGTCTCGCTGGGGCCGAGCGGGTTCGTGGAGCATCTGCGTGGCATGGTGCGGTTCGTCCGCGGTGGAGGGCAGCATTTCGCGCCCACGACCGTGACGCAGAAGCTCGAGACGCTCGCGGGCGCCTGGTTCGTGCCGATGTGGGCGGCGGTCGCGACGGCGGCGCTGTGCGTCGCGCTGGCCGTCGCCGGGCTGGTGCTGTCGCGGGCGAGTCGGGCCGCGGCGGCGGATGCTGATCGCAAGCGCCCCGATGACCGGGCTGCCGAGGGCGGGCGGCTGTCTGATTCCTGGCGATCTGTGCTCATGCTCGCCTCGGCCGCGGGCGTCGGCGCGTTGGCTTTCGTGGGCTGGTGGTCGACGGCAGCGCACACTCCGCTGTGGGTGCGGCACCCGGCATCCGGCGTGCTGGCGTTCTTCCCGATCATCGTGATCGTCGCCCTGTGGGGGGCGCGGGTGCTGTTCGAGCGTGCCGGCGCAGCGCGCGTCATCGCCGTCGTCGCGATCGTGCTGCTGAGCGCCTCGCTGGCGTGGAGCATCGCCAGGCACGTCTTGCAGACCGCGCAGCCGCGCTCAGAGACCCTGGCGACGCAGCGTGCGGACGTGGCTCCGATCCGCGAGTGGGTCGATCAGACCGGCGCCCCGTGGCTGGCTGCGCACCCGTGGGGTGCCGCCGTCGGCCCGATCGTGATGTCGGGCGCGCATGTCGGGCTGTCGGATGCTGACGCGATGGCCGGCGTGCCCCGTCTGACCGGTTTGCAATGCGACACCGAGGTCCTTGTCGAGGGCGGCCGGTATCGGGTGTGCGCGGCGCCGATTCCCTGATCGCGGACGTCTCTTCGTCCACAATCTGGCCGCGTAGGGAAGTTGTCCCCAGTGGGTGGTTTCCGCGCGAGTTGGGGTCGACGGCGTCGGTAGCGTTGCAAGTGCCGGCCCATCCAAGTCGGCGCTGAGGCACAATGAAGGGGTGTACATGTCCGTCGAGATGATCACGATGCTCATCGGCATCGCATCCATTCTGCTTGCCCTCGGGAGTGGATTCGGCTGGATGATTCACCGCATGGACGGCACGAGCAAAGACCTCGGCGAACGCATCGATCGCGTCGATGGCCGGATCGATCGTCTCGATGGCCGCATTGATCGCATCGACGAACGTCTTTCCGATCTGAAGGACGAAATCGTGGAAGTCAAGATTGCAATCGCAAGAGTTGAAGGGCCACCCCGCCAGTTCCTCGCGGCGCGCTGATACTTCCCGAACTCGAGCCGGCGCCTTAGCCCGCCGAGTACCCGTTCGGGTTCTGCGACTGCCAGGCCCACGAGTCGCGGCACGCTTCCGCGAAGGTACGCTTCGCCCGCCAATTGAGCTCACGATTGGCCTTCGACGGGTCGGCTACAGCCTTGGCGACATCGCCGGGGCGCGGGGCCACGATCTCGTAGGGGATCTCTCGGCCACTGGCATCCGAGAACGCCTGCACCACGTCGAAGACGCTCTGTCCTTCGCCGGTGCCGAGGTTGTACGTCGCGACGCCGGCGCGCAGGTGGTCGAGTGCGGCCAGGTGGCCCTCAGCGAGGTCCATCACGTGGATGTAGTCGCGCACGCCGGTGCCGTCGTGCGTCGGATACTGGTCGCCGAACACGGCGAGGCGATCGCGCCGCCCGATCGCGACCTGCGCGACGAACGGCATGAGGTTGTTGGGGATGCCCGATGGGTCTTCGCCGATGCGGCCGGACGGGTGCGCGCC
The DNA here is from genome assembly GCF_022637555.1 of Microbacterium sp. H1-D42. NCBI lineage: Bacteria > Bacillati > Actinomycetota > Actinomycetes > Micrococcales > Microbacteriaceae > Microbacterium > Microbacterium sp. H1-D42. Next base: position 2,796,011 of record NZ_CP093342.1, on the reverse strand, counting down.
GACCGGGTTGAAATAGCGCAGCAGCACGGCTTCGAGCTCAGGGCGGCTGTGCTGGATGTCGCGGATGATCTGCTCGTTCATCGCCTTGGTCCAGCCGTACGGGTTGGTGATTCCGGTGCCGGCGGGCTGATCCTCATCCAGGTTCTGCACGCCCTCGGCGGCGGGCGCGTACACAGTGGCCGACGAGCTGAAGACGAGCTTGTTCACGCCGTGGTCGGCCATCAGCTCGAGCAGGTTCAGGGTCGACGTGAGGTTGGTGCGGTAGTAGTGCGCGGGCTTGGCGACCGACTCGCCAACGGCCTTCAGCCCCGCCAGGTGGATGACGGCGTCGAACTGCTGGCCGTGCAGCGCAGCCCGCGAGGCGGTGAGATCAGCGAGGTCGCAATCGATGACCTCGACGCTGCGCTCGGTGAGGTTCTCGACCCGGCCGATCGCCGTGCGGGAGCTGTTCGAGTAGTCGTCGACGACGAGTACTTCGTGGCCGGCTTCGAGCAGCACGAGGGCGACATGGGATCCGATGTAGCCGGCACCGCCGGCGAGAAGAATGCGCACCCGTCGAGCCTACCCACGGGCCCTGGTCAACCGCTCAGCCGCGACCGGCGAGGTATGACTCCAGTGATTCGTGGGTGTTGGATGCCATGAATCCGGTGGCTTCGATCTTCGACAGGTCCAGCACGCTGTTGCGGGGCCTGGAGGCGATGGCCCCAGCCGCTCCTGCGTAGTAGTCGTCGGTCGAGACGGGCGTCACCCGCGCGGGGTCGTGTCCGGTCAGCTCGTAGACCGTGGCGGCGATCGATGCCCAGGTCTGCGGTTGGCCGGCGCCGGTGACGTTGTACGTCCCGTAGGGCGCGTCGACAGAGAGCAGGTGTCGGATGCCGCGGGCGACGTCGTCTGTGAACGTGAGTCGTCCGGTCTGGTCGTCGACGACGTTCGGGTTAATGCCGCGTTCGGCGAGGGAGGCCATGGTGCGGACGAAGTTGCTGCCGTCGCCGATGACCCAGGATGTGCGGATGATGTAGTGCCGCGGTGCGGTGGTGACGGCGAGGTCGCCGGCTGCTTTGGTCTGCCCGTAGACGCCGAGCGGAGCGAAGGGGGCGTCCTCGCTGTAGGCGTCTACAGCGGTGCCGTCGTAGACGTAGTCGCTGGAGATGTGCACGAGGGTGATGCCGTTCTCGGCGGCGATACGGGCCAGCAGCGCGGGACCTGTGGCGTTGACCGCCCACGCCGCCGCGCGGCCCTCGAGCGTCTCGGCGGTGTCGACGGCCGTGTAGGCGGCGGCGTTGATGATGGTGCCGTAGTCGCGCCAGTGCCGGGCAGCAGGTTTCGTGATGTCGAAGTCGGTGCGGGTGGCGTACTCGATGTGCGAGGCGTCTCCGAATTCCTTGCGCAGCGCCCGCCCGAGCTGGCCGTCGGCGCCCAGCACGAGGATCTTGCGCGGCGGGACGGGAGTGGCGTCGGCGAGCCGCGGGTGCGCTTGGTCTTTCTCGGACAGCACGGCGTCGGCGAGTGGGATCGGCCAGGCCACCGCGGCCGTCTCATCGGCGAGGTTCAGGAAGGAGTATTCGGCGTCGGGCGACCAATGGTCGTTCACCAGGTAGACGTACGAGGTGTCGGGGTCGAGGGTCTGGTACGAGTTGCCGACGCCGCGGGGGACGAACACCGCGCGTGACGGGTCGAGCTCGATGGTGAACACCGCGCCGAACGAGGGTCCTTCGCGCAGGTCGACCCAGGCGCCGAAGATGCGTCCAGTGCCGACCGAGACGAATTTGTCCCACGGCTCGGCGTGAAAGCCACGGGTGGTCCCAGGGGTGGGGTTGAAGGCGATGCTGTTCTGCACCGGTCCGAAGTCCGGCAGCCCGGCGGCGACCATCTTCTCGCGCTGCCAGTTCTCTTTGAACCAGCCGCGGTTGTCGCCGTGCACGGGCAGGTCGACGACGAGCAGCCCCGGGATCGGCGTCTCGGTGACGGTCAGCATCACTGCCCCCGCTCTGCGTAGAACGCCTCGGTGGCGTCCTTCGCCGGCGCCCACCAGGCCTCGTTGCTGCGGTACCAGTCGATGGTGGCGGCGAGCCCGGCGTCGAAGTCGCCGTACTGCGGTGTCCAGCCCAGTTCGTGGCGCAGTTTGGTGGAGTCGATCGCGTAGCGCAGGTCGTGGCCGGCGCGGTCGGAGACGTGATCATATGCGTCGGCGTCCTGCCCCATCAACGTCAAGATCAGCTCGATCACCGAGCGATTGTCCTTCTCGCCGTCGGCGCCGATCAGGTAGGTCTCGCCGAGCCGGCCGCTCTCGAGGATGGCGAGCACGGCGGAGGAGTGGTCGTCGGCGTGGATCCAGTCGCGCACGTTGAGCCCTGCCCCGTAGAGCTTGGGGCGGATGCCGCGGAGCACGTTCGTGATCTGGCGGGGGATGAACTTCTCGACGTGCTGATACGGGCCGTAGTTGTTCGAGCAGTTCGACAGCGTCGCCCGCACCCCGAACGAGCGCACCCAGGCGCGCACCAGCAGGTCGGATGCGGCCTTCGTCGACGAGTACGGCGACGACGGGTTGTACGGGGTGGTGTCGGTGAACCGTTCCGGGTCATCCAGCTCGAGGTCGCCGTAGACCTCGTCGGTGGAGATGTGATGCAGGCGCATGTCGTGGCGGCGGGCGGCTTCGAGCAGCGTGTACGTGCCGATCACATTCGTGTCCAGGAACGGCCGTGGGTCATCCAGCGAGTTGTCGTTGTGCGATTCCGCGGCGTAGTGCACCACAGCATCCACCTGCCCGAACAGGTCATCGACCAACTCCGCATCGGTGATGTTCCCATGCACGAACGAAACCCGGTCAGCGGGCAGACCATCGAGCGACGCGCGGTTGCCGGCATAGGTCAGCGCGTCCAGCACGGTGACGTGATGGTCGGTATGCCCCACGACATGGTGCACGAAGTTCGATCCGATGAACCCGGCCCCGCCGGTCACAAGCACCCTCACCGGTCGCCCCTCTCCAACAGCCCCAGCAGATACGTCCCGTACCCCGACTTCACCAGCTGCTCCGCACGCTCCCGCAGCCGCCCATCCGACAAGAACCCCTGCCGCCAGGCAACCTCCTCCGGGCATCCGATCTTCATCCCGGTGCGACGCTCCATCGTGCGCACATAGTCGGCAGCATCCGTCATCTGATCGAACGTGCCGGTGTCCAGCCAGGCCGTGCCCCGCGGGAGCACCTCCACCTGCAACTTGCCGCGTCTCAAGTACGCACGATTCACATCCGTGATCTCATACTCCCCGCGCGCCGACGGTGCCAGTGACCGCGCAATCTCCACGACATCGTTGTCGTAGAAGTACAAGCCGGGCACCGCGTAGTTGCTCTTCGGCATCGCAGGCTTCTCCTCCAACGACACCGCGACTCCGGCGCCGTCGAACTCGACCACACCGTACGCCGAGGGCTCCGCCACCCAGTACGCGAACACCGCGCCGCCATCGATGTCACTGAACCGTGAGAGGCGCGTGCCCAGCCCCGGTCCGTAGAGCAGGTTGTCGCCGAGTACCAGCGCGACCGAGTCATCGCCGATGAAATCCGCGCCGATCGTGAATGCCTGCGCCAAACCGTCGGGCGACGGCTGCTGCGCGAACGTCAACGAGATCCCGAACTGCGAGCCGTCCCCGAGCAGACGCTCGAAATGCGCGGCATCGTGGGGCGTGGTGATCACCAGAATGTCTCGGATGCCCGCGAGCATCAGCGTCGACAACGGGTAATACACCATCGGCTTGTCATACACCGGCACGAGCTGCTTCGAGACGCCCAGCGTGATCGGGTGCAGACGCGAGCCTGAACCGCCGGCAAGGATGATCCCCTTCATGCCTCTATCGTGGCACGTCAGCGGCGCTCGGAAAGTCCCCTGGTCAGGCGCTGAGTCGGCACCTTCGAGATGGGCCGACGGCGGCTTGTGCCCTTAATCCTTGACGCGGCGTCCATCAAACTGCCAAACTGCAACGGCGACCGCGGTCTGTGGGGACCCGCGCGTGCGCATCGTTCGATCTATCCGATGTCAAGAACAAGTACTGGGGAACTGAACTAATGACTAATCGTGCTGCCATAAAACACGAAGACAAGACATCCGGCATCTCTCGCCGAACGGTCGTGAAGGGGGTGGCATGGACGGTTCCTGCCATCGCTGTCGCCGGCACCGTGCCGACCGCCGCCGCTTCTGAGCTGCCCTGCATCAACAACATCGCGCCCACCGGTGGCACGTATCCGGTGAGCCTCTCGCTCAGCGGCTGCAACACCGCCAACTCGCACTGGGACTTCACGTTCAAGATCACTGCAGCGCTGCAGGATTGCGAGTGCGAGAGGATCCGGGTCACGATGTTCGACAACCCGAAGCGCTCGCGGCTGTGGATCAGCAACGACAACGATCTCGGCTCGTCGAACAGCGGTCACCGAAACCCGTCGACGAACACGTCGAACGGACCGGGGCTCTACATCCAGAAGGAGCTCGGTCTGGGACAGTCCGCGAACTTCCCTGCTGCGGGCGACACGGTCCGTCGGGTCGACACCAACGGACAGATCGGCACCATCGGTGCCTACGGTACCGCCGACGACTCCATGCATGTGCTGATCGACCCCAGCGGTGGTGGGGCGCCCTGCGGTGCGACCGGCCCGATGGCCACCTACAAGGTCGAATGTCGCAAGGGTGGCGCGTGGGAGGACCTCGGCACGAGCTCGATCAACCCGTGTGTGCCGATGATCAAGGTCGTCTCCGCCTGCTCGCTTGGTGGTGGCCGCTACCGCCTCGGGATCACCGTGTTGAATAACTGCAGGACTGACGCGAGCGACTTCAAGATCACCAACATCCAGCGGAACAACGACTCGAACTACCCGACTGAGGGTCGCTCGGTGTGGGGTGGTTCCCAGGCGCTCAGCAGTGGCACGACCTTCATCGAGACGGCCAGTAACAACAGCTCCGGCAACAGCCTCTGGGTGTCGTTCTCGTCCGACGGTGTCAACACCAGCACCGTGCGCGTCAACACCGGCTCAGGCTGCTGACGCCGACCTTCCCCACCGATCAGGCGGGCACGGCATGCGCCGCGCCCGCCTGATCACATTCACGAGAGATCAGAACCGTGCCAGGCCCGTTGAGCATCATTCCCGTCGTGCTGGTCGCTGCTGTGCTCGTCGCCAGCGGCATCGCCAAGCTTCGCCACCCCGACGACCTGACGGGGTGGACCGAGCTCGGTGTGCCCGCGATCCTGCGTCGCATGTGGCTGTTGAAGTTCCACCCATGGGGTGAGATCGCACTTGGAGGGGCGCTTGCGGTTCTGGGCGGGATGCTCGGCGAACTCGCCGCGATCGTCGCCCTGGTGCTCATGCTCGGCTATCTGATCTTCGTTGCGCGCATCGTGCGCGCCGGCACTGACGCCAGCTGCGCCTGCTTCGGCACTCGCAAGCGCATCACGGGGGCGACGGTGGTCCGCAACGCCTGGTACGTGCTGCTCAGCGCCGCGGCCGCGGCGACGGCGTGGGCGAATCCCCTGTGGGGTGGCCCGCTGGCTGCCTCGGATGCCGGTGACTGGGCCTGGCTGCTCGGCTTGGCCGCCGCGGGCGTGACGGTTGCCGTGACGATGTGGCCCGTGCCGGCCGACGAGCCGGCGCCCGCAGAAACGCTCAGTCCCGGGATCCCCACGGCAATGGCATCCGATGACGACGACGAACTCGACTACGTCCGCACCCGCACCCCCTCGGTGCCTGTCACGCGCGCTGACGGAGAACTGCTCGATCTGCGTCAGCTGAGCATGACCGGCCAGCCGATGATGGCGCTGCACATGCGCCCCGGCTGCGGGTCATGCGTGATCGTGCACGAACGGCTCGACGACATCCGCGCGATGCTGCCCGAGATCAGCGTGCGCCTGCTGCTGACCGAGATGCCAGATGAGTCGAAATGGACTGAGGGCGCAGAGCCGCAGTCGCTGCACGACCCGAACAACTATGTGCGCAACTCGATCGACGAATGGGGCACCCCCACGGCGGTGCTGTTCGGCCTCGACGGTCTGCTCGCCGGTGGTCCGGTGAACGGCGCCGACGCGATCTTCGCGTTCATCGACGACATCTACGAGAGCCTGCACGGAGAGCGCCCGGCACAGCCGCTCGCCGAAACCCACTAGCCGACAGTCGCCGACCACAGCTGTAGTAAGTTCAGAGCAGCGGTGCCAATTCGGTGAGGTAGGGGGAGTCCGCGCGCATGACCGACTTCTTCGACGTCACAGCCATCGGCGTCCGCGTGCGCGTCACTTCTGACGGTGTGCCCGCTGAGACCATCGAACGGGTGCGTGCGTCGTGGGTCGACGCGGTCGTTCCTGCGCAGGCTGAGGCGGATGCCACGGTCGTGGCCGACCCGGCCCGCGAAGCCGATTCACTTGCCCAGCGACTCACGGTCGATGTCACTCTCGCGGCGCTCAAGCATCGCCGCGGCGAGTTGCTGATGTTCCACGCCGCCGGTGTCGCCGACAGTCAGGGCCGTGTCGCCGCCTTCGTCGGCCCGTCGGGCCGGGGCAAGACCACGCTCAGCGGCGCGCTCGGTCGTCAGTACGGCTATGTCTCCGATGAGACGGTCGGCGCAGACCTCGACGGCCGGGTGCTGCCGTATCGCAAACCGCTCTCCGTCGTGCGCGAGGGGGCACCGAAGCAGCAGATCGCGCCGAGCGAGTTCGGGATGCTGCCCGTGGGCGAACACCCCTTGCGCCTCGACGCCATCGCGGTCCTCGATCGTGATGCCACGGTTGAAGAGCCTGTCATCGAGGCGGTCGCCTTCTGCGACGCGGTCGCCGAGATCGTGCCGCAGATGAGCTACTTCGCGGAGCTTCCGACTCCGCTGCAGACGCTTGCCGCGGTCGTTGACCGCATCGGCGGGCTCACTCGCGTGCGGTATTCGGATGCTGAGAGCGTGACGCCCCTGGTACCGAAGCTGCTCGCGCATCGCGCTGCGCCCGAGGTGTGGCATCCGGTGCCTCCGCCTGCGAGCCTCGAGTTGCTCGGCGGTGGGTACTGGGCCCCCAACGTCGTGGATGCAGTGCGTTTCGGTGATCGCACTGCGCTGCTGACCAGGACCAGTGTGCAGGTGCTCGACGGCATCGGCCCCGCGGTATGGGATGCGTTGTGCGCCGGACACGGCGCCGACGGAATCGTCGATGCCGCCATCGCCGAATTCGGCGTCCCGCCCGAAGGTGATGCGCGCACGATCGTGCAGAGCACGCTCGACCAGTTCGTCGGCGCGGGCATCCTCAAGCCCACATCAGGTGGTCTGCCGGAAGACGGCTGATCACCGCGCGCCAGGGCGACTGAACCTCAGACGCCAGCTTTCGCGCGCCGCTTCGGCTTGGCCTGCGCTGCAGACAGCTCAGGCGACAGCTGATCGATGTCGTGCGTCGATCCGTACGTGTACGCGCCGTAGCCGTAGCTGTCTGGGCCCTTCGTCGGCAGCATCGTCACCACGGTGCCGAGCAGGTCGACGCCGGCGGTGGTCAGCGAGCGCACGGCACCAGTGAGCTCCTGCTTCTTGGTCTTTCCTGAGGCCGCCACGAGGATCACGCCGCGGGTCTTCTTGCCGAGCACTGCGGCATCCGTGACGAGCAGCAGGGGAGGGGCATCGATCAGCACGTAGTCGAAGTACTCGCCGAGCGGCTTGAGCACGTTGTTCATCGCCGCCGACCCGAGCAGCTCGCTCGGGTTCGGGGGGATGCGTCCGCTGGTGAGCACGAACAGTTCGTTCGGCCCCCACTTCTGCAGGGCGTCCGCGACGTCGATGCGTCCGATCAGCACGTCGGTCAGGCCGACGCCGCCCTCAAGGCCCATGTAGTCGGCGATGCGCGGCAGACGAAGGTCGCCGTCGATCAGCGCTACGCGCGCGCCCGTCTCGGCCAGTGCGATCGCGAGGTTCGCGGTGGTGGTCGACTTGCCCTCACCGGGGCCCGCGCTCGAGACGACGAAGATGCGCGGCCCGCCCTCGACGTCGAGGAACTGCAGGTTGGTGCGCAGGGTGCGGAACGACTCGGCCCGAGGGCTGCGCGGGTCGGCGTGCACGATCAGCGGGCGCTTCTGGGCGTCGGGGTCGTAGGCGATGCCGCCGAGCATCGGGCGCTCGGTGATTCCCTCGAGGTCACTGAGCGTGTGGATGCGCGTGTCGAGCACCGTGCGCAGCATGGCGATTCCGATGCCGAGCGCCAGGCCGAGCAGGCCGCCGAGCACGATCAGCATCCGCACGTTCGGGCTGGTGGCTGATGTGGGTGCGACGGCGGGCTCGGTGACGGTGACCAGCACGGGGCTGGCGGCGCCTTCGGCGGCAGGCTGCTCGAGGGTGCCCTGCACGACATTCGTGAAGCTGGTTGCGACCGCATTGGCGATCTTGGCGGCCTGCTCAGGGTCGCCGTTGGTGACCGAGATATCGATGAGCACGGTGTTCAGCGGTGCCGACGCCGACACGCTTGGCGCGAGGCCATTGACCGACACGTCCAGTCCGAGTTCCTCGATCACCGGCTCCAGCACGAGCGCCGTGTTGACGACATCGACGTAGCTGGTCACCATCTGGCGGGCGAAGGTGGTGCCCTGCACGAGGTCGCCGGTTGCGGCGCCTTCGGTGCGCACCGAGACGTACAGCTGGGTCGATGCCACGTACTTCGGCGCCTGCAGGGCCGCGTATCCGGCACCGCCGGCCAGCCCGAGCAAGAGCAGGATCAGGATCAGGATCCAGTTCTTGTGCAGGATGCGTACGTAGTCGCGAAGCTCCACGCGGGTCTTCTCCTATTCGGTCAGACAACTCAGGTCAGACAACTTTTCGATTCTCACATGCCGCGCTGAACGCGGCCGGTCAAGACTTTGCCAGTGCGCCGTATCCGTACGTGCCGTACGCGGTCTTGTCGGCGCCGCGGATGGGCAGCATCGTCACGACCGTGCCGAGCACCTTTCCGTCGGCGGCTTCGATGCGCGTAGCGGCGGCGGCGAGGTTGTCGGTGGTGGTCGCCTCTGCGGCAGCCACGAGCAGCACACCCGTGGTCAGCCGCGACAGCACGGCTGCGTCGGTGACCGGCAGCACGGGCGGCGCGTCGAAGATGATCACGTCGAACGCCGCCTCGAGGTCGGCGATGAGGGCCTTCATCGCGTCAGAGCCGAGCAGCTCGGCAGGGTTCGGCGGCACCGTGCCCGCGGGCAGTGCGAAGAACGTGCCGCGCCCCCAGCGCTGCATCACGTCGTTCACCGCAACCCGCCCGATCAGCACATCGCTGAGCCCGATGGCCCCCTCGATGCCGAGCAGTCCCGCGACGCGTGGCTTGCGCATGTCGGCGTCGACCAGGGCGACTCGGTAGCCGGATTCGCCAAGAGCGATGGCCAGGTTGGCGGCGGTGGTCGACTTGCCCTCACTGGGGCCGGCGCTGGTCACCACGAAGACGCCGCTGCCGCCGGACGGGAAGAGGAAACGCACGTTGGTGCGCAGGCTGCGGAACGCCTCGGCGCGCGGGTCGAGTGGCGCGTTCGCCATGATCAGTGGCCTGGTCGATGCCTCGGGGTCGAGCGAGATGCCACCGAGTACCGGTGCGTCGATCGTGCGCTCCACGTCTTCGAGCGTGCGGATGCGACGGTCGAGCACCTCGCGCAGCAGCGCGATTCCGACGCCGGCTGCCAGCCCGACGAGCCCTCCGAGGATCACCGAGAGCCGCAGGTTGGGAGCAGAGGGCGTGGTGGGCACAGTCGCCGTCTGCACCGGGATGATGCGGATGCTGTAGGCAGTCTCGTTCTGGCGCTGCTCGAGTTCATCGGTGATCACCGACGAGAAGCTGTCGCCGATCGCGTTGGCGAGGCGTGCGGCCTGGCCAGGATTCGCGTCGGTGACGGCCACGGTGATGATCACGCCGCGCGGGGCGAGGCTGGCGGTGACCTTGCCGGCCAGCTGGCGGGTAGTGACGTCGAGCCCGAGGTCGTCGATCACCGGCTGCAGCACCAGCGAGCTGGTCAGCACGCTGCGGTAGCTTTCGGCGACCTGCAGGGCGTAACTGTTGCCCTGTGCGAGTTCTGCGGGCGAAGCCGCGCTGCCGGCATCCACTGACACCATCAGCTGCGTCGACGCCTCGAACCGCTGCGGGGTGGTGAGCCCGACGATCGCCCCGGCACAGAGCCCGATGACCGTGGCCGCGATGACCACGACGAGGTTTCGTCGCAGCGCGCGGATGTAGTCGCGAAGGTCCATTGTGCTCCGGGTATGCTGCCGCGGGCCAACCCCCCGGTATCGTCTTAGGGTACTAGGCGGCTGACGGTCAGCTGGTATCCGCACTACCAGGAACGTGATGAGCACACTCGAGCAACTCTTTCCAGACGGCCCGCGCCGCACCGATGCATCCGCTGACCAGGTCGTCGACGACCACCACACTGCGCGACGTCTCGACGACCTGTTCGGCGGTGACCGCCGCACAGATCTCGATCAGACGCGTCGTGCCTCGGCAAGGCCCGCTCTCGTCGCGATGGTGAACGACGCCGTCGCCGACGCCCGACCGCTGGGCACGGTGCCGCCGGTTTCGAAGCCGGACACGAGGCGACCGCGCAGGCGTGTCGACTGGCTGACGGTGTCTGCCGCAGCGCTGGCGGTGGTTGCGATCGCGGCGGCCGGGACGATCGGCGGCGTGCAGATGGCGACGGCGAGTCCCGCCGATGATGCGCTGCGGGTGCTGGCGGTCGACGAGAAGACGATCGAGACTGCGACGTCGGGCCTTGTCTCTTCGACGACGCGCCTCACCGAATCGATTGCCGAGTCGGATGCCAGTGCCGAGGCGCTGCGGCGGGTGCTGGAATCCGTCCGTGACGCGACCGACCCCGCCGACATCCCCGAAGGGGAGACCGAGGCTCCTGAAGATGCCGATACCATCGCGATCGCTGACCCCGCTGCCCTGGACGTTGCCCTCGCGGCGATCAAGTCATACCGCACGGACCTCGCCGCGTTCGAGGTTCCGGCGATGCCGGCGGAGTATGCGCGCGCCAGCGTCGACACCGGCTCGCTGAGCGGAGTTGCATCGGCGATCGACGAGGCTCAGCAGCAGCTGAACGAGATCGACCGCGTCAGTGCCGAGGTGCGCACGGTGCGGGCCGCCGTCGACACCCGGGCCGCGGCATTCGCCGCGCAGCTTGCCACCTTTGCCAAGACGTTCCCGGCCGTGGCGCAGAAGGCGGTCGACGCGCATCCGGACGCGGAGCAGGAACTCAAGGATGCTGTCATCGCCGCGGGTGCGGCGGTCGCGGCATCCGATCTGCAGTCCGACGCCGCCCCTGCGACCCTTGCCGAGTATCGGGATGCTGTTGCGGCGCTCGCCGCCGGACAGGTGCAGGTCGAACGTGACCGTGAACGGGAACGCGCGGAGCAGGAGCGCATCGAGCGAGAGCGCGAGCAGTCGGCGCAGCCACCACCGGCCGATCCTGGTGAGGGCGAGTCGACACCGCCTCCGAGCGAGCCGACCGAACCGACACCCCCTCCGACAGAGCCTCCGCCTGGGGACGAAGGCTGACCGCTATAGCGGATGGGGTTGTGAAATCCATGTGAGATCATGGACCTTGAGGGTTTTAGTCGACTGCGGGGGTATTCGAGAATTCATGAAGACTGAGAGGGTCGACTCTGTCGCGCCTGTTACGGGCGAAATCACCTTGCCCGCTCACGTGAAGGCCGGTCAGCGTCGACGTCGTGCGGCAGCAGCAGCTGTAGATGCGATCGCGTGGATCGTGGGAGTGCTGGCTGCTGTGGCTTTGCGGTTCGAGTTCACTGTGCCGGAAAACGGCTGGGTTGCGACACTTCTGCTGGCGCTCATCGCCGCGGGCATCCATGTGACCACGGGCTACGCGACCAAGCTCTATCGTGGGCGGCACACCTACGGATCATTCGACGAAGTGCTGCTGCTCGGGCTGATCGTCCTGTCCACCACCATCGTGCTCGGCCTGCTCCTGATCGTGTTCGGCACCGCCGTTGGCATTCCCCGGGGCACGATGTTCTTGGCGGCGCCCATGGTGCTGATGTTGATGTTCGGCGTCCGCTACTTGGCGCGGCTGGCGATCGATCGATCCCGCAAGCCTGGCGATGACGCCGAGCCAGCTCTCATCGTCGGCGCCGGGTTCATTGCCGACAAGCTGCTGCACAACATGACCACGGATCCCACCTCGCCGATCCGTGCTGTCGGGCTTCTCGACGACGATCCTGCGAAGAAGAACCTCGTACTGCGCGGCGTGCCTGTGGTGGGCAAGACCTCGAAGGTCGCCGACGCCATCAGGCGCACGGGGGCGACCCGAGTGATCATCGCCATGGGCTCAGCCGACAGCGTCATGCTGCGCAAGATCAGTGACCGGGCCGAGCAGGCCGGCGCGAGCGTGTCGGTCACCCCCACGCTGAGCGCGCTGACTTCAGGTGAGCAGGCGCCGACAGATGTGCGCGATATCAGCATCGAAGACCTCATCGGACGTCACCCTGTCGACACGAACATCGAGCTGATCGCCGGATACATCACCGGCAAGCGCGTGCTGGTGACAGGGGCCGGCGGATCGATCGGGTCTGAGCTGTGCCGTCAGCTGTCGAAGTTCGGCGCGAGCGAGCTGATCATGCTCGATCGCGACGAGACCGGCCTGCAGGTCGCGCAGCTGGGCACCTCTGGCCATGGCCTGCTCGACACCGACGACGTGGTGCTGGCGAACATCCGCGACGCCGACGTGATCAAGCGCCTCTTTGAAGAGCGCCGACCCGAGGTCGTCTTCCATGCCGCCGCGTTGAAGCACCTGCCGATGCTCGAGCAATACCCCGACGAGGCGTGGAAGACCAACGTTCTCGGCACGCTGAACGTGCTGCAGGCGGCGCGCGCTGTCGGTGTGACGACTTTTGTGAACGTCTCGACAGACAAGGCCGCGAACCCGACCAGTGTGCTCGGCCACTCGAAGCGCGTCGCCGAGAAGCTCACCGCCTGGGCGGCCGAAGAGAGCGGCATGCGCTACCTGTCGGTGCGCTTCGGCAATGTGATCGGCAGCCGTGGTTCGATGCTGCCGACGTTCCAGACGCTGATCCGCGAGGGCAAGCCGCTGACGGTGACGCACCCCGAGGCTACGCGCTACTTCATGACGATTCCCGAGGCGTGCCAACTGGTGATCCAGGCCGGCGGCATCGGCCGCCCGGGTGAAGTGCTGATTCTCGACATGGGTGAGCCGGTGTCGATCCTCGAGGTCGCCAAGCGCATGATCGCAATGTCGGGCAAGAGCGTCGAGATCATCTTCACGGGGCTGCGTCACGGCGAGAAGTTGCATGAAGAGCTCGTCGGCTCACGGGAGAACCTCGAGCGTCCGTTCCACCCGAAGGTCTCGCACACCCGCGCGGATCCGATCAGCCCCGAGCGGCTTGACAAGGCAGGGTGGGAAGCTCGGATGCAAGCCGAGCCACGCAACAACGACACCACCGCAATCGAGCCGCTGATCCTCGATAAATTGGTGACCAATGACTGAGCGCATCTACATGTCATCGCCCGATGTCGGCGAGCTCGAAGAGCAGGCGGTTCTTGCTGCCATGCGGTCTGGGTGGATCGCCCCTCTCGGCCCCGACGTCGACGCCTTCGAGCGTGAGCTGGCCGAGCGGGTCGGTGTCGCGCACGGAGTCGCGCTGAGCTCGGGCACCGCAGCTCTGCACTTGGGCCTGCTGACGCTGGGCGTGAAGCCGGGTGACGTCGTCGTCACGTCGACCATGACCTTCGCCGCAACGACGAACGCGATCGTCTACACCGGCGCTGAGCCGTACTTCGTGGATGCTGAACTGGCGACCGGAAACATGGACCCGGCGCTATTGCGCGCGGCACTGACGAAGCTACGGGACGCGGGCGAGAACGTCGCGGCGATTGTGCCCGTTGACCTGCTTGGCAAGGCCGTCGACTACACGAGCATTCTGGCGATCGCGGACGAGTTCGGGGTGCCGGTGCTGGCCGATGCAGCCGAGTCGCTGGGAGCGACACACGCTGGCAAGGCAGCCGGCAGCTTCGGCAAGGCATCGATCGTGTCTTTCAACGGCAACAAGATCATGACGACATCGGGCGGCGGCATGCTGCTCACCGACGACGAGGACTTCGCCAAACACGTACGCTACCTCGCAACGCAGGCACGGCAGCCCGTGGTGCACTATGAGCACACAGATGTCGGCTACAACTACCGCATGAGCAACCTGCTTGCGGCTCTCGGCCGCGCTCAGCTTTCGCGCCTGGACGAGATGATCGCCCGCCGACGCGAAATGCGTGAGCTGTACAAGCAGCTGTTCGCCGGAGTCGCAGGTGTGGAGATCTTCGGCGCCGAAGGCGACGAGCACGACAACGTGTGGTTGACATCGATCCTGGTTGACTCGGCGGTCACCGGCTGGGAGCCGAGCGACCTCGCCGCGGTGCTCGCAGTCGACAACATCGAGAGCCGTCCGCTGTGGAAGCCGATGCATCTGCAGCCGGTGTTCGCGCACCTGGGTGGCGAGATCAACGGAGCATCAGCCGCGCTGTTCGAACGTGGGCTGACTGTGCCCAGTGGCTCGGCGCTCAACGCTGAGCAGCGGGAGCGCGTGGCCGCGGCGATCTCGATTTTCGTGAAAGAGCACTGAGGCGTGACGCGCATCCATCGGCCGTATGACGTACTCAAGAGGTTTCTCGATATTTTCCTCTCGCTGTTGGCAGCCATCGTACTGCTGCCGGTGATGGTGATCGTGGCTGTCCTGGTGGCCATGAACCTGGGGAAGCCTGTGTTCTTCGCCCAGCAGCGTCCCGGAGTGGACGGGCGCATTTTCGTGCTGCGCAAATTCCGCTCGATGCGCGACATTGATGAGGCGAGGGGCCTCGTAACGGATGAGCAGCGAGTGACTCGGTTTGGCCGATTGTTGCGGTCGACTAGCTTGGATGAGCTGCCGTCCCTTTGGAACGTACTGCGTGGCGAAATGAGCTTGGTTGGACCTCGTCCGCTCCTCGTGGAGTATCTGCCGTTGTACTCGAAAGAGCAGGCTCGCCGACACGAGGTGCGTCCCGGCGTGACTGGCCTTGCGCAGGTCAACGGTCGCAATGCGCTGAGCTGGGAAGACAAGTTCGCTCTCGATGTGGAGTACGTCGAGAACCGGAGCCTAGGGTTGGATGCGCAGATCATCCTCGACACGGTCCGCGCAGTGTTAGTGAGGGACGGGATCTCGGCGCCTGGCGAAGTGACCATGCCCAAGTTCGGTGGCGCTGATGCCTGAAAAGATCGTCGTCGTTGGTGCCGGCGGATTCGGGCGCGAGACCCTTGACGTGATCGAGGCAATCAACGCGGCAGCTATCGAACCGGTGTGGGAGGTCGTGGGCGTTGTTGACGATGGGCCGGCTGAAGTCCAGAGGGACAGATTGAACGCGCGTGACGTTCCGCTATTCGATGGGCTCGAGGCCCTACGAGAGCATGTCGAGGAGTATTGGTTCGTGATCGGCATTGGATCACCGATCGTTCGTGCTCGCATTGCCGAGATCCTCGACTCATGGGGTCTGCGGGCAGCGACGATTGTGCACCCTGCTGCGGTAGTGGGGTCGCAGACCGAGCTGGAGGCAGGAACCGTTGTGTGTGGGGGAGTGCAATTGTCGACGAACCTGCGCCTCGGTGCCCACGTGCAGGTGAACCCCGGCGCGATCATCGGTCATGACACCGTGCTGGAGGACTTCGTCTCGATCAACCCAGGGGCGATCGTCTCGGGCGAGGTTCGCGTGCAGCGGGCGACACTGATTGGGGCAGGCGCGACAGTATTGCAGGGGCTCACGATCGGCCAGTCCGTCACCGTGGGTGCCGCTGCGTGCGTCACCAAAGATGTTCAAAGTAACGTCACAGTAATGGGGATCCCTGCGCGGGTGGATAGTCGTGATGCCGTAAGCAAGGGCCGGAACGCGCAAGGACGAACGGGTGATGAAGTTGAATAGCGCAAGGTCAAAGATTCTACTCATGGTTCAGCCGTCCATGAGCCACTATAGGGAGCCGCTGGTGAGGGAGCTCCTCGGACAAGACACCTTTGAGTATGAGCTCATCGGTCGCATAAACCGCTCGGCTGGCGAGGTGGGTCCAACCCCGAAGGGCGCGTCCACCGAACTCACAAGCCGGGTGAGCGAGCTACGTCGGCGGGAACTTGTACGTGCGCTTTTCTGGGATAGTGGTCTCGTTATGCGGGTGTTCAGGACAGACGCGCGAGCCGTCGTTCTCGAAGGCAACATCTACGGCGTCTCGAACTGGATCGCGGTGCCCGTGGCACGGATGAGAAAGATGAAAGTCATCTTCTGGGGGCATGGTTGGAAGCGGCCGGAGTCCGGGATGAAGCTCCGCGTGAGGAGGCTGTTCTATCAGCTTGCCGACGGGCACCTTACCTATGGTGACTGGGCGAGGGAGTACGCGGCGCAAGTTGGCCTCAATTCGAGTGTGTTCTTCCCGGTATACAACAGCATCTACCGGCAAACCGACCTCGAGACGATGGCCACGCGGGCCGGACGGGAAGATCGCGGGTGCATCTCGCTCGTGTACTCGGGGCGGTTAACTCCGCGCCACCGTGTTGATCAGGCAATCGAGCTCGTGAAGAAGATGAGCGATGACGGCGCTTCCGTGCGACTGAAGATCATCGGCGACGGGCAAGAGCGACAGCGGCTCGAAGAGATGGCGTCGGGCTACGCGGAAATCGAGTTCCTCGGCGCCGCCTACGATCGGTCATTTCTGGAAAGCGCATACAGCGATGCGGATTTCGCGATCTCTCCCGGTGCGACGGGACTCAACGTTATCCAGGCTCTAGGCTTTGGGGTCCCGGTTATCGCGGCGTCCGGCGATCCGCAAAGCGGCCCGGAACTCGAAGCAGTTCGAAACGGTGAGACTGGTGTGCGCTACATGCGGGAAGACGGCATCGAAGGACTCATGCGGGCAGTCAATCACGCTAGCAATTTGACTGACGCGCAGTATGCCGCAATGTCAGTTGCTGGCCAAACGCTGGCAATCGACAAATACTCGGCGGAAGCACACGCCTCTGCGATCACCGATGGACTGCGGAGACTCGTCGAGAGATGATTGCACGCATTGTGGTTGCAACGCCACGGCGGAAGGTTTCGAGTACGTGTTCCGTTTGATCGCCTCAGTGACAGGCTCGCGCGTCGTCGCCTCGATTATTCAGGCAGTCACTCTCCTGATATTGACGCGTGGACTGGAAGTCGAATTGTTCGGCCAGTTCGCGGCGACGAGCGCGGCGAGCGGCATGGCATCTGTGGTCCTTGGGTTCGGGCTCAATACTTTGGCATTGCGAATCGCAGCATTCGAGGATTCGCGCCAAATCGCAGCGACGATCGCGATGCTACGTGTTCCGGCCGTCCTAGCAAGTGCATTGGTGACGACGGTTGTTGCTCTATTGCTAATGGGCTCCGACTCGACGCCGATCGTTCTTGCTGCCGTTCTCTATGCGGCCGCAGAATCTCTTGGCGAGGGGGTCGAATCGCTTCTGTATGGATCATCCCGCACTTCCAGAGCACAAGTGGCGCTCATTTCTCGTCGTGTGGTTGTATTGGCCGGAGTGATGATCGGAATAGGTGCTGGCGATCTGATGGCGGGGCTGTGCGTGGGGGCAGGACTCGTGTGCGTTGCCGTCGGGTTGATGCTTCAGGGGACGCTCGCACGTCCAGCAGGTTTCAAAAGGGTTTTTCGCGAAGCGCGGTCCTACTGGGCTCCGACAATGTTGGCAAAGCTTCAGACCTTGGACGTATCTGTTGCAGCGATCGCAATGCCTGGCGTCGCAGCTGGTGTCTACTCTGCGGCGGCGCGCGTCACCAGCCCACTGAACACGTTCACTATCGCAGCGTTGTCAGTCCTGACGCCCCGCTTGTCCTCGCGGTTCGAGGGTGAAACGCGGGATTTGTTGTTCCGCCAATCGCGGCGATCCATGTATCTAGTTGCACTGATTCTGACCTTGATCAGTCCCCTGGTCGGCCTCGCTACCGAGTTCGTGGTGGGGGAGAGCTACTCGGGGGTTGCGTTTCCTGCTGCGATCCTCACGGTGATGACCGGGGTCGCCGCGCTCACACAACTCTATGTCGCCCACTTTTTCGCGATCGGCGACGGGAACACAGTTGCCAAGATTCGACTCGTGGTGATGCCGGCGATGCTACTCCTCGGCTTCCTCCTTGGCACGATCTGGGGTCCGGTCGGCATGGCGCTTGCTGTGTTGCTCGGGCAGGTTGGATTGTGGGTGTGGTTGGCACTGGCGTACAAGAAGCGGCCTGATCCGCCCAGCGGTCCATAGTGCGGGCGTGCAGCCGACTCGAATGCAAGACTAGGCAGACGACCGCAGGTGGGCGGCGTGAAGATATGAACCAACCGCTAGCAGGCGACGGGAGGACTCAATGACAATCGCAAGGCGGCACAGCGCTGTCATCTCGGCCGGCAGTGTGGCGAAGCAAAATGGCATGTGGAAAAGATCTCTCCTTATCCTGCTCTCGTTGGGATATATGCTTCTCCTTGTCGCCGGGTATCGCGAGATCGTGGTTCCTCGCTATGACTATTTCAATATGCACTGGGCAGGGTTCTCGCTCGACAATTATGTCGCCGCGATTCTCTTCATGGTTGCCATGGTCGTCATGCTTCCACTTAGCTGCGTCAAATTTGGCGACGTTGTATCATGGATTTTATTCTATGCAGTATTCGTTCCGTGTCTCGTGATACCCATTGCCTCCGGGTACATTACTCAGGACCAGGGGGTCTTCTTTAGTCTATGGATATTTGTTTCCTTTATCTTGCTGCGAACGGGGCATCACGTTATATCGCAAGGGGAGGCGATTAGGCTTCCCTCGCTTTCGTCGAAAGCATATGGCGCGATTCTTGTAATCGCCTGGCTGGTCATTTTCGGCGTGTTCTTGGCCGTTTCTGGTGTCTCGCTCACAGCGACGCCTTTTGGGGACATTTACGACACTCGCGCGGAGTACCGTGCCAACGTCGTTTCGCAGAACGTTTTTATGGCCTACAGTGTCCCACTGGCGTCGAAAGTTGTGAATCCTCTGCTGATTGTTCTTGGACTTCGAAAGCGAAACTTTCTCCTCGTGGGAATGGGGGCAGTGGGGTCATGGCTGGTATTTTCGGCGAACGCGCAGAAATCCGTGCTGCTCACCGCCATACTCGTGCCGGTTGTTTACCTACTCCTCCGTAAGCGGGTGCGTATTCAAGCGGCCGTGGTTTCCGTGGCATTCTTCCTTCTCGCCGCGGCGTCAACTCTGAGTCCGGCGTTGATGGAATTGATATTACGTCGAACTGTTATGGTCCCTGGTCTGCTTGTCGGAATGTATGTGGACAACTTTTCCGAGCACGGATTTGTGCACTTGGGGCATTCGATATTCTCTGGTTTGGGGCCGAGTGAAAGGCTGCCGCCTGGACTGGAGGTTGGGTTGAACTATTGGGGTGACCCAGGCATGGCAGCTAACGCGAACTTCTTGGGGGATGGGTTCGCGAACTATGGGTACCTGGGGATGGTGATTTTCTCGCTGATTCTCGGTTGCGTGTTGGGCATCGTGGATAGGCTAACGAAGTTCACGCCGTTTCCTGTAGTCGTGGCGTCATCGATTGGTGTCATATTCGCACTCATCGACACGGCGCTATTGACGTCGCTTCTCACCCACGGGTTGCTTGCGATTACGCTCTTGCTTGCGTTGTATCCGCGTGACTCAGAATCCCGCCTAGATCCGACTTAGACAGGTTGCGTCAGACCTAGACCATCTGAGCTTGAGCGAGCGTTCTGTTGGATCAGGGTGGAGAAGCATCCATGACTGCGTCGTGCTCGCTCGATCCCCCGCGACCCATTGATCTGACTGTGCGGCAGGGTCAACACGCTGGAACTTCAGCCCTGACATTGAGATCGGCGGCTGCATGGACCACGCAGCCGCCGACGTCGCGCGCATGGCGACGGCGATCTCAGGGGCCGAGGTGGCCAGTCGGGAATCGATGTACGAGGCGATGGACAAACCGCACCGATCCGGCTCGAGAACATGGACTTGATTCCGGAGAAGGTAGCCGCGTAACGCAACTGAGTCTGCAACGTCATCGGGCGCCCCTGAACGCGTTGACGATCTGCTCGATCGGCACTCGGGCTCGCGGTTCCGCGCGACGCACCTCGTTGCGGAGCTCGGCCGGGAAGGGTTGCGTACAACGATATCCTTCCGGACGAGCCCTCCAAAGCAAGCCAGATCAGATGTCACTCATCAGTACTGCAGTGCCGTTCAACCGCGATGCACAGCAATTACAACTGCGTTACATGTTCACCGACAACGACGTTCCGAGTGTCAAGGATTGGAGTGCTGCTCGCTTCAAGTAGTCCAAAGTCGACTTCTGTGTGATCAGTGATCAGGATTGCGATATCGGCGGCTTCGAGCTCTGCAGCGGTCAACGCTACGCGCTTCACATTGGCTGGCCAGCGGTGATCCACGACATGCGGATCTATTGCTACGACGGTTGCACCCCGCTGAGCAAGCAATGGGGCAAGGCGGAGGGCGGGTGCTTCCCTGATATCTCCCGTGTCCTTCTTGTAGGACAAACCAATGATGAGGACGCGAGATCCGTTCATCGGCTTCTTCTTGCTGTTAAGCAGGCTCGTCGCCCGTTCGACCACGTAATTTGGCATGTTCTCGTTGACGTCGTTTGCGAGTTCAACGAACCGGAACGACTGTCCGAGCTGCTGGCGTACCTGCCAAGACAGGTAACTGGGATCCACTGGCAGACAGTGGCCACCGACTCCAGGTCCGGGCGTGAACTTCATGAAACCGAATGGCTTGGTGGCAGCCGCGTCGATCGACTCCCAAACGTTAACACCAAGCTGATTGGCGAATACAGCGAGCTCGTTGACCAGAGCGATGTTGACGTGGCGGAAGGTGTTCTCCAGCAGTTTCGTCAGCTCCGCCTCTCGCGTGCCGGAAACCGGGACCGTTTCATCTACAATCGTGTCGAAGAAGGCCTTGACCTGCGCAAGAGACGCATCGTCGATTCCTGACACGACCTTGGGAGTCGTCTTTAGATTCCAGCGAACGTTTCCAGGGTCGATGCGCTCAGGAGAATAGCCGACGTGAAAATCCTTGCCTGCCTTCAGGGAACTTACTTCTTCAAGGATTGGGATCAGCAATTCTTCAGTCGTGCCGGGATAAGTTGTTGACTCCAAGATGACTGTCGCCCCGCGGGATAGATGTGCGGCCAGCGAGCGACCGGCATCTTCGATGAACGTAAGGTCGGGCAGTGTTTCGCGAAGCGGTGTGGGCACACTGATGACCGCGATATCAAAGTCCTTGGCGGACTGATAGTCAGTGGACGCCGAGTAGCGCCCGGTGCTGATTGCTTCGGCTAGCTCGTCATCTCGGATGTCCTCTACGAAAGAGACAGCGTTGTTGAGAGCGGCGACGCGACGGTCATCGATGTCAAGACCGACGACGAGGTAACCTGCATCGACTGCACGCATCGCAACTGGGAGCCCGACATAGCCTTGACCGATCACGACGACCTTGCGAGGCAGGGACATAGGATCCTTCCGGTGGAGCGACTGATTTAAGCGGACCACGAGTCCGAGTTGTTAACTCAAGTTTACGGTCTGCGGCAGTCGAGATCGACCGCGGTGCGCGTTGAGCTCAATCGGCGATGGCAAGCCGCGTAGACGGTATTCCGCCCGGCGTGATGAGTGCTCGACCTATCCGATCCAGCAGTGACGAAGCCTTCATTGCCGACCAACTTCACCGGAGTCGGGCTCCTCGAGAAACCGCGTCAACGTGGCGATGAACTGGTTCGAGAGAAGGTCGCGGTCGAACTTGGCAGCTGCCAACCGTCCTGCGTTCGCGCGAGCGTGTTCGACGCGAACCTCATCAGTGACGAACGAGACCATCGCCGCAGCAGCGACGTCGATATTTGTGGGGTCAAGGAAGAGGCCGACTCCATGCTCCTCGACCAAGGTTCTGTGCCAGCCGCCATAGTTGACGAGTACCGGTCTGGAAGCGGCGAGCGCGTCAAAAAACTTATTCGCGGAATTTGCTTCCATCGCAGGTATAGGAAGAAAGAGTGAAGTAGCTACCGTTGACGCCGCAAGTAGGGTGACAATTTCGGGTTTAGGGACGTGGCCCCACAAGTACACGCTTGTGTCGAGTAGTCCCAATTCCTTCGCTCGATCGCGAATGCGCTCATAGTCGACGCCTTCGCCGGCGATGACAAAGGCTAGGTCTGGGTCAAGGGTCCTCGCGACGCTTGCGACTTCAACCAGGTACCCGACATCGTTTATCCAGCCGAGAGTTCCTGCATAGGTGACAATCCGGCGACCGGCCAACTCGGGGTGGTCGGCGTGGAAGTTCGCGAGTTCAGATGGGAACGTGGTAAACAATTCAACGTCCGAGCCGTTCGGAATCACGGACACCTTGTTGACTGGCGTGCCAGCTTCAATTATCCCCATCTTCATTCCCTCCGAGAGCGCGATTACATGCGTCGCACTACGGTACGCAAGCTTTTCCATCCATCGCGCAATCCGAATCGCAATCGGATTCTTGAGAGCGCCAATCGCTATCGGAAGTTCTGGCCAGAGATCACGCACCTCGAAGATCAATGGCGATTGTCTTCTGAACTTTGCAAACAAGGCGGGGAAGATGATCGTTAGTGGGGTGCTGGTGGCGAAGATTAGGTCGCCGCGGAGGCTTCTCGCCTTCACGCTTGCGCTCGTGGCAAACCGTGCAAAGGCGACTATTCGTCGCCGAAAGCTCATGGTGTTTGAATATGGTACTGAAATCCGATGCACTGTGAACCCATCGACAGCCTCCGCGCTCCACCCGCGGGCAGTTTTGCCCGGGCGGCGATCTGAGGTCACGATCTGCACGTCGAAGCCGCGAAGTGCGAGGCGTCGAGCGAACTCATACGATCGCGTGCCGCCGCCATCCTGGGGTGTCGCAAAGTACTGATGCAAGTAGACTATTCGCTTCAAGGTTCAATATTCCTGGGTTCGTGTTGGCAGGGCAGGTCCGCAATGGTTGAGACCGTGCTCCGGGCTACCTGCGCGGACTTCGTCTTTCGCAGGCATCGGACTCTACGGGCGCCCCATGCCGTAGTAGCCCCATCCGGCGGACCGCCACGCGGCAGGATCTAGCCCGTTGCGGCCGTCGACGACGATCCGACCATCGGTCAGCGCGGACGCTTGTTCCGGTGTGAAGTCTCGACGATACTCATCCCACTCAGTAACCATCAAAATGGCATCCGCACCTCGAACCGCCTCATCGCGGTTGGCCGTGTAATTGAGTTGCGGATGAAGCCGACGAGCGTTCTCGATGGCCTGCGGATCGGTGACGACTACATTCGCCCCCAGCCCGTGGAGCCGCACGGCGGCATCCAACGCAGGGGAGTCTCTAACGTCGTCGCTGTGCGGCTTAAAGGCCGCACCGAGCACAGCAACACGCTTCCCGAACACGCTACCGCCGAGAGCGTCGACGACTAGCTGTACTGCGCGGTCACGGCGCCGTAAGTTGATGGCATCCACCTCGCGGAGGAAAGTGACTGACTCGTGCTTGCCCAGTTCCTCCGCCCGTGCCGCGAATGCCCGAATATCTTTCGGGAGGCAACCTCCGCCGAATCCGATTCCGGCGCCAAGGAAGCGGCGACCTATTCGCTCGTCATGACCGATTGCATCAGCCAGTTGGGTGACGTCTGCCCCTGTCACCTCTGCGATCTCTGCCATCGCGTTGATGAAGGAGATTTTCGTGGCCAAGAAGGCGTTCGCGGCGACTTTCACTAGCTCAGCGGTCGCGTAATCTGTCACGATGAACGGGGTGCCCTTGGCGACTGCCGGGTGGAAGACCTCCCGCAGGAGGTCGGCCGCTCGTTCGCCCTCGGGGCCAGTTGGCACCCCGGCGACGAGGCGGTCGGGGTCGATAGTGTCTTGGACAGCCCAGCCCTCCCGAAGGAATTCGGGGTTCCAAACTAGTGTCGCGCCGGTCGGGGAGACACGCGCGGCAAGGTCAGAAGCGGTCCCAACAGGCACTGTGGACTTTCCGGCGACAACGTCTCCTGCGCGCAGGTGGGGCAACAGTGTGTCGATCGCGGCGTTCACATAGGTGAGGTCGGCGGCATAGCCACCGGCCTGTTGTGGTGTTCCGACACCAATGAAGTGCACGCGGGCACCTTCTGCTGCCGCGATGTCGGTTGTGAACGTGAGCCGTCCAGAGGCGATGCCTTCGGCGAGAATCTCCGGCAAGCCCGGTTCAAAGAACGGTGCTTCGCCACGAGCGAGCGCGTCGATCTTTCGCTGGTCGACGTCGATCCCCACGACCTCGTGGCCGATTGAAGCCATTGCCGCAGCGTGGACGGCACCGAGGTAGCCGCAGCCGATTACAGAGATACGCAAAGAAGTTCCCCCCGATTGAACACACTCCATCATCTCGTATGTCGAGGATGTGACCGAACGCGCTAGGCCCGGGGCATGCGCACTGGACGCCGCTGGACGAACATCCGCGCGATCAGGCATCCGATCGCCGTGCCGAGTGTGTTGGCGACGACGTCGGACAGCGTGGGGTAGCGGCTGGGCAGCAGAGTCTGCACGAGCTCTATCGTCACGCTGGCCGAATACCCGAGCAGCAGCACCACCCAGGCGCTTGACCGAGGGCGCGCGGCGACCAGCAGCAGGCCGAGCGGCACGAACAGTGCGATGTTGGCGAGAAACTCGAAAACCGTATAGCTGGTGGTCAGCGAGATGCCTGAGCGCTCACTGACGAAACGGGCGATGCGGAACGCGATGCCAGTGACCTTCGACGCCTCGGCAGCCGGCAGCCAGACGATGAGAGCGAGAGCGATCGCGTATGGCGCGAGCAGGATGCGTGCGGCAATCGCGACGAACGGCAGTCGTCCTTCGTTTCGCTGGGCTCGCTCAACGACCGGGTAGGTCTCGTCAACCGAGCGCAGCACGGATCACCCGGGTGGACTCGGCGACGGCGGGGACGAGCTGAGACGTGGACAGCTCGTACGTCGTCTGCGAACGACGGTACGGGTCGATCACGTCATCGTCATCAGGGGCCGCCGGCACCATGCCGCGCTGGCCGCCGACCAGACGGGCGAGGGCCTGCACGCGAGTGCCGGCATCGGATCCTGCCGACGCCACACCACGACGCACGTCATCATCGGTGAGCGTCGCAGCCAGACGCCCGAACTCGCGCACCGTGAACGTGCGGTGCAACATGGCGGGGGCCAGCTGCACGACCTGCGAGCGATGCTCGCGAGCCATTGTCAGCACGAGGTCGCTCTCGGCCAGCAGGCCTTCGTTGAGCAGACGCGCCCGGTGCGCGGCAGACTCGCCGGCATCCGCTCCGTTCACGACCGCGAGCTGCTGTGCCTGCTCGGTCATGCCGTGGTCGACAAGCGCATGAGTGCCGCCACTGTGCACGCGCACGTCCAGATCACGCAGCGACGCGCGCAACAGCACTTCGCCCATGGGCGAGCGGCAGATGTTGCCGGTGCAGACCGTCAGAATGGTCGCAGGCTTGGCGTGGTCGAGGGCCTCGCGCATGCGGCGAAGGTCGGCCCGGCGAAGATTGGGGCGAGTGGTGCCGTCGACGTCGGTCATGAATACAGGGTATCCAGCAGGTCTCCGTCGTCGCCGAGCGCGCGCTCAGGAACCAGAGCGGACGAAGTCTCGGATCTTGGTGGCGAACACCTGCTCGCTGAAACCGGCCGTCGCCGCCGCGGGATCGAAAGCGCGCAGCGCCACGGCGGTGGTGATCGCCGACGCGAGATCAACCGGCTCTGTCGATGACGCGACCACGCCGCTCACGCCGTCTTCGAACGTCTCCAGTTGCCCACCGACAGGGCCGGTCACGACCGGTGTCCCGGCGGCTTGCGCCTCGACAGGAACGATACCGAAGTCCTCCACAGCAGGAAAGACGAATGCGGACGCCCGCTGCATGAGCGCGTACATCAGGGCATCTGAGGGGAAGATCACGAACGTCACCGGCACTCCGGCTTCGGATGCCAGCGCCCGCAGGCGATCCTCGTCCGGACCGCTGCCCGCGATCACGGCAGGCAGGCCGGCGCGCTCTGCCGCAAGGATCACCAGATCCAGACGCTTGTACGGGATGAAGCGCGAAGCGCCGAGCACATACTCATCAGGCAGGTCGTTCAGCACCCGACGCTCGTCGTCGGTCACCGCGTCTCGCCAGTCGGCCTTCGACAGGATGCGATCGACGGCGACGGGCGGGTGGATCACGGTCGCATCGCGATCCCACGCGCGCCTGATGCGGTCACGCACGAACCCACTGTTGGCAGCGATCGCCGTCGCCTCTTGCGCACGTGCTCGATCAACACGGCGGAACGCCGGTGCCACAGCCCGCACGGCCGCGCTGCTGCCGCGCTCATCCAGTTCGGGATCCCAGATGTAGCGGGCAGGCGTGTGCGCGTACACATACTTCGGCACGTCTCGTCGGCGCAGCCGAGCATGGTGCGCGAACAGGTGCGAGCTGATCAGCATCCACTCCGCGTCATCGGCGTCGCGCAGCGACCGCCACGTCGGCACGGTGAAGGGCAGCGCCAGTGCTTTGTGCCGACGCAGCGGAGTGCGTGCCAGCCACGTCTCGCGCACTCGGCGATCCGTGAATCGCTGAGGCGCATCGTTCCACAGGCACTGGATGTCAGCATCCGGAAAGGCGCGGGCCATCGCCTCGAGAACATGCTCGGCGCCGCCCGAGGTCTCGATCCACTCGTGAACGAGCAGACCAGCCACTATGGCCGCCCCATGCCGAAGTACGTCCAGCCGGCGGCCCGCCAGGCCGCAGCGTCGTACGAATTGCGGCCGTCGACGATGACCTGCCCGCGCGTGAGCGACGCGGCGTGCTCGGGGGAGAGCTCGCGACGGTACTCATCCCACTCCGTCACGAGCAGCACAGCATCCGCGTCGCGCAGCGCCTCATCTCGATCGGCGACGTATGTCAGCTGTGGATGCAGTCGGCGGGCGTTCTCGATGGCCTGCGGATCGGTGACCACCACCTCAGCCCCGAGACCGTGCAGACGCACCGCCGCGTCGAGCGCGGGGGAGTCGCGCACGTCATCACTGTGCGGCTTGAACGCAGCGCCCAGCACCGTGACCTTCTTGCCGAACGCCTTGCCGCCGAGTCCGTCGATCACGAGCTGCACGGCACGGTCACGGCGGCGCAGATTGATGGCATCCACCTCACGCAGGAAGTTGACCGACTCACCGCGCCCGAGCTCTTCGGCCCGCGCGGCGAACGCGCGGATGTCCTTAGGCAGGCAACCGCCGCCGAAGCCGATGCCAGAGCCGAGGAAGGGGCGCCCGATGCGCTTGTCATGTCCGATCGCCTCAGCCAGAAGCGTCACGTCGGCCCCGGTCACCTCGGCGATCTCGGCCATGGCATTGATGAAGGAGATCTTCGTGGCGAGGAAGGCGTTCGCGGCGACCTTCACCAGCTCTGCTGTCGCATAGTCGGTGACGATGAACGGCGTGCCCTTCGCCACGGCGGGGTGGTAGACCTCGCGCAGGATCTCAGCGGCACGCGCACCGTCGGCGCCCTCGGGCACACCCGCGACCAGTCGGTCGGGGTCGATCGTGTCCTGCACCGCCCAGCCCTCGCGCAGGAACTCGGGGTTCCACACCAGCGTCGCGCCGGTCGGCGTGACGCGCTCGGCGAGCACGATCGCGGTGCCCACTGGCACGGTCGACTTGCCGGCGACGACGTCACCCGGTCGCAGATGCGGCAGCAGCGAATCGAATGCCTCGTTCACGTGAGTGAGATCCGCCGCGTGCCCGCTCTGCTGCTGCGGGGTGCCGACGCCTACGAAGTGCACGGCGGCGCCTGCGGCCATCGACATGTCGGTGGTGAACGTCAGCGAGCCCGACTGCACCCCCGAGCGCAGCAGCTCAGGCAGTCCTGGTTCGAAGAAGGGCGCTTCACCACGGGCGAGCGCAGCGACACGGAGCGGGTCGATGTCGATGCCGACCACCTCGTGACCGATCGACGCCATGGCGGCGGCGTGCACCGCGCCGAGATATCCGCAACCGATGACCGAGAGCTTCACGACGTGCTCCTCTTCTCTGACGTGTCGAGTGAGTGGGACTGCTCAGCCGCAGCCGGGCGTGCTGAGCTCCACCGGCGTCTCACGCACCATCGGCGTGTGGCGCACCTCGAGCGGACCGTATTCGCCCTTCGCGCCGTGGAACTCCACCGTCACGGTGTGCTTCTGACCGGGATCGTTGTAGACGGGCACCATCACCGCTGGGCGGCCGAGGTGCGGCAGAGACTTGCGGCTCTGCTCCGCGCCGTCGACGGTCACCGTCGCCGACGTCGCACCGACGGGACCGTAGAACACCAGGTTGGTCGCGACGCGCCCCTTCTCGAAGTACTTCGCCGGGGCGATCGAGCGCGGCAGATCCGGGGCCATCTCGGGGGTGACCGTGTTGGTCAGCGTCGCGGTGAGCGCGAAAGTCGGCGCGTCGGGTGCCGTGCACTGTGTGGTCTCGGCGGCGACGTCGAGCTGCATGTAGTAGTCGAGCTTGCTCTGGGTGAAGTCGTTCACGTACACGGCCAGCGCCGTGGAATCGTCGTTGGTGCTGGGCAGCTTGCCGGACAGCTTCGATTCAGCGACGAGCTTCGCCTCGTCCTCGGTGGCGGGCTGGTACATCAGCCGCCCCTCGTCGACGGCGCGGGTGAGGCTGTCGAGCAGCTGCTTCGGCTCGACGTTGCCTGCGGTCAGCACGTCGAAGACCGATTTCGCGGATGCCGCGAAGATGGCATCCTGAGCCGCCGGCTCGTACTTCCAGTACACCTCGTTCAGCAGGAACGGCACCGCGTTCTCAGCGGTCAGCGTCAGCGGCTTCTCAAGCGGGTACAGCGTCTGACCGTTGAACTCGATCGGGTCGTTCGGCACGACGGCAGGGCCGGTGGCCTTCAGCAGGTAGCTGAGCGCCACGGGATCGAACGACACGACGGCGTCGATCGGGGTGCCGAACTCCTCGGCCCACCACGACCGCACGATCGCGGCCGACTCTGTGAAATCGGGCGTCATCGTGGCATCCGAGATCCAGCGGGCGACCTTGTCGCCGTACAGCGCCTTCGTCTCGGGCGTCAGCCCCGCGACCGGGTCAGGGCGCCCGTTCTTGAAGTTGCCACTGGACGCCTGCTGGCCGATCGAGATCTTGCCCTTGTCCACGGTGATCATCACCAGCGCCGCGGGGTTGCCGCCGGTACCGCGCGACTCGGCGTTGTTCTGGAAGATCATCAGGTAGTTGCGGGGTGCCTCCGCGCCGAGCGCGGTCGGCAGCACTCCGAGGATCTCAGAGGCGGGCGCGAGCATCGGCTGCAGTTCGTTGACGGTGCCGGTGAGCTGATCGAGCGCTCCGCTGACCTGCGGGATGAGTGCGTCGCTGTCGATCGTGCCGAGATCGTCGGATGCTGCATTCACCGCCTTCGTCGCCTGAGTCACCACGGATTGCATCTGCTCGATGCCGGCCAGGTCGATCGCCCCGTCCTTCGGCTTGAGCGCGTCAAGGGAGAGCTCGGTCGCCGGCGTCAGCGCGTCGCGAACCAGGTCATCGGTCACAGCGGCGGCCGTCCGCACGGCGTACAGGTTCGGGCCGGCGACAGGCACCCATTCCAGGGCCTTCCACACACCGTCGTCGGTCTGCTTCTTCGCCTCGCCCGTCAGCGTGGCAAGCTGCGCGGTCACGGCCTTCGCGTCCTCGGTGTCGCCGGCGAGCACAGCATCCGCCGCCTTCGATGCCAACGGCATCGCCTGCTCAAGCGAGCCCTTCGCCGACATCGCGCGGTCGTACACGTGCTTTCCGGCGATCGCGCCGACCACCGCGATGACGATCAGCAGCAGCAGGATGCCCATCGGGATCCAGAAGCGGAAGCTGCGCAGCAGGGGGCGGCGCACCTTCTCAGGGCGCCGCTCGTCAGTCGTGGTCATCAGGTCATCGTATCCGGCAGGTGTCCTGCGAAACCGTGAGCGGTCAGTATGCTCCACGGCTCTCGACGACGGCCCGCACGGTGCGCCAGATGATCACCATGTCATCGGCCAAAGACCAGTTCTCGACGTAGTACAGATCGAGCCGCAGGCTGTCTTCCCACGAGAGATCCGACCGGCCGCTGACCTGCCACAGCCCGGTGATGCCGGGCTTGACCAGCAGACGTCGCTGCGCCCAGGCCTCATAGTCGCTGACCTCGCTCATCAGCGGGGGGCGTGGGCCCACCAGCGACATGTCACCGCGGATGACGTTCAGCAGCTGCGGCAGCTCATCGAGGCTCAGGCGGCGCAGTGTGCGCCCGATGGGCGTCACGCGCGGATCGTCGCGCATCTTGAAGAGCATGCCGTTGCCATCGGATGCTGCCAGCAGATCAGCCAGCTGAGCTTCGGCCCCCATCACCATCGAGCGGAACTTGAACATCGTGAAGGTGTGTCCGTCGAGGCCGACCCGCTGCTGCCGGAAGAGCGCAGGGCCGCCATCGGCACGCACCCGCAGCGTCAGCATCAGCAGCAGCGGGCTCAGCAGCACCAGGGCCAGGCCCGAGACGATGATGTCGAAGGCTCGCTTGGTGATGTACCTGGCGCCGGTGAACTCGGGGGAGTCGACGTGCAGCAGCGAGAGGCCGGCCACAGGGCGGGCGTGCAGGCGTGGGCCCGCCACGTCGGTCAGCGCTGCGGCGACGACGAGCTCGATGCCCCGTGACTGCAGATCCCACCCGAACTGTCGCAGCTTGGCCGGCGAGATCAGATCGGATCCGCTGTACACGACGGTGTCGACCTGCGCGTGCTCGACGGCGGCCACGACATCGTCGAGGCTGCCGATCATCGGCACGCCAGGCAGAAGCTCGCTGCCGTCTCGTTCGGTGATCGCGGCCGAGACCACGATGCCCGCCGTGCGGTCACGCTGCAGTTCTCGCGCGACGTGCAGCGTCTTGCTGTGCTCGCCGACCACGACGGCACGTGCGAGGAAGCGCCCGTGTGCGCGCTGCCGACCCAGCCACTGGCGCCACGCCCAGCGGCTGGCCACCAGCGCTGCCAGACCGACTGGCAGAGCCAGCAGCAGGTAGCCGCGCGCGACATCCACCTGCAGCAGGAAGGCCGCGATCGCGAACAATCCGAACATGCGCAGGCTGGCATCGAGGACGAGACGGTATTCGTCCCAACCGCCCCCGACCCGCTGCTGGCTGCGCGTGCCGAGCATCTTGAGGCTGCCGAGCCAGGCGACGACGACGAGCACCGACACGAAGGTGTACGCCAGCCCGAATCCGCCGCCAGAGATGCGCGGGATGTGCAGATCAGCGGCCTGTCCGAATCGCAGCTGCTGCGCGCCGAAGACCGCCGCGATCACGATGAGAGTGTCGGTGACCGCGAGACGGCGGCCGTAGGCACGCTGCCATCCGACCGGCCGCGTGGCCGTTGCCACGGGCGCAAGATCGATCGAGCGACGCGGGGTCGCTGAAATCGCCCTGCCATGATGTCCACGCAGAACGAAGTCCCCAGAAAACGCCACAACCCCTCCCCAGAGGATCGGCACAACAAACTTGACTCACATCCCTGCCCCAGCAGGGATCAGCACCGCTTCGGATCGGCGGCGCTTATCGGACTTCGCCCCAGACGGAGTCCTTGGTTGATCGTAGCCGTGTTGGGCGCGAATCGGTAGTGACAGAATCGCGGTTCTGTCCGTTCGCTCTTCGGCTACAGCCCGCTCCACCGCGAAGCCGGCCACAGGATCACCGTCGCGCGGCCGACGACATCCTCGTCGCGCGCCCACAGCCAGCATCCGGGATCGGCGTCGCGTTCTCCACGACATCGATACGCGCTGTCGGCCGAGCTCGAACGATGATCGCCCAACACCAGGTACGAGTCCTCTGGAACAGTCACCTCCGGCAGGCACCGCGGTGAGATCGGCGTGGTCGTGCAGTCGAGCGTGCCCGGGTCGAAGGCGAGGTCCTGATAGATGTACGGCTCATCGAGCGGCTTGCCGTCGACGATCAGCGCACCCTCGGCCGTGCAGCACGACACCGTCTGCCCAGGCCCGGCGATCACCCGCTTGATCAGAGTGTGCGGCCCGGACGGCCCGAAACCGCTCACCTCGCCGATCCAGCGAAACGCCTTCTTGAGTGGGCCCTCGTCATTCGAGCCCCACTCGCCCCAGGTCTCGTCGGCATCGAACACGATGATCTCACCCGTGCTCGGGTGCGCGTCGCCCGCATACGCGAGCCGGTTCACCAGCACGCGATCATCGATCTTCAGCGTCTGCTCCATCGACCCCGACGGCACCCAGTACGGCTTCGCGACGAACGAGAGCACGAGGCCGACGACGACGAAGGCGAGCACGAGATGGAACAGCGTGCTGCCTGTGATGCGCCGCCACATCGGTCGCGGCTGCTGCTCGACGTCGGTCATGCCCCTATCCTGCCCTGCGAACCGCACCGTGCCGCAGATGCGGCGCTCGGTCGACGATCAGCGGAAGTCGACGAGCCCCGCATGAGCAGCGGTGACGAGAATCTGCACGCGGTCGCGCAGCTGCCACTTCGACATGATGCGCCCGAGGTGCGCCTTGACCGTCCCCTCGGAGACGATCAGCGACTGCGCGATCTCTGCGTTCGACATGCCCTTCGCCAGCCGTTGCAGAACTTCGGTCTCGCGTTCGGTCAGTGCCTCGAGCGTGCCCGCGGAATCGCTCGTCGGCGCCGTGCTGCGCACATGCTGTACGAGCAGCGACGCGATGCGCGGCGAGAGCGAACTCGCACCGCTGTGCACCTCGCGCAACCCTGCGAGGATGCTCTCGGCGCTGGAGTCCTTGAGCAGGTAACCCGAGGCGCCGGCACTCAGCATGGGCAGCACGGTGTCGCTGCCGTCGAGCGTGGTCACGGCCAGGATGCGCACGTCGGGCCAGCGTTTTGCGATCGCCGCTGTCGCCTCGATCCCGTTCATCTCGGGCATCTGCACATCCATCATCACCACGTCAGGCAGATCGCGCTCGAGAAAGGCGATCGCCTCGCGTCCGTTCTCGGCCTGACCGATGACATCGACCTCAGGATCGCGCGCAACGAAGTGTGACAGCGCGGAGCGCACCAGCGGGTCATCGTCGACGATGAGGACTCGGATCTTGGGCATGCGTTGAGCCTAACCGTGCTGCCCAGAGGTCAGTTAGTGACTTAGACCTTTGGGCAATCAAGTGTGGACGTGAGGCAGATGTGCTCTCGTGGCCATACCGAGAGGATTAACACGTACTTAGACAAACGTTCACTTGTGGAGGTGAATCCAATGTCCATCTGGGAACAGCTCGCACGCTTCTTTGGTGCTATCCGTTGAGTCTATCCGTTGAGACTGTCGCGCAGTGGGTGATACTTGGGGCATGCCCTTTGGCCCGCTGACACGCGACGATCCGGGTCGCCTGCGGCTGACTCGCGGTGAGCGACTGACCACGCTCGAGCGTGTCGTCATGCTCGCGTTCCTGGTCGTCCTGATGGTGCTCGACATTTTCGGCGTGATTTTCACACCGGGAACGGACGTCACCGGATCCGTGCTGAGTGTCACCGCAACTGCAGTGTTCGTGCTCTACCTGTGGTGGCCGGCCACAGCCACCGCCGTCCTCGGACTCGTCTTCGCTGTCTCCGTCGTCGCGGGCAAGGACTCAGTCGTGCTCTTCGCGGCTGCCGTCGCCGCAGGCATGGTGATGCGCCTTGGCGGCACGGCACATGTGCTGCTGTACGGCGCCGGCTTCCTCGTCGCCACGGCCATCGTCGCCTTCGATGACACTGGTGACCCTGTCAACGTTGGTATCTACCTCTTGTTCGCTGCGGTGGCAGGTGCGATCGGATTCGCGCTGAGGCTTGCGTCTGCCCGAGGCGACAATCTGGAGCGTCAGCTCGCCAAGAGCGCCGAACAAGAGCGACAGGCGGTTCTCGCCGAGCGGCGATGGATCGCCGGCGAACTGCACGACAGCATCGCCCACCACCTCACCGTGGTGGCATTGCACGTGCAGATGCTCGACGACCCGTCTGTAAGCAAGGAGTCGCAGGATGCGATTCGCATCGCGGCACGCAAGGCGATGGCCGATCTGCGTTTCGTGATCGATCTCGCCGACGACGCGCCGCGCTCGACTGCCGTGCAGACCGGTGACCTCGACACAGCCATCACCGAAGCCAGCGCCGAGATCGAAGCGGCAGGACACAACGTGGTCGTGGAGGGCTCCTCCACCGACGAGCGGATTCCACGCATCGCCGAGATCGTGCTTGCCCGCATCGTGCGCGAGTCCACCACGAACATCCTCAAATACGCGGGACCGGGTGACGTCATCGTCCGCGTCGACACCGACGACGACACGGTCGCGCTGACTATGCTGAGTCCACTCGCCGCAACTCCCCGCCGGAATCTGTCGTCCAGCGGAACAGGCCTCAATCGCATGGCAGAGCGCGTCATCGGTGCCAACGGGGAGTTCGCCTCTGGCGTGGAGGGCGAGCACTGGCGAGTAGCAGCGCGCCTGCCGGTCACCTGAGTCGGCGTCCGCCGCGACAGATGTCTAGACGAAAGTCCAGTGCTGTTTCACCTTTTGACCGTACCGCCGGCACGAGTGCCCCGGATATCTTTAAAGCTCCCCAGTAACGGCGTCCCCAGCGCCACGATCGCGGGCGCACTTTCTTAGGCTTCTGATCTACTTGCGCCCGCGATCATACTGTTAACGGCCAGGATGCGGCCGGCGCACAAAGGCGCCGTGAGCTGGCATCCGTCGACCTTCGCGCCTGTGCTGCGCGCCGGCGTTCTGCGAACCTGCGCTGGGCTCCTGCGCCGCGCGAACCTGATGCGTCAACCGGCCGCGGCGTACTCAGCGACGGTGTCGTTCTTGAGCGCCTCCGACAGCGCGCCGAGCTTCTCCCAGTCGGGCAGCACGACCGACTGGTCGCCGATCATCCCGGTGCCGAGCGTCGGCGCGGTGAGGAAGATGATGTCGGTGCGGCCGACCTCGCGCAGGCTCAAGCCCAGCTGGGCGACGGTCGCGGCGTCGAGTCCGGCATCCACCGTCAGATACGGCGAGATCGCGTCGACCGACGCCGCGATGCGGCCGGGATCGGTCAGCGTCTCGCGGCTGAGCATCTTGTCGAGCACGCCCTTGATGAACGCCTGCTGGTTGCGCACGCGCTGGTAGTCGCCGTCGCTGAACGGGTACCGCGCGCGCACATACGCCAGCGCCTCGTCACCACGCAGGTCGATCACGCCCTTCTCATACGAGAAGCCCTCCGACTGGAACGCGATCGCGTTGTCGACCGAGACTCCGTCGAGCGCGTCGGTCAGACCTTTGAAGCCTTCGAAGTCGGTGATCGCGACGTGATCGATCGGCACGTCGATGATGCCCTCGATCGTCTGCACCAGCAGGGGCACGCCGCCGAACGCGAGCGCGGCGTTGAGCTTGTGCTCACCCTTGCCAGGGATCTCGACCCAGTTGTCGCGCATGAACGAGATGACCTGCACGTCTGAGCGGTCGGCGGGGATGTGCACGAGCAGCATGGTGTCGGCACGCTGACCTCGGATGCTGTCGAGCTCGCCATCCAGGCCGCTGCGCGAGTCGGAGCCGAGCAGCAGGATGTTGACGGCCTCGGGGTTGACCGCGGCAGGGCGGACAGTAGGGAACACCTCAGCCGTGGGGAGCGTCTCAGCCTTGTCGTACGAGGCGGACAGTCGCAACAGGTACGCACCGGCGACCGCAGCGATCGCGATCAGGATGCCGACGAGCACGAACACGATCACCCAGGGCCACCGGCGGCGGCGGCGCTTTGCCGGGGCAGGCTCGGTGTCGAAGATCGGGTCGCTCGTGGTCATTGAATCAGTATCGCGGGATGAGGCCGTGGAAGTGCTGGACAGCTCATTTCGGGGCAGTCCGTGACCGCCGGATACGATGTAACGCGTGACCGCCGTCGACCCGAGCCTGCCGCTGTCTCCGTACCGTGCGATCGACAGAGCCGATTGGGCGCGCCTCGCCGCAGGACTCGATCAGCCTCTGAGCGAGACCGAGGTCGTCGAGATCCGAGGCATCGGCGACCGGCTCGATCTCACCGAGGTGCGCGAGGTCTATCTGCCGCTCAGCCGACTGTTGAGCCTGTACGCCAGCTCGACCCGCCGGCTGGGCGCCGCCACCAGCGAGTTCCTGCAGGAGGACGACACGACGACGCCTTTCGTCGTCGCCGTCGCGGGTTCCGTCGCGGTCGGCAAATCGACCATCGCCCGCCTGTTGCGTGAACTGATGAGTCGTTGGCCCGGCACGCCGCGCGTCGAGCTGGTCACCACTGACGGGTTCCTGTATCCGAACGCCGAGCTCGAGCGGCGCGGGCTGATGGACCGCAAGGGTTTTCCGGAGTCGTACGACCGCCGCGCCTTGCTGTCATTCCTCACCGAGGTCAAGAGCGGCGCGGCTGAGGTGCGCGCACCGTTCTACTCTCACATGCGATACGACATCGTGCCAGACGCGCACGTCGTGCTGCGCCAGCCAGACGTCGTCATCGTCGAGGGGCTCAACGTGCTGCAGCCCCCGCCGGCCCCGAACGACGCTGCGGTCAGCGACTTCTTCGACTTCTCGGTCTTCGTCGACGCCGACACCGAGCACATCGAGCGCTGGTACATCGACCGCTTCCTCGCCCTGCGCAAGGGAGCATTCAGCAACCCGTCGTCCTACTTCAACGTGTTCGCGCATCTCACCGACGACGAGGCCGTGACGACGGCACTCGGCTACTGGAACGAGATCAACATGCCGAACCTCGTCGAGAACGTCATGCCCACCAAGCACAGGGCGACCCTGGTGCTGCGCAAGGGCGCTGACCACGCTGTCGAGTCGGTGCAATTGCGCAAGGTCTGAGCCGCATCGTATTTTCGGCCTTGCCGCACACCCCGGAAATCCGATAGCGTCGAGATCGCGTGTGTGCCCGAGGGCTCTGTGGGAGAGCCCAGTGCGCGCGCAGACTGGGGAGTCAGATGAACGACGTCGAGCGCGCCTCGAATCAGGAAATCAGCCGTCGCACCGTCACCAAGGCCATGGCCTGGGCAGCACCCGCGATCGCTGTCGCAGCCACGGTTCCGCTCGCTGCGGCGTCGTGCAGGGACACCACCAGCTTTGATGATCTGACGGTCGGTTCAAGCCCGAAGGCACTGACGTTCCAGCCGTCCGGAGTCACGGCCAACCTGGCGTTCGAGCGCAGTGTGACGGGGTCCGGGTGGAACCAACACCGTCCGGGCTGGGGTGACACCGGAAAGGTCGCGCGCACCTCTACCGCACCGCAGTGGAACTACCTCGAGATGCAGATGTCGGGTGAGGTCAAGAAGGACGACTGGATCGAGCTCACGATCACGCTGAGCGAACCGCTAACAGGGCTGTCGTTCATCATCCACGACATCGATAAGGACAGCTGGAATGACACTGTCGAGGTCTCACCTGGCGGCTTCACCTCTCAGCGCGGAACGAACATCATCGGCAGTGGGACGTCGGCGGATCGGTTCCGCCCGAAGAACGACGGTGACACGCCCATCTCCGGAGGCGCCGGCCGCGTGACGGTGAGCTGGCCAGGACCCGTGACGGTCATCAAGGTGCGCTACGTCGCCGGCAAGGACAGCAGCTCCAACCAGCACATCGGCATCGGCGACCTCAGCTATGACGCGTGCCTGCCGGCCAGCGGATCGCCCAAGGCACGGTCGCTGTCGCGTGAGTCCGGTCGCGTGAAGATCGACGCCACGGGCGAGGTGCCGGCCCCGGCACAGCTTGGTGCGGCGATCGACAGCTGATCACCGCACTGCGAAGCAGGCGTCCACCGGTATGGCCCCCTCCGCCGGTGGACGTCTTTCGTTTTCCTGCGGGGTCGTTCTTCTGCCACCGTTTTCGTTCGGATCCCTCGCAAAAAGCACGCTTTACGCTGTAATCCATGTGTGGAATCGTCGGATACGTGGGCCCGCGGCCCAGCCAGGACATCCTTCTCGCGGGCCTCGCCCGCCTCGAGTACCGCGGCTACGACTCAGCAGGCATAGCCATCATCGATGACGGCGGCGTGCTCGACATGCGCAAGAAGGCCGGCAAGCTGGCCGTGCTGCGCGACTCGCTGGCGGATGCTGCGATGCCCGACGGCACGACCGGAATCGGCCACACCCGCTGGGCGACTCACGGCGGCCCCACCGACGTGAACGCGCACCCGCACCTCGCCGATGACGGCAAGCTCGCGGTCATCCACAACGGCATCATCGAGAACTTCGCCGCCCTGCGCGATGAGCTGACCGCCGAGGGCACGACCTTCCTGAGCGAGACCGACACCGAGGTCGCCGCGGCCCTGCTGGGGCGCGAGTACCGGGCATCCGGAGATCTGGCGACGGCCTTCCGCTCGGTCGTGAACCGCCTCGAGGGCGCGTTCACGCTGCTCGCCATGCACGAGAGCCAGCCCGGCCTGGTCGTCGGTGCCCGCCGCAACTCGCCGCTGGTGATCGGACTGGGGGACGGTGAGAACTTCCTCGGCAGTGACGTCGCGGCCTTCGTCGAGCACACCCGCAGTGCGCTGGCGATCGGTCAGGACCAGATCGTCTCGATCACGCCTTCGTCTGTGACGGTGACGGACTTCGACGGCGTGACCGTCGAGGCGCAGCCGTTCGAGGTGTCGTGGGACGCAGCCGCCGCTGAGAAGGGCGGCTGGCCGTCGTTCATGGCCAAGGAGGTCGCCGAGCAGCCTGAGGCGGTCGCCAACACGATCCGCGGGCGGGTGCAGGACGACCAGGTCGTCATTCCAGAGCTCGACGGACTGGATGAGCTGTTCACGGGCATCCGACGCATCATCATCACCGCCTGCGGTACCGCCTCGTACGCCGCGATGGTCGGCAAGTACGCGATCGAGCAGTGGGCGCGCGTGCCGGTCGATGTCGAGCTGGCGCACGAGTTCCGCTACCGCGACCCGGTGATCGACGACGGCACGCTGGTCATCTCGATCAGCCAGTCGGGCGAGACCATGGACACGCTGATGGCGGTCAAGTACGCGCGCGAGCGCGGCGCTCGCACGCTGTCTGTGTGCAACACGCAGGGTGCGACGATTCCCCGCGAGTCGGATGCTGTCGTCTACACCCACGCAGGCCCTGAGGTCGCTGTCGCCTCGACCAAGGCATTCTCGGCGCAGATCACCGCGCTGCTGCTGCTCGGCCTGCACATGGGCCGCGTGCGCGGGGTTCTTCCCGCCTCGGCCTCTGACGTCGTCGCCGAGCTGCAGGAGCTGCCGGCGAAGGTGTCTCAGGTGCTGGCAGAGGAGACCGAGCACGTCACCCAGCTCGCCGGCTGGATGGCCGACACCCGCTCGGTCTTGTTCCTTGGCCGCCACGTGGGCTACCCGATCGCACTCGAGGGTGCGCTCAAGCTCAAAGAGATCTCGTACATCCACGCCGAGGGCTTCGCGGCCGGCGAGCTCAAGCACGGCCCGATCGCGCTGATCGAACCAGGTCAGCCGGTGTTCGTGCTGGTGCCGTCGCCGCGCCACTCCGCGCTGATCCACTCGAAGGTCGTCTCGAACATCCAGGAGATCCGCGCGCGCGGTGCCCGTGTGATCGTCGTCGCCGAGGAGGGGGATGCCGCCGTGCTGCCCTATGCAGACGAGGTCATTCGCATTCCGCTCGCCTCGCCGCTGCTCGAGCCGCTGCTGGCCGTCGTGCCGCTGCAGATCTTTGCCATGGCGCTGGCCACGGCCAAGGGCCTGGACGTCGACCAGCCCAGGAACCTGGCGAAGTCCGTCACCGTGGAGTGAGTTCCTCTCGTTTCGTTTTTCGGGAACGGATGCAGGACAGGACTCCACGACACGCGGACCGCCGCACCGCGAAATCCATCTGCAAGCGTTCAGATGACCTGCATCCGTTCCCAGACAAGTCCGGGACGCGACCTCGTGCGGGGCCGAGTCGGCGAAGCCACGGTAGTCTTCCCACAGATAGCCTGTACTATCTTTGTTCGTAAAGTTTACTAACAAAGGTGTTTGAAACGTGGACGGACCTCAGGGGTCGGCGCAGGCCGGCGTGCAGTTCTCAGGAGCCTTCGGGCCCTCGAGAAAGCTGCGATCGCGCGCGAAACTCCTGCCCGAGTACGCACGTGCGCACAACCGCTCGCTGGTGCTGCAGACGCTATACCACGCAGGTCAGGTCAGCCGCGCGGACCTCGCCCGTGAGACCGGCCTGACCCGTGTCACGATCTCTGACCTGGTCGCCGAGCTCATCGCCGACGAGATCGTCAAGGAGATCGGCGTCCGCGAGGCCTCAGGCCCAGGCAAGCCCGCCACACTCATCGACATCGATCGCAACGGTCACCAGATCATCGGCATCGACATGTCGGGCTCGACCCGGTTCGAGGGCGCGGTGATGAACCTCGACGGCGAGGTCGTCACGCGGGACGCTGTCGAGCGCCCGCCGGGGGAGGACGGCGACGCCACCTTCGCGGTCATGATCGAACTCGCCAGGCGGCTGATCGCAGCATCCGACAAGCCGATCCTCGGCGTCGGCATCGGCACCCAGGGCGTCGTCAGTGCTGATGGCGCCGTGCTCAGCTCGCCCAACCTCGGCTGGCAGGGTCTGCCGCTGCGGGCACGAACCAGCATCGAGTTGGATCTGCCCGTCATCGTCGGCAACGACGCGAACGCGGCCGTACTCGCCGAGTACACCTTCGGCGGCGCCCGCAGCGATTTCATGCTCATCAAGGTCGGCCGAGGTGTCGGCGCCGGCCTCATCACCGGCGGGCAGCCGCTCACCGGCAGCCGGTTCGCGGCGGGGGAGATCGGGCACGTCGTGGTCGGCACCGACGGCGGTCCTCGGTGCGTGTGCGGGCGGGATGGATGCCTGGAGGCCTGGCTCAACGTCGGGCGCCTGAGCGCCGCGATCGAGGAGCGCCCCGAAGCGCGCGACGAGATCCTGCGGGATGCCGGGGCCCGGATGGCCATCGGCATCGCCCCGATCGTCGCGGCCCTCGACCTCTCCGACATCGTGCTGTCAGGTCCTGCCGACCTGCTCGATGACATCTTCCTGCGTGCGGCGGTCGACACTCTGCACGCGCGCACCCTCGACGGCGTCTTCAGCGACATCACGATCCACCGCACCGAGCAGCCCGACATCGTGCTTCGCGGCGCCGCCGTGATGGTGCTCGCGGGGCAGCTGGGCATCTCGTAGCGGGCGCGGTGTAGCAGACTTCCGACTTCGCCGTGCCGGGGCTTCCCGGCATCCGGCGGTCGCTTCGCTGTGCCCGCACTGGGCATCCGAAGCGAGTAATCCACCTGGTCACAGCGATTTCCATCGGCGAGTCCCAATCGTTACTCAAGCCCGCTTGGCGCCCCTGAGGTTTATTTGTTAGGTTGCTGTCCTAACAAACCTCACTCCGGGGTTTGCCTCCGCGTGGAGGACCCCCTCCTGCAATGCAGCACCGAGAGGAAAGACCGAAATGATCCGCAACAAGACGCGCAAGATCGCGTTGACCACCGCGGCGGGAGCAGCTGTACTCGCTCTCGCCCTGACCGGGTGCTCGACCGCCGACGCGGGCGACTCGGGCGAGTCGAAGAACGACCGTCCGCTGCGCGTCTGGGCAGGCAGCACCACCCCGATCACCGCGAACTACAACCCGTTCGCACCCACCGTCCTGCACGGCGCCATGGGCCCGATCTACGAGCCCCTGTTCTTCTTCAACAAGACCGCCGACACCGAGCCCGTCGGCCTGCTCGGCGACTCGTACGAGTACAACGAGGACGGCACCGTCATCACCGTCAAGCTCAAGAGCGACCTGAAGTGGTCCGACGGCGAGCCCCTGACCGCAGAGGACGTCGCCTTCACGTTCACCTACGAGCCGAACAACCCCGAGGCCAACGGCCTCGTCTCGGCCGAGGCGACCGACGACACCACCGTCGTGCTGACCTACAGCGCCGCGCAGTACACCACCGAGTTCCAGCGCCTCGGCTCGACGCTCATCCTGCCCAAGCACATCTGGGGCGAGATTACCGACTTCGCGAACTTCGCCAATGAGGAGCCGGTCGGATCCGGTGCCTACGTGGTCGACGCGACCACCAGCGAGTCGTACACGCTCGTCGCCAACAAGTACTTCCGCGACGCGGACGAGCTCGGCGTGAAGAGCGTGCAGTACATCGGCGTCGACAACAACCAGACGGCACAGGACCTGCTCGCCGCGGGCAAGCTCGACTGGGCCGGCATGTTCATCCCGAACCCCGATTCGGTCACCGGCAACGGCAAGATCGAGTGGGTCAACACCCCGCAGGACCCGACGGTGCTGTACACCTGCTCGAACGCAGACCTGGGCTGCGTCGGCGCACAGACCGACGTGGCAGTGCGCCAGGCGCTGAACGTCGCTGTCGACCGCGGCACGATCAACGACAAGGCGTTCGTCGGCCTGACCGGCGAGATCTCGCCGACGTTCGCGCTCATCCCTCGTGACGAGAAGTGGGTGGCGGACTCCGCGAACAAGCTCAGCCCGCAGAAGGCCGACGCGGCTGCCGCCGGCGAGATCCTCGAGGCGGCCGGCTACGCCAAGGGCTCCGACGGCTACTACGCCAAGGACGGCAAGGTCCTCGAGCTGAGCCTCACCTCGGTGGACGGCTGGACCGACTACAACGACGCCGCCAAGCTGATCGGCGAGCAGGCGAAGGCCGCCGGCATCAAGCTCAACGTCTCGACCGTGCAGTGGCAGGAATTCTCGGATGCCCGTCA
Source organism: Microbacterium sp. H1-D42 (assembly GCF_022637555.1). Lineage (NCBI taxonomy): Bacteria > Bacillati > Actinomycetota > Actinomycetes > Micrococcales > Microbacteriaceae > Microbacterium > Microbacterium sp. H1-D42. Next base: position 2,753,305 of record NZ_CP093342.1, on the reverse strand, counting down.
GAGCGGGCAGTTCGAGCTGATCATGGGCGGTGTCATCGGCACCTCGGTCGCCGACCCGTTCCAGATCTACCGCGACTGGTTCGGCGGCACCGCTGTCGCATCGACCTCCAAGGTCGGCGAAGAGGTTCCCCCCGGACGCTGGAACTTCAGCCGCTACAACAACCCCGAGGTCGACGCTGCCATCCAGCAGGCCATCAGCACCAACGATGAGGCCGAGAAGAAGGAGATCTACGGCAGCATCCAGGAGCACATCGTGAACGACGTGCCCTACATCCCGCTGGTGATCAACGCGACCCAGACCTTCTACAACTCGAAGGACTTCACGGGCTGGCCGACCGAGGACGACCTCTACGCCTTCCCGCCGTCGTGGGGTTCCATCTCTGCCGGGTACGTCCTGACGCAGCTCGAGCCGGCGAAGTAACGCTCGCACTGATCGATGTCGAGTCGGGGACGCAGGAAGTAAAGGCAAATGAAGTTCTACGCACGAAGGATCGGGTTCTACGCGTTCACGCTGTGGGCCGCGATCTCCCTCAACTTCCTGCTTCCCCGGCTCATGCCTGGGAACCCGGCAGACATCATGATCGCCAAGATGCAGCGCGCAGGCGGTGAGGTCTCCGAGACCACGATCCGCAACATCCGCATGCTGCTCGGCGGCGAGGACATCCCCCTCTGGCAGCAGTACTTCCAGTACTGGGGCCAGATGTTCCGCGGCGACCTCGGCATCTCGGTCACGGACTTTCCCAAGCCCGTCTCCGAGCTCATCGCCGAGGCGCTGCCGTGGACGCTGATCCTGGTGGGCACGGCGACCGTCATCTCGTTCATCCTCGGCGTCGTGCTCGGCGCCTGGACGGGATGGAAGCGCGGCACCTGGGTCGACCACATCATCCCCGCCACCACCGTGTTGCAGTCGATCCCGTACTTCTGGCTGGCGCTGCTGCTGGTGTTCGTCTTCTCGGTGACGCTCGGCTGGTTCCCGATATTCGGAGGGTACGACGTCTTCGAGTACCCGTACGGCCCAGAGATGTCGTGGGCCTTCCTCTCGGATGCTGTCTATCACGCGCTCCTGCCGGCGATCACCATCGTGATCAGCTCGGTCGGCGGCTGGCTGTTCGGCATGCGCAACATGATGGTCTCCACCCTCGCCGAGGACTACGTCCTCACCGCAGAGGCCAAGGGCCTGCATCCGCGCCGGGTGATGACCACCTACGCCGCACGCAACGCCGCCATCCCGTCGATCGCTGGTTTCTCGATCACGCTGGGGTTCATCGTGGCCGGCTCGATCGTGATGGAGCAGGTGTTCACCTACCCGGGTCTCGGCAAACTGATGTTCCAGGCCGTGACCATGAACGACTACGCCCTGATGCAGGGGCTGTTCCTCGTCATCACGATCGCCGTGCTCGGCGCCAACTTCTTCATGGACCTGGTGTACGGGTTCGTCGACCCGAGGGCTCGCCAGAATGTCTGATACCAAGATCGTGTCCGAAAGCCAGAGCGCCGCGTCGGCAGCATCCGATTCCGACACCTCGGCGACCCGCGAGAGCGCCGTCGACGCACCGACGACCGGGCCGTCCAGCACGACCGCCGTCGCGACCTCCCGCACCCGTCGCGCCCGCAGCGGCTCCCCGCTGCGCTCTGCCAAGTTCATCACCGGCGTCGTGCTGGTCACAGGGATCGCTCTCTTCGCGATCCTCGTGCCGCTCTTCGCGCAGGACCCGTACTTCACCGGAAACGACGCGCTGCAGCCGCCGTCGGCCGACCATCTGCTCGGCACCACCAAGCTCGGCAACGACATGTTCTCGCAGCTGGCCACAGGGGCCCGCGGCTCGCTGCTGGTCGGTGTGACCGCCGGCGGCATCGCGATTCTGCTGTCGCTGTTCTTCGGCGTGCTGGCCGGGTACCTCGGCGGCTGGCGCGAGGACACGCTGGCGCTGGTCACCAACGTCATGATCGTCATCCCCGGGCTGCCGCTGATCATGGTCATCGCCTCGTTCGTCTCGAACCGCAGCTGGCAGCTGGTCGCGGTGATCCTCGGCATCACCTCATGGGCAGGTGCCGCCTACGTGCTGCGTCTGCAGGCCCGCTCGCTGCGCTCGCGCGACTACGTGTATGCCGCGAAGGTTGCCGGTGAGAGGTCCTGGCGCACGATCCTCGTCGAACTGATGCCCAACCTGCTGCCGCTGCTGACCGCGCAGTTCCTGTTCGCGATCATCTTCGCGATCCTCAACGAGGCGGGGCTGTCTTATCTGGGGCTCGGGCCGAACTCGTCGATCACATGGGGAACGATCCTCAATGACGCGCAGTCCGGTCAGGCGCTCAGTCGCGGCGCGTGGTGGTGGTTCATCCCGCCTGGGGTGCTGATCGCCACGCTCGGCGCCGGTCTCGCCCTGATCAACTTCGCCATCGACGAGGTCATCAACCCGAAGCTGCGCAACGCGCCGCAGGCCGCCCGCAGTGTGCGCAAGGCCGCCGCGAAGAGCGCTGCGGCGAAGGCCGCAGCGAAGATGGGAGCGTCGGCATGACCGCCACTGCGCTCGAGGCTCAGCTCGAACCTGTGCTCACCGCCCGCAACGTCTCCATCGAGTACGAGGTCGACCCGCCGGTGAAGGCGGTGCGCAATGTGTCGCTCACCCTGCACCGCGGCGAGATCCTGGGGCTGGCCGGCGAGTCCGGCTGCGGCAAGACCACTCTGGCCTATGGTCTCAACCGGCTGCTGAAGCCGCCGGCGCTGATGGATGCCGGCGAGATCACGTTCCACGATCGCGGCGGCGACGACATCGACGTGGTCTCGCTCGGGCCGGAGCAGCTGCGTGCGTTCCGCTGGGACAAGGTCTCGATGGTGTTCCAGGGTGCGATGAACTCGCTCAACCCGGTGATCAGCGTCAAGGCGCAGATCTACGACATCTTCGACACGCATCGTCCCGGCACCTCACGCGCCGAGAAGAAGCGTCGCGCGGAAGAGCTGCTGACGCTGGTCGGGGTCGACCCGAATCGCCTCACCAGCTTCCCTCATGAGCTCTCCGGCGGCATGCGCCAGCGGATGATGATCGCCATGGCACTCGCCCTCGACCCGCAGGTCATGATCATGGATGAGCCCACCACGGCGCTCGACGTGGTCGTGCAGCGCGACATCATCCGCGAGATCATGCGCCTGCGCGAGAAGCTCGGCTTCGCCGTGATCTTCATCACCCACGACCTGCCGATGCTGATCGAGATCAGCGACCGCATCGCGGTGATGCTGCAGGGGCAGATCGTCGAGCAGGGCACGGCAGAGCAGATCTACCGCACCCCGCAGCACGAGTACACCAAGAAGCTGCTCTCCAGCTTCCCCAGCCTTCGCGGTGAGCGTGGCGACTTCGTGCGTCACGGCAGCCGACCCAGTCAGGAGCAGGTGCGATGACCGCCACTCTCGAGGCCCGTGACCTCAACAAGACCTTCACGCTGCGGTCGGGGTTCAAGACCCGCCAGCTGCACGCCGTGAACGACGTGTCGTTCACGATCGAGGCGGGCAAGACCATCGCCCTGGTCGGCGAGTCTGGGTCGGGCAAGTCGACCATCGCTCGGATGCTGATGAAGCTCGAGACCCCGACTTCCGGCCAGATCCTGCTGAACGGGCATCCGACCGGCAACGGCGGCCGAGAGATCTCGCGGTACCGCTCCGAGGTGCAGATGGTCTTTCAGGACCCGTTCGCCTCGCTGAACCCGTACCACTCGATCGGGCACCACCTGGCGCGCCCGCTGCGCATCCACCACCCCGAGCTGAAGGGCCCGCAGGTGCGGGCGCGCGTGATCGAGCTGCTCGAGCGGGTGCGGCTGACGCCGGAGGAGAGCTACATCGACCGGCGTCCACATGAGCTCTCCGGCGGGCAGCGCCAGCGGGTGGCGATCGCCAGGGCGCTCGCGCCGAGCGCGCGGTTCATCGTCGCCGACGAGCCGGTGTCGATGCTCGACGTGTCGATCCGCCTCGGCGTGCTGAACCTGCTGGCCGATCTGCAGCGCGAGGACGACCTCGGCGTGCTCTACATCACGCACGACCTCGCCACCGCGCGGCACTTCAGCGACGAGATCATGGTGCTCTACCACGGTGACGTCGTCGAGCGAGGGCCGAGCGACGAGGTCATCCTGAACCCGCAGCACGAGTACACCAAGCGGCTCTTGAACGCCGCCCCAGAGCCCGAGAACCTGGGCCGTCTGCGCGATGAGGTGCGCCGCGAACTCGCCGCATCGATCTGAGGACCTCTTGCGCTAAATAAGTGGGGACTTATATAGTGCGATTGTGCATGAGTTCGAGGTGCTGGCAGACGCCGTGCGGCGGCGACTCGTCGGGCTGCTCGCGCTGGGGGAGCAGCCCGCGGGGCTGCTGACCGATGTCGTCCGCACAGAATTCGGCATCTCTCAGCCCGCGGTGTCGCAGCATCTCAGGGTGCTGCGTGAGAACGGCTTCGCCACCGTGCGCGCCGAGGGGACCCGTCGCCTGTACGCGCTCGATTCGTCGGGGGTGGATGCTGCCGCTCGCGCGCTCGCAGAACTGACCGATCCGCTCGGGCAGCGCCTCGATGCTCTGCACACCGAGATCGCGCGCGGCCAGCGCGCTGCGGCGAAGGGAGTCGTGGACGAGTCCGCCATCGGCACTCGCTCTGAAGGCGACACGGAGAGGAACGCATCATGAGCATCACCAGTCCGATCATCGAGAGGCATCCATCCGGCTTCCGGCTGGTCTACGACGATGTCTACGTGACCGACATCGACGACCTGTGGCAGGCGATCACCACAGCCGAGCGCCTGGCACGCTGGATGGTCGACCTCACGGGCGATCTGCGCCTCGGCGGCACCTGGGCGGTCGCGGCCCAGGACGACGAACCGTCCTGGGCGACCGGCACCATCACCGCGTGCGACGCTCCTCTCTCGTTCACGTCCACCTGGCACGCGATCGAAGAGGAGCCCACCGAGCTCACCGTGACCCTGGAAGAAGTCGAGGGCGGCACGCGGATGCTGCTGGTGCACACGGGCATCCGCTCGATCTTCTACGGTGCCGGCTGGCAGACGTACCTCGAGCGCCTCGCCGCGCACGTGGCGGGCGAGTCGTTCCTGCCCGACTGGGATGCCCGCTTCGCCGCGCTCTCACCCGAGTACGAGTCCCGGTTCGGGTCTATCTGACTGCTTTCTCGGGAACGGATGGCGGTCGAATCAACGGTTGCAGGTGGATTCCGCGGCATTTCGACCGCCATCCGTTCAATCTCCCGCCATCCGTGCCGGGATACGGGTCGGGTGCCGGTATCGGATGTCGGGATCGGGATCGGATGTCGGGATCGGGATCGGATGTCGGGATCGGGATCGGATGCCGGGATCGGGCGCCGAGTAGGCTGAATGCGTGATCATCGGCACCGGAATCGACCTCGTGGATGTCGTGCGGTTCGAGCGCTCGGTCACCCGCACGCCCCGGCTGCTCGCACGGCTGTTCACTCCCGCTGAGCAGTTGCTGAAGCTGCGTTCGCTGGCCGCCCGCTACGCCGCCAAAGAGGCGCTGATCAAGGCACTCGGCGGCAGTGACGGCGTGTACTGGACCGAGATCGAGATCGCCTCCGAGCCCTCGGGCCGCCCGCACTTCGTGCTGAGCGGGTCGACCGCCGCCGTGGTCGTCGAGCGCGGCATCACCGCCCTGCACCTGTCCATGACGCACGACGCGGGGCTCGCCGCGGCGTACGTCGTCGCCGAGCGATCGGATGCCAGATGAACCCCTTCCGCGAAGCGACGATCAGCCTCGATGCCATCGCCGACAACGTGCGGCACCTGCGGGCGCTCACCGGCGTCGCGGTGATCGGCGTCGTCAAGGCCAACGCCTACGGGCATGGTGCCCCCGCTGTCGCCATCGCCGCGCTCGCGGGAGGCGCCACCCGACTCGGCACCGCCACACTCGATGAGGCCCTCGCGCTGCGTCGCGCCGGCATCACCGCACCGCTGCTGGCCTGGCTGCACGAACCGGGTCGCCGGTTCGACGACGCCGTCGAGGCCGGCATCGAGATCGGCATCTCGTCGATGGAGCAGCTGATGGCAGCATCCGAGGCCACGCCGGCGCCGGCATCCATCCACCTCAAGGTCGACACCGGCCTCTCCCGCAACGGCATCGCCGCGCACGACCTGGAAAGGGTGCTGGCAGAGGCCGCCCGACTGGAGCGCATCGGACGCATCCGCATCGTCGGCATCTTCAGCCACCTCTCCGGCGCCAGCATCGCCGACGACCGCGAGCAGCTCACCCGCTACGAGGCGGTCATCGAGCAGGCCGCATCGTTCGGCATCCACCCCGAGATCCGTCACCTCGCCGCCACCGCCGGCGCCATCGACATCCCCGAGGCGCGGCTCGACGCCGTGCGCATCGGGATCGGACTGTACGGGCTCTCGCCGTTCGCCGACCGCTCCTCGTCGGATCTCGGGCTGCGCCCGGCCATGACGCTGCGCGCCTCGGTCGCCGCCGTGCGCAGGGTGCCCGCAGGCTCCGGCGTCTCGTACGACTACGCGTACCGCTGCGAGAAGGACACCACCCTCGCCCTGGTGCCGCTTGGCTACGCCGATGGCATTCCCCGTCAGGCATCCGGCACGGGCCCCGTGCTCGTGAACGGCCGCCCGCACACCGTCGCCGGCCGCATCGCGATGGACCAGTTCGTCGTCGACGTCGGCGACGAGCCGGTCGAAGTCGGCGACGAGGTCATCGTCTTCGGCGACCCGACGCTGCGCCAGCCCTCCGCGACCGACTGGGCGGATGCCGCAGGCACGATCAACTACGAGATCGTCACGCGCATCGGCGACCGCGTGCCCCGTAGGACCGTGTCATGAGCGTCGATCCCGCGTTCCTCGGGCGGCACGAGATCACGACGTCGGATGCCATGGAGAACCTCGGCCTTCGGATCGGCGAGCAGCTGCAGGCCGGCGATCTGATCATGCTGACCGGTCCGCTCGGCGCAGGCAAGACCACGTTCACGCGGGGGCTCGCTGAAGGACTGGGCGTGCGAGGGCCTGTGCAGAGCCCGACCTTCGTGATCGCCCGCACGCATCCGTCGCTGGTCGGCGGCGCGCCCCTCGTGCACGTGGACGCCTACCGGCTCGGCTCCGCCGCCGAACTCGACGACCTCGACATCGACTTCACCCGCTCGGTCGTCGTCATCGAGTGGGGCCGGGGGATGGCATCCGCCGTCGCCGACTCGTGGTGGGACATCGAGATCGAGCGTCCAGTGGGCGGCGTCGCCGATCTCGCCGACGAGGATCTCGACGCCGACGCCCCTCGCTTCGTGACGATCGACTGCGTCCGCCCCTGACCTCGAGTCCTGGCTGCGGATTCAAGCCCCGTCCGGGAACGGATGGCGGGAGATTGAACGCTTGCAGGTGGATTCCTCGGCGTGTCTCCCGCCATCCGTATTCTTGACCGCCATCCGTACCAGGGGAGCGGGGTTCACCCAGAGCGGGGCGACTAACCTGGAGGAGTGATTCTCGCCGTCGACACCTCTCTCGGCACGGCCGTCGCCGTGATCGATGCTGACGGGCGCACCGTCGCCGAGGCAGCAACGACCGATCCACTCGGACACGCCGAGGTCATCGGCGATCTGCTGGCCGAGGTCGCAGGAGCCTGCTCCGGCATCACGCACGTCGTCGCCGGCATGGGCCCAGGGCCCTTCACCGGCCTGCGCATCGGCATCGCCGCGGCGCGGACGTTCGCGCTCGGCCGTGGCATCCCGGTGATCCCCGTGCCCAGCCATCTCGCGATCGCGCAGACGCTGCTCGACGACGGCGCGGAAGGCCGGTTCACCGTCATCACCGACGCGCGTCGGCGCGAGATCGCGGTGAGCGTCTTCGACGGGGTGGATGCTGATGGCATCCCGAACCTGATCGAGCCGACGTCCCTGCGCAAGAGGGATGAGGAACCGGTGACGCCGGCGCTGTCAGCATCCGCTCTCGCGCGGATAGGCGCACGCGCGCTCGCCGCCGGCCGCACGCTCGCGAGCACCGAACCGCTGTATCTGCGCTCGCCCGACGTCATGCAGCCCGGTGCGCCGAAGCGGGTGAGCGCGTGACCCTGCGACCAGCCGTCCTCGACGATCTCGCCGCGATCATGCAGCTCGAACGCCGCAACTTCGCCACCGACGCGTGGAGTGAAGAGACCATGGGCACCGAGATCGCCAGCGCCCACAACCACTACCTCGTCGACGTCGAAGGCGATCGCATCGTCGGGTACGGCGGGCTGCGTTCCCTGCAGGGCGGGTCGGATGCTGACATCCAGACCATCGCGCTGGATGCCGAGTTCCGCGGACGCGGCAGGGGGCGGATGCTGCTGCGCGCCCTCATCGCAGAAGCCATCGCCCGCGGCGCGCGCGAGCTGTTCCTCGAGGTGCGGGCAGACAACCCCGTCGCTGACGGGCTGTACCGGTCGGAGGGTTTCACCGAGCTCGGCCGCCGCCCGCGGTACTACCAGCCCGACGATGTGGACGCCGTGGTGATGCGGCTGGATCTGCCGGCCTGGGCCGCGCAGAGCGAGCAGGAGGCCGACAAGTGACCACCGAACCACTCGTGCTCGGCATCGAGACCAGCTGCGACGAGACTGGCATCGGGATCGTGCGCGGACGCCGGCTGCTGTCGAACACGATCGCATCCAGCATGGACGAGCACGCCCGCTTCGGCGGTGTCGTGCCAGAGGTCGCCGCCCGCGCGCACCTCGAAGAGCTGCAGCCGTCCATCGAGCGCGCTCTGGCCGAAGCCAAGGTGACCCTCGACGACCTCGACGCCATCGCCGTCACCAGTGGCCCCGGACTCGCCGGAGCCCTCATGGTCGGCGTCGGAGCGGCCAAGGGACTGGCCGTCTCGCTGAACAAGCCGCTCTACGCCGTGAACCACCTCGTCGGGCACATCGCAGCTGACATCCTGACATCCGACGAAGCTGAATCGGAACCTCTCGAGTACCCCACCATCGCGCTGCTGGTCTCGGGCGGGCACACCTCGCTGCTGCACGTGCGCGACCTGACCACTGACGTCGAACTGCTCGGCGAGACCGTCGACGACGCCGCGGGCGAGGCCTTCGACAAGGTCGCCCGTCTGCTCGGCCTGCCCTATCCAGGCGGACCGCAGATCGACCGGGCCGCCATCGGCGGAGACCCGAAGGCGATCCGCTTTCCGCGCGGGCTGTCGAAGGCATCCGACCTCGCGAAGCACCGCTACGACTTCTCGTTCTCGGGTCTGAAGACCGCTGTCGCACGCTGGGTCGAGCGCGCCGAGGCGAACGGCGAGGAGATCCCGCTGGCCGACGTCGCAGCGAGCTTCCGCGAGGCCGTGGTCGATGTGCTCGTCACCAAGGCGCTCGCCGCCTGCGCAGACCGCGGCGTGCCGCGTCTGCTGCTCGGCGGGGGAGTGATCGCCAACAAGCGCCTGCGCGAGGTCGCCCTCGAGCGTGCCGCGGCCGCCGGGGTGGCCGTGCGCATCCCGCCGCTGTCACTGTGCACTGACAATGGAGCCATGATCGCTGGACTCGCCGCCGAGCTGATCTCCAGCGGACGCCGCCCGTCGACCCTCGCCTTCGGGGCGGATTCGACGCTGCCGGTGACCGAGATCCAGGTGAACGAGAGCGTGAACGAGGGCGTGAGCGCATCATGACCGATCCGCGCATCGAGGGCCCGACCCCCGAAGTCGAGAAGACCGAGGGCTCGGCATCGCTGCCTGGTGCGCGCAAGGGGTACGGCAAGCTGCCTACAGGGCCGGTGCCGACCGATGCGACGATGGCCGGAGCAGGACCTGCGGCGGATCCCGGCGAGTTCGTGCCGCATGAATGGGCGCCGGAGTCCGCCGATGACGGGCGGCTCGCGCCGTGGGCGCTGTTCGCGGCGATCGTGGCGCTGGCGACGTCGATGTTCGTCGGCTGGGGGATCCCGGTCGCGATCGTCGCCGTGATCGCGGCGATCATGTCACTGCGTCGACCGGTCGAGAACCGTGCGATCGCGGTGTGGGCGCTGGTACTGGGGCTCTGCGCGACGCTGTTCAGTGCAGGATGGCTGATCTGGGCGACGATGCAGTTCGAGAAGCTGGGGTGACCGATGCTGGAGAGCGCGGACAGTTCACGACGACGTGAGCTGGAGCTGAGGGCGTACGCGCCCGGCGGCGGGTTGTCGGATGCTGAGGCAGCAGAGCTGCACGCCCTGACCGACCGGGGCGCTGCGCGCCGCCGCGAGCTGCAGCGCCGCGCATTCACGCCTGGCGGTGGGCTGTCGGATGCTGAAGCGGCCGAGCTTCGGGAGTTGGATGCCGCGGAGGCAGCCCGTGCGCAGGCCGCGTCGCTCGGTGCGGAGAGGGATCCGCACGCGGCGCCGATCGCCCCAGCGCGCGTGTCGAGAGCGGCCGCCGACAGCATCCGCGCCGCACCGGAGATCATCCCGCCGGAGCCGGTCCGGTCCGAGGAAGACCTCCAACCCGAGACCGAGACCGAGCTCGCCAGCTCCCAGCCGCGCACGCGGCGCTGGGTGATCCCTGCCGCAACGGGTCTCGCGCTGCTGATCGGCTTTGTCGGCGGCTGGCTGGCCTTCGGGCAGCAGAACGAGGCAACGCCGAAGATGTCCGCCGATCAGGCCGAGCTGAAGAATGACCTCGAGGCGTCGGGGGACTACGACCCCGGATCCCTCACGTTCCGGGGTGAGCAGTACGGCGTCACGGTGTGGACGGGCACGGCCAAGAAGGGCGTGAGTGAGTGCATCATCCTCAACCGGGGACCGGCCACCCAGCACGAGTGCCGCACGATCGATGAAGCTCGCACGTCGGACGAATATCTAACGGCCACCCTGGACTCGACCGGTGACGGCGACCACTGGGTCTACTGGGCGACGATGGTGCAGGACATCACCGGACGGGATACGACCGTGATTCAGCGGTCCGAGATCGTGGAGTCCACTGACTGGACAGCGCAGTTCACCCCCGAGGAGGTCGAGCTGGCGCGCGTTCTGGAGGCGCAGAGCGTCGATCCGAACGCACTGAGCATCGTCGGCTACGACGGGGACACCCCGATCTGGCTGGGCTACGCGCCCGAGCAGTGCCTGTACGTCGTGACCCAAGGCGCCAACGACGTGCTGAGCTCGTGCGAGGTGTCGGACGACGGGCAGGTGACCGAGTTGACCGTCGAAGGCACGACCTACTCGGTGCGCACCTCTGACACGAGTGCACCGGTCCTGACCGTCACCAAGACCGCGGAGGCGCCGGATGCTGGATGACGCCGCACGCGCTCGCCGCCGTGAACTCGAGCACAAGGCCTATGCACCCGGCGGCGGCCTGTCGGATGCCGAAGCCGAGGAACTGCGGGGCCTGACACGACCTGCCGAGTCAGAGCCTGTCGCAGTCACCCCGACCCCGGCCGTCACCGCACCCGCTCCTGAGCGCCCTGAGCCCCACGAGCGAGACGAAGCGCCCTTGGAACGCCCTCCGGCCCCGGAACGGGCGGAACGCGACGAGGGACAGGGACCACCTCAGCCACCGACGGCTCCCGCAGAACTCGCGAAGCCCCCTCGCCGTTGGCTTGCTCCGCTCGCGGCCGTCCTCACGCTCCTCCTCGGATTCGGCGCCGGTTGGCTCGCCTTCGGTCGCGACGGCGGCGCGCCGGCGATGACCGGCGCCCAGCGCGACGTGTGGATCGAGCTGCAGAAATCCGATGACCTCGATGCCGGCTCCATCGAACTGGTCGGCTCGAAGTATGGCGTCGATGCCTGGACCGCGACCAAGGACGACGGCGAACTCGACTGCTTCTTCCTCACGGGCGGCAGCGAGACCGGTGGCAGCGAGCGGTATCCCACGCCCTCGTGCGTGCAGTCGGATCGCGAGGGCAACGAATTCGGCTTGCAGGCCAGCGCCTCGATCGAGAACGACGATCGCTGGGAGACGGTCTGGGCCTCTCTGATCGAGGACATCACGGGGACGCAGGTCCTGGTCATGCAGCGTCAAGACGATGACCAGGAGTGGAACTGGCGCTCGCAGTACTCCGGCGACGAGCTGCCGATCGCCGAGTTCCTCGACAGCAAGGGCTTCCGCGGAGACATGCTGCAGTTGATCGGCTACGACGGTGACGTCCCGATCTGGCTGCATCAGGACGCGCAGAACTGCGTGCTGGTCGCGACGGCCACCGAGATCTCGGCTCAGGCGTGCGGTGGTCTCGACTCTGCGCGAGCCCTCGACCTCTCGGTGCCTGGGGCCACGTACAGCGTGCGCATGACCGATTCGCGGGGTCCGCTGCTGACCGTCATCCGCACCCCGGCATCCGTGGTGTGCGACGTCGATTCGGGGTACTGTGCCACAGCAGATGACAAGACCGGCTTCCCTGAGGAGTGATCAGACCCGATCGGCGAGGATCGCCACGCGTCCGGCGGGCGTGCGGGTGAGGATCAGCGTGGCCGCCTTCGAGCCCTTCAGATTCAGCTTCTTGCGGAACGCGGCAGGATCGATGTCCATCCCGCGCTTCTTGATCTCGAGCCGCCCGATGTCGTTCGCACGCAGGGCGGCGCTGATCGCCTTCACGTGAGCCGGCATGGTCTCGCGCACCCGGAACGACTGCACGAACGGACTCGTCAGCGCGGCATCGCCGGTGAGATAGGCGATCTGCTCGTCGAGCATGCCGGCCTCCAGCATCCGCCCCGCCTCGCCGATCAGCCGCGCGCGGATAACCGCGCCGTCTGGCTCATGCAGGAACGCGCCGAGTTCGCGCACCGGCTCGTCTTCAGCATCCGCCGCCGCCGTCAGCTCGTGCGTCTTGCCGTCGCGCACGACCAGAGCCGCTCGTCGGATGCCAGGGCGCGCCAGCACGCCGCTCCACAGCACCAGCTCGACGACACTGCCATCGGCACTGACCCACTGCGCCTCGACATCGTCGGGGATGAGGTCGCGGTCGAGGCCGGGGCCGAGCTTGATGCCGGTCGGGTGTGTGCGGGCGACGCCTGCGCACCAATCCAGAGACGGCGACCAATCAGATGCTGAGGTGCGACGCGTCTCGCTGTGCCCGGCGGTCCGTCGCGCCGGATCCAGCCAGATGGCGCCCTCTGTGGGGAGGGCGTCCTCGGCGAGGCCCTGGCGGACGGTCGCCTCGAAGGGAGCCAAGTTATAGGCGGCGATCGCGGCGGTGACCTCGTCAGCATCCACCGCCGTCACGTCCAGCCCGGCGGCGGCGAAGGCGAGGCTGTCGCCGCCGATGCCGCAGCCGAGATCGGTGACCGTCGTGATGTCGGCCTGGCGCATCCGCACGGCGTGCAGCGTGGCGACGTGCAACCGGGTGGCCTGCTCGAGCCCGGCCCTGGTGAACAGCATCCGTGCGGCGAACTCGCCGAACTTCGCGTGTGCCTTCACTCGCAAGTGCGCCTGACCGACGACGGCAGAGACGAGTTCGGGGGAGTGCCCGGCAGCCCGCAGCCGTGAGACGGCCTTCGCCACATCCGCTGATGACTCGATCGGGCCCACCTCGTCGAGCAGGGCGAGCCCCTCGCGAGTGAGCAGTGCGGTCAGTTCACCCATCTCCACACGCAAAGCCTACGCGCGGCGTTCGATTGGCACTCGCATTGCGTGAGTGCCAGCCGTCGGCATACACTGGAGTTAGCACCCTCGGTATGAGAGTGCTAATAGTCTTCTGATCTCCAGTCACGAAAGAAGAGGTACACCGTGTCGGTTTCCATCAAGCCGCTCGAGGACCGCATCGTCATCCAGCAGGTCGAGGCCGAGCAGACCACCGCAAGCGGTCTGGTCATCCCTGACACCGCCAAGGAGAAGCCCCAGGAGGGCGAGGTCGTGGCAGTGGGCCCCGGCCGCATCGACGATAACGGCAACCGCGTTCCGCTGGACGTCGCCGTGGGCGACCGCGTGCTCTACAGCAAGTACGGCGGCACCGAGGTCAAGTTCGGTGCTGACGAGTACCTCGTGCTCTCGGCTCGCGACGTGCTGGCGGTCGTCGTCCGCTGACGCACCCCTCGAATCACCAGAAGGACCCGGATGCCTGGCATCCGGGTCCTTCTGCATTCCCCTATCAGCCCCCATCGACCCCCTATCGATCCCCCGGGTGCCCCCGTCAACCCTCGGGATCACCCCCGATGCCGCGGCAGCCGCAGCCGCGCACACTCTTCTTAGGCGCCAAACGGCACTCTTTGATGAAGGGGATCAAAATCATGGCTGCGAACGACAACATCAACGTTCTCGGAGCTCAGTGGAACCTCGGGCTCGACGTCCAGGACTCTGGCAACGACAACTCGACGAACGACTCGAACAACGACCTGCTCTCGAACAACGACACGGACGTCAGCGACTCGGGCAACGACAATTCGGACAACTCGGACAACTCCGACAACTCCGACAACTCGGACAACTCGGACAACTCCGACAACTCCGACAACTCGGACAACTCCGACAACTCGGAGAACGACGACTCCATCAACGACTCGTTCCAGGTGAACGACTCGTTCCAGGACAACTCGGTGCACGACTCGGGCAACCAGACGCTCTATGACCACTCGGTCAACGCAGGCATCCGCCAGTACGACACCGGAATGGGCGACCTCAACATCGGCGTGGGAGACGGCGACTTCGCCGCCATGTCGAAGATGCACGGCGGCGGCGCTGATGTCGACATCGACATCGACGCGCGCACCACGGTCAACGACCAGTCGGTCAACCAGAACATCACCACCTCCTCCGGCAGCGGCGGAGCGGCGATCGCAGTCGGCGGAGACGCGGACGGCGGCTGGGGCGGCCCCGCGTTCTCGGGGGCGGCCGGCGGCGACACCGGCAACGGCGGCAACGGCGGTGCGGGCGGAGCAGGCACGGGCGGCGATGGCGGCCTCGGCATTCTCGGCTCGGGTGGTTCCGGAGGGGCGGGCACCGGCGGTGCCGGCGGCGCGGCCGGCGGCAGCGGTGCCGGCGGAGCTGCAGGGTCCTTCGCGGGCTCGGGGGACAACGACGGTGGTGCCGGCGGAGACGCTGGTGCGATGGGCGGCGGCGCGAGCGGCGGCAACGTCGGTCAGTACTTCGGCCAGAGCAGCAATATCGCCTCGGGTGACAACTCGATCGCAGCTGGCGGCGACGTCGACGTCCGCAACATCGACACCGACATCGACATGGGAGACATCTCGATCGGGAACACGTGGAACACCGATTCGTTCAATGAGGACTTCTCTGACAACTGGTCGATCAACGACTCGTTCCAGGACAACTCGATGACCGACAACTCCGACAACTGGAGCGTCAACGACTCGTTCCAGGACAACTCGAACGAGACGGACGTCGATGTGGATGTCGACGTCGACAACTCCAACGTGCTCAGCCCCAACGCTGACGCGAACGAGTTCGACTTCTGAGACTGAGAAGCCGCATGACCTGCCCGGCCGTCCACTCTGGTGGACGGCCGGGCACACCACTAAACTCCTGAAGCATCTGATCCGGAGCGAAAGCCATGTCTGAGGAACACGAAGTCCCCGGGGCCGATGACGGCCTGCAGGACACCGTCTGGGGAGACGGTCCGTTGTTCGACCCTTTCTCGACCGATTCGTTCAGCCAGGAGCTCGTCAATATCGACGAATCAGACTGGGGAGATGCGGACCTGTTCTGGGACGACGATGCCACTGGCGTCGCCGACCCTGGCAGCGACGCACCAGAGGGCGACCTGCTCGGCTGAGAAGCACGGCAGCCAGCATCCGCGCGCAAGAGGGGGACAAGTGCCGGAGCACCGCAGTACCGAACAGACTCAGATCGTCGACGTCATCCACGATGTCGGCGATCTCGCCGCGTCCGCGGGCCGTCAGGATCTCGCTGCACGATTGGCCAACACCCGCGAGCGGCTGGCAGATCCTGCCGTGCGGGTGATCGTCGTCGGCGAGTTCAAGCAGGGCAAGAGCAAGCTCATCAACGCCCTCGTCAACGCACCGGCATGCCCGGTGGACGATGACGTGGCCACCAGTGTGCCCACGAGCGTCGGTTACGCGGAGCAGCCGTCGGCCTGGGTGGTGGAGCAGCCCACCGGCAACGGCGCCGCACCGAACAGGCGCGAGATCCAACTCGAGCAGCTCGCCGACTACGTCTCCGAGCGGGGCAATCCCGGCAACGAGCGCGGCATCGTCTCGGCTGAGGTGCTGCTGCCGCGCGAGATCCTGCGCGGCGGGCTGAAGCTCGTCGACTCGCCAGGCGTGGGCGGACTCGAATCGTCGAACTCGCTGGCCACGCTGGCAGCGCTCTCCAGCGCGCACGCGGTGCTGCTTGTCTCGGACGCCTCGCAGGAGTACACAGAGCCCGAGGTGCAGTTTCTGCAGCACGCCATGCGGATGTCGCCCAACGTCGCCGCGGTGCTGGCCAAGACCGACCTGTATCCGGAATGGCGACGCATCGAAGAGATCGACCGCCGGCACCTGAGCGGTCACGATGATGTGCCGATCTTCTCGGTGTCGAGTGATCTGCGTCTGCTCGCTGCCGAGCTGCAGGACCGCACACTCAACGACGAGTCCGGTTTTCCGGCGCTGGTCGCGCACCTGCGTCGTGAGGTGCTCGGCCGCGCCGAGGTCATTCACGAGCGCAGTGCCGTGCACGAGCTGATCTCGGTCGTCGACCAGCTGGAGATGTCGCTTCGGGCCGAGCTGAACGCACTGGTGAACCCCGAGGACACCCCGCGCATGATCGCCGAGCTCGAGGCCGCCAAATCCAAGGCCGATGAGTTCCGCGGACGTTCGGCCCGCTGGCAGGTGCTGCTGACCGACGGCATCGCCGACCTCGTCGCCGACATGGAGCACGACGTGCGCGACAGACTGCGCAAGGTGCAGCGCGAGGCAGAGCGCGCGATCGACGACGGCGACCCCGGCCCCATCTGGGATCAGATCCGCGAGTGGCTCGATCAGCGCGTGACCGCGGCCGTTTCGGAGACCTTCGTATGGACGGACGAGCGCTCGCGGTGGCTGGCCGAAGAGGTCGCAGAGCTGTTCAGCCAGGACCAGTCCGACATCCCGATCCACGACGTCTCGGACATCACCGGAGTGCTCGACGTCGTCGATGACATCTCCGGCCTCGACGCCGGGCAGCTGGGCGCCGCAGAGAAGATGTACATCGGCGTGCGCGGCTCGTACGGCGGCGTGCTGATGGTGGGGCTGGCCACGAGCCTGGTCGGCATGGCCCTGATCAACCCGCTCTCGCTGCTGGCCGGGGTGCTGGTGGGACGGCGCGCCTATCGCGAGGACATGGGCAACAGGCTCAACCGCCGCCAGCAGGAGGCGAAGGTCATCGTCCGCAAGTACATCGACGAGGTGACCTTCCAAGTCGGCAAGCAGCTGAAAGACAGGCTGCGCCTGGTGCAGCGCGCGACCCGCGATCACTTCGGGTCGCTCGCCGAGGAGCTGCACAGCTCGCTCGCCGACGCGCTGCTGCGCGCCAAGCAAGCGGCAACCGGATTCTCGGCGACGCGCGACCAGCGTATCGGGGCGCTGCGCACTCGCATCGGCGATCTCGAGAACGTGCGCAAGACCATTCCCGCGCTGCCGCCGGCGCCCACACCGGCGCTCCGAGCGGGCGCACAGCCGGCCGCGATCGGCGCGAAGGTGGAAGCATGATGGCAGCCACAGCGCAGCTGGACGCGCCGGCGCACTCCGTGATCGCAGAGACCGAGGATCTGCTGCGCACCGCGCGCTCGGTGTACGCGGGTGATCGCGAGGCCACCGCCCTGATCGACCGGCTGGAGATCCGCCTGCACGAGCCGCTGCGGCTGGCTCTGGCAGGCATGGTCAAAGCCGGCAAATCCACGCTGCTGAACGCCCTGCTCGGCGAGCGGATCGCCGCCACCGACACGGCCGAGTGCACCCGCATCGTCACCTGGTACCGGTACTCGCCTACTCCGGCGATCACCATGCACCTGCGTGACGGGCGCTGCGTGCGAATGCCGATCCGACGCGAACACGGACTGCTCGTGTTCGATCTCGACGGGCGCACTGCCGAGGAGATCGAGTGGATCGACGTCGGCTGGCCGCTGGATGGGCTGCAATCGCTCATCCTCATCGACACCCCTGGCATCGCCTCGCTCTCCGGCGACACCTCGGCCCGCACGGCGCGCTTCCTCACACCCGAGGACTCGCCGTCGTCGGCGGACGCCGTCGTGTACCTGATGCGCCATCTGCACGGCTCGGACGTGAAGTTCCTCGAGGCCTTCCGCGACACGGCCGCCGGTGCGGCGCAGAGCGTGTGCGCGGTCGCCGTGCTCTCGCGCACCGACGAGGTCGGTTCGGGCCGAATCGACTCGCTGCTGTCGGCCCGTCGCGTCGCCAAGCGCTACGAGCGCGACGGCGATCTGGCGGCCCTCGCACTGGGCGTCGTGCCGGTCGCGGGGCTGCTCGCGGAGGGGGCACGCACACTGCGGGAGAGCGAGTACATCGCCTTCCGCGAGCTCGCCGGCCTCGAGCGCGCCGCGCGGGAGAGCCTGCTCGTGTCGGCGGACCGGTTCGTCCGCCCCAGCGACGCCACCGGGCTGAGTGTGCCGGTGCGCGAGGAGCTGCTGTCGCGGTTCGGCATCTTCGGCGTGCGGCTGGCGACGGCGATCATCCGCGGCGGCGTGACGAGCTCGTCCGAGCTGTCGGATGCCCTGGTGCATCAGAGCGGACTGATCGAGCTGCAGGACTTCGTGAAGGCGCAGTTCCAGCCTCGTGCCGAGACGCTGAAAGCGCGCGGCGTGGTGCTCCAGCTGCAGGCGCTGCTGCGCCGTTCGCCGCGCGCCGGCGTCGACAGCATCCGAGCGGGGATCGAGCGCTTCACCGTTTCGGCGCACGTGCTGCGTGAGCTCTCGCTGCTCGCTCAGGCGCGGTCGCGCGGCCTGCCGCTGCCGGCATCGGACGCCGAAGACGCGGCGCGCATCCTCGGGGCGGCCGGAGTGACCGCATCCGACCGCCTGGGTCTGGCCGCCGACGCGACGCCCAGCGACATCGCCGACCGGACGAGCGCTGAGATCGACCGCTGGCGTGCGCTGGCGGCTTCTCCGCTGGCCGAGCGGAGCACGCTGATGGTGTGCCAGGCGGTGTTGCGCAGCCTGGCGGCCATCGCCTCAGAGGTCGGACTGGCCCGACCCCTGCGGCCCGCGCCGAACATCGTACCGGCGGGCGGACCAGGCGACGCCTCCGGGCAGGATGCTGCTGAGCAGGGCGAGCAGAACCAGGGCGGCCTGCGCCGCAAGAAGCGGCTGCAGTGGTTCCCCCTTCGCCCCGAGCGCCACCCACTCGGGTGACAGCAGCACCAGCAGCAGCAGCACGCCGAACGTCAGCAGCTGCCACCAGCGCACCTGGCGCCGGCGTCCCATGAACGACACCAGCAACGTGACCTGCGTGAACAGCACCGCGACCATCGCGCCGAACACCACCCAGAAGATGATGTCGGCCGCCCGCTCGTAGGTCACGTCTTCGCGACCTGCTGTCGCGGTCTTCGCGACCTCAGTGATCTTGGGCAGCAGGTCCTGCCGGATCACGAACATGTACACGATCGTGAATGCGCCGACGGCGAAGCTGAGCACCCAGAAGAACAGGCTCAGCCGGATCGAGAACGGCGGTGTCGCCTTGACGATCACCGGGGCCAGGTTGGGACTGGCCATCGCCGGGCGGGTCGGCAGTTCGCGCGAACCGTACGGCGCGACCGACTCGGCGCCTCCTCCCTGGGACGAGGGAGGAGGCGCTTGAGTCCTGCGCGGAGTGTCAGCCATCCTCGAGCGGCGCATCGACCGCTGTGTCATCGAGCGCGGCACTGGAGGCGTCGGCCTCGTAGGTGTCGCCGCCACCGGAGGCCATGTCGCCCTCCAGCAGGTCGGCGGGCTCTGGCACATCGGCCGGCGGGGGAGGAGGCGCTGCCGACTGTGCGGCCGCTGTCGCGGCATCGGTGGCAGTGTCGACCGCACCATCGGCCGCATCTGTTGCCGTCGTGACAGCGTCAGGCGTGACGTCGTCGGCGCCGTCGCCGGTCGCGTCTGCGGGAATCGTCTCGTCGGTGGCATCCACCTCGGCCGCGCCGTCTTCAGCATCGCTGCCGCCGCCGGTCTGGTTGAAGCTGCCGTCGTTGGTCTCGTTGCCGATCGACACGTCGCCCATCGACACGTCGACATCGGAGTCGACGACCGAGACGTCATCGCCGGCGGCGATCGAGTCATCGCCAGAAGCGACCACGGCCTCCTGGTCGAACACCTGGGTGACGTCGCCGCCCTCTGTCCAGATGTTCTGGTTCACCGACTGATCGACGATCGTCGATCGCGCATCGATGGTGGTGTACTGCTGCACCATGCGGATGATCTCGCGCACCGTCTCATGGTCGTCCGGCCCTGGAGGCGGCGGAGGCGGTGGATTGTCGTGGTGGACCACTCTCGGATTGTCGACGATCACCGGACGAACGGCGGCGACGTCGGCCATGCAGACGCCTTGCAGTCCGTTGTCGGCGAGCGTCGCGGTCGGTCGTGCGGCGAACTCCCCAGCCGCATTCGGATCGTTCAGCAGACTCAGGATGAACCTGATGAGTGCGTCCGCGATGGTCTCTACTGGTGAAGTCATCTGCAAGCCCCCTTAACTTCTTCAACTTCTCTTTCGCATCCTGGCTCAATGCCCCTCAGCCGCCAGGATCACACCTTGACTCGGATCGTATGCGCAGCCATGCCCTCACGGCATCGGGGGTTTACCCGATACCCGATGGGGGGTTCACGGGGGTTGGTCCGAAGACCCCGCGCTGACGCCGCCGTCCCCCAGCAGCTGGCGCAACCGTGCGAGCAGCGCCGAGCGCGACGTGGCGCCGAGACGGCGCCTGATGTGCGCGATGTGGTGCTCTGCGGTGCGCGGGGAGATGAAGATCGATTCGCCGATCTCGGCGTAGGTCTTGCCCTGCACGACCAGTCGCGCGACCTCGATCTCCCTGTCGCTGAGCACCTCTTCAGCCGGCGCCTGCGTCGTGCTCTCGACATCGTCGCTCGTCGTCGGAGTGGGGCGCCTGGTGCCGTCGTTCGGATGCAGTTCGCGGGCGCACGCGAGAAGCTGAGCCGCCACCTTGCGGTCGTCGGTGCGCGCGGCGCCGTGACCGGCGAGCCGTGCGGCATCCCACATCAGTCCGATGCCGGCGAGTCCCTCGGCGGCGCTGACCACGGCATCCGGATCCACCGTTCCCGCCAGCACATCGGTCCACACGCGTCCCGCCTTGGCCATCCCGGCGGCGACGCGGCTGTGAGCGGCCGCGGCGACGAGCGCTTTGGCGTGCGGAGCGAGGCGGTCTGGTCGGCCGAGCAGGATGCCCTGCTGGATGCCGGCCCAGTGCACGTGCGCCGACCAAATCGGCGGGCTGCCGAGTCCCTCGACGATCTGCAGTGCGCGCGTCAGCTGCGCCTCGACCCGCGGTGCATCGCCGATGCGCGCCGCTGCGCTGACCAGCTCGGCGAGCGGATGCAGCAGATACAGGTCGACATCAGCGCGCAGCAGGCTGCCGCGGGCTTCGAGCCACGCCGCCTCCAAGCCCGAGGCGTCGTCGTACCGACGTGCGATCGCGACGCGGACGGCATGCAGCATCAGCGCGTCGCGGGTCGGCAGCGTCGTCTCAGAAGTGGCGACCGCTCGATCCAGCAGCTCCTTGGCGTCGACCGGGTGCGCGCGCTGCACGGCCACCCACGCACTCCACAGCAGCAGGCGCGTGCGCGCCCACGGTCCGCCGTGGTCACGGGCGATCGCGTCGTCGAGCACGGTCTGCGCGGTGACGAGTCTGCCGAGGTTCAGCGCGGTGATGGCCGCGATCACCGCCGGCAGCTCCACCAGAGCGCCGGCGCGACGTGAGCTGGAGTACATCTCGGCGGCGCGCAGCAGCGTGGGCAGCGCATCCTCGCCGTCCTCTGGCGTCATCGTGCTGTGCAGCCCGGCGCGAAGCAGCTCCATCGCGACGCCGAAGGCGGAGGGGATGGCATCCGGCACCGCCGGCTGATCGGCAACAGCATCAGCATCGATCTGGCCGACACCATACGCGGCGACGGTCGCGTTCGCGCGCGCAGTGATGTCCTGCGGCGGGGCAAAACGGAACACCTCGTTCGCCTGCGTCATCATGGCGCGCGCCGACCACATCGCGGCCGAGACCGTCGCCATCGAGGAGAGGATCTCGCCCGAGGCGGTGCGCAGCACTTCGTCGACGAACCCTGTCGCCTGGTCGAGGTCGCCGGCCGACCACGCGGCATGCGCCCGGCGCACCGCGAGCGGATGCGGGTCTGCCCCGCACTCGACTGAGGCCTCGTAGAGCTCGCTCGCACGAAGGGGCTGGGCAGAGAGCATTCGATCGGCGCTGGCCACCAGCGCATCCGCGACCCGCACATCGCGCACGGGTCGCAGCCCGTCGCGGTGCTCCAGAGCCTCGGGAAAGCGGGCGCACAGGTCGATCAGGCGATGCGTCGGAAGCGCTTCGCGCACCGCTTCGCGCACCAGCGGTGCGGCGTCGCCATTGCGCAGCAGCAGCCCCTGGGCATAGCCCTGCATGACCCAGTCGTCCTCCGGGGAATCCGGCATGGCGTGCGACTGGGCGGGTGCTGCGACACAGACCTCCTCGACAGCGTGACGCAGTTCGTCATCGCTGGAGTCGAGCCGATGGATGATCAGTTCGGCGAGTGAACGATCCAATTCACCGTGCGCGCCGTCGTGTGCGCAGTCGCGCGCATCGTGGTGCTGCACCGCGGCGGCGACCAGCCATGACATGCCGAGCGTGGCCTGCAGGATGTGCTCCACGCACTCGTCGGACATCGTCATCTCGAGCGCGACGAGATGGTCGAGCACGTCCGACCGCGACACATGACCGAGCACGATCGCGGGCACCTGCTGCTCGAGGCGGCGGGCGATCGCGCGCACGGCGGGCCGTGCGGGCCACGGTCTTCGCGCGACGATCAGAGCCGCAGTCGGGTCATCGGCGCGCTCACCGAGTTGGGTCAGCTGCGCGTCTGAGAGCAGGTGCAGGTCGTCGACGAGCAGCACCTGCGCGGCCGGGATCTCATCAAGACCGTCGGAGGCGTCTTGTACGAGCAGCACGTCACGGGATTCGTCGAGGAACAGATCGTGCAGGTGCTGCAGGCCGGTCGACTTCCCCGATCCTGCCGTGCCGACCAGCGCCGCTCGCGGCGTGCGCATGCCGACCGCGTCGAGCGCCGGACGCAGCTGACGCTCCCACGTCAGCGGGGCATTCGACTGAGGACGCTCTGCCAGCGTCTCGGAGGTGATGGTCATGGCGTCGGGGGCCGCTTTCGATCAGGGTGCCGGGTCGGCTGCTGGCGGATCCGTCGGCGGCGGTGACGGTTGGGGGGACGGGTCTGCGGGCGCTGACGTCGGCGACGGTTCTGGAGCGGGGTCCGTCGTCGGATCAGGCGCTGGTGTGGGGTCCGGTGTCGGGTCCGGTGCGGGGTCAGTCGTCGGTGTCGGGTCCGGTGTCGGATCGGGGGTCGGGTCCGTGGTGGGCGTGGGGTCGGGTGTCGGATCGGTCGTGGGATCCGGGGTCGGATCGGGTGTCGGATCCGGGGTCGGTGTCGGGGTCGGTGTCGGTGTGGGTGTCGGATCGGGGTTCTCGACCTGAGGGCCACCGGCCGGCTGGGCACCGGGATCCGGCGACGATGTCGGAGTGCGCGGCCCCGGATCGGCCGCGTCTGGGGCCTCCACCTTCGGACCACCCCGGCCTGGGGTCGCGTCCGGCGTGCGTGACGCATCGCGTTCTGACGGCGACGACTCATCGCCGTCCTCGTCATCGTCCTGGTCGTCGGAGTCCTCTGCCACCACCGGCGTCCCGCCGAGCACCGAGAATCCGGATGTCGAGCGCAGCAGCGACATCGTGCCTGGACCGTTGGACGATCCCTCGTGAGATGCGCCCTTCGCGGAATCGATTCCGGTGCCGAGCGGCGTCGTAGAGGCGAACACGATCCCGCCGGCGACGATCACGGCGCCGGCGACCAGCGCCGTGGCCGCGCCATACGGCACCCGAATCCGGCCGGACGGGCGCAGGGCCGCGAGGGCCAAGCGATGGGTGGCGGGCTCTGGAACCTCCGTCAGCTCGGACTCGGCGAGTGGGGCTGGGGCTTTCTGCAGACGCGCCCACGCCGCGTGCGCCGCGCCGATGGCTGCGGCGTACTGCGGATTCTCGGGCACCGTGAGCGGCAGGTCGATGCGTTCCGAGAGCAGCTGGGCGATCAGCGGGATGCGCGCGGATCCGCCGATCAGGATGATCTCGTCGAGGTCACTCGCGTCGATGCCCGCAGAATCCAGCGCCTGCTCGAATGAGTCCACCGTCGCGGCGATCGCGGGGCGCGCCATCGCGTCGAGCTCCGACCTCGTGACGCGCACGCTCGTCGAGGCGCTGGCGAGTGTGACCGGCACTGCCGCATCGGCGCTGAACGACAGCGCCTCCTTGGCCGTGGTCACGGCGCGGCGGGCATGCAGCAGATCGGTGCGCATGCTGACCGCGAAGGTCTCGGCGGCATCGGGTCCGGTCGTGATCTGGGGATTCTCGCCGCCGGCTGCGCCGACCAGGTTGAGTACGTGACGAAGCAGCGCGGCGTCGACGTCGAATCCGCCGACCTCGAGCACCTGCGGCTCTGCCAGCAGATCCAAGCGGCGAAGCACGCTCGCTTCGAACGTGCTGCCCCCGAGGTCGTAAACCCCCACCTGATGGCCGCGTGCGTCGCTCGAGGCGTAATGCTCCACCGCGACGACCGCTGATGGCACCAGCAGCACATCGGGTAGGCCGAGCCCGCGAAGACGGGTGCTCACAGCATCCATCCGATACCGCGTCCAGCCCGTCGGATGCGCGACCGCGACGGCGCCGGGCAGCATGCCGCGCTCGGCGGCCACCGTCGACACGATCCACAGCGCCATCCGCGCGAAAAGCTCCTCGGCGGGCATCGCGAATCCGCCCACCACGATCGGCACATCATCGCCGACCGATCGCGTGAAATCACGCACCAGGCGCTCGGGGTGCTCGAGCCCGCGCTCGGCGGCCTCGGCACCGAAGCGCACGTCACCCTCCTCGGTGACATACGCGAGCACCGCAATCTCGGCCCGCTCGCGCCCCACCGCAAGCGGTACCACCTGCAACCCTTCGCGCTCAGCAGCGCTGGCAGAGACCGTCGTCACACTGGTCGTGCCTACGTCGAGCGCGAGTACGTATGACTCGCCCATCACTTCCGCCGAATTCCCCAGTCATCCAAATCCTGGATGCCGCAACTATAAGACTTTCTTCGTGCTATGGGAAGAGTGATCTACGCGCGTAGCCGCCGTGCCGGCGTGAGGAGGCAATAGGGTGCTGAAGTGACATCCGATCTCTCCGCGTCCCCTGCTGCTGCGCGTGGAGCCTTTCGCAGCGGCGTCGCCTTCACTGTCGGCGCGTACCTCATCTGGGGTGTGCTGCCGCTGTACTTCCTCGCCCTCGCGCCGACCGGACCATGGGAGGTCGTCGCCTGGCGCGTGCTGCTCTCGTTCGTGTTCTGTCTGATCCTGCTCACGGTGATGCGCGGCTGGTCATCACTGTGGAGGGTCGTGCGCCGGCCGGCGCTGCTCGGATGGACCGCTCTTGCCGGTGTGCTCATCTACGTGAATTGGCAGGTCTTCCTGATCGGAACCCTCAGTGATCGGGTCATCGAGACGAGTCTGGGCTACTTCATCAATCCGATATTCACCGTGCTGCTCGGCGTCATCGTGCTGCGTGAGCGCATCACCAGGCTGCAGGCCGTCGCGATCGGCATCGCGGCGGTGGCGGTCGTCGTCATCATCGTCGCGTACGGTGCCTTCCCGTGGATCGCCGTCTCGCTGACGGCGTCGTTCGGTCTGTACGGCCTGGTCAAGAAGCGAATCGGCGCCGCCGTCGATGCTGTCAGCGGCCTCACGCTGGAATCCTTCTGGCTGATCCCGATCGCCGTCGTCACCCTTATCGTCGTCTCGCAGACCGAAGGCATCACGTTCGGCACGGTCTCGCCGCTGCACACCGCACTCGTTGCAGGAGCCGGCATCGCCACCGCCGTGCCGCTGCTGCTGTTCGCCGCAGGCACCAGACGCATCGATCTGAGCTTGGTCGGGATGTTCCAGTTCATCACTCCCGTGATGCAGTTCCTCGTCGGGTGGGCACTGCTGGGGGAGCCCATGCCGCTGGAGCGCTGGGCGGGATTCATTCTGGTGTGGATCGCGATCATCGTGTTCGTGATCGATCTGGTGCTGCAGAAGCGGCGAGGCCGGCATGAGGCGCCCGCTCCCGTGCTGTGACGGATTGTTAGGCGACCGAGACAGAACGTGGAGCGTTCTGTGCGCCTGAACCCATAGTGTGATAGACACCCGAAAGTGGTTATCCACGTTCAGTTACGCAAGGGAGCAACATGAACGCAATGAAGGGCTCGCGTCCGGCGAGGATCTTCGCGGGGATCGCGCTGATCAGCGCGACCGCACTGGTCATCGCCGGCTGCAGCAGCACGCCGACAGACAAGCCGTCAGAAGGCGGCGACAAGCCGGCTGCTGTCGATCTGACGCTCAAGCTGGGATCGCTGCTGCCGGCCACCGGCACGCTCGCATTCCTGGGCGCGCCGATGGAAGCCGGTGTGCAGCTCGCGGTCGCACAGATCAATGAGGCCGACGCCGGCATCACCGTCGAACTGTCCACGGGCGACGAGGGCGACCTCGACAACAAGGCGTACGAGACGTCGGTCTCGAAGCTGCAGAGCGAGGGCATCACCGCCATGGTCGGCGCCGCATCGTCCAGCGTCACGAAGCTCATCCTCGACGGCAACGTCGGCGCCGGCATCGTCACCGTCTCGCCGTCGAACACCTCGGCCGACTTCACCGGCATCGACCCGATGTACTTCCGCACCGCACCCAGCGACAACCTGCAGGGCGAAGTGCTCGGCAACCAGATCGCGGAGGACGGTCACACGTCGCTCGGCATCATCTACCAGAACGACCCTTACGGAACAGGCCTGGCGAAGGCCATCGGCGACACGTTCAAGGCCGCCGGCGGCGAGGTGGTCGCGGAGACCTCGTACAACCAGGGTGATGGTCAGTTCAACGCCCAGGTCGACGAGGTTGCGGCCGCGAAGCCGGATGCTGTCGCGATCGTCTCCTACGACCAGTTCGCCACCATCGCCCCGCTGCTCGGCAACGCCGGCGTGGACACCGGCAGCCTGTACCTGGTCGACGGAAACCTCAAGGACTGGCCCGACCTCTCGGTCGACCTGACCGGTTCCAAGGGCACCCGTGCCGGCGCTGTGCTGCCCGATGACTTCATCGACCAGCTCAACGAGGTCTGGACTGCTGAGGGCAACGACCCGATCGATGCCGTCACATACTCGGCAGAGGCCTACGACGCGACGATCCTGATCGCACTCGCTGCCCTGAAGGCACAGTCGGTCGAGGGCGCGGACATCGCGGGCAAGATGCGCGAGGTCTCCGGTGGTGAGGGCGACGGCGAGAAGTGCAAGACCTTCGCCGAATGCGCCACCATCATCAACGACGGCGGCACTGCCGACTACGACGGCCTGTCCGGCGAGGTCACGTTCGACGAGAACAACGACCCCAAGGGTGCAGCCATCGGCGTCTACGAGTTCGGTGCTGGCAACGTCCAGACCCGCATCAAGTAAGCACGAGTGAAGAGAGCCCCGGATGCGATGCATCCGGGGCTCTCTTCACTGCTCTCAGCGGATTGTTCTCGGCAGATCAGGCGGCGTCCTGGCCGAGAGTGCCGAGGTACAGTCCGATCACCTTCGGGTCGTTCAGCAGGTCGCGACCGGTGCCCTCGTAGGCGTCGCGGCCCTGATCGAGCACGTAGCCCCGGTCGCAGATCTGCAGGCAGCGGCGGGCGTTCTGCTCGACCATGATCGTCGTCACGCCGGCCTTGTTGATGTCGGAGACGCGGATGAACGCGTCATCCTGACGCACGGGGGAGAGACCGGCCGAGGGCTCATCGAGCAGCAGCACCGACGGGTCCATCATCAGGGCGCGCGACATCGCCACCATCTGGCGCTCGCCGCCTGACAGCGATCCGGCACGCTGCCCCAGTCGCGAGCCGAGCTCGGCGAAGATGCCGGTGACGAACTCGAGACGCTGCTTGTAGATCTTCGGGTTCTGGTACAGCCCCATCTGCAGGTTCTCGGCGATGGTCAGCGACGGGAAGACGTTGTTCGTCTGCGGAACGAAGCCGACCCCGCGCTTCACGAGCTTGTCGGCCTTCAGACCGAGAATGCTCGAGCCGTCGACGGTGATCTCACCGTCGCGTACATGCACCATGCCGAAGATCGACTTCAGCAGGGTCGACTTTCCGGCGCCGTTCGGTCCGATGATGCCGATCAGCTCGCCCTTGCGGGCGACGAGGTTCGCACCGTTGAGGATGTTCACCCCGGGAAGATATCCCGCGTGCACGTCCTTCAACTCCACGACGATCTCGCGGTTATCGGTGTCAGGCTGCGGTCCTGAGTCCGTCGAAGGGTCGGTCATTTCTGCTCCTCCTCGAGCTCTGCCTCGGCCTCGGCCTCGATCTTCTCGCGGATGCGGGTGGCGGCAGCATCCGACGCCGCGGCGTCACCGGAGACGACCGAGATGCGCCCGGTGACCTCACCGAGGTCGACGTCCTGATGGGCGCCGAGATACGCGTCGATGACGGCCGGGTCCTCCATCACGGTTTCGGGCGGGCCTTCTGCGACCACCCGACCTTCGGCCATGACGACGACCCAATCCGCGATGTGGCGCACCATGTGCATGTCGTGCTCGACGAACAGCACGGTCATGCCGCGGTCCTTCAGCCCCAGGATGTGATCCAGCAGCGACTGGGTCAGGGCCGGGTTGACTCCGGCCATCGGCTCGTCGAGCATCACCAGCTGTGGGTTGCTCATGAGCGCGCGCGCCATTTCGAGCAGCTTGCGCTGGCCACCGGAGAGCGACGCGGCGAAGTCCTTCTCCTTCGCATCCAGTTTGAACAGCGTGAGCAGCTCGCGCGCCTTCTTCTCGATCTCGATCTCCTGCTTCCGCCAGAGCCCGGGGAACAGGCTCACCCAGAACTTCTCGCCGGGCTGATCGGGCGAGCCGAGCTTCATGTTCTCGAGCACGGTAAGCAGGGACAGCGCCTTGGTGAGCTGGAAGGTGCGCACCTGGCCCATCCGCGCGACCTTGAAAGAAGGCACGCCTGCCAGGTTCTTGCCGTCGTACTGCCAGGTGCCGCTGTTCGGCTTGTCGAAGCCGCACAGCAGGTTGAACAGTGTCGTCTTGCCGGCACCGTTCGGACCGATCAGCGCTGTGATCGCGCCGCGGGGGATCTCGAGGTGCTCGACATCGACGGCGGTCAGGCCGCCGAAATGCCGCTCGACCCCGTCGACGACGAGGATCGGATCGACTTTGGCGACGCCGGGCTTCGCCGGCCCCACGGCGAGGCCGGTCGCCTTTTGGCGCTTCTCGCTCGACTGCTGCTCACTTGACAAAGGTCATCTCCCTCTTGTCTCCGAGGATGCCCTGCGGGCGGTAGATCACGATGAGCATCAGCGCCACGCCGGCGAGGATCCAGCGGACCACCTCGGCCTGTGACGTCGACATGGGCAGGTAGCCCGCCGCGGCCATCTGCGGGAGCAGGTTGCCGAGGAAGGCGAACAGCACCCAGAACAGCACCGCGCCGAGCGTCGGGCCGAAGACGGTCGCGGCTCCACCGAGCAGCAGCACGGTCCACAGGAAGAACGTCAGTGATGTGGAGTAGCTGCCCGGCACCACGGCCGACGGCAGCACGAACACGATTCCGCCGGCTGCGCCCAGCACGCCACCGACCACGAGTGCCTGCATCTTGTACGAGAAGACATTCTTGCCGAGCGAGCGCACGGCGTCCTCGTCTTCGCGGATGCCCTTGAGCACGCGGCCCCACGGGCTGCGCATCAGCGCCCAGACCAGCACGATGGCGATGACCAGCAGGATCAGGCCGAACACTCGATCCCACAGTTCGGTCGCGTTGTACGTCCACGGGCCGAAGCCGTAGACCCCTGGCGGGAACGGGTTCGCCGCGCGGAAGCTCGCGTGGTAGCCGCTGCGGCCTCCGGCGGCGCCGGTGACGTCTTCGAACAACTGCGTCAGGAACAGCAGTCGCACGACCTCGGCGGTCGCGATCGTCGCGATGGCGAGGTAGTCGGCGCGGAGACGGAGTGTGGGGATGCCCAGCAGCAGCGCGAACACCGCGCCGCCGAGCAGCCCGATCAGCATGCCGAGCCACCACGGGGCGCCGAAGGCCAGAATCGGGATGGCGTAGCCGTACGCGCCGACGGCCATGAAGGCCGCCATGCCGAAGTTGAGCAGGCCCGCGTAGCCGAAGTGAACAGCCAGACCTGTCGCCGCCAGTGCGTAGGCGATGGTCACCGGGCTGAAGATGTATGCGGCGGTGTTGCCGAAGATCGATCCGAAGTCCATGCGTCAGCCCAGCCTTTCCTTGCGACCGAGTAGGCCTTGCGGCCTGACCAGCAGGATGACGATCAGCGCGACGAGTGCGGACGCGTACTTCAGGTCGGAGGGGACGCCGAACAAGGTCGACACCTCGACGGCGATGCCGACGATGATCGATCCGATCAGGGCGCCGATCGCCGACCCCAGCCCGCCGAGCGTGATGGCGCAGAAGATCAGCAGCAGCATCTGCATGCCCATGTCCCATTTCACGCCGGGGCGGAAGTAGGCCCACAGCACCCCGGAGAGCGCGGCGAGCATGCCGGCGACGATCCAGACGATGCGCACGACCTTGTCGACGTCGATGCCGGATGCCGCCGCGAGCTGCGGGTTGTCCGAGATCGCCCTTGTCGCCTTGCCGACGCGCGTGCGGGTGAGGAAGTAGGCCATGCCGAGGATCACCACGATGCTGATCACCATGCCGATGATGTCGATGTACGACAGGGTGATCGGCCCGAACGTGAACGGGGTGGGGCTCGCGCCTGGCAGCTGGTGGGTGCCGCCGCCGATCATGTACTGCATGGCGTATCGCAGCGCGAGTGAGAGGCCGATGCTGACGATCATCAGTTGGACGATGCCGAGGCCGCGCCGTCGCAGGGGGCGCCAGAGCCCGGCATCCATCGCCCAGCCGAGTGCGCCTCCGCCCACGACCGCCGCGATCAATCCGAGCCAGAGCGGTAGCTGCCAGAACGAGGTGACCAGCACGACCACCACGCCGCCCCAGGTGACCATCTCACCGTGGGCGAAGTTCGACAGTCGGGTCGTGCCGTAGATCAGCGCAGCACCCATGGATGCCAGTCCGAGGAGCAGGCCGAAGTTGATGCCGCCGACGGTGCGTGAGATCAGCTGGTCCATGAACGAGACCGTGACGCGTTCGCCCTGGCCGAGGAAGAGGTTGATGATCTTGGTGCCTGTGAGGCCGAACTCGGCCTCGAACGAGCCACTGGTGCCGTCAACGGGCGACACGCCCTCGGGAAGCTGTGCCGGATCGACGATCACGCCGTCGGGAAGTGACTCCTCGTCGATGCTGAGCGTGTACTTCTCCTTCTCGGGGACGTACAGCCGCCACTTGCCGTCGGCATCGGTCTCGGTCTCCGCCTTGAAACCGCCACCGTCCACCGAGACGCCGACGCCCACGATCGGCTCGCCCTTGAAGGTGATGTTGCCGGCGAAGTAGAAGTCCGTCACGTCCTGGCCGTCATCCGTCGTGTCGGCCAAAGCCGCGCCGGCCGGTGCGCCGAGCACCAGGAAAGCGGCCACCAGCGCTGTCAACAGCGTCATCAGCCCTTTTCGGGGACGCCGAAGCGCCGTTGATCTGTGTCCCACGCATCCTCCACATCGAGTGCCCTCGAACGAGCCTCGGGCAGCCGTTCGATGATGGACGTGATCGAGCGTAACCCGACGGGCACGCGGAGCGCATCATCTGTGGCCGGATCGAAATGCCTGGCGCGGCCGCGCAGCATCCGCTTTCGGCGCGGCTGCTGGCGACTCTCGGAATATCCGCAGGCGTCGCGCGCTTAGAATCAGTATCACGACGGAGTCGGGCCGTCCCCGCTTCGTCTACGCGCATTCGTCACGACACGGCGCCGCATCGGCGCAGAGGAGCAAAGTTCCATGCAGCAGAACGATCCATTCGGTTTCGTCGGACTCACCTACGATGATGTGCTCCTGCTGCCGGGGCATACCGATGTGATCCCCAGCGATGCCGACACGTCGTCGCGCATCACGCGGCGCATCTCGGTCGCGACGCCGCTGCTCTCCAGCGCCATGGACACCGTCACCGAGGCGCGCATGGCCATCGCGATGGCACGCGAGGGCGGCATCGGCATCCTGCACCGCAACCTCTCGATCGCCGATCAGGCCGCCGACGTGGACCGCGTCAAGCGCAGCGAGTCCGGCATGATCACCGACCCCGTCACGACCACACCCGACGCGACGGTCGAAGAGGTCGACCAGCTGTGCGCGAAGTACCGCATCTCGGGCCTGCCCGTCATCGATGGCGACGGTCGCCTGGTCGGCATCATCAGCAACCGTGACATGCGCTTCGTCTCGGGACGCGAGCGCGTGACCACCAAGGTCAAGGACGTCATGACGAGCGAGCACCTCGTCACCGCGAAGGTCGGCGTCGCCGCCGGCGACGTGATCGCCCTGTTCGCGAAGCACCGTGTCGAGAAGCTGCCGCTCATCGACGATGACGGCAAGCTCGCCGGCCTCATCACGATCAAGGACTTCGACAAGAGCGAGAAGTACCCGCTCGCCACCAAGGACGAGCAGGGACGTCTCCGCGTGGGAGCTGCGATCGGCTTCTTCGGCGACGCGTGGGAGCGCGCCGAGGCGCTGCGGGATGCCGGGGTGGACGTGCTCGTCGTCGACACCGCCAACGGGCAGTCGCAGGGCGTCATCGACCTGGTCAAGCGACTCAAGGCCGACCCGTCGTTCGCGCACATCGACGTGATCGGCGGCAACGTCGCGACCCGCGAGGGGGCGCAGGCACTGGTGGATGCCGGAGTCGACGCCGTCAAGGTCGGCGTCGGTCCCGGATCGATCTGCACCACCCGCATCGTCGCGGGCGTCGGAGTGCCGCAGGTCACCGCCGTGTACGAGGCATCACTCGCCGCGGCACCAGCCGGCGTGCCGGTGATCGCCGATGGCGGTCTGCAGTACTCGGGCGACATCGCCAAGGCGCTCGTCGCCGGAGCGGATGCCGTGATGCTCGGTTCGCTGCTGGCGGGCACTGACGAGTCGCCGGGTGAGATCGTCTTCCAGAGCGGCAAGCAGTTCAAGCTGTACCGCGGCATGGGCTCGCTCGGTGCGATGCAGACCCGCGGCAAGCAGACCTCGTACTCGAAGGACCGCTATTTCCAGGCCGACGTGCCCAGCGACGACAAGCTCATCCCTGAGGGCATCGAGGGCCAGGTGCCCTATCGCGGTCCGGTGGCGGCGGTCGCGTACCAGCTGATCGGCGGGCTGCGCCAGTCGATGTTCTACGTCGGCGCGCGCACGATCGACGAGCTCAAGGCCCGCGGCAAGTTCGTGCGCATCACCGCGGCGGGGCTCAAGGAGTCACACCCGCACGACGTGCAGATCGTCGTCGAGGCGCCCAACTACAAGAAATGAGTCGCGCGAGCGACTGAAGCAGGATGAAGGGGCGGATGCTGATCAGCATCCGCCCCTTCATCGTCTCAGCCGCAGGTGTAGGTCACTCCGCCCGACTCCCAGACGCCCGGTCCGAGTTCGGTGCAGATCGCGGCCACCTGCGTCAGCATGCTGACGGCGATGACGATCGCGGTGATGGTGCCGATGATGAACAGCGCACTGATGATCACGCCGGTCAGCGGCAGGCCGATCGAGGCGCCTCCGCGCTTGCGCTTCACCAGCGCGACGATGCTGAGCACCAGCCCGATGGGAGCGGCGACGAAGGCGAGGATCAGCCCGGCGATGGCCAAGCCGCCGGCCGGTGCCGCGGGCGCAGGTGCAGCGACGGGCTGCGCGTACGCGGGTGCCGCGGGCTGAACGTGGGCCTGTGGGCCCGGCTGAGGGTGGCTGGGGCCCGCTGAGGGCGGCGAGGCGATGGGTTCCTGAGTGGTCATTTCGGTTCTCCTTTTGATGTGTCGGTCTTCGATATGTCGGTATTCGATACGGGCGTCTTCGTGCGTCAACCGGCCTCGGGGAAGCCACCGAGATAGGCGAGGATCCGCGCCATGGCGTATGAGCCGGTGTAGCCCTGGATGGCGGTGAACTTCGCGTCGACGTCGCCCTCGCGATCGAGCGAGTCCGATTCGAAGGCGCCGACGATCAGGGCGGGAGAATGCTCTCTCTGCTCGAGAGCGTCCACTGCCGCTGAGACGCGGTCCCTGGCGAAGTCGAGCGTGTGCATGAGCACCGGCTCCGATCGCACGCCCGAGAGCTCGAACGTGCTCGGATCGACGATGCCGTTGTTGTAGTACTTGTCGACGAGGCTGGCGTTGCGCGCGTAGTTGAGCCAGCCGTGGCCGATCATGGCGTACGCCGCGTTCGGGTTGTCCTCGCCCATGAACGAGGTGATGGCGTGGATGTTGTCCTTCGAGGTGTAAGCCAGCTCCACGCCGACATCCCATCCGCCCAGCCGCGCCCTGGCGACCTCCATCGACAGGCCCGAGCCCTCGGCGAGTCCCCGCAGCACGGCAGAGTCGAACACCTCGAGATTGGCCTCGGAGGCGCGACGGAGGAAAGCTCCCAGCGCTTCCGCATCCGCCGACTTATCGATCGCCGGCCCCTCGAGGCCCCGACCGATCTCGAAGATGGCGTCGGCGGCGGCGAGCTGTGACTCGGCGATCTGCAGGAACAGCAGCGGCTGCACCGCGTCATTGAGGAACTCGTCGGCGCTGTACTCGCCTGCGTCGAGGCGCGCCAGCACGGGTTGGATGCGGCGCTGTGCGAACTGGTAGACGGTCAGCGCGTCGAAGCCGTTGCCGTAGCTGGTCGCGAGTGCTTCGGCATCCGCCAGCGTCGCGACCTTGAAGGTGTTCAGCTCGCTGATGTAGTTGATGATCTTCTGCTCGGTGTTCCCCGCGATGCGCAGCGCACGCTCGACACCAGTGACGTCCCCGGTCAGGGCGGCGTCGATGGTGTCGTACGTCGCCGCGGCGGCCGCCATCAGCACGACGCCGTTCACGGCACTGACGAACGCGCCGCCGGGCAGCCCCTGATCGAGCAGCCGCTCGGCCTGCTGCATGTCGGCGAGCGTGTCCTCGTACAGACCCCAGCCGAACTCCTGCACTGTCGGGGAGAGCGAGAGGAATCGCGATTCGAGATCGACGTAGGCGGTGACCTGCTTCTGAGTGGCCACCTCGAGACGCGTGTACCCCTCATCGCTGATCTTCGGCTTCGGCGCCGTTCCCGAGGTCAGCTCGACGCCGGTGAACTCCCGGTAGGCCTGGGTGATGTCGCCGACTTCGACCACGTCGATCCCGGCGTCCTTGCCGAGTCTGACGACATCGACCTGAGCACCGGACGAATCACGGGAGTTGCGCGAGCCGAGCGGGATCAGCGCCTTGGTGAACCGGCCGTCATCGGCGATCGCCTGCACCTTCTCGGGGATCCCGCCGACGGGCCCGATCGTGCCTGTGGCGGTGATCGTACCCGTCATGGCGACGTCATCGGCGAGCTCGTCACCGTGGATGAGGCTCAGCAGCGCGACGGTGCTCACACCGCCCGCACTCGGGCCGTCGACCATGCCGTGCATCTCGAACCGGTAGTCGTTCTCGACCGACGCGCCCGACATGAGCGTTGATACGATCACCGAGTTCCACGCTGCGGCGCGGAAGCTCTCGCCGATGCCGCTGACCTCCGACTCGGCGACCTCGACGGTCATCCCGTCCTCCGCGCCCTGCGCGATGCTGATCGACGCCGAGCCGACGCTGCCGCCCCCGCCGCCGCTCGAGACGAGCATGACGGGGATCGTGACCGAGGTCGGCCCGGTCTTGGCGTCGGCCTTGGCCGAGGCGGATGCTGCCGGCTTCGGCATCGGCAGGGCGAAGCAGCCGCTCAACGCCGTCGTTGCGGCGGTGACGATGGCCACCAGCGCCAGCCGGCGCCGTGTGCGCCGTGCGCGGTGTTCTCGCGGTGCGAATAGGGACGGCGTGCTCATGAGTGCGCTCCTCAGCGGTCGATGTGCGGGCGATCGCAGTCGGCGCCGCACCAGCGTTCCGTGGCGCACTCGCATCCCCCTGGCACCATCCGACTCCACCTGAGCCGTACGGGCTAGCGACCGTGGGTGGCGTCGGATCACCGAAAGTCGACAGGTCGGTCAACCTTCTGTGAGTGAATCGGCGACCCTGGGGCGTGAGTCACAGGGCGCCCTAGCATGAGGGCATGAGCAGCGTCGCAGGGCTTCTGCGCCAGCCGTTCGCGGCCGCGCTGCTCTGCGGTGCCTGGGTGACGTTCTTCCTGCTGTTCGAGTCGCCAGGCGTGTCCTGGAGCGTGTGGCTCGTGGTGCCGCTCAGCATGGGCGCGATCGCCCTGCTGAACCGACACCCGCTGACGGCGGCGATGCTCGCCCTGGCGGCATCTGCGGTGAGCGCCTGGGCGGGCATTCCGTACGGTCAGATCGAGCTGCTGCTGCCGAGCCTGTACGTCCTCGGATATCTCGGGCGGAAAGGCGGCAGCGTCGCGCTGGGCGGTCTCGCTGTCGTCGCCTTCGGTGCGCTGGCGGCCATGCGCGTCGATGCGCCCTGGTATGCGTTTCCCGTCTCGGTGCTCGTGCACGCGGCGGCCTGGGTCTTCGGCCTCGTCATCCGGCGTCGCGCCGCGCAGGCCGTCGACGCCGCGCGGAAGTCGGCAGCCCTGGCGGCCGTCGATCTGGAGCGCACGATGAGCGAGTCGGCGCGCACCAGTCGGCTGCGAGCGTCGGAGGCCGCTCTGGACGTGTTGCGGTCGGCGGTGCACCGGATGTGTGAGCTCGCCCACGCGATGCACCAGCGAGGACTGCCATACCGTGCGGCCGATGCGGAGTCGATCCGCCGGGAGGGCGACAGGGCGATCGGGCAGCTGCACGAGACGCTGACGATGCTCGACGACGAGGACGATGCGGCGGGGGCACGCCGGCGGCCTCATCGGCACTCCCGATCCGGAGGCGAGGGACGATCACCTGACGGCGACACGGTCGATGTGGCTCATGCGGCGGGAGAGAACCTGGCACTCGCGTGGTGGATGGGCGTGCCGCTGCTGGCCGCTTCGGTCGCCGCAGCTGTGGTTCTCGGCGACGGCAACGCGTACCTGATGCAGGCGGCGATCATCGTGCCGCTGTGCATCATGATCGTGCATCGAGTCCCGCTCCTCGCCGGTGTCGCGGCCGGTGGTGCGCTCGCCGTGGTGGCGATCGACGCCGGCTTCGAACCCGACGCGCTGCTGCCGTTGGGGGTAGGGGTCGGCACGCTGATCTGGCAGCTGACCCGGATGCCCGCGGCGCGCGGAGCCATCCCGCTGATCGTCCTGATCGCCGGCGCCCTGATGCTCGGCGCGCACTTCGGCCCGCGCGGGTTCGGCTTCATCGCGGTGCTCGCGGCCTTCACCTTCGGGGCGGCGACCGCCTGGAAGGAGCGCGACGACATCCTGCACACCGAACAGGCCAGGTCGGTGCGTCTGCTGGCAGCGATCGCGGCCGCGAGTCTGCGCGCGGAGCGGGCCGAGCGGATGCTGCTGTCGCGCGAACTGCACGACGGCGTCAGCCACGGGATCACAGCCATGAGTCTGCAGACCGGCGCCGCGCACGCGCTGTGCGCCAAGGACCCCGATCGCGCTCGCCGCAGCATGACGTCGGTGCTCGCGGTGGGCGAGCGCACGCTGGACGAGATCGACGCCCTCGCGCGCGGACGTCCGGGGGATGAGGGCGACACCGGGCTGAGCCTGGACACCCTGATCGAAGGGGCGCGGGCGACGGGGCTGCAGATTCGGCATCGTCCGATCGGCGAGGCCGATCTGCTGAGCTACCGGATCGTGCAGGAGGCGCTGACCAACATCACGCGGTACGCACCCGGAGCCAGAGTCGTCATCGAGACCGGTGGCGATGGGATGAAGCGGTTCGTGCGGGTCTGCGACAGCGGAGCGGCTCCGATGTCGGACCCGTTCACCGGCGCGAGGAGAGCGCTCGAGAGCCTCGGCCGCGGCCGGGGTCTGCCAGGGCTCGCCGATCGGGTAGCGGAGTACGGCGGCAGGTTCAGAGCCGGTCCGCGGGATGCCGGTTTCGAGGTGTACGCCGAATGGCGCAGCTCTAGAGAACACGACGACGGGCCCGCCGTGCGGGACCAGGGGAGGGAGACCTGATGGCCGAAGCAACAGAGACGGAGCAGGCCGGTCGGCGCATCCGCGTCGTGGTCGCTGATGACCATGAGCTCGTGCGGGCCGGGCTCGTCGCGATCATCGATGTGGAAGCCGATCTCGAGATCGTCGCCGAGGCATCCGACGGCGCGGAAGCCGCCGCAGTCGCCCGCGAGCACGACGCCGATGTCGTTCTCATGGACGTGTCGATGCCGGAGGCCGACGGGTTGCAGGGGCTTCAGCTGATCGTCGATCAGCAGCTCGACTGCGTCGTGATCATGCTGACCACCTTCAACATGGGCGAGAGCATCGAGCAGGCGCTGCGGGCAGGGGCCGCCGGCTATCTGCTGAAGACCGCGTCGACTGAGGAGATGCTCGTCGCCATCAGGGCCGCGCATCGGGGAGAGCGGGTCTTCTCCCGCGCTGTGCAGGACCGTCTGGTCGACTCGTTCCTCGGGCGGGCGCGCCCGGCGCCCGAGCCGCCGGCCGAGCTGCGCCTGTTGACCGAGCGCGAGTACGACGTGTTCATCGAACTGGCTCGCGGGCGTTCGAACGCCGAGATCGCCGGGGTGCTGTACCTCAGCGAGGCGACGGTGAAGACCTACGTCACCCGGCTGCTCGC
Organism: Microbacterium sp. H1-D42; assembly: GCF_022637555.1. Taxonomy (NCBI): domain Bacteria; kingdom Bacillati; phylum Actinomycetota; class Actinomycetes; order Micrococcales; family Microbacteriaceae; genus Microbacterium; species Microbacterium sp. H1-D42. The sequence continues at coordinate 2,714,461 of NZ_CP093342.1, read as the reverse complement.
GAAGCTCAGTCTGCGCGACCGTGTTCAGGCGGTGATCTTCGCGCTGCAGCACGGGCTCGTCCCCGACGAGGACGCTGACTGACGCGGGCGCGACTCACCTTGATGCGACCAAGGTCGACTCAGGTTGTCCACTTTCGTCGCATGTGGTGTTCCCCGCGGGTGGATGCTGTGCGACCGCTGCGGCCGAAAGAGTGTCGGGAGCGCTGCGAGGCGCTCTCCGTCCTGCCGTCACCGCGGCGACGGAGTTCTTACTCACCGGACACCTTGGGGGTTCCTCATGCGCCGAGAACGCAGACACACGACGTCGCCACGACATGCCGACAGAATCCGACCGCCCTGGATGCGCCTCTCCGGGGCCGCTCTCGTCGCTGCGATCGCGCTGCTGGGGCCGGGAATGACCGCGAGTGCGGACGAGGGCGCAGAGGGCGCCGAACCCGCTGCTGTCGTGACGGAGGACACCGCTCCGGCACCGAGCCCTGCCGGTGCGGCGGCCTCCGCACCGGCACCGGACCAGTCTGCGGTGCCGTCGGCACCGGAACCCGCCTCTGACGCGGCCGCGCCCGCAGCGCCGGCAGGGAATACAGCTCCCGCAGCGCCCGAGCACGACGCCGCCGACACAGTGCCACCGTCAGCATCCGACTCGGAAGAGTCAGCATCCGACTCGGACGCCGTGGCATCCGACGCACCGCAGGCGGCGACCGCGACCGACGCGACCGCGACTGATGTGATCGCGGCGCCGAGTGGCGGATCGCCGATGGCTGCCGCGGCGGACGACCCCGGTGCGCTGCCCCACCTCTTTGTCGTCTCGGTGCATCTGATCGATGGCGCAGGCGATCCGGTCGATGCGCCCTACCCGGCGGATTTCGACTGGACGATCACCGCGACCGGCACGACGTCATACACGTCCGATCCCGCCACGAACGCCATCGCCGCGATGGACCCGATCGCAGGCGCTTACGCGCTGGACGTCGAATTGAACGCCACCGCCGCGGCGCAGCTGACGTTCTCGAGCCTGGAATGCGCCTATCAGGAGCAGGCCGGCGGGGTCGAGGGGGCTGAGTTCGGCATCCAGTATCAGCAGGGGGGTGTGTGGTTCGTAGATGTGCGCCCGGCCTTCGCCACCTCATGCGTGTACATCTACGAGGTCACGGGCCCGCTGCCCGATCCGTACTTCGGCTTCACTTCGCTCCTCACTCTGGCGGGTGAGGACGCCGCCGGAGATCCTGCGCACGTCGGTGAGAACTCGGACTGGGTTCTGACGCTGATCGACGCGAAGGGCGCTGTCACCGCATCCGTCGCCCCCGGGGGTCAGGTCCAGGTGCCCGCCGGCGCGTACACGCCGCGCCTGGTGGCATCCAGCACCGCGCAGTCGGGATTCGATCCGACTGTCTGGCGCATGGCGGACTGGAACTGTGGATCGGGCCAGTCGGGTCCGTATGGTTCCACAGTGCAACTCGTGCCAGGGCAGACCCTGACCTGCAACACGGTGGTCACGGATGCCGAGGCCGATCTCGCGGCAGAGATCGATCACTCGGCAGAGGTGAACCTGGGCTGGAACGGCGTGTACGGCGACGCGGGCACCGAATTCGACATGCACGTGGGTGTGAGCAATCTGCTGTCCGGGTTCTCTGCTGAGGCGATCGACGACCTGCGTCTGCGCGTGACACTGGGCGACAACGTCGAATTGGTCGACCCGCAGGCGGCTCCGCAGGGTTGGCGGCTCGATTCTGTCGATGGCGCCGTGTACACCTACGTTCCGACCGCCGCGTTCGCCCTCGGAACCGAGACCACGCTGACGCTGCGTGCACGGCTCACCTCGGGCGAGTCGACTCGGCCGGTCGAAGCCTGCGCCACTACCGCACGCATCGACCTGAACCGCCAGAACGACTGCACCGAGCTCGCGACGGTCGCTGACGGTGGTCCCGACACGGATCCGGAGCCGGAGCCGGAGCCCGAGCCGGAGCCCGAGCCGGAGCCGGGAACGGAGCAGGAAACGCAGCCGGTGCCGCTGCCCACGCAGACACCGACGCAGGTACCTGCGGCGCCGGCGTCCGCCTCTGGGGACGGAGATGCTGGTGAATCCGCGCTGGCGAAGACCGGCGGCGATGTCGATTCCGCACTGCTCGCCGGTGCGGCGGGCGCGCTGCTGCTCGGGGTCGGCGGCGCGCTGATCGCGGCGCGTCGACGCAGCGGCGCCTGACCGGGGCCGTCTCGCGCCTGCACTGGGGAGTCCAGCGCGAGACGCGCGAGGGGCGGATGCTGATCAGCATCCGCCCCTTTCCAGCGTCGGATGCCAGGCGTAGCGTGCCGGTATGTGCCGCAGCATCCACACTCTCCACAATTTCGAGCCCGCCGCGACCTCTGATGAGGTGCAGGCAGCCGCGCTGCAATACGTGCGGAAGATCGCGGGGACGACCAAGCCGTCGAAGGCGAATGAAGCCGCGTTCGAACAGGCCGTCGCCGAGATCGCGCACGTCACGCAGCATCTGCTGAATGACCTCGTCGCGACCAGGCCGCCGAAGAACCGCGAGGAGGAGGCGGCGAAGGCCAGGGCGAAGGCTGTGGCCTCCGGCCGTTACGCCGCCTGAGCGTTGCCGTCTGTGACGCATCGTTGCCGTCTGTGACACGGTGTTGCGGGGCGTGACGCGAACGGTCGCGCCCGCCGCGGGCATCCGACTACGGTCGCCGCATGACTCTTCTCAACGACCAGCTCGCAGCCATCGCCGATGTCTCCGCCGACGAGCGCGCGCAGCGCCTCGCCGAGGCCGGAACGACCTGGGGCGAGCGCATCGCGCGCGACGCGACCAATGCTCAGCTCACCTACAAGGTCACCGGTCGCGGCGTCGGCTCGGTCGGCACCGAGATCCGCTCCGGGAAGCACCGCTTCCTCGTCGACGAGCCGGCCGCGCTCGCCGGTGACGATGCCGCAGCGAGCCCTGTCGAATACGCACTCGGCGCGCTGATCTCCTGTCAGGTCGTCGTGTTCCGGCTGTACGCCCAGGCACTCGGACTGACCATCGACGATCTCGAGATCACCGCCGAGGGCGACCTCGACGTGCGCAAGCTGTTCGGCATCGACGAGTCCGGCCGCGCGGGGTTCCACGACGTGCGGGTGAAGGTCGACATCACCGGACCGAACACGATCGAGGAGTACGACCGCCTTCGCGTTGTCGTCGAGGAGCACTGCCCCGTGCTCGACCTGTTCGCGAACCAGGTGCCGGTGACGGGCGCGCTCGTCTGACGGCGGATCGGCGGCCCGTGAGCCGCCGATAGAGTGAGCCCATGGATTCAGCGTCGAACCTGACCCGGGGGCAAGTCACCCGCTACGCCATCGGATCACTGGGGACCGGCGGCTTCGCCACCCTGCCAGGCCTTGTGCTCGTGTACTACCTGACCGACTCGCTCGGCGTGACGGCGCTCGCCGCCGGCGCGATCGTGACGGCCGCGAAGGTGTGGGACGTGCTGATCGACCCCGTCATCGGCGGGCTCAGCGACAATGAGCTCGCCCGAAGGGGCAGCCGCCGCGGACTGATGCGGATCGGTGCGATCGGACTGCCGATCGCGTTCGTGCTGACCTTCGCAGTGCCCGCCGGACTCGGCGCCATCCCCTCAGCGATCTGGGTGCTGATCGCGTTCATGGCCGCCGCGACCTGCTTCAGCCTGTTCCAGGTGCCCTACATCGCACTGCCGGCCGAGCTCACCGACGACTACCGCGAGCGCACGCGCCTGCTCACCTGGCGCGTGGTCGTGCTGACCGTCGCGATCCTGCTGTTCGGCGCCGGCGGGCCCGAGATCCGCGGCATGTTCCCCGGCAACGAGCTGCTCGGCTACCTCGTCATGGCGATCGTCGCAGCCGTGCTGCTCGGCATCGGACTGTACGTCGCCTCGACCGTCGCCCCGCAGCGGCCGCTGCTGCCTGTGCGCGCCGGCTCGTCGATCGGCATGCACTACCGCGAGGGCATCGCCGTATTGCGCGAGAGCCAGCCTTTCCGCGCGCTGCTGGCCACCTTCATGCTGCAAGGGCTCGCGACGGGCCTCATGCTCGCCGCTGCCCAGTTCGTCGCCCGCTGGGTGCTGCATGACGAGAGTGCCGTGACACCGCTGTTCGCCTCGCTCATCGCGCCGGCGCTGCTGATGGCTCCGGTGTGGAAGCTGATCGCCGATCATGTCGGCAAGGAGCGGGGCTTCCGCCTCGCGAGCGGTGTGTTCCTCGTGGCCACCCTCGGTCTCACGGTCATGGTGTGGGTCCCGGGCTGGTGGATCCTCGCTCCGGTCGCGCTTGCAGGCGCAGCGTATGCGGGCATGCAGACGCTGCCGATGGCGATGCTGCCGGACGTGATCGCGCACGACCGCACGGCGCATGAGGCGGACGCGACGCGCGGCAACCGCTCTGGAGTGTTCGGCGGAGTGTGGACAGCAGGGGAGACGACCGGCATGGCGCTCGGGGCCACTGTGCTCTCGATCGTGCTCGCCATCACCGGTTACATCGAATCGACTGCCGGTACCGAGGTGGCGCAGCCCGCTGCGGCCGTCACCGGCATCGCCGTGGCCTTCAGCCTGCTCCCGGCGGTGCTGATGGTGCTCAGCCTGATCACGCTCGCCCGCTACCGCCTGCGCGAGCAGGACATCGTCGGGACGAGTGCATGAGCGGGCGGCAGGGCACGAGCGAGATCCTCGCCCGGCTGCGTCGACTGCGCGCCGACGACGCGCCCACCCACGGCGGGCGGGTGCTGTCGTACGTCTACGACTCCGGCCTCGCCGAGCTCGACGAGTTGGCGGATGCTGCCGCGCAGCTCGCACGGCCGCTGAACGGACTCGATCCGACGGTGTTCCCCTCGATCGCCGCGATGGAGCGGGATGTGATCGGCTTCGCCCGTCGGATGCTGAACGGCGGGCGGTCCGTGGTCGGCTCGGTCACCAGTGGAGGCACCGAGAGCTGCCTGCTCGCGGTGAAGACGGCGCGCGAGCTGTGGCGGGAGAAGCATCCGGACTCGGGATCGCGGCCGGCAGTGCGACGCCCCCGCCTGGTCGCCCCTGCCACCGCGCATGCGGCGTTCCAGAAAGCGGCGCTGCTGTTCGATCTGGACTTCGATCCGGTGCCGTGCGCGCCCGACGGCTCGGTCGACCCCGCCGACATCATCGCCCGGCTCGACGACGACGTCGCGCTGGTGGTCGTCTCGGCACCCGCGTACCCCACCGGACTGCTCGACCCGGTCGGCGCCGTCGCGCCCGCAGCCGCCGATCGTGGCATCCCGTGCCATGTCGACGCGTGTTTCGGCGGCTTCGTGCTGCCGTGGTGGCCGAAGCTGCCGGCCTGGGACTTCCGCGTGCGCGGCGTGACCAGCATCTCGGCCGACCTGCACAAGTTCGGCTATGCGCCCAAGGGCGTTTCGGTGCTGCTCCACCGCGGCCGCCACCGCCGGCGCGCGCAGTTCTTCGCGACGACGCGCTGGGCCGGATACCCGGTCGTCAACCCGACGCTGCTCGGCTCGCGGTCGGCCTCGCCGCTGGCAGCCGCCTGGGCGATCACGCAGCACCTGGGTGACGACGGATACGCCGATCTCACCGCCGCGATCCGGCGGACCGCCGTGGTGGTGCGCCGCGCGGTGGACGGCATCCGCGGTCTGATCGTGCTCGGCGATCCTGTGGGGCCGGCGATCGCCGTCGTCGCCGATCTGTCTGTGCCTGCGGCGGAGCGGGTGGATCCGCACCGGCTCGCGGACGCCCTGGTCGGATTCGGGTGGAAGATCCAGCACCAGCCCGGCTTCACGCAGGCCGACGGGGTGCGCATCCCGCACAGCGCCCACCTGACCCTCACCCCCGCACTCGAGCGCGGAATCGGCGAGTTCACCGGGGCGCTGGCGGCAGCATCCGATCAGGTGCGCGGCGAGGCGCCAGCCGACGCACGCGCGCTCGCCGCAGCCATGCGCGCACTCGGCTACCGCGAAGGCGGTCGGGTGCCCGGACCGTCGTCCGCGTGGACGCTGCTGCGCCTGGCCGGCGCGGCGAAGGTCGATGCCGGCGCGCCGCTGGCGACGCTGATGGCCCTGGTCGAGCAGCTGCCGGCGCCGGTGTCCGAGGCGCTCCTGTCGGAGCTGCTGGCGCGGCTGTCCGACCCACGCTGAGGGTTCGGGCGACTGCCCTTGTCGCCCCCGCCCCTGCTGAGCTGCGCCGCCCCCGTTCATTTACGCAAATGAGCAGGGGCGGCGACGATGAGCAGGGGCGGCGACGCTGGTGCGCGGTGGCGGATGCTGGGCGCGGGGCGACGGGGCGGATGCTGGGCAAGGGTGGCGACCTGGCAGTTGCAGTAGCCGACCCGAGATCAGGCGATCAGCCCCAAATCAGGTCGATTTCGCGGATTTCGGCCTGATGTCAGGCTGATCGCCTGAGCCTGAGCCTGAGCCTGAGCCTGAGCCTGAGCCTGAGCCTGAGCCTGAGCCTGAGCCTGAGCCTGAGCCTGAGCCTGAGCCTGAGCCTGAGCCTGAGCCTGAGCCTGAGCCTGAGCCTGAGCCTGAGCCTGAGCCTGAGCCTGAGCCTGAGCCTGAGCTGAGCTGAGCTGAGCTGAGCTGAGCTGAGCTGAGCTGAGCTGAGCTGAGCTGAGCTGAGCCGAGCCGAGCCGAGCCGAGCCGAGCCGAGCCGAGCCGAGCCGAGCCGAGCGGGGCGGGGCCTGGCGGGGCCGGCCGGGCGGGCTGGGCGGGAAGGCGTCGGATGCTGGGCTGGGCGAGCGCGAAGCAGTTGGCTGCCCGCATGAGCCTCCCTGCATCCTGATATCCTGATCGGCTCGCCACATGGTGGGCGGAAGGAAACCACTGTGGGCTACATCGATGTCAGCGCGATCTCGCTGACCCTCCCCGACGGCCGTCCCCTGCTCGACGAGGCCACGTTCCGCGTCGGCGCCGGCAAGACCAGCGCACTGATCGGCCCGAACGGCGCCGGTAAGACGACGATGCTGCGGATCATCCGCGGCGATCTCGCCCCGGATGCCGGTGTCGTCACGATCGACGGATCACTCGGCGTCATGGACCAGTTCGTCGGCCATGGCCACGCCGGAACCGTGCACGATCTGCTCGTGCGGGTGGCGCCGGCCCGCATCCGCGTCGCAGCCGAAGCTCTCGAGGCATCCGAGAACGCGCTCATCGAGGACGACACCGAGCGCAACCAGATGACGTACGCCACGGCGATCGCCGATTACGCGGACGCCGGCGGCTACGAGCACGAGACCGTCTGGGATCAGTGCACCATCTCAGCCCTCGGCGTGCCGTACGAGCGGGCGCGGTTCCGTGATCTCGACACCCTCTCGGGCGGCGAGCAGAAGCGCCTGGCGCTCGAGGCGCTGCTGCGAGGACCAGACGACGTGCTGCTGCTGGACGAGCCGGACAACTACCTCGACGTGCCTGGCAAGCGCTGGCTGGAGGGGCGCCTGCGCGAGAGCGCGAAGACGGTGCTGCTGGTCTCGCACGACCGCGAACTGCTCGCCAGGGCCGCTGATCGCATCATCACCCTGGAGCCAGGAGGAGCGGGCGCGAGCGCCTGGGTGCACGGCGGCGGCTTCGCCACATACCACCAGGCCCGCACCGACCGGATGGACCGGCTCGACGAGCTGCGTCGGCGCTGGGATGAACAGCACGAGAAGCTGAAGACCCTCGTCGCCAACCTCAAGGTCAAGGCCTCGGCCAACGACGGCTTCGCCTCGCGCTACCAGGCCGCCCAGACCCGGCTGCGCAAGTTCGAAGAGGCGGGCCCGCCAGAGGAGCGCCCGCCGGCGCAGGACTTCGACATGCGCTTGCGCGGTGCCCGCACCGGCAAACGCGCGATCGTGAGCACCAGGCTCGAGCTCACCGGACTCATGAAGCCCTTCGACGCCGAGGTCTGGTTCGGCGACCGGGTCGCGGTGCTCGGTTCGAACGGGTCGGGCAAGTCGCACTTCCTGCGGCTGCTGGCGCGCGGCGGCAGCGATCCCGATCCGACGCTCGGCCACCTCACGGCAGCATCCGAGGATCTGGCGGCTGTGCCGCACACCGGAACCGCCGTGCTCGGCGCTCGCGTCGTTCCGGGACTGTTCGCGCAGACGCACGCGCATCCGGAGTTCGCCAGGCGCACGCTGCTCGAGATCCTGCATCGGGGTGACGACCGTCGCGCCGGCATGCCGCGCGACGCGGCGAGCTCGGCGCTGGATCGCTACGGGCTGGTGAAGCAGGCGCAGCAGGCGTTCGACCAGCTCTCCGGCGGGCAGCAGGCGCGGTTCCAGGTGCTGCTGCTCGAGCTCAGCGGGGCGACCCTGCTGCTGCTCGACGAGCCCACTGACAACCTCGACCTGGAGTCGGCCGAGGCCCTGGAGCAGGCCATCGCCCGCTTCGAGGGCACCGTGCTCGCCGTCACCCACGACCGGTGGTTCGCCCGCTCGTTCGACCGCTTCCTCGTCTTCGGCGAGGACGGCGAGGTGTACGAGTCGGATGCGCCGGTGTGGGACGAGCGCCGGGTGGTGCGCCAGCGGTGAGTGGATGCCCGGCACCGGGCATCCACCGCCTTCGGTGCGCCGACGGAGGTGACGCCCGAGATCAGGCGATCGGCTCCGCGTCAGGCCGATTCTCGAGGACTCGTCCTGCTTTCGGGGTGATCGCCTGATCCGGGCCGGTCGGAGGAGTCGGATGCCAGGCGCCGAGCATCCGAGATCGCGCCGGCCCGTCGGCGGCCCTCATAGACCCGCCGGGTAGGCTGTACCCGTGAGCATGGACATCGAGATCGGCCGAGGCAAGCGCGCGCGCCGCGCATATACGTTCGACGACATCGCGGTGGTTCCGTCGCGGCGCACTCGCAACCCTGAGGACGTGTCGACGGCCTGGACGATCGACGCCTTCTCGTTCGACATCCCCGTCATCGGGGCCCCGATGGACTCGGTGGTCAGCCCGCAGACGGCGATCATGCTCGGTCAGCTCGGTGGCCTCGGCGTGCTCGACCTCGAGGGCCTGTGGACCCGCTACGAGAACCCGCAGCCGCTGCTCGACGAGATCGCCTCGCTGCCTGCCGAGACGGCCACCGTCCGCATGCAGCAGCTGTACGCCGAGCCGATCAAACCCGAGCTCATCAAGCAGCGTCTGTCCGAGATTCGCGAGGCAGGCGTCACCGTCGCCGGCTCCCTCACCCCGCAGCGCACGCAGGAGCTGTACGAGACCGTCGTCGCCGCCGGCGTCGACCTGTTCGTGATCCGCGGCACCACGGTCTCGGCCGAGCACGTCTCCAGCGTCGCCCAGCCGCTGAACCTGAAGAAGTTCATCTACGACCTCGACGTGCCCGTCATCGTCGGCGGAGCATCGACGTACACGGCGGCGCTGCACCTGATGCGCACCGGAGCAGCAGGCGTGCTCGTCGGCTTCGGCGGGGGAGCGGCATCCACCACGCGGGTGACCCTCGGCATCCACGCCCCGATGGCGACCGCCGTCTCTGACGTCGCCGCGGCGCGCCGCGACTACCTCGACGAATCAGGCGGACGCTACGTGCACGTCATCGCCGACGGCGGCGTCGGCACCTCGGGCGACATGGTCAAGGCCCTCGCGATGGGTGCGGATGCCGTGATGCTCGGCGTCACGCTGTCGCGTGCGTCGGATGCCCCAGGGCAGGGCTTCCACTGGGGCGCCGAGGCGCACCACGCGCAGCTGCCGCGCGGCCGTCGTGTCGCCGTCGACCGCGTCGCGAACCTCGAGGAGATCCTGTACGGACCGGCGCCTGTCGCCGACGGCACCGCGAATCTGATCGGGGCGCTGCGCAAGTCGATGGCCACCACCGGATACTCCGACCTCAAGGAGTTCCAGCGGGTCGAGGTCGTGCTCGCACCGTACGAGCTGGGATGACGACGCCAGAGCCGCTCGCGCCGCAGCAGTTCCCGCCCACGCTGCGCGAGGTCATGCTGCGCGGCCGCTGGATCGGCGTGCTCGTGCTGTGTCTGGTCGTGGCAGGTGTGTTCGCCTGGCTCGGCCAGTGGCAGCTGGCGCGCGCGATCGACACCGACCCGCCCGCGCCTGGAGCCACCGAGCAGGTGCGCCCTCTGACCGACGTCGTCGAGCCGGGGGAGTACCTCGACGAGTCGCTGGGCGGGCAGCGCGTGGAGACCGCAGGCACCTGGGTCGCCGAGGACTTCATCATCGTCTCGTCTCGCGCGAACGACGGTGCTGAGGGGTACTGGGTCACCGGGCAGCTGCGCGTCGACGAGCGCACCTCGATCGCCGTGGCGCTCGGCTGGGCCGCGACGCGCGAAGAGGCGGATGCTGCCGCCGAGGCGCTCTCGTCCGGCGCTGGTTCCACTCCGGTCGAGATCACCGGCCGGATCATCGACGACGAGGGCGTGCAGCTCCCGCCGCGCGACGACGTGATGCGGTTGGACCGGATGTCTCCGGCCGCACTGCTGAGCCGCTGGCACGATGTCGATCAGCTGGGCGTGTACCGCCCGTACCTGGCATCCATCGAGGCGCCGGAGGGACTGGTCGACATCAGCTCGCCCGCCCCCGAGATCAAGTCGCCGATCAACTGGCTGAACATCTTCTACGCGGCCGAATGGGCCATCTTCGCCGGCTTCGCTTTCTACCTCTGGTACCGCCTCGCGCGCGATGCGTGGGAGCGCGAGGTCGAGGAGTTCGAGGACGCCGCAGCGGCCTGATCGGATGCTGTTCGCCGGCCGTTCATCTCGGTGACCGCTTGGTGACGGATCGGTGCCCGTTGACCGACGGATCGGTGCCCGAACACAGAACACCCTTGCCGGATGTCACCGGGGCGCTCTATGGTCACATTCATGCGCGTGCGCCTGGGGCACGCGCCTGCCACGGATCCACAAGATCCGCGACTGGACCCTGATCGAGGAGACAGCAACGATGATGCCCGACCCCCGGGACGCGAGCCACCAGGCTCCCCTCCCACGCCACAGGAGCCGGGGGCGCATCAGCGCTCTCGCGCTGACCACCGCTTGCGCAGTGAGCTTCGGAACGCTGATAACAGCGCCCGCATTCGCCGACACCACCGGAACGGGGGTCGTCATCAATGAGGCGTACCTGTCCGGTGGCAGCGCCGGCGCCGCGTTCAAGAACAAATTCGTCGAACTGTACAACCCGACCGATGCCGCGATCACGCTTGACGGCATGTCGCTGCAGTACCGATCGGCTACGGGGTCCGGCGCCTCGAACGGCACGATCGCCCTGACCGGCACGATCGCGTCGAAGGGCTACTACCTCGTTCAGGCGAACAGCAACGGCCCTGCCGGCAGTGACCTGCCGGCCGCCGACAAGGTCAGCTCGCTGACACCGAGCGGCACCACCGGCACCCTCGCGCTCGTGAACGGCACCGCCGCCGTCACGCTGCCGACGGGATCTGTCGTCGGCGATGTGGCCACCGGATCGAATGTCATCGATCTGCTCGGCTACGGCACCTCGAACACGTTCGAAGGCGCTGTCGCGGGGGCCCCGTCCAGCAATACCGACGTCAAGTCGCTGAACCGCACCGGCGGCAAGGACACCGACGTCAACAAGGACGACTTCTCGCTGTCGGCATCGATCACCCCGACCAACGCGAAGGGCGAGACCGGCGGCACGGACCCCGGCCCTGGCCCCGATCCCGACCCCGCCGTGAAGGCAACGATCGCCGAGGTGCAGGGCACCGGTGGCATCTCGCCTCTGGACGGCAAGGTCGTCGCCGTCGAGGGTGTCATCACCGCCGACTACCGCGCCGGCGGCTACGACGGCATCGTGATCCAGACCGCGGGCTCCGGCGGCGCCACCGACAAGACGCCTGGTGCTTCGGACGGCGTCTTCGTCTTCCTGGGCGGCAAGACCGTGCCAGGCGCGATCGGCGACCTCGTCTCGGTCACGGGAACGGTCACCGAGCGGTTCCTGCAGACGCAGATCACTCCGAAGGCGGCAGCCGATGTCAAGGTCGTGACCGCCGCCGTCGGCGTCCCGGCACTGACGCCGCTGCCGACCTCGGTCGTGGGCAATGCGCGCGAGGCGTACGAGAACATGCTCGTCGCACCGACGGGTGACTACGCCGTGGCATCCAGCCACCAGCTGTTCAACTTCGGCACGCTCTGGCTGAACCCTGGCACGCTGAACGTGAAGAGCACCGAGCTGAAGCAGCCGGGTGCCGGGGCTGACGCGATAGCCGCGTCCAACCGCGCCGACCGCATCTTCCTCGACGACGGCTACAACATCCAGATCAGCAACAGCGCGCATCCGGGTGACCAGCCCTACTTCACCAAGGACGTCGTGGTGCGAAACGGCGATGTCGTCGACTTCGGCACGAAGGGCTTCGTGCTGCAGTACGGCTTCGACGACTGGCGCCTGCAGCCGACGATGCCGCTGAGCAGCGAGTCGCCGGCGACGGCCAAGGTCGCATTCACGGTGAAGAATCCGCGCCCTGCTGCACCGTCAGTGGGCGGGGATCTGCAGGTCGCCTCGTTCAACGTGTACAACTACTTCACGACGCTCAAGTCTGAGAACCCGGATGCCCGTGGCGCAAGCAACGCCGCGCAGTTCGCGATCCAGAAGTCGAAGATCGTCGCGGCGATCAACGGGCTCGACGCCGAGATCGTCTCGCTGATGGAGATCGAGAACTCGGTCAAGTTCGGCAAGCCGGCTGACACCGCGCTCAAGGACCTCGTGAGCGGACTCAACGCGGCCGCTGGTCGCGAGGTGTGGGCGTACGTTCCGACCCCGAAGGCGCTGCACAACGCGGCGACGACCGACTTCATCACCAACGCGATCATCTACAAGAAGCGTGATGTGAAGACGGTCGGCGACAGCTCGACGGTCAGCGACGAGAGCGTGTGGGACATCGCCCGCGAGCCCATCGCGCAGACGTTCAAGTTCAAGAACAGGACGTTCACCGTCGTCGCGAACCACTTCAAGTCGAAGGGTGGCGATGGAGCGGAGCCGGCTGACGGGCAGGGCCTTTTCAACGCCGAGCGCGTCGAGCAGGCGCAGTCGGTGCTGGCATTCACCGAACAGCTGGCGAAGAAGTCCCGCAGCGACGACATGCTGCTGATCGGCGACTTCAACGCGTACAGCGAAGAGGACCCGATCGACGTGTTCACCGACGCCGGATGGAGTGACCTGGTCGCTGACAAGACCGCCGGCCAGTACACCTACACCTTCGACGGCGAGCTCGGCTCTCTCGATCACGTGATCGCGTCCCCATCGCTGAAGGCATCCGTCGCCGGGGCCGGCGTCTGGGGCATCAACTCCCCGGAGTGGAGCGATCGCGGATACGCATTCGGCGCCACGGAGACCGGCACCCCGTACCGCTCCAGCGATCACGACCCGATCCTCGTCGGCATCGCCCAGAAGGAGAAGGACGTTCCGATCAGCATCGACATCGCCACGATCAACGACTTCCACGGTCGGATCGAAGCGGACGGCGCTGCTGCAGGCGCGGCGGTGCTCGCCGGCGCGGTAGAGCGCGTGCGCGATGAGAACCCGAACACGATCTTCGCCGCAGCTGGCGACCTGATCGGCGCCTCGACGTTCACATCGTTCATCAACAACGACGAACCGACGATCGACGCGCTCAACGCGGCCGGCCTCGACGTGAGCGCCGCCGGCAACCACGAGTTCGATCAGGGCTGGGAAGACCTGCGCGACCGCGTGCAGGACCGCGCGGACTGGGAGTACATCTCGTCGAACGTCTTCCTCACCGAGACGGGTGAGCCCGCTCTGGCGCCGTCCTGGGTGAAGGAGATCGACGGCGTGCGGGTCGGATTCATCGGTGCCGTCACCGAAGAGCTCGGCTCGCTGGTGTCACCCGAGGGCATCAAGGACCTCGAGGTGCGCAGCATCGTGGACTCCGTGAACGACGTCGCCGACGACCTCACCGATGGCAGGACCTCCAACGGAGAGGCTGATGTGATCATCCTCCTCGTTCATGAGGGCGCTGCCACCACCGACGCGTCGAGCATCACGCGCGACTCGCCGCTGGGTGAGATCGTCTACGGCGTCGATCGCGACGTGGATGCCATCGTCTCGGCGCACACGCACCTCGCGTACAACCATGTGATCAACGGTCGCCCGGTCGTCTCGGCGGGGCAGTACGGCGAGAACCTCGGCGTGATGAACCTGCAGGTCGAGAAGAAGAACAAGAACAAGGTCAAGCTGCTGTCGATCGAGAACGAGATCCGTCCGCTGGCGGGCAAGTACCCGGCCGACCCTGAGGTGCAGGCGATCGTCGACCAGGCCAAGAAGGAGGCGGACGTCCTCGGCGCGATCAAGGTCGGAGACATCGCAGGCGACTTCAACCGCGCAAGGCAGACCGACCCGAAGGTCGAGAACCGCGGCGGCGAGTCGACGATCGGCAACTTCGTCGCCGATGTGCAGCAGTGGGCGACCGGTGCGGATATCGCCCTGATGAACCCCGGCGGCATCCGTGCCAACCTCAGTTACGCGTCTTCGGGCGCAGCATCCGATCCAGACGGCAACGTGACCTACCGTGAGGCGGCGACGGTGCAGCCGTTCGCCAACACGCTGGTCACGCTGCAGCTGACAGGGGCGCAGCTGAAGTCCGTGCTCGAGGAGCAGTGGCAGCCGGCCGGCGCAAGCCGTCCGTTCCTGAAACTGGGGCTGTCGAAGGGCCTGTCGTACACGTACGACCCGACGGGCGCGGCCGGCAGTCGCATCACGGCGATCACGCTCAACGGTGCGGCGATCGACCCGGCGGCGTCGTACTCGGTCGCAGCGAACTCGTTCCTCGCGGCCGGTGGTGACAACTTCTCCACATTCCAGGCGGGGACGAACAAGAAGGACACCGGCAAGATCGACCTGCAGTCCATGGTCGACTGGTTCGCGGCGAACGCGGCCGACCCGGCATCCGCCGCGGTGCCCGACCTCGTGCAGCGCGCCGTCGGCGTGACGGTGACTCCGGCCGCCAGCAGCTACCAGGCGGGCCAATCGGTCACCGTGCAGCTGTCGTCGCTGTCGTTCAGCGCCGGCGAGCAGAAGCCCACCGAGGTCGGCTTCGCGATCGGCGACACGCAGCTGGGCACGGCCAGCGTGGACTCGGCCATCGTCGACGCCTTCGACGAGGCGGGGAAGGTGACGTTCACCTTCACCGTCCCGGCCGATGCCGCCGGCAAGACGCTGGTCGCCACGCCGAACGTCGGCGGGCCGGTGACGCTGCCCCTGGTGTTCGCGGGCACCGGCGGTGGGAATGGTGACGGTGACGGTGGCGGCAACGGTGACGGTGGTGGCGACGGCGGTGGCGGCGGTGCCGGCAGCGTCTTCGACCAGATCATCAACTGGCTGCTGGATTTCCTCGCCCGCTGGCGTTGAGTTCAGCGATCACACGGTGAGGCCGTCGGGAGCAATCCCGGCGGCCTTCGCCGTGCGCGGCAGCGGGCCGACGACCGTGCGGCCGAAGCCGCCCTGGTCGGCGGCTAGAATGGAGGGCATGCCCGAGCCCAGAGTCGCCAGCTTTCCGGCGATCCGCGGAGCGCTGAAGTTCTATCAGATCGCTTCGATCATCACCGGCGTCATGCTGCTGCTGCTCGTCGCCGAGATGGTGCTGAAGTACACGCCGATCCGCCTCGAACTCTTCCTCGGAGGATCCGGTGGATTCCTCTGGTTCGCCGACGTCGTCGAAGGCCCCGACGGACTCGAGTCGACCGGAGACGGGATCAACCTGTCGCTGAGCATCCTCGTCGTGCACGGCTGGTTCTACGTCGTGTACCTCTTCGCCTGCTTCCGGATGTGGAGCATGATGCGCTGGCCGTTCCTGCGGTTCATCCTGCTCGCGCTCGGCGGCGTCATCCCGTTCCTGTCCTTCATCATGGAGGCGCGGGTCGCCCGCGACGTGAAGGCCTACCTTGCGAAGCGCGAAGCGGCAGCATCCATTGCCTCAGGCGACGCCGGTGCCGCCGCTGATCCCCAGATCTCAACCACCACGGAAGGTGCCCGGTGACCGAGCAGACCGAGACCCAGCAGCGCCCAGCGCTCGTCGTCGACTTCGGCGCGCAGTACGCGCAGCTGATCGCCCGCCGCGTCCGCGAGGCGGGCGTCTACAGCGAGATCGTGCCGCACACGGCCACGGCCGAGGAGATCGCGGCGAAGAACCCCGTCGCGCTGATCCTCTCAGGTGGACCGTCGTCGGTGTACGAGGACGGCGCCCCGAAGCTCGACCCGGCCGTGTTCGAGCTGGGCGTGCCGACGCTCGGCATCTGCTACGGATTCCAATACATGGCCCAGACCCTCGGCGGCGAGGTCGCCAACACCGGACTGCGTGAGTACGGGGCCACCGACGCGCACATCGCGGCGGGGGAGAGCACCCTGCTGGGCGGACAGCCCGCCGAGCAGAACGTGTGGATGAGCCACGGCGATCAGGTCGCCCGCGCCCCCGAGGGCTTCGAGGTGCTCGCCACCACCGACGCCACCAAGGTCGCGGCGTTCGCCGATGAGAGCCGGGGGTTCTACGGGGTGCAGTGGCACCCCGAGGTCAAGCACTCCGACCATGGCCAGGCGATCATCGAGAACTTCCTGCACAAGGGTGCAGGCCTGCCCGCCGACTGGAACAGCGACAACGTGATCGCCGAGCAGCTCGAGCGCATCCGCGAGCAGGTGGGCGATGCCCGCGTCATCTCGGCGCTGTCCGGCGGCGTCGACTCCGCCGTCTC
The DNA here is from genome assembly GCF_022637555.1 of Microbacterium sp. H1-D42. Classification (NCBI taxonomy): domain Bacteria; kingdom Bacillati; phylum Actinomycetota; class Actinomycetes; order Micrococcales; family Microbacteriaceae; genus Microbacterium; species Microbacterium sp. H1-D42. The sequence goes on along the minus strand of NZ_CP093342.1, from coordinate 2,697,825 downwards.
GACCGCTCTGGTGCACAAGGCCATCGGCGACCAGCTCACCGCGGTCTTCGTCGACCACGGTCTGCTGCGCAAGGGCGAGCGCGAGCAGGTCGAGAAGGACTACGTCGAGTCCACCGGCGTGCGCCTCATCACGGTCGACGCCGTCGACACGTTCCTCGGTCACCTCGAAGGCGTCACCGACCCTGAGACCAAGCGCAAGATCATCGGCCGCGAGTTCATCCGCGCGTTCGAGCAGGTGCAGCGCGACCTCGTCGACGAGGCCAAAGCCACTGGTGGCGCCCCGGTGAAGTTCCTCGTGCAGGGCACCCTGTACCCCGACGTCGTCGAATCAGGCGGCGGCGCCGGCACCGCGAACATCAAGTCGCACCACAACGTGGGCGGTCTGCCCGATGACCTCGACTTCGACCTCGTCGAGCCGCTGCGCGCCCTGTTCAAGGACGAGGTCCGCGCGATCGGCCGCGAGCTCGGCATTCCGGAGGCGATCGTCGGACGCCAGCCCTTCCCGGGCCCCGGCCTCGGCATCCGCATCATCGGCGAGGTGACCCGCGAGCGTCTCGACATCCTGCGCGAGGCCGACGCCATCGCCCGCGAGGAGCTCACCAAGGCCGGCCTCGACCAGACGATCTGGCAGTGCCCCGTGGTGCTGCTCGCTGACGTCCGCTCGGTGGGCGTGCAGGGGGATGGCCGCACCTACGGGCATCCGATCGTGCTGCGACCGGTGTCATCGGAAGATGCCATGACCGCCGATTGGACCCGCCTGCCGTACGACGTGCTGTCGAAGATCTCGAACCGCATCACCAACGAGGTGCGCGAGGTCAACCGCGTCGTGCTCGACGTGACGTCGAAGCCGCCGGCAACCATCGAGTGGGAGTGAGAGAAGGGGTCGCGAGAGCGGCCCCTTCTTCGTTCCGGCGGCAGCAGCTGTACTCACGCGCCGGAACCTCACACGGAAAGAATTTCAGAGAAGTTTCTCGCGGATGTCGATCCTGGCCTTTCTCGTTCGACGTCCTTAGTGAGAGGGTCGAACGACGGCCCCTCGACAAGGAGAACACATCATGAAGTTCATGCTTATCATGCGCGCCACCGACGACGCCGTGCAGGAGTACACCGAGCGTCCCTTCGAGGAGATCATCGCCGAGATGGGCCGCTACAACGAGTCGATGATGAAGGCCGGCGTGCTGCTGGCCGGTGAGGGACTCACCGATGCGGCGGAGGGCTTCGTCGTCGACTTCAGCGCCGAGACGCCACTCATCACCGACGGCCCTTACGGCGAGACGAAGGAGCTGTTCAACGGCTTCTGGATCATCGAGACCCGTACTCGTGAAGAGGCCGCTGAGTGGGCGAGCCGCGCACCCCTCGGACCCGGCAGCTTCCTCGAGGTGCGTCGCGTCACCGGACCCGAGGACTTTCCCGCCGACAACGAGTGGGTGCAGAAGGAAGAGGGCTGGCGCGAAGAGCAGGCCGGCCGCGCGCAGGGTTGAGAGCCCGATCATGACCGATGACACGGCGCGCTCGGACGGCAGGACTGCCGCCGAGCGCGCCGTCGCCGCGGTGTGGAGCATCGAGTCCGCCAAGATCGTGGCGACCCTCACCCGTCTCACCGGCGACTTCGCGTTGGCCGAGGACCTTGCGCAGGATGCCCTCACAGAGGCGCTGCAGCAGTGGCCAGATGCGGGCGTGCCCGCCAACCCCGCCGCGTGGCTGACCGCCGTCGCGAAGCGCCGGGCGATCGACGGCTGGCGACGCCGGGAGCGCTACGACGACCGCCTCGCGGTGATCGCGCACGATCTCGAGCGCGAGCAGGCGTCGGATGCTGCGCCGTGGGATCCGGATGCCATCGACGACGACGTGCTGCGGCTGATCTTCATCGCGTGCCACCCTGTGCTCTCGCGGGAGGCCCAGGTGGCGCTGACGCTGCGGGTCGTCGGCGGTCTGACGTCCGAGCAGATCGGACGAGCGTTCCTCGTGCCCGTCGCCACGGTGCAGCAGCGCATCGTGCGGGCGAAGAAGACCCTCGCAGCGGCGAAAGTGCCGTTCGAACTTCCGCCGCGAGAGGAGCACGGCCAGCGCCTCGCCGCCGTGCTCGGCGTGCTGTACCTGATCTTCAACGAGGCGCACACTGCCAGTTCGGGGGACGATTGGATTCGGCCAGACCTCGGACGCGAGGCCACCAGATTGACCCGCATCGTGGCCGGTCTGCTGCCGCGTGAGCCGGAAGTGCACGGGCTGATCGCGCTGATGGAGCTCACCGCTGCGCGCTTTCCCGCCCGCACTGACGCGCACGGGGACCCAGTGCTGCTCGCCGACCAGGATCGCACGCGCTGGGATCGCAGTGCGATCTCCCGCGGGCGGGCCGCTCTTGAGCGAGTGGATGCCATCGGCCGCGGCCGTGGGGGCTACGCCCTGCAGGCATCCATCGCCGAATGCCATGCGGTCGCGCCATCCGTCGATGACACCGACTGGGAGCGGATCGTGCTGCTGTACGAGGCACTCGGGCAGGTCACGCCGTCACCGGTCATCGAACTGAACAGGGCGGCGGCCGTCGCAATGGCTACTGGCCCCGCGTCCGCTCTGCGGATAGTGGATCGGCTCTCGGCATCCGATGCCCTGCGCGGCTACCACCTGCTTCCCGCGACCCGCGGCGAGCTGCTGCTGAGGCTGGGACGCGACGACGAGGCGAGAGCCGAGTTCGCGGTCGCCGCCCGACTGGCGGGCAACGACCGCGAACGCGCGCTTCTGCAGCAGAAGGCCCTTCCCTGAGATCAGGCCTTGGTGCGGTCTCCGCGGCCGACGATGAGGCCGTAGATCAGCAGCACGATGATGGATCCGCCGATGGCGAGCAGCCATGACGACAGTGACCAGAACTCGTTCATGTCAGCGCCGAACAGCATTCCGCCGAGCCAGCCGCCGAGCATGGCACCGAGGATGCCGAGCAGCAAGGTGATGATCCACCCGCCGCCCTGCTTGCCGGGCAGGATCAGCTTCGCGATCGCGCCCGCGATGAGTCCGAGGAGGATAAAGGCGAGGAAGCTCATGATGGTGGCTCCGTTTCTTTCGGTTGCGGACTGTCCGTCCGTGGACCCCACAATGCACGATCAGCGCCGAAAAGGGAATGAGATGCCCTGAGAACTTTGCTCCCAGAGCCGACGGAAAAGGGCCGCTCTCCGAAGAGAGCGGCCCTTCAGCGTTGAACCGAGATCAGTTGTTGCCGCGCAGAATGGCGATCATGCGCAGGATCTCGACGTAGAGCCAGACGACCGTGACCATGATGCCGAAGGCGCCGAGCCAGCCGTACTTGCGCGGAGCGCCGTTGCGGACGCCCTGCTGGATCTGGTCGAAGTCGAGCACCAGCGAGTACGCGGCCATGAAGACGACGAGGATTCCGATGATCAGTCCGAGCGGGATGCCGGCGATCTTCGCGCTGTGCATGCCGAACATGAGGTCCTGCGGCAGGACGTTCGTCCACATCAGGATGAGGTTCAGCACCGAGAACGCGAGGTAGCCGAACATCGCGATCATCACGATCTTGGTCATCTTCGCCGAAGCGCGGATCTTGCCGCTCGCGAAGAGGGCGAGGGTGACGCCGACGACCGAGAAGGTCGCGAGCGAGGCCTGCATGACGATGCCGGGCCAGATGGTCTCGAAGAACGCCGAGATGGCGCCGACGAACAGGCCCTCGAACGCCGCGTAGGCGAAGATCAGCGCGGGGCGGATCTTCTTGCGCGAGGTGAAGGTGATGACCATGGCCAGCACGAAACCACCGAGTGCGCCCGCGATCCACGGCACGAGGCTGACGTTTCCGGTGGTCGGGTCGAAGCTCGACGCGGTCCACACCCAGCCGACGACGGCGGTGACGAGCAGGATGGCGAACATCCCGACCGTCTTCCAGATCGTGTCCTCGATCGTCATCCGGTCGGTCTCGATGGCACCGGCGGGCGGCGCGGCGTACATGCCCTCGAGCTGCGCGTTGGCGGCAGCATCCATTCCGGCATGCGCGGCCGACGAAGCGGCGGCGCCCTGCGCGCCAGGTGCGGGCGGGGGCGCGTACTGCGTCGGCGCCCCACCGCGGCCGTTGCGCGGCTCTTGGAACGCGGGGTTGTTGAATGCGAAGTTGCTCATTGGTGGCCTCTACTCCCGAGGGATCGGTCAACGCTTTATACAAGAATAGTGGCGGAAAGCTATGAGTGCGTTGCTTTACGCTGAGAACGTGCCCAGGAGATCTCCGCTCGTGATCGGACACCGCGGCGCCCCCGGTTACCGACCAGAGCACAGTCGGTCCTCGTACGAGCTCGCTCTGGCGATGGGGGTGGATGCTGTCGAGCCCGACATCGTGGCGACGAAGGACGGCGTGCTCGTGCTGCGACACGAGAACGAGATCTCCGGAACCACCGACGTCGCCGACCACCCCGAGTTCGCCGCACGGCGCACCACCAAGAGGATCGATGGGATCTCGCTGACCGGCTGGTTCACCGAGGACTTCACCTGGGACGAGCTGGCCACCCTGCGCACCCGCGAGCGTCTGCCCAAGATCCGCCGGTCGAGCGCGACCTTCGACGACGCACAGCCGATCCTGCGACTGATCGACCTGCTCGACCTGGTGCGCCAGGGGTCGATCGAGCACGGCCGCGAGATCGGCATCGTGCTCGAGATCAAGCACGCCACCTACTTCGAGCAGATCGGCCTCGACCTCGTGCCGCTCATCGAGCGCGACCTGCGTGCGAGCGGCTGGGCCGACGGAGAGCTGCCGCTGATCGTCGAGGCATTCGAGTCGACGGTGCTCGCGCGGTTGAAGAAGGCCGGCATCGTGGCATCCTTCATCTATCTGATCGAGGCGAGCGGCAAGCCGTTCGACCTCGTCACCGCACTGGGACGTGCAGCGCCGACGTACGCGGCGACCGTCTCCTCCGGCGGCTTGAACGGGCTCGTCGGGCATGTGGACGGCATCAGCGTCAACAAGCGGATGCTGTTGGCATCCGACTCCACGCTCGTCGCCGACGCGCACGCGCGCGGCCTTCGGGTCTTCACCTGGACATGCCGTCCGGAGAATACGTTCCTCTCGCCGCACTTCCGCAGCGGCGGCGGCAAGGGCGCGTTCGGCGACTACGAGTCGGAATGGGGCGTGATCGCCCGCAGCGGCGTCGACGGCGTCTTCGTCGACCATCCCGATCTCGGCGTCGCGTTCTTCCGAGGCTGAGTCCTCAGCGGTTGCGGGCCGGCACGATCTCCTTGCCCAGGGGCATCAGCGAGATCGGCACCATCTTGAAGTCGGCGATCGCCATCGGGATGCCGATGATCGTGATGCACAGCGCGACACCCGACACGATGTGCGTGAGTGCGAGCCACCAGCCCGCCAGCACGACCCAGATGATGTTGCCGAGCAGCGAGCCGAATCCGGACGTCGACTTCTCGATCACCTCGCGCCCGAACGGCCAGAACGCGTAGTTCGCCAGGCGGAACGAGGCGATCGCCCACGGAATCGTCACGATGGGAATGCACAGCAGGATTCCGGCCACGACGTAGGCGAGGAACAGTGCCCAGCCGGCGAAGATGACCCAGATGATGTTGAGGATCGTGCGCATGCGCTGATTCTCGCATCCCTCGCCTAGGCTTCGGCCATGAGTGGAATCGTCGCAGAGAACGTCCGGCGGTCGTTCGGTCAGGTGCACGCCGTGTCGGATGCCACGTTCCGTGCTGAGGCGGGCCGTGTGACGGGCCTCGTCGGTCCCAACGGCGCCGGCAAGACGACGCTGCTGCTGATGCTCGCATCGCTGCTGGCCCCTGACGCCGGCAGCATCCGCATCGGCGAAGTCGACCCCGTCGTCGACCCGGCTGCAGCGCGTCGGATGCTCGGATGGATGCCAGACGCGCTGGGCGCCTGGCCGTCGCTGACGGCACGCGAGAGCATCGTGACGACGGCCCGGCTGCATGACATGTCGGCGGTGGATGCCGCAGGGCGCGCGGATGAGCTGCTGCGCATCGTGGGGCTCGCCGAGCACGCGGGTTCGCCCGCGCGAGTGCTGTCGCGCGGCCAGAAGCAGAAGCTCGGACTCGCGCGTGCGCTGGTGCACGATCCGCAGGTGCTGCTGCTCGATGAGCCGGCATCCGGCCTCGACCCCGAGGCCAGGGTGCAGCTGCGGATCATGCTGCGCGGCCTCGCCGCCCAGGGCAAGACGGTGCTGATCTCGAGTCATGTGCTCTCCGAGCTCGAGGAGGTCATCGACGACGCGGTCTTCATGGTCGCCGGCGCGGTGGTCGATCCCGTCGCGGCGCGCACGTCCCGCGCGTATCGCGTGCGCCTGGCGGCGCCGGATGCTGTCGCCGCGGTGTCAGCAGCGCTGGAGCTGCCGGTCGAGCAGGTTGGGAACGACCGCGGTGACGCGCTGGTGTCGTTCACAGGCGATGCCGGTGTGGTCGAAGGGCTGCGGCGTCTGGTGAGCGCCGGACTCCCTGTGCTCGAGTTCTCGCCGGCGCAGAGCGCGCTTGAGGCGTCGTTCCTCGCCTTGCAGCATCCGACGCCTTCGACAGCGCCGGCAGGACCGGCGCCCGCCGCGAGCCCACCTCCGCCCGCCGCAGCCCCGCCGCCGCCCGCACCGCGCGCCGACCCGCCCGCCGCCCCGCAGGAAGGAGCGGGGTCATGAGCTTCGCGCGAATTCTCACCATCGCCCGTCTCGAGCTGACGCAGCGGCTGCGCAGCGTCGGCTGGTACGTGCTGATCGGCGTCTTCGTCGTGCTGTTGATCGGCATCACGGCGCTGTCGTTCCTGGTGTTCTCGTTCCAGAGCGAACCCAATGCGGGTGTCTACTCGATCGTCGTCAACTTCGTGCTGCTGCTGGTGGTGCTGGTCTCGCCGACGCTCAGCGGCAACGCGATCAACGGCGACCGCGAGGCGGCCACCCTCGCACCGATCCAGGTGACCGCGGCGACCACGGGCGACATCATGCTCGGCAAGCTGCTGGCGGCCGTCGCGACGGGCGCGGTGTTCCTGCTCATCGCGGTGCCGTTCCTGCTGATCAGCATGATCGGGGGAGGCGTCACTGCGGGGATGCTGGTGGTCTCGGTGCTGGTGCTGCTGGCCGAGATCATCGTCGTGGCCGCCATCGGCGTCGGACTCAGCGGGCTGATCGCCCGCCCGCTGTTCTCGATCGCGGCGACGTACCTGGCGGTGGCCGGGCTCGTCATCGGCACACTCATCGCATTCGGGCTCGGCGGCGCGGCGATCCGCACCGAGTTCACGCAGCAGGAGCGGCCGTGGGATGACACGACCGGCGAGCCGATCTGCGATCAGTGGATCGAGACGAGCTACGAGCAGCCGCGCTTCGACCTGGTCTGGGGTTTCCTCGCGGCGAATCCGTTCGTGGTGCTCGCCGACGCGACGCCGACGACGTTCGTGAACGGCTACCCGAACGACCTGTTCGGGCAGCTCAAGGTCGGAGTGCGCATGGCGCAGCGGCCGCCAGAGCCGCAGCAGTGGGATGCGTGCGATCAGGGCTGGACCGAGGGCCCGACTGCCGAGGAGCTCGTTAACGGCACCGTGCCGAGCTGGTTCGTCGGACTCGGCGTGCAGGCGCTGATCGCCGGCGGTCTGTTCGCCGGTGCGTGGGCGCGCACCCGCACTCCGGCCCGCCGCCTTCCGCCCGGCACCCGGATCGCCTGACCGCTGCTCCCGAGCGGCGGGTCGGTGTCAGGAGCCCGGCCTAGACTCGAAGGGACATGACCGACGCACCCCTCATCGTTCCCGCAGCATCCGGCCCGCAGTCCTCAGACGGCCCTGACGAGCTGCTCGCCGGGCTGAACCCGCAGCAGCTCGAAGCTGTCACCCACCGCGGCAGCGCGCTGCTGATCGTCGCCGGCGCCGGCTCTGGCAAGACCAGCGTGCTGACCCGCCGCATCGCCCTGCTGCTGCGTCAGCGCGAGGCGTGGCCGAGCCAGATCCTCGCCATCACGTTCACCAACAAGGCCGCCGGCGAGATGCGCGAGCGCGTCGCCGCGCTGGTCGGCGATGCCGCGCGCGGCATGTGGATCTCGACGTTCCACTCGGCGTGCGTGCGCATCCTGCGCCGCGAGGCCGAGCAGTTCGGCTTCACGAAGACCTTCACGATCTACGACTCCGGCGACTCCCGCGCGCTGATCAAGCGGCTGGTCAAAGAGCACGAGGCCGACGCCTACGGACTCACCCCCGGTGCGGTGCAATCGCGCATCTCGAAGCTGAAGAACGAGCTGTTGGATGCTGAGGGGCACGCCCGTCAGGCGAACCTCAGCGACCCGGCCGAGCGCAAGTTCGCCGACATCTTCACCGACTACCAGCGCGCCCTGCAGAAGGCCAACGCCTTCGACTTCGACGACCTCATCGCGCAGACCGTGTTCCTGTTCCGGGCGTTCCCGAAGGTCGCCGACGTGTACCGCCGCAGGTTCCGGCACGTCCTCGTCGACGAATACCAGGACACCAACCACGCGCAGTACGCGCTGATCCACGAACTGACCAGGCCGCCGTCGAACGAGGGCGCGGCTCCCGACCCGTATGCCATGAACGGCATGCGCGTTTCGACTCGCCCTTCGGGCTGGCTCAACGACCGGGATACGGGGATGATGATCTTCGAACCCGATCGTTCTTCGAGCTCAGGTTCTGCGGCGGGGGACGTGGAGGGCGCGTCGCTGACGGTGGTCGGCGACTCCGACCAGTCGATCTACGCGTTCCGCGGCGCCGACATCCGCAACATCACCGAGTTCGAACGGGACTTCCCCGGTGCGAAGGTAGTTCTGCTCGAGCAGAACTACCGCTCGACGCAGAACATCCTCTCGGCTGCCAACGCCGTGATCGGCAACAACTTCGACCGCAAGGCGAAGAACCTGTGGAGCGACCGCGGTGCGGGCGAGAAGATCGTCGGCTTCACCGGCTACTCGCAGCACGACGAGGCCCAGTTCGTCGCCGATGAGGTGGAGTCCCTGCGTCGTGCCGGCATTCCGTACTCCGAGATGGCCGTGTTCTACCGCACCAACTCGCAGTCCCGTGCGCTGGAGGAGATCTTCATCCGCTCGGCCGTGCCATACAAGATCATGGGCGGAACGAAGTTCTACGCGCGCGCCGAGATCAAGGACGCTCTGGCGTATCTGGTCGCGGTGGCGAACCCTGCCGACGAGATGGCAGTGCGGCGCATCCTCAACACCCCGCGTCGTGGCATCGGCGGTGTCACCGAGGCTTCGATCGCGATGTTCGCCGAGCAGCACGGCATCAGCTTCCGCGATGCGCTGCGCTCGCCGGGGCAGCTGGGTGTCGGCCCGAAGATCCAGGCCGCGATCACGCGACTCGACGAGGTGCTGAACGAGGCCACCGAGATCCTGCTGCCGGCATCCGGCGAGGTGCCGGCGTCGACCTCGGTCGCCGAGGGACTGACCGTGCTGCTGAACAAGAGCGGCTACTTCGATTCGCTGCGCGCCAGCCGCGACCCGCAGGATGAGGCGCGGCTCGAGAACCTCGATGAGTTCATCGCCGTGGCGCGTGATTTCGCACGCAACAACCCCGATGGCACGATCGTGGACTTCCTGACCGAAGTGGCGCTGGTCTCGGATGCGGATGACCTCGACGACGAGTCGGGCTCTGTCTCGCTGATGACGCTGCACACCGCGAAGGGGCTGGAGTACGACGCGGTGTTCGTCACCGGCGTCGAAGAGGACCTGATCCCGCACCGCATCTCGGCGGGGGAACCGGGCGGTCCACAGGAGGAGCGCCGGCTGTTCTACGTCGGCATCACCAGGGCGCGCAAGCGCCTGCACCTCTCGCTCGCTATGACCAGAGCGCAGTTCGGCGAGGTGTCGGTGGCCATGCCGAGCCGGTTCCTGCAGGAGATCCCGGCAGACCTGGTCGACTGGCGGCAGTCGCCGGGGGACGTGAACTCCCGCGGTGGCACGCAGTCGCGCGCGCTGAACGCCCGCCGCCCCGGGGGTGGGTACGGCGGCGGCTCTGGTGGTGGGTTCGGCGGTCGCAGCAACGACCCGTTCGCCCCGAAGTCGCTTCCCAAGGGCGCCGGGCTCAAGCCGCTGTCGACCGCGATGGACCGCTTCCCGAACAAGGTCACCGGAAAGGTCCGCGACAACGGCGATCTCGAGCTGACCTCCGGAGATCGCATCCGCCACGACGACTTCGGCGAGGGCCGCGTCGAGGCCGTCACCGGTGAGGGCGCGAAGCGCATCGCGCACGTGCGCTTCGATTCCGCGGGGCAGAAGAAGCTGCTGATCAAGATCGCTCCGATCACGAAGTTGTAGTCGCGGGCATCCGACGTCTCCGCTCGGAACTCTGCCCGCAACAATCCAGGACGATTGCAACTCCACAGGAGAATCCGGGCCAGATCCTCCTGCGCAATTGCAATCGTCCTGTGAAATCGTGGCGAGTCGCGACTCGCGGCGGCGATTAGGCTGACTGACATGGCCCTCTTCTCCCGTCGCAAGAAGTCCGACGCCCAGCCCGCATCCGACGCCGAGGTCGCGCCGGAGCAGGCGGATCTGCCCGAGCAGGCGGAGGATGCTGCGGCGGAGGTCTCCGCCGAGCCGGCGCCAGACGCGAACATCCCCGCGGTGAACATCTCGGTGCAGGCCTTCCGCGGCGTCGGTGCCGACGCAGGGCCGGAAGTGGCGCTGCCGACCGAAGATGCCGCCCCGGCTAAGCCGGCGGACACTGACCGCCCGCGTACGCCGGCGCCCCCGATGCCTGGCGAGCAGGCCAAGCCGAGCCTGCCGCTGGCCGCTGCCACCCCGCCAGAGCAGAAGCACACCGTCGACGGGCTGAACGACAACGTGCTGCTGCGCGAGGCGCTCGCCGAGCTCGAAGAGGGCGCCTCGAACGAACAGCTGATCGGCGTCATGCGCCAGTCGCTGCAGGGCCACCTCTACCTGCGGGTGCACGGTGACGCCCGTGAGCAGCTGAACTCCGGCAAGCCGCTCGCCGTCGGTGTCGTGCGCGACGGCGAGCGCTCGTTCATGCTCGCGTACAGCTCGGGCAAGGCACTGCGCGACTCGGTGGACGGCTCAGAGGATGCGGCATCTACATCTGCGATCGCCCAGCCGGTGACCGCGGTCTACCAGCAGGTCGTCTCAGGGGACTTCGCCGGCATCATCCTCGACAACTCTTCCGCCCCGCACCGTGCGGTGTTCCCGACCGAACTGCTGCAGAAGGCGCTTGAGCAGGGCGATGCAGAGATGGCGATCAAGACGCAGGTCGTCGCCCCGCGTGACGAGCAGACTCCGGTGCGCGTCGCCGAGGCGCTGGCCAAGACGCGCAGCTGGGTGGCGGTGAACGACGGCAGCAACGGTCAGCCGGTCGGCATCGCCGAGGTGCACGGGCCGGACGGCACGCGCTTTCTGCAGGTGTTCTCGCACCCGCTCGAGGTCGTCGCCCTCGGGCGCAACGACCGGCCGATGCCGTTCCAGCCGGAGCAATTGGCGAAGGTTCTCAGCGATCACCCCGAGATCGCCGGCGTGATCGTCGACATCGCGGGCCCGTCGCTCGCGGTCGGCCGCGATTCGCTCAGCGCGGTTCTCGTGCTGGCGATCGACATCGAGGACTGAGCAGGCGGGGTCCCCCAATCGCAACCGGTGTTCAGCAATTGGCCGTAGACTAAGGCGAGCCTTACCTCAACCGCGAGCCAGTTCTGGGGAGATCCCGTGACCTTGATCATCGACGAGTCCGTCATCGGCGCCGTCACTGCGCACATGAATGACGACCACACCGGCGACAGCCTGCTGATCGCGCGCGCCTTCGGGCACCCCACAGCGACCGGCTCGGTGATGACGTCCCTCGACGCACACGGCGGCACGTGGCAGGTGACGGATGCTGACGGTGAGCACACCCTGACTCTCGGCTGGCCCGGGGGAGAGGTCACCGAGCGCCCGCAGATCCGCCGCGAGGTCGTGATGATCTACCGCGACGCCTGCAAGACGCTCGGCATCTCACCGCGCGAGGAGCACGCTCCCGCACCCGCTGACAGCCACCACGGTGCCGCCGGTCATCATGGCGCACCCGGACACCATGGCGCAGCGGGTCACCACGGCGCACCCGGACACCACGGTGCGCACTCGGCCGAGCCGCCCGCCGGCGAGGGGTTCGCGCACCGCATCCGCACCGCCACCTGGGGCGACCACGGTGACAGTGAGGGGGCCACGTTCATGGCCGATCTCATGCGCGGCAAGGGCACGCTCGAGGACTACACCGATCTCGTCGTGCAGCACTACTTCATGTACGAGGCGCTCGAAGTCGCGGCGCGTCAGCTGCTCGATGACCCGCTGCTCGCCCCGCTGCACCCAGAGGCGCTGCTGCGCCTGGCCACGCTGGAGCGCGACCTCGTGCACCTGCTCGGCGCGGACTGGCAGGACCGCATCGAAGCCGTCCCCGCGGCCGCGGCCTACGCGCAGCGCATCGCCGAGGTGGGCGAAGCGGGCTGGATCCCCGGGATCATCGCGCACCACTACACGCGCTACCTCGGCGACCTCTCCGGCGGCCAGATGATCGCCCGCCGCATGATCAAGCAGTTCGGTTTCGAGGCCGACGGCGTCGCGTTCTACGACTTCGCCGCGCTCGGCGACCTCGACGCGTTCAAGAACGCCTACCGTGGCGTTCTCGACGCGTACGGCGAAACGCTGTCGGATGCCGAGCAGCAGCGCATGCTCGACGAGGTGCGCGCCGCCTACCGGTTCAACACGGCCGTCTTCCTCGACCTGGGTCGCCTGCGCCCCGCAGCCTGACCGGCACCTCGGCCGCGACCGCAGCTGGCGCGAAGGGGTACTTCCGTCATCCCTTTGGCTATTTGTGTTAGGTGAGGCTAACCTTAGTTTGACCTGCGATCGCGGGTCATCTGCACAGCTTCACCTTCACAGAGGAGACTCGTTCGCCGTGTCCATGATCCCGAGAACATCGCGGAGGCCCAGAGTGCTGCTCGCGCTCGCCACCGCCGCACTGGTCGCCATCGGCGGCCTGCTGACCCCCATCGCCGCGACCGCGGCGCCGACGCCGGGCACTGTGTCGGCAGCCACCCTCGAATGGGGAGTGAAACAGTCCTTCCGCTCCTACGTGGTGAGCCCGATCGCCCACGGCTCGATCACGAATCTCGGCGGTGTGAACGGCGCGTTCCGGTGGACGGGCGGCTCCGGTACCGCAGCGGTCGATGGCAGCTCGGCCGCCATCGCCTTCGCCAACGGAGCCGGCGTGCGCTTCCAGGGGCACGCCATGGCGGGCGGGCACGCGCTCGATCTCGAGTTCACCCAGCCGCAGGTCGTCTTCACCTCCGCCACGACGGCACGTCTCCTGCTCGACGTGACCGGCCGTGAGTTCGCGAGCATGACCGAGATCGGAGAAGTCTTCACGCTGAACGACGTCGATTTCGGTGCGATCTCGCTCCCCACGCCGACTCGGTCCGGGGACACGTACACCTGGAGCAACGCGGCGGTCGCCCTCACTGCGGCAGGCGCGGAGGCATTCGGCGGCTTCTACGCGGCCGGTACGGCGCTCGACGCGCTGACGCTGACGGCTCCGGTCACGGCTCCCGTTCAGCCCGCCGTCGACACTGCCACCACGCTGGCGGTCGGCCCGATCGCGCCGGAAACCGGTGACGAGGTCACGCTGTCCGCCACGGTCACGCCCGCGGGCGCGGCAGGGACGGTGACGTTCCGCGATGGTCAGGCGACTCTGGGAACCGTCCCGGTCGCTGCCGGCGCCGCGACGCTGAAGACAACGGCCCTCGCAGCAGGCGCGCACAGTCTCACCGCATCGTTCGCTCCTGCCGACTCCGACGCATTCCGCGCGTCCGCCTCCGCTGCCGTTTCGCTCACCGTCAGCGCCGAAGAGGGCACAACGCCCACCGATCCGCAGTGGACGCCCGCAGTCGAGGTGTTCCTCGCTGACGGCGTGACCCCAGTCGGCGGCGCTCCCGTGTACGACGGCGACACGCTCGTGGTCAAGGGATCGGGCTTCGACCCGCAGGCCAACATCGGCGGACGCGGCATGCCGATCCCCGCGACCCTCCCACAGGGCGACTACGTCGTCTTCGGCAACTTCGGCGCCGACTGGCGCCCGTCCGCGGGCGCCGCGAGCAGCGTTCGCAAGGTGAGTTCGCAGCTGTGGGCGCTGACGGCCGATACGGTCGACCAGATCCCACCCGTGTTCCAGGAGACGGTTCGCAAGCAGTGGGTCGAGTTGAAGGCCGACGGCACGTTCACCGCGACTCTCGCCGTCGCCCCGGTCGAGGCAGAAGTCGAAGGAGGCAGCTACGGCGTGTACACGTATGCCGCCGGTGGTATGAAGAACGCTGAGCAGGAGTTGGCGATCACGGTCGACTACCGAGGTAAGCGTCCGATCGAGCCTGAGACGCCGGCCGACGAGCCGACGCTCGATGTGCTCACCGGCACGAACTCGATTGTGCGTCCCGGTGACATCGTCAGCTTCGTCGTGAAGGGCCTCGACGAGGGGCAGAAGGTACGCTTCGAAGTGCACTCCGATCCCGTCGACGCCGGCACCGCCGTGGCCGACAGTCAGGGTGTCGCCCGACTCGGATGGGGCGTTCCTGCCGACTTCGCCGAGGGGCGGCACGAGGTGCAGGCGTTCCTCGTCGACGAGGGCGGACAGAGCGCGGCGACGCCTTTCCTCGTCGCCCCGCTTCAGGTGTCCGCTGCTGTGGTGGTGCCGGTCACGCCGAAGCCGACCGTGCCGACCGCGCCGGTCGGCCCGACCGCTCCTGCCGAGCCCGTCTGCGTGGCGCGCAGCGTCACCGGTGGCACGCTCGACTGGGGTCTCAAGGAGAGCTTCCGCTCGTACGTCGAGGGACCGATCGCCAAGGGCGAGTTCTCGGGCGGGTCGTTCAGCGTCGCCAACGGCTCGCTGAACACCGAGGCCGGCGACCGCGGGCAGATCCGCTTCTCGGGAAGTCTCAGCGCCACCGGCCACAACGGACTGCTCGACTTCCGGCTGAGCAATCCACGGGTCGTGCTCAACGGGAACGGAACGGGTTCGCTGTACGCGCACGTGCGCTCGACCGATACTGCGGGCAATCAGACCACCAACGCGACCGTGCGGTTCGCGACGCTCTCGTTCAACGCGAAGAGCTCGGGTTCGAGCTTCTCGGTGAACGGTGCGTCCGCACGGCTCACGGCCGACGGAGCCGCAGCGTTCGCCGGCTTCTACGAGGCGGGGGCCCCGCTCGATGCCGTGTCGCTGAGTGTGAACCTTGGCGGCACCGTGAGCTGTGACGCGGCCACGGATCCCACTGGCAGCGGCGCCGCGGCGCTGGCCACGACGGGATCCGACACGCCGATCTTCGGCGTCGCGCTCAGCATCGTCCTGCTCCTGGTGGGCGGCGCGCTGGTCGTCGCTCGTCGTCGCACCGTCTGACTGACAGGGGGATGTCGCTCGTCGCGAGCGGCATCCCCCTGCGCACTGAACACAGGAGCTTCTGATGAACAACTTCCTCCGCATGCCCGCTTTGCTTCTGGCGGCAGGCGCCGTGCTCGCCGGCGCGGCGCCGACGTCGGCAGCCGCCACAACGACCGTCACAGCCGCAGGTTCCGGCGTCTGCACAGTCTCCTCCGGAACCCTGACCTGGGGGGTGAAGGAGAGCTTCCGCTCATACATCTCGGGCAGCATCGCCAAGGGCGAGTGGCAGGCCGCCGACGGCGCGGAGTACGCCACACCCGAATTCACCTTCACCGCCCCCACCGGCGAACTCGACGCAGAGACCGGCGCAGGCACTGTGACCTTCGCCGGCACCGTGCACTTCACGGGCCACGGTGGCGTGCTCGACATGACGCTCGGCGCACCGCAGATCGTCATCGCCGAAGACGGCAGCGCGACGCTGCACCTGGACGTGCGCAGCAACGACACGTCCGGTGAACTCGCGCTGGACGAGAAGCAGGCCGAAGTCGCTGCCCTCGATGCACCGGTCGCCGTCGACACCGACGCCGGCACACTGGCCGTCGCGTCCGCGCCGATGACGCTCACTGAGGCCGGAGCCCCGGCATTCGGCGGTTTCTACCAGGCCGGGGACGAATTGGACCCGGTCACGCTCGACGTCGCCCTCGCCTGTGCGACCGATGAGCCGGAGGAACCGGCTGAACAGGAAACTCCCGCCCCGTCCACGACGGAGGCATCCGCCCCGATCGCGGACGATGGGATCAATTGGCTGCCGATCGCGCTAGGAGGAGGCACGGTCGCCGTGGCTGCCGCCGCCGGCGCCGTGCTGCTGGTGCGGCGCCGCGGCGGGAGCTAGTCCGGCCGCAGCTCTTCGCGCAGCGGAACGATGATCGCCTGCCCGGTTCCCGGGTGGGCGATCACCTCTACCTGGGTGCGGTAGACGTCCGAGACGATCGCTGCAGTGAGCACGGTCTCCGGGGGACCGGATGCCGCGACCCGGCCGTCCTGCAGCAGGACCACTCGATCCGCGTAGGCGGCGGCGAGGTTCAGATCGTGCAGCACGATCAGCACCGCCGCACCGGCGGATGCGAGCTCGCGGGCGCGCCGCAGCAGAGACTCCTGGTGACCGATGTCGAGAGCCGCAGTGGGCTCATCGAGGAAGAGCACGGTCGTGCTCCCGGCGATCACGCGAGCGAACGCGGTGCGGGCGCGCTCTCCGCCGGACAGTGACGGAGTGCGGCGCTCGGCGAGGTGCGCGACGTCTGCCACATACATCGCCCAAGAGATCGCCTCTTCGTCCTCCCCGGCGTGCTCGGTGCGCCGCCACGGCGCACGGCCCATCTCGACCACTTCGCGCACCGTGAACGGGAATGCCGTGCGGTTCTCCTGCAGCAGCACACCGCGCCGACGCGACAGGTCGCGCAGAGACCACGAGGCCAGGGGGCGTCCGGCGAACTCCACCGCGCCCTGATCGGCGTCGACGTCGCCGGCGAGCACACCGAGCAGTGTCGACTTGCCCGCGCCGTTCGGCCCGAGGACGGCCAGCACCTCGCCGTGGTGCAGCTCCAGGTCGACGCCGTCGAGCAGGGGCCGGCCAGCGCGGATCACCCGCACGTCACGCAGAGCGCACGCCGGCATCGTCGTAGACCCGGTCATCCCCAGCCTCCCGACGTTCGGCGGGTGCGCCGCAGCAGCCAGAAGAAGAACGGTCCGCCGACGAGCGAGGTGAGGATCCCCAACGGCAGATCGGCCATCGGCACGAGGGTGCGGGCTCCAAGATCGGCCAGCGTGAGCAGCAGCGCGCCGCCCAGAACGCTGGCGGTGATCAGCGGCAGGTGCGCTGGGCCGAGGATCATGCGCATCAGATGCGGCACGACCAGGCCGACGAAGGCGATGATGCCGGCGAACGCGACGGCGGAGCCGACGAGCAGCGCGACGACGACGATCGCAAACAGTCGCAGTCGCTCGACGTGCACGCCCAGGTGGCGCGCACTGCGCTCGCCCAGGGCGAGGAGATCCAGGCGGTGCGCGATCAGATAAGCGGCGATGAGTCCGCCGGCCAGAAGGACGACGCAGATGAGCACCTGCGACCATCGGCTTCCAGCCAGGCTGCCGAGCTGCCAGAACACGATCTGCTCGCGCGACTGCGTGTCCCCCAGGAACGTCAGCAGGGCTATGGCGGCGCCGGCGACAGCGTTCACGGCGATGCCGGTGAGCACCAGCGTGACGACTTCGGTGCGTCCTTCTGCGCGGCTCAGCGCATATACCGCGAGGCTGACGCCCAGGCCCGCAGCGAACGCGAACACAGGCAGGGTCCACTCGCCGAACGCGGTGACGCCGAACACTATGCAGATTCCCGCACCCACGGCGGCGCCGGAGGAGACCCCGACGACCCCGGGCTCGGCAAGCGGATTGCCGAAGATCGCCTGCATGAGGAGACCGGCGACCGCGAGGGAGGCGCCGACGACGGCGGCCATCGCCGCCCGCGGGAAGCGGATCATCCACAGGCCCCGCTGGGCGGCTTCAGTGTCGGGCAGGGGGAGGCCCCCGATGCCGAGCGGCTCGAGCAGCGTGCCGAGCACCTGCAGTGGTGGCACATTCAGCTGACCCACCCCGGTGCTCGTGATGAACGAGGCGATCAGTGCGACACCCAGTGACCAGAACAGGATGCTCCGTCCCCGTCGCCGGCCGTCGTCTGCGCCCGTTCGAAGCGGCGTTGGGGCCGAAGTGAGATCTGAGGTCACCCAACCAGTTTAGGGTAGGCTTACTTTAGTTCTCACCAGCAGAAGGGTTCGCATGCGCGGCGCTCATCCTCTCGCGGCCGCACTGGGTGGCATCCTCCTCGCCTTCACGCTCGTCGCGTGTCAAGGGGCTGCCGCGCAGAACCCCTCGACGCCGACCGAAGTGGCGTCCGTCGACCTGCCGCCGCTGTCCGAGCTCACCGCCGTCGATGATCCGAGCGCCATCACGGGGCCCTCCACCGTCGTCATCGGCGACTCCTCGCTGGACGGGATCGCCGCAGCCGAGCCGAACCTCCCCTCGACAGTCACTTCTGTGGATGGACACGGTTCGCGCGAGGTGGCAGTCACCGACACCTCGCGGATCATCGCGCTGTCGCTGAGCGGAACCGTCGCGGAGCTGGTGGACGCGCTGGGCTTCGGCGATCGCCTCGTCGGCCGTGACATCGCGACGGACCTGCCCGGCCGCGGCGACCTCCCGGTGGTGACCAAGAAGGGGCACACCATCGATGCTGAGGGCGTGCTCGCGCTGAATCCCACGCTGATCCTCACCGACGGATCGATCGGACCCACCGACGTCGTGCTGCAGCTCGGCGACGCGGGGATTCCGGTGGTCACCGTGCCCCGCGCAACCGATCCCGACTCGACCTTTCAGACCATCCACGCCATCGCGAACGCCCTCGGCGTCACCGACTCGGCTGATGAACTCATCGACGGCCTCGCCGCCGCGATCGAGCAGAAGCGCACTGAGATCGCACGCCTGTTGCCGGCCGATGAGAAGCTGCTGCCGCGAGTCGCGTTCCTGTACGTGCGCGGCACGGCAGGCATCTACTACCTGTTCGGAAGCGGAAGCGGGGCAGACTCGCTGATCAGCTCGGTGGGCGCGATCGATGTCGCCTCCGAGATCGGCTGGCAGGGTGAGCGGCCGATGACGCCAGAAGCTCTCATCGAGATCGATCCCGATGTCATCCTGGTGATGACGAAGGGACTCGAGAGCGCCGGAGGTATCGACGGACTGCTTGAAGCCCAGCCGAGCATCGCGCTGACGAAGGCGGGCGAGAACAGGCGCATCGTGGATGCCGCTGATACCGAGATCTTCGCCGGAGGCACCCGCATTCCCGACATCATGGACGGACTGGCCAGGGCTCTGTATGCGCCAGACTCGTTGCCGCCATCAACGCACTGAAGCCGTCACACGCACACCCGATCAACGCACGCACAACAGCTACTGTCGTGGTTCCACCGGAGCGCCTAAGGTCGTTCCCATGGCCTCCGAGCGTGTGACCGTGACCGTGCAGGACCCCGACGGCGAACGCGACATCTCGCTGTCGAGCCCGAACAAGGTCGTCTGGCCAGTCGAAGGCGCGGACGGCATCACCAAGGCCGAGTACGCCGAATACGTGCAACAGGTGGCCGTGCCGTTCCTGGCATCCACCGGCCACCGGCCGGTCTCACTGGAACGCTTCCGCGACGGCATCGCCGCCGCCGGCGGCAAGGCGGCCGCCGGTTTCTTCTCGAAGAACCCGCCCAAGGGCACGCCCGATTTCGTGGATGCCGTCACCGTCACCTACAACAGCGGCAGGCAGCACCCGCAGCTCGTGCTGAACCGGCCGAGCGCGATCGTGTGGGCCGTGCAGATGAACACCATCGTGTTCCATCCGTGGGCGTCGCTTGCGTCCGACACCGACAACCCCGTCGAGCTGCGCATCGACCTCGACCCGCAGCCGGGCACCGGCATGGCCGAGGCCGTCATCGCTGCGCACGAGCTGCGCACGGTGCTGCGCGAGGCGGGGCTGGAAGCGTTCATCAAGACCAGCGGCAACCGCGGGCTGCACGTGTTCTGCCCGATCGTTCCGGAGTGGGAGTTCCTGGTCGTGCGGCATGCCGTGATCGCCGCCGGTCGCGAGCTCGAGCGTCGGATGCCCGAAGCCGTCACCATGAGCTGGTGGAAAGAGGAGCGCGGTGAGCGCATCTTCGTCGACTTCAACCAGGCCAATCGCGATCGGACCATGGCCGGCGCTTACAGCCCTCGTGCGATCCCCGGGGCTCCCGTCTCGACGCCGGTGCACTGGGAGGAACTCGACGGCATCGACCCGAAGCAGTTCACGATCCGCACGATCCCCGGCAGGCTCGCCGACGTAGGCGACCCGTGGGCCGACATGCAGCAGGCGCCGGGACGCATCGACACCCTGCTGCAGTGGTGGGACCGCGACGTCGAGAACGGGCTCGGAGAGCTCTCGTTCCCGCCGGAGTTCCCCAAGATGCCTGGTGAGCCCCCGCGCGTGCAGCCGAGCAAGAAGGTCGCTGCGAACTGGGAAGAGGAAGATGCCTGAGCGCACGGACCTGACCGAGCGGACGGGCATGATGGATCGCCTCGCCGCGAAGCTGCTGGAGACGCCGTGGCTGGTCCGACTGCCGATCGGGATGTACCGCGCTGGCTTCGGGTGGGTGTTCGGCGAACGGCTGGTGATGATCGAGCACCTCGGACGCAAATCCCACGAGCCGCGCTACGTCGTCGTCGAGGTGGTCGAGCGCGAGCGGAACGCGATCCGGGTGGCATCCGGATTCGGCACGAAAGCGCAGTGGTACCGGAACCTGAAGGCGAACGGGGTCGCGTACCTGAGCACCGGCCGCGCACGGCGCGTGCCGGCGAAGGTGCGGATGCTGGATGCTGAAGAATCCGCCGAGCGGCTGAAGCGCTACGCCGCCGAGCATCCAGAGGCGTGGGAGCACCTCAGCGCGGCGATGGACTACGCCGCGGGAGGCGAGGCCGACATCCCGATCGTGGAGTTCACCCCGCCTGTGCGCTGAGGCGCTCCGCTC
Source organism: Microbacterium sp. H1-D42 (assembly GCF_022637555.1). Taxonomy (NCBI): domain Bacteria; kingdom Bacillati; phylum Actinomycetota; class Actinomycetes; order Micrococcales; family Microbacteriaceae; genus Microbacterium; species Microbacterium sp. H1-D42. The sequence goes on along the minus strand of NZ_CP093342.1, from coordinate 2,676,876 downwards.
TCATTCCAGCACGTCGGCCAGGTCGTAACCGGCCACCGTCTCGAGCTGATCGTACGTGCAGGAGCGGGCGTCGCGATCCGGGCGCCAGCGCTCGAACTGCACCGTGTGTCGGAACCGCCAGCCCTCCAGCTGGTCGTAGCGCACCTCCAGCACGCGCTCCGGGCGCAGCCGCACGAACGACACGTCCTTCGCTCCGCTGAACCGCGAGCGCTCGCCCGCACCGGTCACCGCCGCACCGTCCACATCGCGCTCGACCAGGGGCTCGAGGTCTTCGACGAGTTGCGCACGCATGGCATCCGACCACGCCGCGACCCCGCCGACCTGCCGCAGCTCGCCGTCGTCGCCGTACAAGCCGACCAGCAGCGATCCGACGCCGGACCCGCTCTTGTGCACGCGGTACCCGAGGGCTACGACATCTGCGCTGCGGGCGTGCTTGATCTTGATCAGGGTGCGCTTGCCCGGCGCGTACGGGTCATCGAGCGGCTTGGCGACCACGCCGTCGAGCCCAGCGCCCTCGAACTCGGCGAGCCAGCGCTGCGCGAGATCGGGGTCTTCGGTGGTGCGGGTGAGGTGCAGCGGCGGGCGGGCGTGCGCCAGCATCCGCTCCAACCGCGCTCGTCTCTCACGGAACGGCAGCGACTGCAGATCCTCGTCGCCCTCGACGAGCAGGTCGAAGGCGATGAACATCGCCGGCGTCTCAGCGGCGAGCTTCGCGACCCGCGACGCGGCGGGGTGGATGCGCTGGCTGAGCGCCTCCCAGTCCAGGCGCTGCGCGCCCTCGGGGCCGGTGGCGACGACGATCTCACCGTCGAGCAGGCAGGGTCCTGGCAGGATCTCGGCGAGCTGCTCGACCAGCTCGGGGAAGTAGCGGGTCAGCGGCTTCGCGCCGCGGGAGCCGATCTCGAGCGTCTCGCCATCCCACGCGATCAGTCCGCGGAAGCCGTCCCACTTGGGCTCGTACAGCATGGGCTTCTTCGCGGGGTCGGGCACGGCGGCCGCGGCCTTGGCGAGCATGGGAGCGGGGATCTCATACTTGGTCATGTGAACAGCTCCTCAAGGGTCGCGGGGGTTCGCGCATCGCGCAGCGCGGTGCGCGCGGCGTGCCAGCCCGACATGCCGTTCACGCCGGGGCCGGGAGGGGTGGATGCTGACGCGAGGTACACCCCTGGCATCGGGGTGCGCCACGGTGTGGGGGAGAGCACAGGCCGCCGGAACGCCTGGCGGATCGTGAAGGCTCCGCCGAACACGTCTCCGCCGATCTCGCTGGCGTTGAGCATCTCGCGGGCAGACGCCGGCACGGCGCGACTGGCCAGGATGCGCTCGCGGAAATCCGGTGCGAAGCGCTCGACCTGACGAGTGATCAGCTCGGTGGCATCCAGGTCCGAGCCTGCGGGCACATGGATGTACGCCCACAGCACGGCCTTGCCCGCCGGGGCCCTGGTGTCATCGAGTACCGATGGCTGCACCGCCAGTACGTACGGGCGGTCGCTGACGGTGCCTCGTGCCACGGCGTTCTCGCTCGCCCAGACCTCGTCGCGCGTTCCGCCGAGGTGCACGGTGGGCGCCTGCGCGACGAGCTCGTTCGTCCACGGCACCGGTCCGTCGAGGGCGAAATCGACCTTCGCCGCGGCCGGGCCGTAGCGGTAGGCGCGCAATGCCTTGGCGTACCCGGCCGGGATTTCGGGATGCGTGAGCGCGAGCCGCGGCGAGCTGTTCAGCACCAGTAGGTCGCCGCGGGCAGGGTCGCCCCAGTCGAGTGCGGCCAGATCGTGCACGTGCTCACCGGATCGGACGCGACCGCCGTGCGCTTCCATGTCGCTGACCAGTGCGTCGGCGATGCGCTGCGCCCCACCTCGTGGGTACGCCCAGCCGCGGGCGTGTCCGTGCGCGGCCAGCAGGAGCCCAGCAGCTGCGCCGCTCAGCGAGGGCAGAGGAACGTTCGCATGTGCGAGCGCGCCAGACAGCAGGGCCGCGCCGACCTCGGTGCGCAGAGTGGCCCGTGCGAAGGGAGTGCCCTGCTCCAGCATCCGGAATCCGAACCGGGCCGCCGCGATCGGATCCTGCGGCAGGCGCAGGAGCGCGCCGCCGGTGAAGTCGACGACCCCCTCGATGCGCCGGACGAGCGGTCGCAGCAGGGCCCGCCAGGCCGGGCCGTCTGGCCCAAGGGCATCCGCCGTCCTGTCGAGATCGTGCCACGCGATCGCCGCGCGGCCGTCGTCCAGCGGGTGCGCGTAGGAGATGTCGGGGGTGATCCAGTCGATGCGGTCCGAGCCGAAGGCGCGGAAGAACGGCGAGGCGATGGCTGCCGGATGCACGGCCGAGCAGACGTCCCAGGTGAATCCGGGCAGCGTGGCCGGCTCGGTGCGAACGCCGCCGCCGATCGTGTCGGCGCCCTCGAGCACTTCGACCGCGTAGCCCGCACGAGCCAGTGCCACCGCCGCGGACAGCCCGTTCGGGCCACTGCCGATCACTGTCGCGCGTGCCATGTGCTCAGTGTGTCACGGCTCGGCGGTGCAGGCACCGACGAGCAGGATCGTCCCCCGCGGCACAGGCGCGGGTGAGACAATCAAGGTGATGAATGAAGCTCAGGGGCCCACCCCCGCAGGAACCTCCCGCCCTTACCGATCTCTCGCGGACGCGCTGCGCGCGCACCGCATCCCCGACGAGAACCACGAGTTCATCGTCGCCGTCACAGGTGCCGTCGGCATCAGCAGCTACATCGACCGTGGTCGCTACATCGAGGCGCTCCGCCGCGACGGTGCGGCTCTGCACATCGGCCGCACCTACACGAACGGCTTCTCCGAAGACGAGCAGGTGCTCGTCTTCGGACGCGTGCTGCCGCTGCTGCCCAGCGAAGGCCGTGCCCCGTACTACTACGTGAACCACCCCAGCGTGCTGCCTGGCGCACCGAGCGCCGCCCGCACCTCGACCGGACGTTCCTCGGCACCCCGTGCCGCGAAGCCGAAGGCCGAGCCGCGCGCCATCAAGACCAAGCCGATCGAACGTGATTACGGCACGTGCGACGTGTGCTTCATGGTCAAGAACGCCGCCGGCCGCTGCGGCTGCGACGACTGAACTTCGGCCTCGCGGGTGCTGCTTCGGCAGCATCCGCCTGCCTGACTGCGCGCGCAGCGCCCGCAGTCAGGACAGTTCGGCCTGCACCCGGCGTGAGATCTCGGCGATCGGCATCGACCGAGGGAACACCGCCACGACCACATCGTCTGCTGCCGACGGCGACCCCTCCGGGAGCACGCCGTAGCGACGCCTGACCTCGTCCAGCGCCTTGCTCAGGGTGGCCACCGGAACCTTGGCGCCGCGGAGCAGCTGTCGCAGGACGTGATTGTGGACGGCGGTGACCAGAGCGGAGAAGCCCACCGCGTCGATGGGCGCGAGTCCGGGCCTAGCGGCGCGCAGATACTCGTCGAACAGCCGCTCGTAGCGGAACACGGTGACGATCTCGCGCTCGCGCAGCGCTGGCACCTGCCTGACGACCTCGTAGCGGCGTCGGGCGAGCTCGGGATCGCGCACGAAGTGCCCGAAGACGCGCTCAGATGCCTCGCACACCGCAGCCCACGGGTCGTCGTGCGGCTGCTCGAGGAAGACCCGCACCTCGTCCAGCATCTCCTCGTGATCCGTGAAGACGACGTCCTCCTTGCCGCCGAACTGGCGGAAGAAGGTGGAACGCGAGACGCCGGCGGCCTTCGCGATCTGCTCGACGGAGGTCGCCTCGAAGCCCTGCGCGGCGAACAACTCGAGAGCCGCGGCGACGACGCCGGTGCGGAGCGGGGTCGGTTGCTGCATACCGGAGAGCCTAGACCCGGCGTCCGTGCGATGACGCCAGCGGTAGTAGGCTTGAGGATCGGGTCGAATGATATTCGACACCCGACACATTTGTCGCGTCCCAAACGCCGCAACCAGCGAAGGACTGCAGAGTGGATCTCTACGAGTACCAGGCACGAGACCTTTTCGAATCGTACGGAGTGCCGGTTCTTGCCGGCATCGTCGCCGATACGCCGGAGGAGGTGAAGGCGGCCGCTGAGAAGATCGGCGGTGTTGTCGTAGTGAAGGCCCAGGTCAAGACCGGTGGTCGTGGCAAGGCCGGCGGCGTCAAGGTCGCCAAGACCCCAGACGAGGCGTACGAGGCGGCCAAGGCCATCCTCGGCCTCGACATCAAGGGCCACGTCGTCAAGCGCGTCATGGTCGCGCAGGGCGCCGCGATCGCCGAGGAGTTCTACTTCTCGGTGCTGCTCGACCGCGCCAACCGCTCGTACCTGAGCCTGTGCTCGGTCGAAGGCGGCATGGAGATCGAGCAGCTGGCAGTCGAGAAGCCCGAGGCGCTCGCACGCGTCGAGGTCAACCCGCTGACCGGCATCGACAAGGCCAAGGCCGTCGAGATCGCCAAGGCCGCGAACTTCCCCGAGGACCTCATCGAGAAGGTCTCCGACGTCTTCGTGAAGCTCTACGAGGTCTACAAGGGCGAGGACGCCACGCTGGTCGAGGTGAACCCGCTGGTTCGCACCGAGTCCGGTGACATCATCGCCCTCGACGGCAAGGTCACCCTCGACGAGAACGCGTCCGAGATCCGTCACCCCGAGCACGCAGCGCTCGAGGATGCAGCCGCCGCTGACCCGCTCGAGGCCAAGGCGAAGGCCGCGGGCCTGAACTACGTCAAGCTCGACGGCCAGGTCGGCATCATCGGCAACGGCGCGGGTCTGGTCATGTCCACCCTCGACGTCGTCGCCTACGCCGGCGAGAACCACGGCGGCGTCAAGCCCGCCAACTTCCTCGACATCGGCGGCGGCGCGAACGCGCAGGTCATGGCCAGCGGCCTCGACGTCATCCTCGGCGACGAGCAGGTCAAGAGCGTGTTCGTGAACGTCTTCGGCGGCATCACCTCGTGCGTGGCTGTCGCAGAGGGCATCGTCAAGGCGCTCGAGATCCTCGGCGACGCGGCCACCAAGCCGCTCGTGGTGCGCCTCGACGGCAACCAGGTGGAGGAGGGCCGGGCGATCCTCGCCGAGGCGAACCACCCGCTGGTCACCCTCGCCGCCACCATGGACGAGGGCGCTGACAAGGCCGCCGAGCTGGCGAACGCCTGAGCCCGACTGAGACTGCGAAGGACAGAAGATATGTCGATCTACCTCAACAAGGACTCCAAGGTCATCGTCCAGGGCATCACGGGCGGTGAGGGCACCAAGCACACCGCACTGATGCTGAAGGCCGGCACGAACGTCGTCGGCGGCGTCAACGCCCGCAAGGCAGGCACGACCGTCACGCACGAGAAGCCGCACGAGGGTGAAATCGAGATCCCCGTCTTCGGCTCGGTCGCCGAGGCCATGGAGAAGACCGGCGCTGACGTGTCGATCGCCTTCGTGCCCGGTGCGTTCACGAAGGACGCGATGATCGAGGCCATCGACGCCGAGATCCCGCTGCTGGTCGTCATCACCGAGGGCGTGCCCGTCGGCGACAGCGCCGAGGCGTGGGCGTACGCGACCTCGAAGGGCAACAAGACCCGCATCATCGGCCCGAACTGCCCCGGCATCATCACCCCCGGTGAGGCGCTGGTCGGCATCACCCCCGCCAACATCACCGGCAAGGGCCCGATCGGCCTCGTGTCGAAGTCGGGCACCTTGACCTATCAGATGATGTTCGAGCTGCGCGACCTGGGCTTCTCGACCGCCATCGGCATCGGCGGCGATCCGGTCATCGGCACCACGCACATCGACGCGCTCGCCGCGTTCGAGGCTGACCCCGAGACCAAGGCGATCGTCATGATCGGCGAGATCGGCGGCGACGCCGAAGAGCGCGCGGCCGAGTACATCAAGGCGAACGTCACCAAGCCGGTCGTCGGCTACGTCGCGGGCTTCACCGCTCCCGAGGGCAAGACCATGGGCCACGCAGGCGCCATCGTCTCGGGCTCGGCCGGTACCGCTCAGGCCAAGAAGGAGGCCCTCGAGGCCGCCGGCGTCAAGGTGGGCAAGACGCCCTCCGAGACGGCTGACCTGATGCGCGCCATCGTCGAGGCGCTCTGAGCTAGACTCGTAGACGAAGGCCCCGGGCTCCACCCCGGGGCCTTCTTCATGCCCGGATGCTTTGGCGCAGCATCCGACATGTCAGCGACGCAGGCGCCTGACACAATGGAGTCATGCGCCCGTCGAGACTTCCGCTCCTGCTGCGGGGTGGGGTGGCGGCAGTCATCGCGACGTTCACGGCGCTGCTCTCGCACGTCGCCGCCGGTGGCGACCTGCCCGGCCCGCTGGGCATCGCCGTGCCGCTGCTGCTCTCGACGATGATCAGCGTGCTGCTCGCCGGACGACGGCTCTCCCTTGTGCGCCTTGCGGCCTCGGTGTCGGCGAGCCAGGTGCTCTTCCACACCCTCTTCGTCCTCGGGTCGATCGCTCCGGTGCACTCGGCGGCCGGGCATCAGCACGGTGCGCCGCTCGTCCTTGCGCCCATCGCCGAGGGAATGGTGATGCCGGATGCGGGGATGTGGCTCGGCCACGTCTTCGCCGCCGTCGCGACGACCGCGCTGCTGCACCGCGGTGAGTCCGTGCTGCGGCAGCTGCTGAGCCTCGCGCGCACTGTTCTCGGCTGGGTCATCAGCGTCGTGGTGCGCCGGCGCACCCTGCCGATCGGCGAGCGCTCCCGATCCCGCCTGCGCCCCATCGACGCCGACGCGGATGCGCCCATCGCGCTGCGCGTCGTGCGTCGGATGCCACGACGTGGCCCTCCGCTGCTCTCGACTCTCTGAGAAGCCCGTCACCGTCTGAGCGGTGAGGGGCATCGCCCGCGCGCAGCGGGCGAGACGCATGCCGCCCTCTCGACGTGTTCCGTCGAGTCCGCCGGCGTGCGCGGCCGCGCGTCCGCGCGGCCGGAATCGAGCTTCGAAAGGCAAGATCATGAACCACCGCACGCACACCACCGCACCCCGGGTGCTCGCCCTGATCGCGGCATCCCTCATCGCCCTCACCGGCTGCGCTCCCGCGGCTGCGCCCACGGCAGAGCCGAAGCCCGCCGTCGCCGGTGACAGCGTTACCGTCAGCGACGCCTGGGTGAAGGCCGCACCCGAGGGGATGACCGCGGCCTTCGGGACCCTGTCGAACCCGACCGGGCACGACATCATCGTCGTCTCGGCGACGACAGAGGCCGCAGCGTCGGCACAACTGCACGAGACCGTCGCCGATGACGCGGGCAAGATGACGATGCGTCAGGTGGAGGGCGGGTTCACGATCCCCGCCTCCGGGTCGCTCGACCTCGAACCCGGCGCGAACCATCTCATGCTGATGGGACTGACCGAGCCCGTTCAGGCGGGGGAGGAGATCGCGTTCACTCTGACGTTCTCTGACGACTCGACGATGTCGTTCTCCGCGCCGGTGAAGGATTACTCCGGTGCGCAGGAGGAGTACTCCGATCACGACATGCCGGAATCGGAAGGCCACAAGTGACGACACCCGGCGTGGATGTCTCGCGACGCGCGGCGACGCGCCGGCAGCTGCTGCGCGGTGGGGTCATCGCCGGGGCGGGGGCCGCCGTCGCGCTCGGGGTGGATCGTGCGCTCTCGCCCCCGAGTGTCACCGCACCTGCCGCGCCCGAACCGCTGAACGGCGAGGGGATCGTGCCGTTCCACGGTGTCCATCAAGCTGGGATCGGCACCGACGCGCAGGCGCACGGCACCTTCGTCGCGCTGGACCTGCGCCCCGACGTGGATCGTGACGGCCTGCGGCGGATGATGCGTCTGCTGACCGACGATGCGCAGCGCCTCACCGCAGGCATCCCCGCCCTGGCGGATTCCGAGCCCGAGCTCGCGCACTCACCTGCGCGCCTCACCGTCACCTTCGCATTCGGTCCGGGGTTCGTGGCACGAGCGGGTGGCGAGGCGCCGCCCTGGTTGGCGCCGCTGCCGGCGTTCTCGATCGACGCACTGCGCGCCGAGTGGAGTGACGGCGACCTGCTGCTGCAGATCGCGGCCGACGACCCGCTGACGGTGGCGCACGCGACGCGGATGCTGTTGAAGGACACCCGCACGTTCGCAACGCTGCGCTGGACGCAGCACGGCTTCCGCCGCGCGCACGGCACGGTCGCGCCAGGCACCACCATGCGGAACCTGTTCGGCCAGGTCGACGGCACGGCCAACATCCGCCCTGGCGCCGAGGGGTTCGACGCCGTCGTCTGGAACGGCGATGGCTGGCTCGCGGGTGGGACGGGGGTGGTCATACGTCGCATCCGCATGGATGTCGACAAGTGGGACGAGGTCGATCGGGATGCCCGTGAGTTCGCGGTCGGGCGCACGCTCGACACCGGAGCGCCTCTCACGGGCAAGAAGGAGCACGACGAGCCCGACTTCGAGGCCACCGGGCCCCGAGGCTTTCCGGTGATCGATGACATCGCGCACATCCGACGCGCGCGTTCCGCGGATCCGCGCGAGCAGATCTTCCGCCGCGCGTACAACTACGACGTGGCACCGTCGGGAGAGTCGGTCTCGGAGTCCGGGCTGATCTTCGTGGCGTTCCAGGCCGACGTCGCTCGGCAGTTCACCCCGATGCAGGAGCGCCTCGCCAAGGCCGATCTGCTGAACATCTGGACGACGCCGATCGGCAGCGCAGTGTTCGCTGTGCCTCCCGGCTGCGACGAGGGCGGCTACATCGGCGAGACGCTGCTCGAGGGCTGAGCTCCGCGCAATGACAAAGGACGATTCCACTTCTGAAGGATGCTGGGAGCCAGATCATCCTGCAGAAGTGGAATCGTCCTGTCGAATGCGACGAACCTAGATCGCGGCGCCGAAGAGCATCTCGATCGGCCCGCGGGCGAAGAAGATCAGGAAGCCGACGGCCACGACCCACAGCAGCGGGCTGATCTGCTTCGCACGGCCGGAGAACGCGTGGATCAGCACCCAGCTGACGAAGCCCGCACCGATGCCGTTCGCGATCGAGTACGTCAGCGGCATGACCGTGACGGTCAGGAACACCGGCAGCAGCACGCGGAAGTCCGCGAAGTCGATGTGGCGGATCTGCGCCATCATCATGGCGCCCACGATGATCAGCGCGGCGGCGGCGATCTCGGTGGGCACGATCGAGGTCAGCGGGGTGAGGAACATCGCGATCAGGAACATGCCACCCGTGATGAGGTTCGCGAAGCCTGTGCGCGCGCCCTCGCCGATTCCGGCGCCCGACTCGATGAACACGGTGCTCGACGACGACGAGGTCGCGCCACCGGCGATCGCACCGACGCCCTCGACGATCAGCGCCGACTTGATGCGAGGGAAGTCGCCCTTCGCATCGGCGAGGTCGGCCTCCTTGGCGAGGCCGGTCATGGTGCCCATGGCGTCGAAGAAGTTCGTGAACAGCAGGGTGAAGACGATCATCACCAGGGCGACCGAGCTGACCTTGCCGAAGTCGAAGCTGAAGTCCACGGCGCCGACGAGGCTGAGGTCGGGCATGCTGACCGGTGATCCGTTCAGCGCGGGCACGGTGAGGCCCCAGCCGCCGGGGTTCACGACGTTGCCCTCGGCGTCGAACGTCCGCGGGCCGATCTTCCAGATCGCCTCGACGATGACGGCCAGCACTGTGCCGGCGACGAGGCCGATCAGCATGCCGCCCTTGATTCGCAGTGCGATCAGGATGCCGGTGATGATGAGCGTCGCGACGAACAGCAGCGACGGGATCGTGGCCACGGAGCCGTTCACGCCAAGGCCGACCGGAGGAGATGAGGTGCCGGTGGCGGTGACGAAGCCCGAGTTGACGAAGCCGATGAAGGCGATGAACAGGCCGATTCCGACCGTGATCGCGATCTTCAGCTGGAACGGCACGGCGTCGAAGATCGCCTTCCGAAGACCCGTGGCTGCCAGCAGCACGATCAGCAGACCGTTGATCATCACCAGGGCCATGGCCTCGGGCCAGGTGACCTGACCGACCACGCTGAATGCGACGAACGCGTTGATGCCGAGACCGGCGGCGAAGCCGAACGGCAGGCGGCTGATCAGGCCGAACAGGATCGTCATCACACCGGCGGTCAGCGCGGTGGCGGCGCCGACGGCGTTGAAGTCGAGCACGTTGCCGGCGACGTCCGGCTTGCCGGCGAGGATGATCGGGTTGAGGATGACGATGTACGCCATCGTCACGAAGGTGACGAGTCCACCGCGGATCTCCGCGCCGAAGCTGGACCCCCGCTTCGTGATCTCGAAGTATCGATCGAGTGAGCCTGTCGGCTTCTGCTCGGTGTCAGGGCGGGCAGGGGCAGTTGTCATCGGGAACCTCCGCTGAGAAATCTATCGTGTCCTGGCACTCTCGCGTGGCCGGAGCGAGCGGGCGCGCGCACGCCGTAGGCTCGATGAGTCATGCAACGTGTCACCGTCGTGCTCCTCGCCGCCCTCGACGCCGCCATCGCGGCCGCAGTCGGGCTTGCGATCGTGCTCGCCCCGCTCACTCTGCTGTGGGTTCTCGCCTTCGGCGCGAGCGCGGAATGGGGTGCGCTGTGGCCGATCAGCGGCACCCTGTGGCAGTTCGGGCACGGGGTTCCGCTCAAGGTGGTGCTGCCTGATGCGCTGCTGTCGTCTCTGGCGATCCCGAAGGAGGCCGCGACGTTCGCCCTCTCGGTGCCGCCGCTGGTGATCCTGGCGTTCACGGCGCTCTTCGCGGCCCGCTCCGGACGTCGCGCCGCGGTCGCAGGAACCTGGCTGACCGGCGTGCTCTCGGGCGCGGTCACCTTCTCGCTGATCACGACCCTGGTCGCTCTCACCTCGCAGGCCGAGGTGCTGCAGGCGCCGGTGTGGGTCGCGATCGTCGTCCCGGCTGGCGTCTACATCGCCGGGGCCCTGATAGGCGCTCTGGTGTACGCCTGGGGCGAGGGGGACGGCGGGATCATCGATCACCTGCACGACATCGTCGACGGCTGGGGCGACTGGGCTCCGGTTCCTGCGGAGTCACTGCGCGGCGCCGGCATCGCTCTGGTGGCGCTGAGCGGCGTCTCGGCGATCGGAATCGCGGTGATGACCGTGCTGCGCGGGGGAGAGGTCATCGCCCTGTTCGAGGCGGCTCACGTGGATGTGCTCGGCGCCGGCATGCTCACCCTCGCGCACCTCGCCTACCTGCCGACGCTGCTCGTGTGGGCGGCGAGCTGGATCGCCGGACCCGGCTTCGCGCTCGGCGCCGGCACGGCGGTCTCGCCGGCCGGCACCGAGTTGGGCGTCGTCCCGGGCATCCCGGTGCTCGGGCTGGTTCCCGAGCACGGGTCGATGTGGATGCTGGTGGTCGTGCTCATCCCGATCGCCTGCGGTGCACTGGCCGGCTGGATGGTGCGCTCGCGTCTGGTCTGGGAGGGGACCGGAGACCGCTACCTGCCCCGGGTCGCGATCGCTGTCGGCATCGCTGCTCTGTCAGCGGGCGTCGCGGCGCTCGCCGCACTGCTGGCATCCGGTTCGATCGGGCCCGGTCGGCTCTCCGAGGTGGGTCCGCCAGTCGGTGGTTTCGCGCTCGCCATCGGACTCGAGGTGCTGGTCGGCTGCGCCATCCTGCTACTGGCCCCACGGCATCACGATGAACTGGCCGAGGAGCGCACCGATCGCTGGCGCGCTGAGATGGCCGAGTGGGACGGGCACTCGAGCGCAGGCTGAGGTCCGTCCGGCTGGATCACCCGCGCAGCAGCGGCAGCACCTCCGCGCCCACGTAGTCCAGGTGGTCGAGATCGCGCAGATCAAGGAACTGGAAGTGCACGCGGTCGACGCCCAGGGCGCGCAGCCGGTCGACCTTCGCGGCGATCTCGTCCGACGCTCCGACGACGTTCACGCCATCGCGCACGTCCGCGGCCGCGATGCCCACTGCCTCCGCGCGCCGTGCGACATCAGCATCCGTCCTGCCGGCGAACGTCGGCAGCGCGACGGAGAACTTCAGCGTCTGCGGGTCGCGACCGATGGCCTCGCACGCCGCGCGCACGACGGGGATCCGCTCGGCGACGACCTGCTCGGATTCGAATCCGATGTTGAACTCGGTCGCGAATCGCGCGGCGATCGCTGGTGTGCGCCTCGGGCCACCTCCGCCGACGATGACAGGCACGCCCTCCTGCACCGGCTTGGGCAGGGCCGGCGAATCCAGCAGGGTGTAGTGCTCGCCGTGGAACGAGAACGTCTCGCCCACCGGTGTCTGCCACAGCCCCGTGATCACCGCGAGCTGCTCTTCGAGCATCCCGAAGCGGCGAGCGGGGAACGGGATGCCGTAGGCGCGGTGCTCCTCCTCGAACCAGCCGGTGCCGAGCCCGAACTCGACCCGTCCTGCCGACATCGCGTCGACCTGCGCGACCTGGATCGCCAGCACGGCCGGCACGCGATGGGTCGCAGACGAGACCAGCGTGCCGAGCCGGATGCGACTGGTCTCGCGAGCGAGCCCGGCGAGAGTCGTCCACGCGTCGGTCGGGCCGGGAAGCGGATCCCCCTCGCCCATGCGCATGTAGTGGTCGGATCGGAAGAACGCATCGAACCCGTGACGTTCGGCGAGCAGCGCGAAAGCCAGCTGATCGTCATAGCTGAAGCCCTGCTGCGGTTCGGTGAAGACGGTGAACTCCATGGCCCCAGTCTGTCGTGCCCTGCACAGGTGTGCGCGCGGCGGGCCGACCGTCACAGCATTCATCGGCATGAGTCCGCCCCGGTAGACTGACCAAGTGCTGACGCTCGCGGTTCTCATCTCCGGTACCGGCTCGAATCTCCGAGCCCTGCTCGAGGCCGCCAGCCACCCCGACTTCCCCGCCAGAGTGGTCGCCGTCGGCGCTGATCGCGACGCGGAGGGGCTCGCGCACGCCGAGCAGTTCGGCATCCCGACGTTCACCGTGCCGTACGCCGCACACGCGAGTCGCGAGGCGTGGGGCGAAGAGCTCGCCGCTCAGCTGGACGTGTGGCAGCCCGACCTCATCGTGCTCAGCGGACTCATGCGCCTGCTGCCCGCCGCCGTCGTCGCGCGCTACGCACCCCACATCATCAACACCCATCCGGCCTACCTGCCGGAGTTCCCCGGCGCGCACGGCGTGCGGGATGCCCTTGCCGCCGGCGCCACGCAGACCGGCGCCAGCGTGATCGTGGTCGACGACGGCGTCGACAGCGGACCGATCCTCGCCCAGGAGCGCATCCCCGTGCTCGCGGGTGACACCGAGGCGACGCTGCACGAGCGCATCAAGCCCGTCGAACGGCGCCTGCTGATCGACGTGGTGCAGCGCATCGCGACCGGCGATCTCACCCTCGCCCACTGACCCCTCTGCACTCCACTCACGAACATCACCGCCCGAACGAAGGAGCATCCTCATGGCCGGCCCACGTCTCGACCCCTCGCTGTACCGCGATCGCGATCTGGTGCCGATCCGGCGCGCCCTGGTGTCGGTCAGTGACAAGTCCGGCCTGCTCGACCTGGCTGCGGCCCTCGTGGCATCCGGAGTCGAGATCGTCTCGACAGGATCGACCGCGCAGACCATCCGTGACGCCGGCCACGACGTCACCGACGTCGCCGCCGTCACCGGAGTCGCCGAGATGCTCGACGGACGAGTGAAGACGCTGCACCCGAAGGTGCACGGCGGTCTGCTCGCCGACCTGCGCCTGGAGGACCACGAGAACCAGCTCAAGCAGCTGGACATCGAGCCGTTCGAGCTCGTCGTGGTGAACCTGTACCCGTTCGTCGAGACCGTGGCATCCGGTGCCGAGCCCGATGCGATCGTCGAGCAGATCGACATCGGCGGCCCGGCCATGGTGCGCGCAGCGGCGAAGAACCACGCCAACGTCGCGATCGTCGTCTCACCTGAGTCGTACCCGGCCATCATCGAGTCGGTCACCGCCGGCGGCACCAGCCTCGTGCAGCGCCGCGAGCTGGCCGCCCGCGCGTTCGCGCACACCGCCAACTACGATTCGGCCGTCGCACAGTGGTTCGCCGAGGGCACTCTCGCCGAGGACGGCGACCTGCCGGCGCACCTCACCGTCAAGGCCGAGCGTCTGGCGACACTGCGCTACGGCGAGAACGCGCACCAGCGCGGTGCGATCTACACCCGCGCCGGCGGCCACGGCATAGCCCAGGCCACCCAGTTGCAGGGCAAGGAGATGTCGTACAACAACTACGTCGATGCGGATGCCGCGCTGCGCGCCGCCTACGACATGGTGCTGCCGGCTGTCGCCATCGTCAAGCACGCCAACCCGTGCGGCATCGCGACCACTGCACCGAACGCGCTCGACCCGATCGCGAGCGCGCACCTGCGCGCACACGAGTGCGACCCTGTTTCGGCGTACGGCGGCGTGATCGCAGCCAACGGCACCGTCACACTGAAGATGGCCGAGAACCTGAAGGACATCTTCACCGAGGTCATCGTCGCCCCATCCTTCGAGCCGGCGGCGCTGGAGGTATTCAAAGCGAAGAAGAACTTGCGGCTGCTGCAGTTGCCCGATGACTGGCAGCAGGAGCGCATGGACATCCGCCTGGTCTCCGGCGGTCTGCTGCTGCAGGACGCCGACCGCTTCCCCGACGACATCGTCTCGGTCGCCAAGAACTGGGAGCTCGTCTCGGGTGAGCGTCCGAGCGACGAGGAGATGGAGAACCTGATCTTCGCGTGGAAGGCCTGCCGCGCCGTGAAGTCGAACGCGATCGTGCTCGCCAAGGGCAACGCCACGGTCGGCGTCGGCATGGGACAGGTCAACCGCGTCGACTCGTGCCGCCTCGCGGTCGAGCGCGCAGGAGACCGTGCAGCGGGCTCTGTGGCCGCGTCCGACGCGTTCTTCCCCTTCGCGGACGGCCCGCAGGTGCTGCTGGATGCCGGCATCAGCGCCATCGTGCAGCCGGGTGGATCGGTGCGCGACGGCGAGGTCGTGGACGCGGCCCGCAAGGCCGGCGTGACGATGTTCTTCACCGGAGAGCGCCACTTCTTCCACTAACCGGGAGCGAAGCGACCGGGAAGTGGAAGAAGTGTCCTTACAGCGGCCGAGCTGCGCGAGGGCGCAACCGTTCGTCGAGCGAAGGCGGCGGAGCCGCAAGAGTCGAGACGCGGTGACCCGACCTCGAAACATGGCGGCTGAGGAGTCACAACCGGAAACAGCCATGTCCGATTTCCGCCAGCCCGGATACCCTGAGCGTGTCACCATGGAGGCATGACAACCCAGGTCGAACGCGAGCACGACGAGCGGTACCGCGCCATCAGCGCGCGGGACACCCGCTTCGACGGGCAGTTCGTCACGGCGGTGCGATCGACGGGCATCTACTGCCGACCGAGCTGCCCTGCCCGCACGCCGAAGCCAGAGAACGTCACGTTCTACCCGACCAGCGCCGCGGCGCACGAGGCCGGCTACCGGGCGTGCAAGCGATGCCTGCCGGAGGCCGCACCAGGGTCCCCGGCATGGAATCTGCGAGGGGACGCCGCTGCCAGGGCCATGCGCCTGATCGCAGCCGGTGTCGTCGAGCAGGAGGGCGTGCCCGGCCTCGCCGGGCGGCTCGGGTACTCACCACGACACCTGACGCGCCTGCTCACCGCTGAACTCGGTGCAGGGCCCCTCGCGCTTGCCCGCGCGCACCGTGCGCACACCGCCCGCATGCTGCTGGTCGGCACGGACCTGCCGATCTCCGAAGTGGCGTTCTCGGCCGGCTTCGCCAGCATCCGCCAGTGCAATGAAACGATCCGCGAGGTGTTCGAGATGACCCCAGGTCAGCTGCGCGCACGGCGCCGCGGCCACATCGCCGAGGCTCCTGGCATCATCGACCTGCTCCTGCCGCACCGCACGCCGATGGATGCCAGCGGCATCTTCGCCTGGATGGCCGCTCGCGCCCTGCCCGGCATGGAGGTCGCGACCGAGAACTCCTTCGGTCGGCACCTGCGGATGCCGGGTGGCCCCGCTCACCTCGAGGTCCGCCAGACCCCCGACGGCACGCTGCGGCTGCGCGTCCGCGTCACCAGGCTCGGCGACCTCGCCCCTCTGGTCTCGACCGCCCGGCGGCTGTTCGACCTCGACGCCGACCCGACGGCGATCGACCAGGCGCTGTCCGCGCATCGCGAGCTCGCCCCGCTCGTGGCGGCGATCCCCGGCATCCGCGTACCAGGCGCCGCTGACCCGCACGAGATGCTGATCCGTGCGATGGTCGGGCAGCAGATCACGGTCGTCGCGGCGCGCACCGCGCTGACGACGCTGACCGAGCAGCTGGGGGAGCGCACGGCCGACGGCGGACTGCTCTTCCCGACCATGGTGGCCATCGCCGAACACGGCGCAGAGGTGCTGCGGGGGCCTGCCGCGCGCATCCGCGCGATCACCGGGGCGGCCGCGGCACTGGCATCCGGCGACCTCGTTCTCACCGTCGGAGACGACGCGACAGAGCAGCGCGCGAGACTGCTCGCGATGCCCGGCATCGGTCCGTGGACCGCCGACTACGTGCGGATGCGAGTGATCGGCGACCCCGACGTGTTCCTGCCGGGAGACGTCGCCATGCGGGCGGGGGCCGCCGCCGCGGGGCTCCCTGGCGAGGCACGGCCCCTCACCGACTGGGCCGCGCGCATCGCGCCGTGGCGCAGCTATCTCACCGCCCACCTGTGGCGCGCCGCCCCCGTGCGGACGTCCCGCACGGCAACCACCAAGACGCTTTCGAAGGAGTCCTCATGACCGCCCTCATCCAGACCATCGACACCCCGGACGGGGCCCTCACGCTTCTCGTCGACGAGGACCAGCGCGTGCTCGCCTCCGGCTGGAGCACAGACCACGCCGAGATCGTCGCGCGCGTGCATCCGTCCCTGCGCCCGGAGCGGATCGCCGACGGCGAGTCGGATGCTGCGGACGCAGCCCGCGCGTATTACGCCGGCGATCTGGCGGCCATCGACGGCGTGGCAGTCCGTCAGCACGGCACCGAGATGCAGGCTGCCGGGTGGGCGGCGCTGCGCCGCATCGTCCCTGGCAGCCCGCTGACGTACTCGGAGTTCGCGATCGAGCTCGGCAGTCCTCAGGCGGTGCGTGCGGCAGCATCCATCTGCGCCCGCAATGCACCAGCCCTGTTCGTGCCCTGCCACCGCGTGCTGCGCGCGGACGGCACCCTGGGCGGCTTCGCCTGGGGTGTGCCGGTGAAGCGGAGCCTGCTGGCGCGTGAGGCCGCCGCGATGTCTGCGGTCGCCTGACGGCTCAGACCGCGGCAGCCTCGGCGTCGATGTCGGTGATGAACGCGACAGCGGCGTAGACGAGCTTGGAGAAGTCGATGACCTCATCGCGCAGCGCCGTGTTGTCGATCACGTACGCCAGGGTCACGGGAAAGTCCTTCATGCCGACGTGCGGCATCTCCCCGGCGATCCGCGCGGCGAACACGATGCCGAAGACCCGAAGGTCGACGGTGCCGTCGTCACCGACGTGGATCAGCTGCGGGTCTGCGGCATCGGGGTCTATGCCCTGCTCCCGCAGCTCCGTCAGCGTCGTGCGGTAGCCGATCGCCTCGTCGAGCACGGCGAAGAAGTAATCCGGGCGGTCGGGGCCCGGTGCCTGACGCAGCAGCCGCGCCTCGGCGGGCAGCTGAGGGGAGAGGTCGGCAGGGCCGACGTCGATGGCTTCGATGCGCAGACGCGAACTCATGTCAGCAACAGTACGCGTCGGGAATTCCACTTGCGGCAGACGCGTTCTCAGGAATATGCTCGAAGGCTGTCGCGCCAACCGGCCGACGAAGCCGAGCCTGAGGAGGACTCCATGTCCACGACGATTGTCAAGACGTTCATCGCCCTCGGTTCGCGCGCGGTTCGCCCGCGCGATTGATCGCGGTTCGCGACCGGTCACCTCGCGTCGCGCCGCCCTGAATCGGATGCCAGTGGCATCCGCCTTCGTCTTCGTCTTCGTCTTCCGCTCGCTACTCATCTGAGAGTCATGTCTGTCACCTCCTCCCCGTCGTCTCTGTCCACCTTCGCTGCGCTGTGGCGGCTGAAGCCTTTCGTCCGGCCGATCTTCGGACGCCTGATCGGGGGCGCACTCAGTGCGCTCGCCGCGGCCGTGATCGCGCTGATGATCCCGATCGTCCTCGAGCAGATCGTGAAGGGCCCGATCGCCACCGGCGTCACCGGCCTGATCGCCGTCGGCGCCTTCGCAGTCTTCGCGCTCGCTCTCGGCGAGGCCGCCATGGTGTGGCTGCGCCGCTGGTTCGTGCTGACCCCGGCCACCGAGGTCGAGTACCAGATGCGCACCGACCTGTACTCCCGCCTGCAGAGCCTGCCGGTGGCGTTCCACGACCGCTGGCAGTCCGGCCAGCTGCTCAGCCGCATGATGCAGGACATTGGCCTGATCCGCCGCTGGATCGCCTTCGGCCTCATCCTGCTGGTGGTGAACATCCTCACGATCGGCATCGGCGCCGTGCTGCTGTTCCGCTGGCACTGGCTGCTCGGCACGATCTTCCTCGTCACCGGCATCCCGATGTGGATCCAGGGGTATCTGTTCGAGAAGCGCTACGGCGTGCTCGCGCGCCGCAGCCAGGACCAGGCAGGCGACCTCGCGACCAGCGTCGAGGAGAGCGTGCACGGCATCCGCGTGCTGAAGGCGTTCGGCCGTGGCAAGCACGCCCTCTCGCGCTTCAGCCGTCAGGCCGAGACGCTGCGCGAGACCGAGCTGAGCAAGGCGCGCGCGGTCGGCGAGATCTGGTTCTGGCTCGACCTGATGCCGCAGATCGCGTTCGGTCTGAGCCTGATCACCGGCATCTGGCTGATCGCGAACGACGCGATCGACGTGCCCCAGCTGTTCGCGTTCTTCGCCATGGCGACGGTGCTGCGCTGGCCGATCGAGTCGATCGGGTTCCTGTTCTCGTTCATGCTGGATGCCCGCACTGCGACCGACCGCGTGTTCGACATCTTCCAGGAGACCAACACGATCACCGACCCCGAGAACCCGGTGCGGATCAAGGAGCCGCGCGGTGAGCTCGCCTTCGAGAGCGCGCGCTTCCGGTATCAGGACGCCGGCGCGTCAGAGCGCGACCTGCTCGACGGAATCGACCTCGTGCTCGAACCAGGCGAGACGATGGCCCTGGTGGGCTTGACCGGCAGCGGCAAGACCACTCTCACCACGCTGCCTGCGCGATTGTATGACGTGACGGGAGGGCGGGTAACACTCGACGGCGTCGACATCCGCGACCTGGAGCTGAGTGAGCTGCGCCGCCACGTGGCGATGGCGTTCGAGGACGCGACGCTGTTCTCAGCATCCGTCCGTGAGAACGTGCTGCTCGGACGCGCCGACCTCGACATCCACAGCGAAGAGGCCGACCGCGTGCTGCACGAGGCACTCGGCGTCGCGCAGGCGGGCTTCGCCGAGCAGCTGCCAGAAGGCCTCGAGACGATCATCGGCGAAGAGGGACTGAGCCTGTCCGGTGGACAGCGTCAGCGCCTCGCCCTGGCCCGCGCCGTCGCTGCCGCTCCCAAGGTGCTCGTGCTCGATGACCCGCTCTCGGCGCTCGACGTCGACACCGAGGCCATGGTGGAAGAGGCGCTGCGCCACGTGCTCGCCGATACCACCGCACTGATCGTGGCGCACCGACCGTCGACGGTCGCCCTGGCCGACCGGGTCGCACTGCTCGAGAAGGGCCGGATCACCGCGGTCGGAAAGCACTCCGATCTGCTGCGCACCAGCGCCCACTACCGGCACGTGATCTCCAGCCTCGAGGCGGACGAGGCAGCTCGCACCGGAGCCATTCCGATCATCACCGAGGCGGTCGCCGAGGCGCACCAGCGCCAAGAAGAAGCGGCGGACGCCATCGACGAACAGGACGCACTCGAAGAGGAGGTGCAGGCATGAGCATCACCGGCACTCAGAACGAAGACCGCTCCGACTACACCAAAGAGGAGAGCCGCGCCATCCGGCAGCGCTCACTGCGCCTGCTCGGATCGCTGATCCAGCCGCTGCGCGCGCGCATCGTGATCGCCGCGCTCGTGCTGGTCGTCTCGACGGCCCTGCAGGTGGCGGGCCCCATCCTGATCGGCGTCGCCCTGGACCGGGCCCTGCCGCAGCTGCTCGAGAACGCCGACTGGATGCCGGCGATCATGGTGACAGGTGCGTACCTGTTCGCCGGCATCGTCGGCTCTGCGCTGATCGGGTTCTACGTCGTGCTGGCCGCGCGCATCACCCAGGCCGTGCTGCTCGAGCTGCGCAAGCGCATCTTCCTGCACACCCAGCGACTGAGCCTCGAGTTCCACGAGTCGTACACCTCTGGCCGCATCATCTCGCGGCAGACCAGCGACCTCGATTCGATCCGCGAACTGCTCGACGGCGGACTCAACAACCTCGTCTCCGGCGTGCTGTTCGGCCTGTTCACCTTCATCGCGCTGGTGATCTACGACTGGCAGTCCGGCGTGATCCTGGCTCTCGCCGGAATCCCGCTTGCGCTCCTGATGCGCTGGTTCTACAAGCGGTCGCAGCTCGTCTACCGCGAGTCGCGGGTGATCAGCGCCAAGGTGATCGTGCAGTTCGTGGAGAC
This sequence comes from Microbacterium sp. H1-D42, assembly GCF_022637555.1. Taxonomy (NCBI): domain Bacteria; kingdom Bacillati; phylum Actinomycetota; class Actinomycetes; order Micrococcales; family Microbacteriaceae; genus Microbacterium; species Microbacterium sp. H1-D42. The sequence goes on along the minus strand of NZ_CP093342.1, from coordinate 2,656,453 downwards.
GATGACGGGCATCCGCGCCGTGAAGTCGTTCCGCAAGGAGCCGCGCAACGACAAGACATTCCGCAAGGTCGCCGGTGACTACCGTGACGTGAACCGTCGCTCGATGGTGCTGTTCGGCACGTTCGAGCCAGGGCTGATGGCCGTCTCCGCCCTGACGATCGCGCTGGTCGTGCTGTGGGGCGGCATCCGCGTCGCCGACGGCGTGCTCGGCGTCGGCGTGCTGCTGGCGACCGTGCTGTACGTCCGCAACTTCTTCGCGCCCATGCAGGAGATCGCGATGTTCCTGAACTCCTACCAGTCCGCCACGGCGGCGCTGGAGAAGGTCTCGGGCGTGCTCGACGAAGTGCCGACGGTGCCGGACCCCGACAAGCCGGTCGACCTGTGGGAGTCGCGCGGCGCGATCCGCTTCGACGACGTCACCTTCGGGTACAACGGCGAGAAGACGATCCTGCCGGAGTTCACCCTCGACATCCCGTCCGGTCAGACGATCGCGCTCGTGGGCACCACCGGTGCTGGCAAATCGACGCTCGCCAAGCTCATTTCGCGCTTCTACGACCCGACGATCGGCTCGGTCACGCTCGACGGCGTCGATCTTCGGATGCTGCACCCCAAGGATCTGCGGCGAGCGATCGTCATGGTGACCCAGGAGGCGTACCTGTTCAGCGGGACCGTCGCCGACAACATCGCGCTCGGAAAGCCGGATGCGACGCTCGAGGAGATCCGCGCAGCCGCGCGCGCCGTGGGCGCCGACGAGTTCATCTCGTCGCTGCCCGACGGGTACAACACCGACGTGAACAAGCGCGGTGGGCGCGTGTCGGCCGGGCAGCGTCAGCTGATCTCGTTCGCGCGGGCGTTCCTCGCCGACCCAGCGGTGCTGATCCTCGACGAGGCGACCGCCTCGCTGGACATCCCGTCGGAGCGGTTGATCCAGGATGCCCTGCAGACGCTGCTTGCCGACCGCACGGCGATCATCATCGCCCACCGGCTGTCCACTGTCGCGATCGCGGACCGTGTGCTCGTGATGGAACACGGCAGGATCATCGAGGACGACACCCCGAAGGCACTGATCGGCGGCGCCGGAAAGTTCGCGCAGCTGCACGCCGCGTGGCAGGAGACTCTGGTCTGATCACGATGATCGGGGTCTGATCGCGACGATTGGGGTCTGATTCTGTTCCGAGCAGACGCCGCGCGTGGTTAGGTTGAAGGTGTGGATCCGTTCTGGGCGATGGCAGCCGAAGTGTGGTGGATCACCCCTGTCGTCATCGGCGGTGCGGCGGTCGGCTTCGTCGCGAAGCGGAGGCATCAAGTGAGTGGCAAGCGGCTCGGCTATGACGCGGCGCGGCTCGAGCTGCGCCGCGCTCAGCAGGAATCGAGGATCGCCGCCGACAACGCCCGCATCGCCCGCGCAGAGGCGACGCGGGTCGGTGCAGAGCGCGCGGCCGGACGGACGGACACGGGTGCCGTTGCGGCCGCGCGGCGCGCCCTGCGCGAGGCGCAGCTCGCGGCGAAGGCGGGCAACGCCAGGGTGAAGGCGGCGCGGGCGCGACTTTCGGCCGAGCGCACGGCGCTGACGGTCGGCGGTGAGCCGCCCCTGGCGAAGCTGCGCGCCCGCCATGACGCCATCCTGGCGCGGTGGATGGAGTACGAGACCGATCCCGTGAAGGCCCTGGCGTTCCCCGAGATGAGCGATGCCCGCATCCCGACGACGGCGGAGTTCCTCGCCACCGTGCAGGTCGCCCGAGATCGGCGTCCGAACGACGAGGGCGCGCGGATTACAGCATCCGACTACGGCGAGTACCGCGACGCCGTCGAACGGCTCGAGCGAGCCTTCGACATCGCCGAGCGCCGCGTGCGCGGCGACGCGCGCACGGCCGCTGAGGTGCCGGAAGCGCTGCGCGACGCGGCGCGCAACCTGATGGAGCGCACCACAGAGGTGCTGGACCGCACCTCGGATGTGCTGGGTTCGTGGGGGCGTCGCAAGGGCGACGACCGCTGACGCGGTTGCGGCCCTCAGCTTCACAGGACGAATTCAATTCCATAGGATGCTGGACGCCGGATCATCCTGTGGAATTTCAATCGTCCTGGATTCTTGAGCTGCAGGGGTCGTCCGACGCGGCGTTACGCCGCTGCGAGGTGCAGTCCGCGGCTGATCGCCGACGCGAGCACATGCTCGACATGCTCCCAATTGAACATCACCTGCGAGTACGAGAAGCGCAGCACGGTGTACCCGCGCATCCTCAGCTCGGCGTCGTGGGCGAGGTCGCGGGTGCGGTCGGCGGAGGAGGAATGAAAGCTCCACCCGTCTATCTGCACGACCAGGTGGGTGCCGATGAGAAAGTCGACCGGATGCCCTGCGAGCTGCACCTGGAGGCGCAGTCGCACGCCCCACGCGCTCAGCCGCACGTGGAACACGGTCTCCAGCGACGAGTCCGTTCCCGGTCGCACATGCAGCAGACATCGCCGGGCCGCGGCGGAGCGCCAGCGAACACTGCGTAGCGACTCCAGGGTCGTCGAGTTCGTGCGGATCGCCGATTCCCAGATCGCGACGGCCTGATCGATTTCGAAGCACTGCGCAGCATCGGATAAGGCATCCTCGACCGACGCCTCCAACGTGCGCGGATGCCGAGGCGCGAGTGGCTTCGCCCAGTGCGCGGTGACGTCATCCGCCCGCAGCGACTCGTGGACGGGCAGGTGCAGGTGCACCTTCTCGACCGTGCTCGGCTTCTCACCCGTGGACTTCTCAGTCACACTGGGCGGCACCCACCACCCACGTCGTCGCGCCAGGGTCGTGCACGTCAGCGCACCACCCGCGAATGCCGCAGTGACGAGCTCCGGGGCAGCCGAGTCGAGTGCGATCCACTTCGCGCGAATGCGGCGAACACTGCCGGACCGGATCGCCGCGCGCACATGCGAAGGTGTGAATCCAGCATCCGACGCGTCATCGCGATGGCCGATGCCGTCGCGCTCTGCGAGCCAGGTCGTCAGTCTCATCCGGTCAGCGTCGTGCAGCACCGGGCGTGCTCGAGGTCCGAATCACACGATCTGTGGAGAGAATCCGGTTCGCGTGGATTGTGCAGGATGAGTGCCGCCGCAATTGCGCAGGACGATTGCAACTTCACAGGATGCTGGCGGCCAGATCGTCCTGTGAAAGTGGAACCGTCCTGGATTCGTCAGTCGGGCAGGCGGCGACGGGATCTCGATGGGGGAGGGGATTCGAGACCCCGCCGCCGGTTCAGTCCGTGACGCGGATCTGCGCGATGACCTCTGAGTACTCGGTCTCGCCGACGGGTTCGAAGCCCACTCGGCGGAAGAACGCCTCGGGGCCGCCGTCGCCGGCTTCATAGATCACGTTCACGTGATCGACACCGCGTGCGCGGGCCTCGTCGATCAGAGCTTGCACGGCGAAGCGGCCGATGCCGCGGCCCTGATCGTCCGCATCCACGTTGATGCGCCAGAGCACGCTGCGGAAGTTCTCTTCCAGAGCCTCAGGGTCGAAGCTCGCGCTCACGAAGCCGACGACCTGGTCGCCGTCGAGCACCACGCGCTGCCAGGAGGTCTGAGGGTTCACCACGGTGGCGGCGATGCCGTAGGAGACCGGAGCGAGGAACTGCTCCTGCCCAGGCTTGAGTGACAGCTTGTTGACGGCGACGATCGTCGCCGCGGATAGTTCGACCACGCGCAGTTCCGACATGACCCCAGGCTAGCCCCTAGTCGTGTGTGGTGGAGAAAATGTGATCGGCAGAATACATCGCGCGCAATACACCGCGGTATCACTCATCAGGGAAGTGCCTGAAGACGGCCGCAAACGGTCCGCGCCGCACTCAGGTATCTTGGTATCGAGATAAATTGCCCTCGCGAACGGAGATCCGGTGACCGACGACGCCATCATCTACACCTACACAGACGAGGCGCCGGCTCTGGCGACCGCGTCCTTCCTGCCGATCATCAAGGCCTACACCGGCCAGGCGGGCATCGAGGTGGAGACGCGCGACATCTCGCTGGCGGGCCGCATCCTCGCGGCCTTCCCGCAGAAGCTCACACCAGAGCAGCAGGTCGGCGACGCGCTGGCCGAGCTCGGTGGGCTCGCGACGCTGCCCGAGGCGAACATCATCAAGCTGCCGAACATCTCGGCATCCATCCCGCAGCTCAAGGCGGCCATCGCCGAGCTGCAGGAGCAGGGCTACGACGTGCCGAACTATCCGGACGAGGCGCAGTCCCTCGAGGAGAAGGACGTTCGCGCCCGCTACGACCGCATCAAGGGCTCCGCAGTGAACCCCGTGCTGCGTGAGGGCAACAGTGACCGCAGGGCTCCGCTGGCAGTGAAGAACTACGCCAAGAAGCACCCGCACCGCAACAAGCCCTTCGCCGACGGTTCGAAGACGCGGGTCGCCACCATGGGCCACGACGACTTCAAGCACAACGAGCGCTCCTGGGTCGCCGCCCACGACGACGTGCTGAGCTTCCGCCACACGGCAGCCGACGGCACCGTCACCGTGCTCAAGGAGGGACTGAAGGTCCTTCCACGCGAGATCATCGACGCCACCTTCCTGTCGGCCTCGAACCTCGACGCGTTCCTCGCCGAGACGCTCGAGACCGCCAAGAGCGAGGACGTGCTGTACTCGGTGCACCTGAAGGCCACGATGATGAAGGTCAGCGACCCGATCATCTTCGGCCACGTCGTGAAGGCCTTCTTCAAGGACGTCTTCGCCCAGTACGGCGACCAGCTCGCCGCGGCCGGCCTCAGCGCCAACGACGGACTCGGCTCGATCCTCGCCGGCCTGTCCGGCATCGCCGACGGCGACGAGATCAAGGCCGCCTTCGAGCGGGCGATCGCCGAAGGCCCTCGCCTGTCGTACGTCAACTCCGACAAGGGCATCACGAACCTGCACGTGCCGAGCGATGTCATCGTCGATGCATCGATGCCGGCGCTGGTCCGCAACGGCGGCAAGCTCTGGGGCGTCGACGGAGGCGAAGCGGACACGCTGGCAGTGATTCCGGACTCGTCGTACGCCGGTGTCTACCAGACCGTGCTCGACGACGTGATCGCCAACGGTCCTCTCGACCCCGCGACGATCGGCACTGTTCCCAACGTCGGCCTGATGGCGCAGGCGGCCGAGGAGTACGGCAGCCACGACAAGACGTTCGAGATCGCGACGGACGGCGTCGTGCAGGTGCTCGACAGCGAAGGCACCGTGCTCATCGAGCACGAGGTCGGCAAGGGCGACATCTGGCGTGCCACGCAGACCAAGCACATTCCGGTCATGGACTGGGTCAAGCTCGCGGTCACCCGTGCCCGCGCCACTGGCGTGCCTGCCGTGTTCTGGCTGGACGCGAACCGCTCGCACGACGCGCAGATCATCGCCAAGGTGCACCAGGGTCTTGCGACGCTCGACACCAGCGGTCTGACGCTGACGATCCTCGCCCCCGAAGAGGCGACGCGCTACACGCTGGCGCGCATGCGCCACGGCCTTGACACCATCTCGGTGACCGGCAACGTGCTGCGCGACTACCTCACCGACCTGTTCCCGATCCTCGAGGTCGGCACCAGCGCCAAGATGCTCTCGATCGTTCCGCTGCTCGCCGGTGGCGGGCTGTTCGAGACCGGTGCGGGTGGCTCCGCCCCGAAGCACGTGCAGCAGCTCGTCGGCGAGAACTACCTGCGCTGGGACTCGCTCGGCGAGTTCTTCGCGCTCGCCGCATCGCTCGAGCACTTCGCTGACCGCACCGGCAACGAGAGCGCGCGCATCCTCGCCGAGACGCTGGACGCCGCCACTGGCACCTTCCTCGAGGAGGACCGCTCGCCCGGCCGCGCCCTCGGCACGATCGACAACCGCGGCAGCCACTTCTACCTCGCCCTGTACTGGGCGCAGGAGCTGGCGGCGCAGACGAAGGATGCCGCCCTTGCCGCCGCGTTCGCACCGGTCGCCGCGGCTCTCGGCGAGAAGGAGCAGCAGATCGTCAGCGAGCTGAACGCCGTGCAGGGCTCGCCGCTCGACATCGGCGGGTACTACCGTCCCGACACCGAGAAGGTCGCGGCGGCGATGCGCCCGTCGCAGACGCTGAACGGCGTCATCGACGCGATGGTCTGATCCAGAGCTGCGAATACGCGAAGAGGGCGGATGCTGACAGCATCCGCCCTCTTCGCGTTCCCGCCTCCTGTCGTGGCGGGCGGGTTTACTGGCGCACCCAGACCTCGAGGCCGCTGGGGGCGAGGTCGAACACCTGCTTGGCGACATCGATAGGCATGTTGACGCAGCCGTGGCTCATCCGGTTGCCGAAGTTGGTGTGCCAGTACGTGCCGTGGAAGGCCTCGTCGCCGTTGAAGTAGGTCACCCAGGGGACGTCCTTCGTCACGTATTTCGAGCCGTCGGCGTTGGTGCCCTTCATGTCCTGCATGGGCACGTGTGCGCGCACGCGGAAGTGGCCGAGGTCGGTGGCGGTGCCAGGCAGGCCGGTCGACACCGCCCACGACCGCACGACGTTGCCGTTCTCGACGAGATAGGTGCGCTGATCGCTGATGTCGACCGTGAGGCTGCGTGCGACGGCGGTGGTCTCGAACGGCGTCTCCGAGACGGTGAGGGGGAAGACCGCGTCGCCCTTCTCGAGTCCGGCGGCGAAGTCGGATGCCACGCCAGAGGTCTCGCCGAGTTCGCGGCCCGTCACGCCCTTGGCCTCAGTGCGCAGCACCTGGCCGCCCGAGTCGACGATGGTCGTCGCGGGAACTGGTGCACGGTCGACGGCCTTGGCGAGCGAGTCCACCACGGTCTGGATCTTGGTCGAGTCGGCAGAGACCTGCAGTTCGCCGTCGACGGCCTCGACCGTGAGCCAGCTCGCGGCGACCGCTGGTGCGACCGGCACGGTGCGCTCCTTGCCCACGTAGAAGCCGATGGTCGCCAGCATTCCGTTCAGCTGCTCGACAGTCGCCGCGGCCTTCTCGTCGGTGATCTGCGGCGCGACGTCGGTCGCGTCACCGGAGAACGTGAAGGTCGCATCGCCGTCGCTGACGGCGGTGTTGAACGCCGTGGTGAGCGCATCGACCGAGATGCCGGTGCCGGACTCCGCCGGAGTCGCCACGTATTTCGCCGTGGCCTCATCGAAGACGACGGTGGCCTCAGTTGGGTCGACGAAGCTCGTCGGCACCGTGGCGCGCAGCGCGCGATCTGCGGCGTCAGCATCGAGCACGACCGTCGCCGTGACGGGCTCGCCCATCCATGCGCCGAGGTTCCACATCGGCCGATCGGCGAAGGCCTGTTCGGCGAGTGCCTGCGCGTCCACGCTTGCGCCGAGGTCAGCGCCCTGCAGCTGTGCGTCATCGCCGGCGCCGGTCAGTTCGACTTCGGTGGTGGCGACACGGTCGCTGATGACGTCGGCTGCCATGCCGGGGGTCATCCACCCGACCGAGGCGCCGGCCACAGTCGTGCCAGGGGCGATCAGGATCGTCGATGCGCCCGCCGCTGCCAGTAGCAGCGCGCCCGCGCCGAGGCCCACCCACAGTCCGATCCGACGCTTCTTCGGCGTGGGTTCGGACGGACCCCATTGCACGGCCGGCTCGCCATCATGCGGCGGCTGCACAGCAGTGCTCGCAGTGGTCGGAATCGCCTGTGTGGCGCCAGTGTCGGGTCCGGAGATCAGATCGGTCACGGACTCACCCCCCAAGGACAGCGTGACGTATCCATTCATGGTAAGCGACGCGAGATCACGACAGGGTATCGGGTAGGCGGAGGGTAGCGCCACTGAGTAACGTTTCGATAACCGGGAGTCCTTGGTGCGTCGCTCGTGTTGCGTGGAACCCGGTTCGTAAGGTGTACTAACAAATGTGATCTCGGCAAACCGGCAGACTGGCGTGCGCATCGGGCTCGACGTCGGCGGAACCAAGATCGCCGGCATCGCGCGCGCCGATGACGGCACGGTCCTCGCGCATGTGCGCCGTGCCACCGGCAGCGGCGGTGACGCCGTGCTCACCGGCATCCTCGACGCCGCCGGCGAACTGCGCGCGCAGCTCGCCGACCCTGACCTCCGCTCGATCGGGATCGGCATCCCCGGCCTGGTCGATGCGGAAGCGGGGCTCGTGGTGCACGCCGTGAACCTCGGCGTCGAGTCGCTGGCCATCGCAGAGCACGTGCAGCGGATGCTGGGGGTGCCGTGCTTCGTCGAGAACGATGTGAAGGCCGCCGCCCTCGGTGCGGCGGCGCTGCGGGACGACGGCGCACCGATCGCCTACCTCAACCTCGGCACCGGTGTCGCGGCCGGCATCATCGTGGACGGACGGATCTGGCGTGGTGCCCGCGGAACCGCCGGTGAAGTGGGCCACTTCGTGGTCGACCCCAACGGCCGGCTCTGCGGCTGCGGTCAGCGCGGATGCATCGAGACGCTCTGCGGCGGCGGAGCGCTCGCCCGCGCCTGGGGCGGAGCGGGAGAGCTGCCGGTGAAGGACATCCTGGATGCCGCGGATGCCGGCGACGACGTCGCGATCGCACTGCGTGATGACCTGTTCCGCGGAGCGGCGGCGGCCGTTCGGGCGCTGGTGCTGTCGGTCGACGTCGAGGTGATCGTGATCGGCGGCGGGCTGACGGCGCTCACCGGCCGGCTCGAGCCGGGCATCCACGCCGCGCTGCGCGCTGATGCCGCGCAGTCATCCTTCCTGCGGTCACTGCGCCTCGATGAGAGGATAGAGATGCTTCCGGCGGATTCGCCGGTGGCGGCTGTCGGAGCCGCCTTGCTGGGGTCAGTCCCCGCGAAGACCATCGCCCTCGACAAGGAGATCATCGTTCATGGCTGAAGTCGTCATCCTCGAGAACAAGGCAGCGGCAGGTGCGCTGGTCGCCGACGAGATCGTTCGGCTGATCGACTCGGTTGCGGATCCCGTGCTGGGTCTTGCCACCGGGTCCACACCGCTTCCGGTGTACGAGGCGCTGCGCGAGCGGCTGGCCGGCCACGACGTCTCGCACCTGCGCGGGTTCGCCCTCGACGAGTACGTCGGCATCGACCCCTCGCACCCCGAGAGCTACCGCTCCGTCATCACCCGTGAGGTCATCGAGCCGCTGGGTCTCGACCCCGCGCTGATCCGCGTGCCCAATGGCGCCATCGCGACCGTCGAGCATGCCGGGGAGGAGTACGAGAAGGCCATCGCCGCTGCGGGCGGCGTCGACCTGCAGATCCTCGGCATCGGCACGGACGGACACATCGGCTTCAACGAGCCCGGCTCGTCGTTCGCGTCCAGCACACGAGTGAAGACCCTGACCGAGCGCACCCGCGAGGACAACGCCCGGTTCTTCGACTCCATCGACGATGTGCCGAGGCACTGCGTCACCCAGGGGCTCGGCACGATCCTGCGTGCACGCCACCTCGTGCTGCTCGCATTCGGCGAGGGCAAGGCCCGCGCGGTCGCCGGCGCCGTCGAGGGCCCGGTGAGTGCGCTGCTGCCGGCCTCGGCGATCCAGCTGCACCCGCACGTCACGGTGGTGCTCGACGAGGCCGCAGCGAGCGAACTGAAGCTCGCCGACTACTACCGGTACAGCTACGCGAACAAGCCGGCCTGGCAGGGCATCTGACCGCTGAGCCTCAGTCCCGGAACGCCGGGCTGAGGCCGTCGTCGGTCACGCCCAGGCGATCGGCAGCAGGTGCTCCACGCTCAGCGGGGCGAGCGGCACGCTGGACACGTCTCCGGGTTCCAGCCAGCGCAGTTCGGCGAGCTCGGCCTGCACGATGACGTCCGCCGCCTCGGCGCGCAGGGCGAAGGCATCGGCGACTACCCGGTGATCCGGTTCATTGGCCGCTGCCGAGACGAAGACGCCGAGAGGATGCAGGGCGGTCTCGTCTACCTGCAGTGCCAGCTCTTCGTGCAGCTCGCGGATCAGTGTCTGTGCGGGTGTCTCGCCGGGCTCGGGCTTGCCGCCAGGCTGCATGAATCTGGTCGTGCCCTGCTTGCGCACGACCAGCACACGACCGGCCCGGTCGGTGATGATCGCCGCGCTGACGTGGATGTCAGGCATCGTCGAAGACCTTTCCAGGGTTGAGGATTCCGAGAGGGTCGAACACGCGCACGATGTCACGCTGCAGCTGCCACTGATCCTCACCGAGCTCCTCTGCGAGCCAGCGACTCTTCAGCATCCCGATCCCGTGCTCGCCGGTGAGCGTGCCGCCGAGGCGTATGGCGGTGCGGAACAGGTCGTCCGCCGCGGCCCAGATGTGGGCGGGGACATCGTCACCGTCGAAGATGAAGTTCGGATGCAGGTTGCCGTCTCCGGCATGGGCGACGGTGGGGATGCGGACGCCATACTGCCGTTCGATGCGCGCGATCTCGTCGAACATCGCGACCATCGCACTGCGCGGCACGGCGACATCCTCGATCAGCGTCGTGCCGAGCGCCGCCATTGCGGGGTGCATCGAGCGGCGCACCTGCAGCAGCCGGGCGCCCTCCACAGGGTCGTCGGTGACGGCGACAGCGCCGCCTGCTGCCTCGAGCAGGGCGACGATGCGCGCGGCCTCGTCGCGAGCGGCGGGGCCGTCGGTCTGGATGGTCAGCTGCGCGGTGCCCTCGGCTGGTGCCGGCAGCCGCAGCAGGTCGTGCACTGCGGCCAGCGAGGCAGCATCCATGAGCTCCATGATCGCCGGCTGCACTCCCGCCGCGGTCACGGCGGCCGAGCCTGCGGCAGCGTCTCGCACAGCGGGGAACGCGGCGGTGATGGTGCATGCGACGCCTTCGGTGAGGCGCCGCAGCTTGAGCGTCGCGCCGACGACGACGCCGAGCCTGCCCTCGGAGCCGATCACGAGCGAGGTCAGGTCGAGCCCGGTGACGCCCTTCACTGTGCGGTGACCGAGGTGCAGCATCCGACCATCGGCGAGGACGAGATCCACGCCGAGCACGGCGTCGCGGACGACTCCGTACTTCGCGCACAGCAGCCCGCCCGCCCCGGTGGCGATGTTGCCGCCGACCGTCGAGATGTCGCGGCTGGCGGGATCTGGAGCCCACCACAGGCCGTGCTGGGCGAGGTGGGTGTTCAGATCGGCGTTGAGGATGCCGGGTTCGACGACGGCTACGAGGTCGTCCGGCCGCACCTCGAGGATCCCGGTCATCGACGCGGTCGACAGCACGATCTCGCCAGGGCCGGCATTCGCAGCGCCGGCGAGCCCGGTGCCCGCCCCGCGGATGACGACCGGAGTGCCGGTGGCCGTCGCGATCCGCATGGTGCGCTGGACGTCGTCGACGGTGTGCGAGTGGACAACGGCCAGCGGGCGACCGGCGGAGCGGTGTCCGCTGCGGTCGGCCCTTGCGGCCTCGAGCGACGTCGGCGATGTGTCGACCAGATCGCCGAGATCATCGCGGAGGCGCTCGAGCGGCCCGGTCATGGGATCGCGCTCAGCTCAGGGAGCGTCGGCCGGCGATGACGCCTGACGTGACCGCGACGACAGCGAAGGCGATGCCGATCCAGGCCGAGCCCATCGACCACCACGCGAGCGTCACACCGACGTAGATCAGCAGCTCGACAAGCGCGCGCAGGAACGGATGCAGCCGCAGCACCGGCTTGGACGAGAGCACGAGCGCCCACAGCACCAGGACGATCGCCGGTGCTCCGATGCCGACGACGACACTCCACGGAAGCGTCCACGTGGCGAAGCCCCACAGGGCGAGGGTGGCGAGGGCCGCCAGCAGCACGAGTACGCGGATGATGTCGAGTGGAGTGACCGCGGGGCGGGTCACGCCCGGTTCGGTGACAGGATCCTGGGGCATGTCCCCAGTCTATTCGGCCGGTGCGGGTGCTTCGGCTGGGTCAGAACTGCGGTGGCCGATGCAGCGACCAGAGATCGGTCGTCTTCCACTCGGCGGGCACTCCGTCGACCAGGTAGGTGAATCCGACGGCAGAGTTCTTCCAGAGCTCTGCCCAGGTCGGGCGGATCTCGGCGACGCCGCTGCCGGTGTCGTCCAGTGAGACCTCGTCGGCGCGGGCATTGTCGATGCCCTTGATCGCCACCCGCACAGTCGAGCCAGGCGTGCCGCTCACGGGGACCACGTAGGTCACGCTGTTTCCCTCAAGACGCAGCGATGCCTTGCCCCAGGTCAGATCATCGCTTGGGGCCGGCCCCGTCTCCTCACCCGGATCGGGGTCAACGGGGGGCGGCGTGGTGGGACTCGGCGTCGGAGTCGGAGTCGGAGTCGGAGTGGGACTTGGCGTTGGCGTTGGCGTGGGCGTGGGCGTAGGCGTCGGGGGTGCCGGCGTCGGCGTCGGCGTGGGGCTCGGTGACGGCGTCGGGGTCGTCGGAGGCACCGGCTTCGGATCGGGGGTGTCCTCCGGCGCGGTCGTCGCGGCTGGTGGCGCCGTCACGACAGCGTCGACCTGCGGCCCATCCGGCTTGTCGGCGTCCGGCACCGGGGCAGGATCGACATGGTCCGCGTCGTCCACCTCGATCACCATCGGGTCCTCGAGGGACATGGTCGCGTCGGGGCTCAACTCCGAGGCGATGGACGACGAATCGGACTCGGAAGCGCTGGGCGGTGAGGTCGCGACGCCCGCCGAGGTGATCGCGGGAACGACGGCCACGGCGGCGACGACTCCAGCGACGACGAGTGCCGCGGAGCCCGCGCCGATCAGTGCGCCGATGCCGGTCACCGACCCCGTGCCGGAACCGGCCGATCCGCCTGCACCCGCGCCCGCAGCACCACCGATGCCGGCCCCCGCGACGCCGGCCGTGGCGATACCGCCCTCGATGACACCGGAGGGCATGGCAGCAGCCAGCGCGACGATCGGCGCGCCGCCGCCCTGCAGAGTCGCGAGATAGCTGGACGCGCCGCCGACGCCGATCACGAGCGGGAGCATGATGATGGCGAGGCGACCGGAGACGTCCTTCGCCTCAGCGGCGACGATCATGCATCGCGCGCAGGACTCGAGGTGATCGTCAGCTCGCTGCTGCGCGCGAGGTCCGAGATTGCCGCGGGAGTGCGCGCCGAGGTGCTCGATCGTCCACTGGCATTCCGAGCCGTCACCCGCACTGCGCAGGTGTGCCTGGATCCACGCCTCGCGCAGACCTTCGCGGGCGCGGAAGGTCAACTGCGACACAGCACCGGCGGTCATCCCGAGCAGCGGTGCGATCTCGGCCGGCTTCATCCGCTCGATCTCGGAGTACCAGAGCACCTCCTGCCAGCGCGAGGGCAGCGAGCGGAACGCGTGCGCGGTCAGTCCGCGGTCGAGGGCCTCATCTGCGGCCGATTCGGTGGTGTCGGGGTCGGCGACGGTGTCGAGCTCGTCGATCGGCGTCTCGCGACGCGCGCGCCCCCAGGCGGCGGCAGTGTTGCGGATGCTGGTGAAGAGGTACGCGCGGAACGATCCGTTCGGACCGCCGCCCTTGAGGATGGCCTGGTAGATGCGCGCATACGCCTCTTGCACGAGGTCGTCCGGATCGATGGAAGACGTGATCGACTTCGCGACCGTGAGTCCGGAGGGGTAGTGGCGACGCCAGAGTTCGCCGAATGCCTCGGCATCACCCGATCGGGTCCGCAACACGAGGTTGGCGTCCGCTGACGCCACGTGATCGGTCTGCTGGTCGTCCAAAGGAAGTCCTCACCCCGCCGTCGCGGGAACGCTCTCACATGAAGAGACGCGTGAGAGCTCGTTTCATCACGCGTCTGTCCCATTCTGGTCGGAATCGGCCGTCGAAACCAGCCCTGTGGAGAACTCCCGGAAGACGCCGGGGAAGTTCACCGAAAAAATTGTGGGAAACCCGCGTAATGGAACGCGTCTTGCGTCGTCTCTTCTCGTAGAGCATCCCAAAGCGCCTCCGGGGGGCGGCGCTGCGGGCCGATGCACGGGGTATCGCATCGAGAAACATGGTCGGGCCGAAGACCTCGGGGGAGGAGCCTTCGGCCCGGCCAGCTCAGGGGGACTTGGGCCGCTGTCTCTGGGGAGCAGCGGCCCTCATCCGTCTCTGGACAGCCCGTCCTTCGACAGCCGGTCGCTCAGCGGGTCGGCGCAGTGCCCACCCACACGCCGTGCACGGTGAAGTCGGCACCCAGTAGAACCGCGTCGGCGACATGCCCCGGATGCAGCAGCCCGAGCGCGGCGCCATAGCCGACCGCACCGGCGGGAGTCGTGGTCAGCGCGCGCACGGCCTCGGCCAGCGGCACACCCGCCTCGACAGTCCGTCGCAGCGCGACGTCCTGCGTGAGCGTGGACCCTGCGATCGAGCCGGTGTCGTCGGTGCGCGCCACGCCGTCCTTCACGGTGACCTTCACGGCGCCCAGGTCGTAGTGTCCGTCTGCGCTTCCGGCGGCGGCCATGGCATCGGTGATCAGTGCGACACGGCCGGGGGCGGCGTCGAACAGCAGTTTGATGACATGCGGGTCGAGATGGATGTTGTCGGCGATGCCCTCCAGTACGACCCGGTGGTCGGCTGCGGCGACCAGCACGGGGCCGGGGGCGCGGTGGTGGATGCCGTTCATCGCGTTGAAGGCGTGCGTGAGGATCGAGGCGCCGGCCTCGAACGCCGCGCGGGCGACATCCGCGTCGGCATCCGTGTGCCCGACTGCCGCCGCCGCACCCGAGGCGACGACCTGGCGCACCGCGTCCATCCCGCCAGGCAGCTCGGGAGCGATGGTGACCTGACGCACGGTGCCGCGGCCGGCCTCGAGCAGGCGGGCGACATCGGCGGTGTTCGGGTGCCGCAGCAGTGTCGGTTCGTGCGCCCCCTGGTGGCCCGGATCGAGGAACGGCCCCTCCAGGTGGCTGCCGAGGATCTCAGCATCCGATTCGGTGAGATCGGCGATCGTCGCGACCTGCCGGGCGAGGTCGTCGACCGAGGCCGTGACCAGGGAGATCACGGCGCGGGTCGTGCCGTGCGCGCGGTGCATGTCGCGACCGATGCGGATCGCCTCGGTGCCCTCGTCATAGGCGGCGCCGGCTCCGCCGTGGCCGTGGATGTCGATGAACCCAGGCGTGAGAACAGCATCCGATCCGGCGACGGCGGCGGCGTCGATGACGTCATCGGCGTCCGCCCAGTCGGCGCCGGTGCCGCGAGCGACGACGAGACCGTCCTCGAAGCGCACCCAGGCGTTCTCGGTGATCGAGCCGTCGCCGTCGACGAGACGCGCGGAGTGGATGACCCGCGATCCGTGGAAGTCGGTGGTTGGGGTCGTCGCTGTCGGTGTCATCGCTCGTTCCAGTCGATCTCGGGGGTGGGGTGGAATCGGATGCCGTCAGCCTGCCACATCGGCGCCATCGCCCCCACTCGCGCCCGGAACGAATCCCAGTTGCGCTCAGCGGCATCGACGGCCGTCCATGCCTGCTCAGCGGCGGCGGCGATGCGGGGGTACATGAGCTGATCGGCGTCGGTCAGCCGGCGCACGGTCTCGGTCCACAGCGGCGCCTCGACGCCGAGGATCGCTTCGGCCGGCACCCCCAGCAGTTCGGTCGGTTCCCACTCGTACGCGCGGCGGACGTCGACCAGTCCCGCCCACGACAGGCCCAGGGGGAAGTCGGCGTCGTACTTCATGTCGAGGTAGACGGCGTTCGAGGGGGAGAGGATCAGCGTGCCGCCGCGGGTGACGAAGTGCTCGGCCTCGGCGGCGTGCGTCTCGCTCGGAGTGGTGCTGCCCCAGAACTGCCCGACGGTGCCCTCGGCGATCTGCTCGGCCGCCCCCGCTTCATGCCAGGCGATCGGCGTTTTGCCGAGTTCTGTGACCATGGCGCTGGCGCGCTCGACGAAGTACGCGAAATCCTCCGGTGTCGTGCCGAGCGACTCGTCGCCGCCGATGTGCAGGTACGGACCTGGTGTCAGCTCGCTGAGCTCGGCGAGCACATCGCGCACGAAGTCGTACGTGCGCTCCTCGCGGATGCGCACGCTGGAGTGGCCGACGCCGTAGCCGGTGAACGGCACTCCCGCGATGGGCAGGTCCTGGCCGAGCTGGGCCTGGCTCTCCGCCAGCGCGTCACTGATGACCGGAGCCTCGACCAGGTCGGGGTAGGCGACGCCGATCGCGTGCGTGTGGCCAGGCAGGTCGATCTCGGGGACGATCGTGACGTGGCGGGATGCCGCGTGCGCGACGATCCCGCGGAAGTCGTCCTTCGTGTAGAACCCACCGGTGTCGCCGTTCGCGGCCGAGGTCGACGCCTTCTCGGCCAGCAGCGGCCAGGCGTCGATCTGCAGGCGCCAGCCCTGGTCGTCGGTGAGGTGCAGGTGCACATGGTTGAACTTCAGGGCGGCGGCGCGGTCGATCACGGTCTTGACCTCGTCGACAGGGAAGAAGTGGCGGGTCACGTCGAGCATGACACCGCGGTAGGCGAAGCGCGGGGCATCCGCGATCTCGGCGCGCTGCCAGCCCCAGCCGACTTCGCCGCCGACAGCCGCGTCGGCCTCGCGCAGCAGCTGCAGCAGCGTCTGGACGCCGTAGTACAGGCCGGCGTCGTCGGCGCCGACCACCTCGATGCCGTCGGTGATGACGAGGGTGTACCCCTCGGATGCCGCGGCATCGGCGTCGACGCGCAGGGTGATGTCGGCGGCGCCGGCAGCGGTGCCGAGGCGGATGCCCGTGCGCCGGGCGACCGCCTCGATGAGGACGGATGCTGCGGCGGGCGGACCGTGCACGCGGGCGTTGGGGTCGAGCGTGAGGAGGCCTTCACCGGCGATGGCCGAGTGGGGCGTCGGGACGAGGGGGAGCGCAACAGGAAGGACCATGAACAAAACCTATCGTGTCGTGAAACCGACATCGGCTGAAGGCGCAGACATCCGCTAAACTCGGTTGCGTCGCGACTGGCGTCTGGGTGGGTCACCACCGGGGAGCGGCCTCATAGGATTCGACCGCGCGCCTGGGCCGATGAGGTACAACCCCTTTTCCCGTGTGAGCAGGAGACACCCATGACCGACCGTTACTTCGACGCCCCCCTCTCTGAGGTCGACCCTGAGATCGCCGAGGTCCTCGAGCGCGAGCTGAATCGCCAGCGCACGTACCTCGAGATGATCGCCTCTGAGAACTTCGTACCGGTCTCGGTGCTGCAGTCGCAGGGCTCCGTGCTGACCAACAAGTACGCAGAGGGCTACCCCGGCCGCCGCTACTACGGCGGATGCGAAGAGGTCGACGTCGCAGAGTCGCTGGCCATCGAGCGGGCCAAGAGCCTGTTCGGCTCGGAGTTCGCGAACGTGCAGCCGCACTCGGGGGCATCCGCCAACGCCGCTGTGCTGCACGCCATCGCCCGCCCCGGCGACACCCTGCTCGGCCTCTCGCTGGATCAGGGCGGCCACCTGACGCACGGCATGAAGATCAACTTCTCTGGCCGGCTCTACAACATCGTCGCCTACGGCGTGAACGAGCAGACTTCGACCATCGACATGGACGAGGTGCGCCGCCTCGCCATCGAGCACAAGCCGAAGGTCATCATCGCCGGCTGGTCGGCCTACCCCCGCACGCTCGACTTCGCCGCGTTCCGTGCGATCGCCGACGAGGTCGGCGCGCTGCTCTGGGTCGACATGGCGCACTTCGCCGGTCTCGTCGCAGCAGGGCTGCACCCGAACCCGGTGCCGCACGCGCACGTCGTGTCGTCGACCGTGCACAAGACCATCGGCGGCCCGCGCTCGGGCTTCATCCTCACGAACGACGCCGACATCGCCAAGAAGATCAACTCGGCGGTGTTCCCCGGTCAGCAGGGTGGCCCGCTCATGCACGTGATCGCTGCGAAGGCGACCGCGTTCAAGCTGGCGGCGACGCCCGAGTTCAAGGAGCGCCAGGAGCGCGTGCTGCGCGGAGCGGCGATCCTCGCCGAGCGCCTGTCGCAGCAGGACGTGAAGGACGCCGGCATCGCTGTGCGCTCTGGCGGCACCGACGTGCACCTGGTGCTGGTCGACCTGCGTGAGGCGGAGATCGACGGCAAGCAGGCCGAAGACCTGCTGCACGAGATCCACATCACGGTCAACCGCAACGCGGTCCCGAACGACCCGCGTCCGCCGATGGTCACCTCCGGCCTGCGTATCGGCACGCCGGCGCTCGCGACGCGTGGCTTCGGCGACGCCGAGTTCACCGAGGTCGCCGACGTGATCGCGCTGGCGCTGCTTCCTGGTGCCGACGTGGATGCGCTGCGCGCGCGGGTGGATGCCCTCGCCTTGGCGTTCCCGCTCTACCCCGGCCTGCAGCAGTGACGGCGAAGCTGCTTGACGGCAAGGCGGCCGCGGCCGAGATCCGTGCCGAGCTGACCGAGCGGGTTGCGGCGCTGCGCGAGCGCGGCATCGTGCCGGGGATCGCCACCGTCCTGGTGGGCGCTGACCCGGCATCCCAGCTCTACGTCGGCATGAAGCACCGGCAGTCCGAGGCCGTCGGGATGAACTCGATCCAGCGCGAGCTGCCGGCGGATGCCACGCAGCAGCAGGTCGAGGCGCTGATCGATGAGCTCAACGCCGACCCGGCATGTCACGGCTACATCGTGCAGCTGCCGCTGCCGAAGCACCTCGACACCGACGCGATCCTCGAGCGGATCGACCCGGCCAAGGACGCCGACGGCCTGCATCCGACCAACCTCGGTCGTCTGGTGCTGAACGTCAACGCCCCGATCCACACGCCGCTGCCGTGCACCCCCCGCGGCGTGATCGAGCTGCTGCTGCGCAATGACTACGATCTGAAGGGCAAGCACGTGGTCGTCGTCGGTCGCGGAGTGACGATCGGACGCCCGATGGGCCTGCTGCTCACTCGTCGCGACATCAACGCGACGGTGACGCAGGTGCACACCGGCACGCCTGACATGTCGCCGTACCTGCGCATGGCCGACGTGATCGTCGCCGGCGCCGGGGTCAAGCACCTCATCACGGCCTCGGATGTCAAGCCGGGAGCTGCCGTGCTCGATGTGGGCGTCACCCGCGAGGATGACCCCGAGACCGGCAAGCCGAAGGTGTACGGCGACGTGCATCCCGACGTCGCAGACGTCGCCGGCTGGCTGTCGCCGAACCCCGGCGGCGTCGGCCCGATGACGGTCGCACTGCTCATGACGAATGTCGTGGAGGCGGCAGAGCGCGCGGCAGCCTGATCGCCGACACGCCGTATTACCGCCGAGACCCCTGGCTGCAGACGTCTGCAGCCAGGGGTCTCGGCGACTACTGGGGGTCTCGGCGAGGTCAGCCGAGTTCGTCGAGCATGCGGCGCTGCTCTGGCGTCAGGCCGTCGCCGGCGAGCTCGGCGCGGCCGGCGGTCTCGGCCGGTGACGGCGGTGCGTCCGCGGCCGCCGGTGCGCCCGTCGCGTTCGCATTGTCGGATGCCCGTGAGCCGCCGATCTTCGCAGATGCGGCGTCGTACAGTCTGCCGGCCTTGGAGTGCAGGCGGTCATCGATGCGGTCGTAGATCATCCAGCCGATGATCAGCAGCACCGGCGGCAGCACCCAGCCCCAGACGAAACCCCTCACGGTCACGCCGCTGAAGATCACCGTGAGCACCCAGATGATCAGTTCGACGATGAAGATGCTGCCGTACTGCACCAGCTTCTCGCCCGTCTTGGTGCGCTCCGCCGCCGACTTCGCCGCGCCCTTGCTGAACATCTTCGACAGCAGAGGCTTGATCAGCAGCGCCGCCGCCGTGAGGATGACGGATGCCCACAGGGCGTGCCATCCGACGCGCACACTCGGCAGCAGGCCGATGAGCAGCAGCACCGCCGCATTGAACACGTACAGGGCACCGAAGCGGACGATCGCATTGCGCATGCGTCCAGCGTCGCACATCAGCGTCGCCTCCGGGTGGGAGACGCAGGGATCAGGCGCCGGTGAGCGTGCTCTCGATGCCGGCGATGCGCGCCTGCTCGTCGAACCTGACGGTCGCGGTGCCAGTGGCATCCGACATCACCGCCGCCGAGAACGCCTCGTCGGCCCACTCGAGTCGCCATCCGGCCAACCGGGCGAGGTCCCACACCGAGGCGCGAGGATCGCGCATGGTGAGGCCAGCGAGCACACGGGGGAGCGCAGTCACGGCGACGTGGACGGTGAGCGGGGGGAGCGGCGTGTCCAGCAGCATCACCGCGCGCGACTCGCCCGCCTGTGCGAGGTAGTACGGCGAGAGGCCGGTGATCTCGGTGGCAGCGCCGCCGATCGCGTGCGCGAGGTTCATCAGCCAGGTGTCGGGGTCGTCGCCGGTGTCGTCGGGAAACGGCAGTTCGCCCTCGGTGAGCTCCGGGATGCCGTGCTGCTCGCCGTAGGCGCGCAGCTTCTCAGCAGTCGCGGTGTCGTAGGGCTCGGCAAGGGCCCAGGCCCACATCACCGAGCGCGGGCCAGGAGCGATCGACGCGATCAGGTGCGGCGTGGCCTGCAGCGTGCGCGACGGGTCGGCGTCGGCGGCGAAGGTGAACACACCGGCCGACAGGTCGACGTTCCACCGGTGCTCGCCCAGGTCGTCGACGGCGGTGATCAGCTGATCCTGCCGGAGAGCCGTGAACAGGGCAGCGCGGTCGGCGAGCGAGCGCAGTGTGTCGAAGGTCATGGCTCCAGTCTGCGTGCCCAGGCTGTGCGATGCCAAAGCCTCTGCCGTGAAATGGCTATGGTCGATACACCGGAACAAAGGAGTTGCTGTCATGCCCACGACGCAGACAAAGCCCGAGAAGCGCAGCGTGATGCGCCCCGTCAACCGCTTCCTCGAGCGGTGGATACCCTCCGCCCTGACCTTCGCCATCGTCCTGACACTGATCGTCGCCGTCCTGGCGATGACACTCACGCAGACCAGCCCGGTGGACGTGGTCAAGAGTTGGGGCGACGGGCTGGCAGGGCTACTGGCCTTCATGACCCAGATGTGTCTCATCCTGCTGCTGGGGTACATGCTCGCCAATACTCGCCCAGTGCGCAAGCTGCTGGCCTGGCTCGCGCGCGTGCCGAGCAACGCCGCATTCGCGTACGTCTTCGTATTCGTCGTCGCGGCCATCGCGAGCCTCATCACCTGGGGCCTCGGGCTGATCGTCGGCACGCTGCTGGCTCGCGAGATCGCGGTTCAGGCGCGCAAGCGCGGCATGAGGGTGCACTTCCCGCTGCTGGTCGCCGCCGGCTACTCGGGCTTCGTCGTCTGGCACATGGGGTACTCGGGCTCGGGTCCGCTGACCGCTGCCACGCCCGATTCGTTCCTCGCACCGGCGCTCGGCGGCGAGGTCATCCCCGTCTCAGAGACGATCTTCTCAAGCTGGAACATGCTCGCAGCACTCGCCGTGATCGTGGTCTGCGCACTGCTGTTCTTCCTGATCCGCCCCCGCAAGGACGACCCGATCTACGAGCTGCCGGCCAGCGTCGGCTCTGAGGGGGAGGATGACTTCGACGACGAGGTCGTCACCCCTGCCGACCGCATCGATGCATCGCGCATCCTCACGCTCGTGCTCGGCCTCGCACTGGTGATCTACCTGGTCGTGCACTTCGTGCAGGGCGGCACGCTCACCCTCGACATCGTGAACTGGTCGTTCCTCGCGCTGATCCTGCTGCTGGTGCGCAGCCCGTTCGAGATCATCCACCTCACGAAGAAGGCGGCGTCGAACGTCGGCGAGATCCTGCTGCAGTTCCCGCTGTACGCCGGAATCCTCGGCATCATGGCCGGTTCGGGCCTGATCGAACTGTTCTCGAATGCGTTCGTCTCGATCGCGACGCCTGTCACGTTCGGCGTGCTGGCGTTCCTCTCGGCCGGTGTCGTGAACTTCTTCGTGCCGTCGGGCGGCGGACAGTTCGCCGTGCAGGGGCCGATCATGCTCGACGCTGCGAACCAGCTCGGCGTCGACCCGTCGGTCGCGATCATGGCCGTCGCCTACGGCGACCAGTGGACCAACATGATCCAGCCGTTCTGGGCGCTGCCGGTGCTGGCCATCGCCGGGCTGAAGATGCGCGACATCCTCGGCTACACGTTCGTGACGCTGCTCGGCTCGGGCGTGGTGTTGGCCACGGTGCTGATCCTCGTCAGCATGTGAACTGATCGCGATGTGAGCAGTGGATGCCAGTGGCCGGCCGGCCACTGGCATCCACTCAGGCGGTGAAGCGCGCGATGAACTCGCGCGTGCGCTGCTGGGCGGGGGAGACCAGCAGCTGCGCCGGCGGCCCCTGCTCGACGACGACCCCGCCGTCGAGGAAGACGATCCGGTCGGCGACGTCGCGCGCGAACGACAGCTCGTGGGTGGCCATCAGGATCGTCGCCCCATCGGCGGCGAGCTGACGCACGAGCTCGAGCACCTCGCCGACCAGCTCCGGATCGAGCGCCGAGGTGATCTCATCGAGCAGCAGCACCTCGGGATCGGTCGCAATGGCGCGCACGATCGCCGTGCGCTGCTGCTGCCCTCCGGACAGCC
The DNA here is from genome assembly GCF_022637555.1 of Microbacterium sp. H1-D42. Classification (NCBI taxonomy): domain Bacteria; kingdom Bacillati; phylum Actinomycetota; class Actinomycetes; order Micrococcales; family Microbacteriaceae; genus Microbacterium; species Microbacterium sp. H1-D42. The sequence continues at coordinate 2,634,188 of NZ_CP093342.1, read as the reverse complement.
GGTCGGGGTGCTCGCGTGCCAGATCGGCGAGACCCACGCGCTCCAGCAAGGCCATCCCGCGCTCCTCCGCGTCGCGCCGCCGCCGGCGGTGCACGACCCGGGAGGCGAGGGTGACGTTCTCGAGCACGGTCAGATGAGGGAAGAGGTTGTAGCTCTGGAACACCGTGCCGAAGCGGGCGCGCACGCGGTTCGCATCCGCGCGGGGGTCGGAGATGTCATCGCCGTGCAGCACGATCTGGCCGTCATCGATCTGCTCCAGCAGGCCCAGACACCGCAGCAGGGTCGATTTGCCCGATCCGCTCGCGCCGATCAGCGCGACCACCTCGTGCTGCCGCAGCGAGACGTCGATCCCGCGCAGCACCTCGCGCTCGCCGAAGGACTTGTAGAGGTCGCGACCCTCGAGCAGTGCGGTCATACGATCGATCCCGTCTGCTCGCGTTCGCGCAGCCGTGCGGTGTACCAGTCGGTGAGACGGATTGTCGGGATCGCGAGCAGGATGAAGAGGATGCCGGCGACGATGTACGGCGTGAAGTTGTAGGTCTGGGCCTGCACCAGCTGCGCCGCGCGCACGGCATCCACCGCACCGAGGATGGAGATCAGGCCGACGTCCTTCTGCATCGAGACGAAGTCGTTCATCAACGGGGGCGTGACTTTACGCAGAGCCTGGGGGAGCATGATGCGGCGCAGGGTCTGCATGTGGCTCAGCCCCAGGCCCCTGGCCGCGAGGCGCTGCGATGGGTGCACCGCCTCGATGCCGGCGCGGATCACTTCTGAGACGTAGGCCGAGTAGGTCAGAGTGACGGCGATGGTGCCGAGCAGCACGGGCGACAGGCGCTGGTTCAGCACCGTCGGGATGCCGAACCCGACCAGGTACAGCACGATGATGAACGGCAGACCGCGGAAGATGTCGGTGTACGCGGCGGCGAGCACTCGCAGCGGGAAGAAGATCGGACCGCGCAGGGTGCGCAGCGTCGCGATCAGCAGCGCCACGACGGCGACGGTCACCACCGACAGACCAAGCACCTGCAGGTTGAGCAGGAAGCCGTCCCACACCTTCGGCAGCGCGCGCAGCGCGACGGCGGGGTCGAAGAACGCCTGCTGCACGGACGCCCAGCCCGGCGTGCGCACGACGGTCAGCCAGATCACGGCCGCGAAGACGACCGTGGAGGCGATCGCCACCAGGATCGATCGCTGAGAGCGTCCGCGCCGGTAGGCGCGGCGATCCAGCTCGAGGGCGCTGGGCTGATGCGTGCTCACGCGATCGACCGTAGCGGATCGGATGCTGGTCGGCCGGCGCTCACTTCAGCTTCGTGACGCCCTGACCAGAGCCGAGCCACTGGTCCGTGATCTTCTCGAGGGTGCCGTCCGCGCGCAGCGCATCCACCGCGGCGCTCACTTCGGCCGTCAGCGCCGAGTCCTTCGGCAGCAGCAGACCCCACTCATCGGGCACTCCGGCCACGGGGAGCTCGCCGATGATGAACGAGTCCTCGATGTAGACGCCGGTGGCGTAGTACGCGGTGGGCAGGTCCAGCACGATGGCGTCGATCTGGTTCGCCTTCAGTGCGGCGACAGCATCCTCGTTCGAGTCGTACAGCAGGGCATCCTTCTCGGGCTTCACTGCCTCGTCGATCGTCAGCGCGCTCGTCGAGCCCGCCATGGCGCCCAGCTGCAGGGCGCCGAGGTCGGCGAGCGAGTCCACGGCATCCGCCGTGCCGCCCTTGATGGCGACCGCGGCCTGGCTGGCCTCGTAGTACGGTGAGGAGAAGTCGACGGCCTGCCGGCGCTCATCGGTGATGGTGTACTGCTGGATGTTGAAGTCGAAGTTCTTCGGGCCAGGGGCGATGGCAGCATCGAAGCTGGTGCGCACCCACTCGACGTCGTCCTTCGCGAAGCCGAGCTTCTCGGCCACGGCATAGGCGACGGATGCCTCGAACCCCTCGCCGGAGGCCGGGTCGTCGTCGATGACGTACGGGAAGTAGGCGATCTCGCCGGTGGCGATGGTGAGCTTTCCCGGGGTGACGTAGCCGGCGTCTGCCGGGGCGGGCTCGTCCGATCCCGACGGCGCGGCCGGAGACCCGGCGCACGCGGTCAGCGCGAGCAGCGCCGCAGCGGCGGCGGTGAGGGCGAGCGAACGCAGGGCGACGCGGGGCATGGGGTCTCCAGAGATGTCGGGTGCGGTCGTTGACGAGCGTCGCCGACCACCTCCATCATCCGCGCTCCGCGCCCCGCTGGGCCGATTAGCGGTCCGATTGTTACGTGCGGACGGTCGCCGCCTCGACGCGGCCCATCTTCCACACGCTCGGCACGAAGGCGGTGCCGATGGCGATGGTGGCGTAGATGATGCCGGAGGTCGTCAGAACGACGGCGGGGTCGGCATGCGTGATGAGCCAGCCGTACACCAGCGTGCCGATCGGCATGACGACGAAGCTGCCCAGCATGTCGTAGCTGGAGACGCGGCTGAGCTTGTCGGTGGGGATGTTCTCCATCATCGCGACGCTCCAGCCCGTGCTGAAGATCTCGGCGCCGGCGCCGGCGAGGAACGCCGCGATCGCGACGAGCACCACGACCGGATGCACCCCGAGCATCGTCAAGGGGATCGCGAACAGGCTGATGCCGATCATGCCCATCCGCAGCGGGCGCTTGAGCGGGACCCACATCAGCACGAGGGTCATCAGCAGCACGCCGACGCCCTCGGCGCTGACGACCCAGCCCCAGCCGGCGATGCCCAGCCGCTCGTCGTTCTTCGCGATGTACGGGCCGACCACGCCCCACGCGCCGACGTGGATGGCGTTCATGACCATGAATGCCAGGACGACGGCGACGAGCCAGGAGCGGCTCCAGAACTCGGTCCAGCCGATGCGCAGGTCGGCGAACAGCGAGAACCGGCCGTCGCCGGTCGGGGGCGGCAGCTTCACCATGGCGAGGATCGGGATGGCCGCAAGCCAGCCGAAGATCTGCACCACCATCGCCCAGGCGGGTCCCACAGTCGTGACGAGGATGCCCGCGATCACCGGTCCGCCGATCGTGACCGCCGAGCGGATGAACGACAGCATCGCGTTGGCCTGCTGCAGCGTCTCGGGCTTGGTCAGCTGCGGGATGATGCCCTGCATCGCCGGAAGGACGAATGCGGTGGATGCCCCGTTGACGGCGGCGAGCCCGACGACGATCGGGATCGTGGCGGTCTGACTGAACAGCAGGTACGCGATCGTGCCGATCGAGAGGATGTCGAGCACATAGCAGACCTGGATCACCAGCGCGCGTGGGAGCCGGTCGGCGACGACGCCGCCGAACAGCACGAAGACGATGTTCGCGAGGGTGAAGGCGGTCAGCACGAGTGACAGGCTGACCGGGTCGTTGTCGATCTGCAGCACTGCGAACGCCAGCGCGATCGACGACATCGAGCCGGTGATCATGGTGATGGCGCGCGCCAGGAAGAACCAGCGGAAGTTGCGGTCGCCGAGTGCGGCGAAGCCACGGTTCACAGGTGTCCGCGATTCAGCACCCGACCATCTAAGCACGCGTGCGCTGTCCTCCTCGCACGGGTCATTGCAGTGAGCTTTCGAGGGGAGGATCCTGAGATCAATGGTGGCGGGTCGCGCACCGTTTCGACCGCATCGGACAGCAGGGTGGGCTGATCATGACGAAGCTCGAGTTCGACTACCTGGTCGTCGGGGCAGGAGCGATGGGCATGGCCTTCACCGACGCGCTGATCGACCATGCGCCAGGCGCACGCGTCGCACTCGTCGACCGCCGACACGGCGTCGGCGGGCACTGGCTCGAGGCATACCCGTTCGTGCGGCTGCATCAGGCCTCGGCGCTGTACGGAGTCGGCTCGACGCTGCTCGGAGGCGGTCGGACGCAGCATCGCGGCTCTGAGGTGGGCCTGCAGGAGCGCGCGACCAAGTCCGAGATCTGCAGCTACTTCGAGCGCGTGCTCGATCGGCTGCGCGACACTGATCGCGTCGAGTTCTTCTCGGGCTGCGAGTACCCGGGCCTCGGGCGCGGCGATCGTCGCTTCGCCTCACGGGTGTCGGGGGCAGAGTACTCGGTGCCGGATGGTTGCGTCGTGGTCGACGCCCACTACCTCGCCCCGCGCATCCCGGCCGAGGTGCCGCCGCCCTTCGAAGTCGCCGAGGGCGCACGGGTGCTGCCGGTGGGTGAACTAGTCCACCTCGCCGAACCGGCTGGCGAGTACGTCATCGCCGGCTCCGGCAAGACCGCGACCGATGCGTGTGTCTGGCTGCTGACGCACGGTGTCGCGCCCGATGCGATCACCTGGGTGCGTCCGCGCGATCCCTGGATGACGAACCGCGCCGTCGTGCAACCAGTGCCGGAGGTGTTCCTCGGCATGCTCGCCGACATCGTGACGGCAGCCGAGCACTCCCATTCCGTCGACGAACTCTTCTTCGCGCTCGAGGACGCAGGTGTCATGCTGCGCATCGACCCGAAGGTGACGCCGACGATGGCGCGGGCGCCGACCCTCGCCGAATGGGAGCTCGACCTGCTGCGCACGATCGAGCACATCGTGCGCCGAGGGCACATTCGCCGCGTCGAACGACGACGGGTCGAATTCGATGACGGATCGCTCGCCGTCGGTGACGACGCCCTCGTCATCCACTGCGCCGCCGAGGGGCTGCTGTCGCGCCCGCTCGTGCCGATCTGGTCACCAGGAGAGATCACCCTGCAGCCGGTGCGCGCCGGGTTCCCCTGCTTCGGCGCGGCGATCACCGGCTACGTCGAGGCGACCCGCGGGGCCGGCAGCAGCGGCGAAGACGATGAGTCCAAGAACGAGCTCTGCCGCCCGTCGCCGTACCCCGACACGCTCGCCGCGTGGGTGCGCATGATCGCGGTCGGCGGCCGCAACGCGGCCGTGTTCGGCGCCGTGCCCGACATCGCCGAATGGGCGTCCACCGTCGCGATCAACCCGGCACGTATCGATCCGAATGCCGCCCACTCGGCCGATCTCGACGCCGCCCTTGCGCGGGTTGCGGCGCACGCCCCGGCCGGCATGGCGCGCCTGATTGAGTTGGGCGCGGCCGCGGCGTAGTGCGGCGCACCGAGCGTCAGTGGGGGTCAGTACGCGTCGGCCGCGCTGCCGTCGGATGCCGGGATGAAGCGCGCGGCGAGAGCCTCGGAACCCCGTGCCAGCAGCGTCACGTCGGCGCTGACCGAGACGAAGTCGGCACCGGCGGCCATGTACTCGTCCGCCATCTTCGGGTCGAAGGCGTTCACACCGACCTTCTTGCCGGCGTCGTGCACGAGATCGAACACCCGGTGAGCGGCCGCCAGCACATCGGGATGCCATTGCTGACCAGGCACGCCCATGGACGCAGCCAGGTCCGCAGGACCCACCAGCACGCCGTCGACGCCGTCGACCGCGATGATCTCGGCGGCGGCATCCACGGCATCCGACGACTCGATCTGCACGAGCAGCGAGATCGTCTCGGACGCACTCGGCACGTACCCGGCGACCCGACCCCAGCGGCCGCTGCGGGCCAGCGCCGAGCCGACGCCGCGGACGCCCTCCGGCGGATAGCGCACGGCGGCGACCGCCGCCCGCGCCTCGTCGGCCGAGGCGACCATCGGCACGAGCAGGTTCTGCGCACCGGCATCCAGCACCTGCTTGATGACCACGGCGTCGTTCACCGGCACGCGCACGACGGCGGTCACCGGGTACGCGGCGATCACCTGCAGCTGCTGCTGCACAGTGGTGAGAGTGTTCGGGCCGTGCTCCATGTCGATCAGCAGCCAGTCCAGCCCGGAACCGGCGCAGATCTCGGCGTTCAGGAGAGAGCCGGTGCTCAGCCACATGCCGATCAGTGGGCGGTCGGCGTCCGCGAGCCTGTCGCGGAACGTGGACTCTAGACGAAGCGGCATGAAATGGTTCCCATCTCGCGGTAGTCGCACAGCACTTCATCGCCGCGCTCGACCCACATCGGCCGTGTGAACGATCCTGCCAGGATCAGCTCACCCGCCTCCAGCCGTGCGCCGTGCTGGTGGAACTTGTTCGCCAGCCACGCGACGCCGGTCGCGGGATGCCCGAGCACGCCAGCGGCGACCCCGGTCTCCTCGATCTGACCGTTGCGCGAGAGCACACCAGGCACCCAGCGCAGGTCGATCTCGTCTGGACGCAGGTGCACGTCGCCGAGCACCATCGCACCGTATGCGGCGTTGTCGCTGATCGTGTCGACGATCGTGCGGCCCTCGAGCTCGATGTGCGAGTTGAGCACCTCGAGCGCCGGCACGGCGTAGTCGATCGCGTTCAGAGCGTCGTCGAGTGTGCAGTCCGGCCCCTCGAGCGGGGCCTTCAGCATGAACGCCAGCTCGACCTCGATGCGCACGTTCGAGAAGTGATCGAAGGGGATCTCCAACCCTGAGGCGTAGACGGTGTCGTCGAACATCACGCCGTAGTCCGGCTCGCTGATGCCTGTGGCCTGCTGCATGGCCTTCGAGGTCAGTCCGATCTTGCGACCGACGAGCCTGCGCCCCGCGGCGATCTGGGCGTCACGCCAGACACCCTGGATCGCGTAGGAGTCCTCGATCGTGGCGTCCGGATGCCGAGCAGTGATGCGCGGCATCACGCCGCGCGTGCGCTCAGCCTCTGCCAGCTCGGCCGCGAGGTCGGCGATGGTCGCAGCGGGCAGAGTCACAGCTGGTGTCCAAGCTTGTACTCGCCCTGCTTCCACTCCGGCATCTCCGACGTGTCGTCAGGGCGGGTGTACGAGAACCCGTCCGCGCCGATCGTGACGGCCATCTCGCTGTCATCGGTGCGGGCGATGACCGGCTGCGGGTTGCCGTCCAGATCCAGCACGAGCGAGGCGTCGGTGTACCACGAGGGCACGACCGGGTTGCCCCACCAGTCGCGACGCTGGTTGTCGTGCACATCCCAGGTGATGACGGGGTTGTCGGGGTCGCCGGTGTAGTAGTCCTGCGTGTAGATCTCCACGCGGTGACCGTCGGGGTCGCGCAGGTAGAGGTAGAACGCGTTGCTGACGCCGTGGCGACCTGGACCCCGCTCGATGGCATCCGATCGGCGGAGCGCGCCGAGCTTGTCGCAGATGGCGAGGATGTTGTGCTTCTCGTGCGTCGCGAAGGCGACGTGGTGCATGCGCGGGCCGTCACCGCCGGTGGCGGCGGTGTCGTGCACGGTGGGCTTACGTCGCATCCACGCCGCGTACACGGTGCCCTCTTCATCCTGGATGTCCTCCGTGACGCGGAAGCCGAGGTCCTGGTAGTGGCGCACGGCGCGCGGCACGTCGGGGGTGACCTGGTTGAAGTGGTCCAGGCGCACCAGCTCGCCCGGCGTGTGCAGGTCGTAGCGCCATGACAGGCGCTCGACGTGCGTGGTCTCGTAGAAGAACTCGTACGGGAAGCCCAGAGGGTCGACGACGCGCACCGAGTCGCCGATGCCCTTCACGAAGCCCTCCGGAGCCCGGCGCACCTCGCAGCCGAGCTGATGGTAGAACTCCACGGCCCGGTCGAGGTCCTCAGCCGAGCGCACCCGGTACGAGAACGCGGCGACAGCCGCGATCGGTCCCTTGCGCAGCACCAGGTTGTGGTGGATGAACTCCTCTGTGGAGCGCAGGTAGATCGCCTCGTCGTCTTCAGCGGTGACGTACAGCCCCAGCACATCGGCGTAGAACTCGCGGGAGGCCGCGAGGTCGGTGACCACGAGCTCCATGTACGCGCAGCGCAGGATGTCGGGCGGGGTGCTGGTCGGGGTCGCCACAGGGTTGTCGGCGCGGATGTTCGACTCCTGGCTCACGTAGAAGCCCGAGGAGGTGAGCGTCATGCCTGCGCGATGTGTCGAGTCGGTGCGGTTGGTCATGTCAGCGTCCTTGCCTAGTGCTTTCCGAAGGTGGGGTTGTGGGGTTCGCCGAGCGTGATGTGCACACTCTGCTGATCGGTGTAGAAGTCGATCGAGCGGTAGCCGCCCTCGTGGCCGAGACCGGATGCCTTCACGCCGCCGAACGGGGTGCGCAGGTCGCGCACGTTGTTCGAGTTCAGCCACACCATTCCGGCCTCGACGGACTGGGCGAAGTTGACGCCGCCCTTCAGATCGTTCGTCCAGACGTACGCGGCGAGGCCGTACTTGGTGTTGTTGGCGAGCGCGAGGGCTTCGTCGTACGTGTCGAACGGGGTGATCGCGACGACCGGTCCGAAGATCTCCTCCTGGAAGATGCGGGCGTCCGACGGCACGTCGGCGAAGACGGTCGGCTGCACGAAGTTGCCCTCGGGGAACGCGTCGGGGCGGCCGCCGCCGGCGACCAGACGGCCCTCGCTCTTGCCGAGCTCGACGTAGCTCATCACCTTCGCGAAGTGCTCCGGATGCACGAGTGCGCCGACTTCGGTGGTCGGATCGTGCGGCATGCCGACCTTCACGCGCTGCGCCTGGGCGGCGTAGCGCTCGACGAACTCGTCGTACACCGACCGCTGCACCAGGATGCGGGAGCCGGCGGTGCAGCGCTCGCCGTTGAGCGAGAAGACGCCGAAGATGCAGGCGTCGATCGCCAGGTCGAGATCTGCGTCCTCGAACACGATCGCCGGGCTCTTGCCGCCCAGCTCCATCGACAGCCCCTTGAGGAACGGAGCCGCGTTGCCGAAGATCAGTTGCCCGGTGCTGCTCTCGCCGGTGAACGAGATCAGCGGCACCTCTGGGTGCTTCACCAGCGCATCGCCGGCGTCCTCGCCGAGTCCGTTGACGAGGTTGAAGACGCCCTTGGGCAGTCCGGCTTCTTCGAAGATCCCGGCCCACAGCGAGGCCGAAAGCGGCGTGAACTCGGCGGGCTTGAGCACGACGGTGTTGCCGGTGGCCAGTGCCGGCCCGAGCTTCCACGACTCGAGCATGAACGGCGTGTTCCACGGGGTGATCAGGCCGGCGACGCCGATCGGCTTGCGGTTGACGTAGTTGATCTGCTTGCCGGGCACCTTGTAGGCGTCATCGGACTGCGCGACGATCAGGTCCGCGAAGAAGCGGAAGTTCTCGGCGGCGCGCCTGGCCTGACCCAGGGCCTGGGTGATCGGCAGGCCAGAGTCGAAGGACTCCAGCTCTGCCAGACGCGCGTCTCGCGACTCGACGATGTCGGCGATGCGGTGCAGCACCCTGGAGCGCTCGCGCGGCAGCATCCGCGGCCAGGGGCCCTCGGTGAAAGCGCGACGCGCGGCGGCGACGGCCAGGTCGATGTCGGCCTTCTTGCCCGCCGCGGCGTGCACGTACGTCTCGTTCGTGACGGGGTTCAGCACCTCGAACGTGTCGCCGTCGACGGAGTCGACGAATTCACCGTCGATGTAGTGCTGGATCTTCGCCGGCAGGTCTGCCGGGGTGTACACGTCGGTCATCATCGTCCTTCTTCGGTGTGGTGTGGGTGGCGCGAGGCGAGGAAAGCCTCCATGGTGCGCCAGCGGTGGTGTCGTGCGGACAACTCGATGTTCAGAGGTGTCGCGCCGTTGCGCAGCAGTTGGATGAGTTCGGAGTGCTCTTCGACCGACTCCCGTGCGCGGCCCGGCACGAACGCGAAGGTGGTGTCTCGGATGCCCGAGAGCCGGGCCCACCCTCGGTGCACGAGGTCGAGGATGTGCGGGTTCGGGCACGGTTCGTACAGCACTGAGTGGAAGTCGCGATTGAGCTGCGTGAAGCGATGCGCGTCGAAGTGCTCGAGCAGATCCCGCATGCGATCGTTGATCTCTTCGGCGCGGTCGAGTGCGGCCACGTCGAGCAGCGGCGCCGACAGTGCGGTGGCGGCGCCTTCGACCAGTCCGAGCGTCTGCATGGTGTGCGCGTACTCGCTCTCGTCCACCAGCGACACGTGTGCGCCGACATTGCGCTGGAAGGTGACCAGACCCTCGGCTTCGAGGCGGCGGATGGCCTCGCGCACCGGCACGACGCTCATCTGCAGCTCGTCTGCGATCGAACCGAGCACCAGTCGGTATCCGGGTCCGTAGGCGTGCGAGGAGATGCGTCCGCGCAACCAGACGTAGGCCTGCTCGGATTTGCTCGCCTCGCGCACGGCGGTCACTTCGTCTCGCTCCGCTCGCTCAGCGCACCGCATGCGCGCTCCCGCTGGTCGTAGCGTGCCCGCCACTCGGCGTTCATCGGGAACAGTCCGTCGACGGGGTGGCCGGCCGCCACCTGCTCGGCGATCCAGGCATCCTCGTCCTCTTGCGCGAGCGCGGCGTCGGCGACCTCCTCGGCGAGATGCGCCGGGATCACGATCACGCCGTCGCCGTCGCCGACGATCACGTCGCCTGGCTGCACGGTGGCGCCGCCGCAGCCGATGGTCACATCGAACTCCCACGGCACGTGCTTGCGGCCGAGCACCGAGGGGTGTGCGCCCTTCGAGAACACCGGCAGTCCGATCTCGGCGACCGCGTCGAAGTCGCGCACGCCGCCGTCGGTGACGACGCCGGCAGCGCCGCGCGTCTTGGCGCGCAGTGCGAGGATGTCGCCGAGGGTTCCGGTGCTCGCGTCGCCGCGAGCCTCGATGACGATGATCTCACCCTCGTCCACGGCGTCGAACGCGCGCTTCTGGGCGTTGTAGCCGCCGCCGTGGCTCTTGAAGAGATCTTCGCGGGCGGGGACGAAACGCAGCGTCTTGGCTGTGCCCGCGATCTTCGCGCCGGCGATGTTGGCCGAGAGTCCGTCGATGAAGCAGGCGTGCAGGCCGCGCTTGCGCAGCTGGCTGGAGAGTCCGGCGGTCGGCGCCTCGAGCAGCTTGGCGCGCAGCTCGGGGGAGAGGGTGGGCTTCGCTTCGGCCGGCGGCAGCCCGGCAGCTTCCCGCGAGCCCCAGGCCTCGGCGCGCTGCAGATCGTCTACGGCCGGCATCGAGCCGAGCGCGGGGTCGAACGGCGTCTCGCCCTGCGTCACCGTGGTGCGAAGGCGCCCCGACGAGGGGGTGCCAGGAGCATCAGGGGCATCCACCTCGATCTCGACGACGTCACCAGGCACGATCACGCTGGAGCCGGCCGGTGTGCCGGCGAGGATGACATCACCCGGTTCGAGCGTGAAGTGCTGCGAGAGATCGGCGACCAGCTGGGGGAGCGGGAAGAGCAGACCGGACGTGCTGTCGTCCTGTGCGAGCTCGCCATTGACCCAGGCGCGGACGCGCAGGGCGGCAGGGTCGACGGACGCCGCGTCGATGAGGTCGGGGCCGATCGGCGTGAAGCCGTCGCCGCCCTTGGAGCGCACGTTCGAGCCCTTGTCGTTCGCGCGCAGGTCGTACAGGCCGAGGTCGTTGGATGCTGTCACCGACGCCACGTGCGACCAGGCATCTGCCGCGGAGACGCGCCGGGCCGGGGTGCCGATGATCAGGGCGATCTCGCCTTCGAAGGCCAGCAGTTCGGTGCCGGCCGGGCGCTCCACCGTGCCGTCTGTGCCGGACACGGAGCTCGCGGGCTTGAAGAAGTAGGAGGGGGCGGCCGGGCGACGGCCGCGCTGCTCGGCACGCGAGAGGTAGTTGAGGTGGATCGCGATGATCTTGCCTGGGCGGTCGATCTCAGTCACTGGGGGCGCCTCCTCGCGCTGGTGGGGCACCTCCGGACGGTGCCTTGTGCGTCGTATTCGAAATCGTATATGATCACAGCACCCCGTGGCAAGCGTCATCGCTGCCATCCGACAACGCCGTCCAAGGAGCATCATGAGCGATCAGCTCGGTTCACCAGGATTCACGCCGACAGGCACCATCGCCAGCCCTCACGACCGCCGCCGGGTGGTGTTCGCAACCGTGATCGGCACCACCGTCGAGTGGTACGACTTCTTCATCTACGCCACGGCTGTCGGCCTGGTCTTCGGGCAGCTCTTCTTCGCTCCACTCGGCGCGAACAGCGCCCTGATCGCATTCGCGACAGTGGGTGTGAGCTTCCTGTTCCGCCCGCTCGGCGCGTTCCTCGCCGGACACTTCGGCGACAAGCTCGGTCGCAAGGTCGTGCTGATGTGGACGCTCATCCTGATGGGGGCGGCCACCGCCTTGATCGGTGTGCTGCCCACCTATGAGGCCATCGGCATCACCGCTCCGATCCTGCTCGTGCTGCTGCGCATCCTGCAGGGCATCTCGGCAGGCGGCGAGTGGGGCGGCGCCGTGCTCATGGCTGTCGAGCACGCGCCGAGGACCAAGCGCGGCATCTTCGGCGCATCGCCGCAGATCGGTGTGCCGCTGGGTCTGCTGCTCGCCTCGGGCGTGATGGCGATCATGACCGCGATCGCTCCAGGTGAGCAGTTCCTCATCTGGGGGTGGCGCGTGCCGTTCCTGCTCAGCGTCGTCCTGATCCTCGTCGGGTACTACGTGCGGCGCCGTGTCGAGGAGAGCCCCGTCTTCGCCGAGCTCGCTGAGCGCAAGGAGGAGGCGCGGATGCCGATCGTGCAGCTGTTCAAGAAGCACGCCCTGCTCGTGATCATCGCCGCACTCGTCTTCGCCGGAAACAACGCCGTCGGCTACATGACCACGGGTGGCTACATCCAGGGCTACGCGACCAACCCCGAGGGTGCGCTCGCGATGGAACGCGGTCCGGTGCTCTGGGCCGTCGCCGGATCCGCCGTCACCTGGCTGCTCTCCACCCTCCTGGCCGGCTGGGTATGCGACCGCATCGGCCGTCGCAACACGTACATCGCCGGCTGGGTCATGCAGCTCGTCGGCGTGTTCACGCTGTTCCCGCTGGTGAACACCGGCGAGGTCGGGCTGCTGTTCGCGGGCCTGGCGATCCTCACGATCGGCCTCGGATTCACGTACGGTCCACAGGCGGCGCTCTACACCGAGCTGTTCCCGGCCAGCATCCGCTTCTCGGGGGTCTCGATCTCGTACGCGATCGGCGCGATCGCCGGCGGTGCCTTCGCCCCGACCATCGCCACGGCCATCGTGCAGGCCACCGGATCGACGCAGGCCGTCACGTGGTACCTCGCCGGCATGACCGTGCTGGGTCTCATCGCGACCCTCCTGCTGCGCGACCGCAGCGGCATCCCGCTCGGGCCGGATCACGAGGTCGAGCAGTCGAAGAGCCCGATCTACGGTCTGTCGAGGGCCTGAAACCGGCGGTGGCGCGGCTCGAGTGGCCGCGCCGCCGCAGCCGCACCTGCTCCGCCGTCTCGCCCGGCGATGCCGCGGTCAGCGCGCCGCAACCATCGCGGCGATACCGGTGAGGATCGCCTCGATGCCGAACTGCAGGGCCTGGTCTCGGGAGTCGTCGAGCGCCGCGGTCGAGAACGCCGCTGAGGTCAGCGGATAGCGGTCGCCGTGCGCGGCGAGGACAGGAGCGAGGCCGGCCGCCAGGTCCGCCTCGGGGGATGTGGAACCCGTACGCTGCCGCACGAGCGACAGTGCGTGGCCGGAGAGCAGCGCCAGCAGGTCGAGGCGCTCGCCGCCGCTCAGCGGCAGTGCCGCGGTGGCGGCCAGCCCTGCTTCGTACCAGGCGAGTTCCGCAGGGCCGGGAACGTGTGGATGCTGGGTCAGCTCGGCGGTCCAGGGGTGCTGCACTGCGCGGTCGAACAGTGATCGCGTCCAGGCGGTGAGGGTCTCGCGCCAGCCGGAGTCGATATGGGCGGGTGGTGTCCCCAGTGCGCTGTCCAGCATGATCGCGTCGAGGTCGGAGCGGGCGGGCAAGTACCGGTAAAGGGCCATCTTCGTCGTGTCCAGGCACTCTGCCACGCGCTGCATGGTGACGGCTGCGAGCCCCTCGGCGTCGGCGACGGCGATCGCGGCGGCAGCGATCCCGGCGAGCGAGTGCTGGGGCTTGGGGCCTCGTCGGCCCGTTGGCGGGGCGGTCCAGAGCACGCCGCTGCCGGATGCTGTGCCGCTGCCGTGCTCGGGTGATCCCACGGTGGCTCCCTCCGAATGTCTATTGCGTCCATCGTACGCTGTTTGTTACTGTGTCTGAGGGACGCAGTTCAATCGCGACGAAGGAGCCCGTCATGGCAGCACCGAAAGTCCTCATCTCGGGGGCGAGCATCGCCGGCCCTGCCCTGGCGCGGTGGCTCGGCCGCAACGGCTTCGACGTGACGGTCGTCGAGAAGTCCGACGGGATCCGACCTGGCGGGCAGGCCGTCGACTTCAAGGGCCGCACGCATCGCGAGCTGCTCACGCGGATGGGCGTCCTCGATGATGTGCGTGCGCACCAGACCGACAAGACCGACTGGCGGATGGTCGATGCGCACGACGAGGTGCAGGCGGTCGTGCCGGGGGAGTTCATCGGCGGTGACATCGAGATCCTGCGCGGTGATCTCGCCGGCATCCTGCATCGACACTCCGCGCTGGATGCGCAGTACATCTTCGGCGAGGAAATCGTCGCGATGAAGGAAGCTGCAGCAGGGGTCGACGTCGCATTCGCCGGACGCGACTCCGAGCGCTTCGACCTCGTGATCGGCGCCGACGGCGTGCACTCCGCGGTGCGGCGGCTGGGCTTCGGCCCGGAAGAGGAGTGCGTCGAATCACGTGGCTATTACTACGCCGTCGCCGGTGGACAGGTGTCACTCGACGGTCTGGAGACGCGGCTGGCCGATGGTCGCGCCGTCGCCTACGGATACAACACCCCGAATCGGCTGGTGCTGCTCGGCGGACAGAAGGCACCGGCGCTCTTCGTCTTCCACGCGGAGCGGCCGGACTACGATCGCCGGGACGTCGGCTCGCAGCGCGCCTTCCTCGAGACCGCCTTCGCCGACACGGGGTGGCGAGCGCCTGCGGCCCTGGAGGCGGCGCGCACAGCATCCGACTTCTACCTCGATGTGCTCGCGCGCACGCGCATGTCGACCTTCACCCGGCGGTGCCTCGCTCTCGTCGGCGACTCCGGGTACGCCAACACGCTGGGTGGATTCGGCACCGGGCTGGCGCTCATCGGAGCGTATGTCCTCGCCGGCGAACTGGTTCGCGCCCGCGGCGACCACCTCGCAGCGCTCGCGGCCTACGATCGGCGGATGCGCAAGCCGACCAAGATCGCCCGCACCGGCAATGCCGGGCCGTTTCTGGCGCCGCGGTCGAACCGGCGCATCCGGATGCGCAACTGGACGTTCGCCAATCCGGTGTCTTATCGCTCGATGCTGTGGATGACCGACGCGTTCGCCACCGATGATCGCATCCCGGACTACAGGCTGGTCTGAGCGGGCACCAGCCTCACCCTCCGAGAGCGTCCCGGATGCCGGTCGCCGACTGCTGCAGACGGGCCGCGATCTCTGCATCCGAACGCTGCGAGGCCACGTGCACGACAGCCAGTGCCGCCGGGCGCTTGCCTCGCAGCACCAGGGGTACCGCCACGGAGCGCAGATTCGGGATGACCTCGTCGTGGCTGATCGCGTAGCCTCGTTCGCCGGCGGCGGCGACTTCGGCGCGCAGCGCCTCGTCGACCGCAGGCCATTGGGTGTCGCGCAGCTGCGTGAGGATCGCCTTTCCCGGCGCGCCGACGGTGATCGGATGCCGCGTGCCCGGCCGCTGAGCGACGTTCGCGACTGCGTGCCTCGGTTCGACGCTGGTGAGCGTGATGCACTCGTCGCCATCGAGCACGGCGAGGAAGCACGTCATGCCCAACTCGTTCGCGACGGCGGTGAGCTCTGGCAGTGCTTCGGCCTGCAGGTCGTGCGCGACCCCGGCGGCGAGGGCTGCCATGCGCGGGCCGAGCGAGACGCGCCCCGCCGAGTCGCGCGCGACGAGCCGGTGATCCTCCAGCGTGCGCAGCAGGCGGTACGCGATCGAGCGGTGCACCTCGAGTCGCGCCGCGACATCGTCGATCGAGAGTGGGCCGTCGGCGAGGATCTCGAGGATTCGGATGCCACGGCTCAGCGTCTGCGAGGCGGGGGCGGCCATCGGGCTCCTTCGCGTGCGGACGGGCATCCTTGTGGCGGCACCCGTCATCGTATACGATCTGTTCCATAGTAGAACGTTGTGTTCGAATATAGAACACACGCTCATGCGGGGCAAGACCAGCGCACAAGACGACGATGTCCCGGGAAGGACCCGAAGATGCAGTTCCACCACCACGGCTACGTCTCCCACGACCCGCGGGTGCTGCCCGCCGAAGGGCTGGGGATCGACCGCCCCGCAGACCTCCCCGACGAGGTGGACGTGCTCATCGTCGGCTCCGGTCCCGCCGGCATGCTGATGGCAGCGCAGATGTCGCAGTACCCGAACGTCAACACGCGCATCATCGAGAAGCGCGAGGGGCGCCTCGTGCTCGGGCAGGCCGATGGCATCCAGCCGCGCAGCGTCGAGACGTTCCAGGCCTTCGGGTTCGCGTCGCGCATCATCGCCGAGGCCTACAACATCGGCTGGATGAACTTCTGGGGTCCAGATCCTGAGAACCGCGACAACATCATCCGCACCGCGCGCACCGCCGACTACGCCTACGACATCTGCGAGTTCCCGCACCTGATCGTCAACCAGGCGCGTGTGCTCGACTACTTCGCCGAGGCAGCCGCGCACGGGCCAGGGCGGATCGTCCCCGACTACGGCGTGGAGTTCGTGGGACTCACCGTGCACGAGGACGGCGAGTACCCGGTCGAGGTGCGCGTGAAGGATCAGAACGGCGAGCGCACCATCCGCGCGAAGTACGTAGCCGGATGCGACGGCGCCCGCAGCGGCGTGCGCGAGGCGATCGGCCGCAAGCACGTCGGCGGCATCTCCGCGCACGCCTGGGGTGTCATGGACGTGCTGGTCAACACCGACTTCCCGGACTGGCGCACCAAGTGCGCGATCAATGCCGAGGCGGGCAACATCCTGCACATCCCGCGCGAGGGCGGCTACCTCAGCCGGATGTACATCGACCTCGGCGCGGTCGCAGATGACGATGACCACCGCGTGCGGCAGACCCCGATCGAAGAGGTCATCCGCAAGGCGAACGAGATCCTGCATCCATACTCCATCGACGTGAAGAACGTCGCCTGGCACAGCGTGTACGAAGTAGGACACCGCGTCACCGACGGATTCGACGACGTGATCGACGAATCCGATCGCACCCCGCGCGTCTTCCTCACCGGAGACGCCTGCCACACGCACAGCGCCAAGGCAGGTCAGGGCATGAACGTCTCGATGCAGGACGGCTTCAACCTCGCGTGGAAGCTCGGCGCGGTGCTCACCGGCCGCAGCCCGGAATCGCTGCTGTCGACCTACGGCTCCGAACGTCGACCGGTGGCGCAGCAGCTGATCGACTTCGACAAGGAGTGGTCGAGCCTGATGGCACGCAAGCCCGAGGAGATCAGCGACCCGCAGGAACTCGCGACCTTCTACCTGGGTACGGCGGAGTTCCCCTCCGGCTTCATGACGCAGTACACCTCGTCGATGATCACCGGCACCGATGCACACCAGGCGCTCGCCGCGGGCTTCCCCCTCGGCAAGCGCTTCAAGTCGGCAGAGGTGGTGCGCGTCTGCGACGGCAACGTCACGCACCTCGGCCACCACGCCAAGGCCGACGGCCGCTGGCGCGTATACGCCTTCGGCGACCGCACCGGCACCCGGCTGAATGCCTGGGCGGAGCGGGTCGCGCCGCTGCTCGCGACGTACACGCCGTCGGATGCTGATGTCGACTCGGTCTTCGACGTGAAGGCGATCCACCAGCAGGCGTTCGAAGAGCTCGAGGTCACCACGGCGCACGAGCTGTTCGCGCCGAAGAGCGGGCCGCTGGGCCTCACCGACTGGGAGAAGGTCTACGCGGCAGGCCCTTCGAAGTGGACCGATACCGACATCTTCGAGGCGCGCGAGCTCTCTCGCGACGGCGTCGTGATCGTTGTGCGGCCCGATCAGTACGTCGCGGCGATCCTGCCCCTGGACGCCGTCGACGAGCTGGGGGAGTACCTGGCGGGGATGCTGCTGCCGGCGTCCTGATCCGGAGGTTCGCCCCCCGAGCGTTCGGCACTTTGCCTGCGACGCGCCGCGCGACATGACATCTGTCATGTCGAACCCATGACATCGGCATCCGGCATCCGACGCTCACGCTGACGATGCTGGATACATGCTCAGCGCAACCCAAACCCAGACTGTCGCACCAGCGACATCAACCACTGACACGGTCGTCGAACTGCGCGGCGTCCGTCGCCACTACGGCGCCGGGGACCACCGCGTCCAGGCCGTCGAGAACGTCGATCTCAGCATCCGACGCGGTGAGGTCGTCGCCCTGCTCGGCCCGAACGGCGCCGGCAAGACGACCACCCTCGACATGCTGCTCGGACTCACCGACCCCAGCGACGGCACCGTGCAAGTACTGGGCACCACGCCCATGCGCGCCGCCAAGTCCGGTGCGATCGCGGCCGTGCTGCAGACCGGCGGGCTGCTCGGCGACCTCACCGTCGGCGAGACCGTGCAGCTGATCGCCTCGCTGCACGGCAAGGCAGCCCTCGCGCGGGTGCCAGAGATCCTCGAGCGCACCGACCTCACCCACCTCGCCCGCCGCCGCGTGTCGAAGTGCTCCGGCGGCGAGCAGCAGCGCGTGAAGTTCGCGCTCGCGCTCACGGCCGATCCCGACATCCTCGTGCTCGACGAGCCCACCGCCGGCATGGACGTCACCGCCCGCCGCCGGTTCTGGGACGTCATGCGGGCGGATGCCGACGCCGGCCGCACGATCGTGTTCGCCACCCATTACCTGGAGGAGGCCGAGCAGTTCGCCCGCCGCACCGTCGTGATGAACCATGGCACGATCGTCGCCGATGCCCCGACAGCCGAACTGCGTGCAGGTCTCGGCGCCCGCTCGGTCGCCGCGACACTGCCGGGCGATGCCGACTCACTGGTCGCCTCGCTGCGGCAGCATCCGGATGTCGTCGACCTGCGCGTCGATGCGACCAGGCTCACCCTGCGCAGCGCGGATTCGGATGCCATCGCCGGCCTTCTGCTGGCTGCAGGCGCCCACGATCTGGAGATCGCAGCGCCCACCCTCGAGACCGCCTTCACCACCCTCACGGAGGACTGACACATGATGACTTCGACCACGATGCTTCGCATCGAAGGCGTGCGCCAGCTGCGCAACCCCTACACGCTCGCCTTCACCCTTGCGATGCCGGTGGTGATGTACCTGCTGTTCGGTGCGAACCCGGCCTATGGGGGCACGACCGCCGGACACGGCAACGTCTCGTTCTATGTGATGGTGTCGATGGCGGCGTACGGCACCGCCGTCGCGATGAGCTCGCTCACCTCGCTGGCCGCCGCCGAGTCGAAGCAGGGCTGGGGCCGCCAGCTCGCCATGACTCCGCTCAGCAGCGCCGGATACGCGATGACCAAGCTGATCACCGCGTTCTCGTTCGCCGTCCTCGCACTTCTCGCCGTGTTCACCGCCGGTGTCATCACCGGCGCGGAGACCACCGACCTGTGGCGCTGGTTCGCGAGCGCCGGGATCATCCTCGGCGTCGGTCTCATCTACGGACTGTTCGGCCTCGGCGTCGGGCTGTTCTTCAACGCCGATTCGGCCGCCGCACTGGCATCCATCTCGATGACCTTCTTCGCCTTCTTCGGCAACGTGTTCATGCCACTGGACGGCGTCATGCTCGACATCGCCCGCTTCACTCCGCTGTACGGGTTCGTTGCGCTCTCGCGCTGGCCTCTGACCGACGGCGTGCTCACGACCGGTCAGGCCGACCCGCTCTGGGTGGTGCTGCTGAACATCGTCGTCTGGGTGCTGCTGTTCACCGCACTCGTCATCGCCGGTATGAAGCGCTCGCGGCGCCGTCAGTAGGGTGGGGAGAATGACCCGCGAACCCGTCGCCGAAGCCGCGCCCGATCCATCGGGTGCGGCTTCGGCCGCGGTTGCACGTCAGCCGAGCAACCCGTGGGACAGATACGGCTGGCTGATGGCGGTCATCTGGCTGTTCTTTCTGATCTACCCGGCGATCGCGCTGGTGGAATCGGACGCGGCTCCGATCTGGATCGGTGTCGGATGGACCGCCATGGCGGCGTTCGTGGTGCTCTACGTCGGGGGGTTCATCCGCGGGATGCGTCGCGGCGCGGGTCTCGGCAGACCGGTGCCGGCCGGGCAGTGGTGGATCTTCGGCGGAATGATCGCGTGTGCGCTGGTCTACATACCGGCGGGCGGCGTCAACGCCCTTGGTTTCCTGCCGTTCATCATGTCGTTCGCCTCGTACGGGCTCACCAGACCGGCGCACTGGATCACCACCATCGGCGGCGTCGTCCTCACCGCGCTGTGCGTGTCTCTGCTGCCTGGCGGCATGACGTTCATCTCGATCCTGGCGATCGTCGCACTGCTCGGCGTGGTCAACACCGTCTCCACCTCGCTGATCATCCGTTCGTCCCAGGCAGATCGTCTCGGGCTGGAGCTGGCGACCAGCGAGGCGCGCGAGACCGTCGCCCGCGACGTGCACGACCTGATCGGTCACTCACTGACCGTCGTGCAGTTGAAGTCCCAGCTCGCCGCGCGACTGATCGACACCGACCCCGAGCGCGCGAAGGCCGAGCTCGCCGACATCACCGCGCTCACCACCGAGGCGATCGCCGGCGTGCGCGCCACTGTCGCCGGGGTGCGGGCGACGACGCTCGTCGAGCAGCTGGCATCCGCCCGCGACGTCCTGCGGGCCGCCGGCATCGACATGAGCGTCGCGGGGGAGTCGAGTTCGCTCTCGCCCGCGCAGTCGCTGACGGCCAGCTGGGTGCTGCGCGAGGCGATCACGAACGTGCTCCGGCATGCGAAGGCGACGAGCGTGTCGGTGACGATCGAGCCGGGACGGCTGATCGTCGTGGACGACGGATGCGGTCCGTCCCAGGCCGCCGAGGATGCCGACGGCAGCGGCCTGCGCGGAATGCGGGAACGCGCGGCCGCTGCCGGCGCCGCATTCGAGTTCGGTCCAGGGCCTGATCGCGGCACTCGAGTGGAGATCAGGTGGTGAATCGGATGCCTGCAGCGGAGGGCGCGGACGAGCGGATCCGACTGGTGATCGCTGACGATCAGGCGCTGGTGCGCGGTGCGCTCGCCGCGCTGCTGGAACTGGAGGGCGACCTGGCCGTCGTCGGAGTCGCGGCAGACGGCTTGGAGGCGGTGCGGATGGTCGCCGAGCTGCGCCCAGACGTGTGCCTGATGGATGTGCAGATGCCCGACCTGGACGGTATCGAGGCCACCCGCCGCGTGCGTGCGGCCGGCCCCGACACCAGGGTGCTGATCGTGACGACGTTCGACCGACCCGGTTACCTGCGCTCGGCGCTGGATGCCGGTGCCAGCGGCTTCATCGTGAAGGACACCCCGGCCGATCAGCTGGCGGAGGCCGTGCGCCGCGTGCACGCGGGATTCCGGGTGCTCGACCCCGTGCTGGCGGAGGAGAGTCTGTTCGACGGGGCCAATCCGCTCAGCGAGCGTGAGCAGCAGGTGCTGCGCCTGGCGGCCGACGGCCGGTCGGCCGGCGCGATAGCATCCGACGTCTTCCTCTCGGCTGGCACCGTGCGCAACCACCTCTCGGCTGCCATCGGCAAGACGGGCGCCGCCAACCGCGCCCAGGCCGTGCGCATCGCGCAGGACAAGGGGTGGATCTGACGCCTGTCCGGGGAGTGATAGCCTCCGATCAGTCGTGAGAAAGGACTCCCGTCGGATGGTCGCACCCGCCCTGAAACGCCATCGCATTCTGCTCATCGGCATCGGCGCGGTTCTCGCCATCGCAGCGGCGCTCAGTGCCTGGCTGTGGATCGACGAACAGACGCTGCCGGCCGCGGATCCGGCGAAGCCGAAGCCCGCAGTCGACGGGGCGAGTGGCCTGAACGTGCTGACGTTCAACGTCTGGCACGGCGGCACCCAGCTGCGCGAGGGGGCCCAGGCGATCGCCGACGTCATCGTCGAGACGGACGCTGACGTGACCTTCATGCCCGAGGTGGGTCGCGCGCCGGTCAAAGTCGGTCGACTGCTCGGTTACGACAACTACATCGCGACGGACACCGGCATCGTGTCGCGCTACCCGATCATCTCCAGTGAGCCCGTCGGCGAGTGGTGGTCGAAGGCCGTCCTCGACGTGAACGGCACGGAGGTCGTCGTCTACGGCGGACACCTCGAGTACCGGTGGTACACGACCTACCTGCCGCGCGGGTACGGCGGCGAGGTCAAGGGCGACTGGCCTGCGGGATGGGACGGCTGGGATCAGCTGGACGCTCCGGTCACCGACTCCGAGCAGATCCTCGCCGCGAACGAGGCATCCGGCCGTCCGGCAGCGGCCGATGAGGTCATCGCCGATATCGCCGCAGAGCGCGAAGCGGGCCGGATCGTCATCCTGGGTGGGGACTTCAACGAGCCCCCGGCGCTGGACTGGACTTCGGATGCCGCTGACCTCTTCGACCACAACGGCGTCGCGATCAAGTGGCAGACGACGCAGAAGCTGCTCGATGCCGGTCTCGTCGACTCCTTCCGTGAGATGTACCCCGACCCGGTGGCGAACCCCGGCTTCACGTGGCCGTCCGACAATGAGGCGTTCGAGACCACTGATCTGACCTGGGCGCCAGAGGCCGATGAGCGCGACCGCATCGACTACATCTTCGCCGTGCCGGACGAGCGCCTCACGATCGAGTCGTCGACCGTCGTCGGGCCGCAGTCGTCGATCGTGCGGAACGAGCGGGTCGTGGATGACAGTGCCGACGAGATCCTCACGCCGAAGGCCGCATGGCCAACCGATCACAAGGCCGTGCTGACGCGCTTCACCGTGACGGAGTAGCGGTCAGCGCTCGAGGCCTTTCGCTGCCGACGAGTCGGGAATACCGTTTCCTTGTCGGGTGCTGTGCTCTGAGCACGTTGCGTGTACACCCGCGGCGTCAGAGGGGTGATGCGCATGGAAGGTCTGGAGATCACGGTCCTGTTGGGGCTGACGATTCTGGCGGGGACACTGCTGGCACCGCGCCTGCGCTTGGCCCTGCCCCTGGTGCTCGTCGTGTTCGGCCTGCTGCTCGGCTTCGTTCCCGCTCTGCGCGAGGTGCAGCTGCCGCCAGAGACCGTGCTGCTGCTGTTCCTCCCTGTGATGCTGTTCTGGGAGAGCCTCACCACCTCACTGCGGTCCATCCGGCGGGACTTCCGCTACATCCTGCCGATGAGCACGCTGCTCGTCGTCGCATCGGCGTTCGCCGTCGCCGGCGTCGCAGCGCTGTTCGGGCTGCCCTGGGAGGTCGCTCTGATCCTCGGTGCCGCGGTGGCGCCGCCGGATGCCACGGCTGTCGCAGCCCTGGGAAGGCTGCTTCCAAGGCGCACCTTCATGAAGCTCAAGGCCGAGAGCCTGACGAACGACGGCACCGCGCTCGTGCTGTACGCGATCGCGGTGTCGATCGCGGTCGGCGGTCAGGTCACACCGCTGATGGTGACGTGGACGGTCATCGTCTCGTACCTCGGCGGGATCATCGTCGGCGTCGTCACGGCAGCGGCCGCGTGGCTGCTGCTGCGCAGGGTGCGCACCACGATCGTGATCAACGTGACGATGCTGCTGCTGCCGTTCACGGCTTTCATGATCGCCGAGCTGATCCATGCGTCCGGTGTGCTCTCGGTGGTGGTCGCCGGTCTCATCGCCGCCTATCTCAGCTCGCAGGTGACCACCGCAGCGTCGCGCCGTCAGGCCGAAGCCGCCTGGCCGTTCGGGGTCTTCCTGCTCAATGGCGCCCTGTTCGTCCTGATCGGGCTGGAGGTGCAGTGGGTCGTGCATCAGACCTCGCTGCAGACGATCGGCTGGCTCAGCCTTGCGACCGTCGCGGTCTGGGCTGTGCTGCTCATCGTGCGGTTCCTGTTCCAGCTGCTAGCCGTTCCGTTCCAGAGGATGGGCGGCGGCCCGGCGCACCCGCCCGGACTTCGGACGCGGATTCAGGTCGTCAGCACCGTCGCCGGGATGCGCGGCGCTGTCTCGCTGGCGATCGCCCTCTCGGTCCCGCTCACGGCGCCGGACGGCACGGCCCTGACCGGCCGCGATGACATCATCTTCGTCACGGCGGGCGTGATCCTGCTCAGTCTTCTCGTGCAGGGCCCGCTGCTGCCCGCCGTCGTGCGGTGGGCGAAGTACCCCGTCGATCACGGTGAGGACGAGGAGTTCGAACTCGCCGAACGTGCGATCTCAGGCGCGGCCATGGCTGCACTCGACTCGCTCGCAGCCGAGCACGGGATCAGTGACGAGGTGCGCGATCGGGTGCGCCGCGACGGCTACGAGATGCTCGAGCTCGCCAACGCCAAGGCGTTCGCCCGCGAGCGGGCGCTGATCGACGCCGAGGTGGGCGCCTTGGAGGATCTGCTGGATTCACCGGACCCGCTCGCCGACGGCTCGGCCGAGCAGAGCGGTGCTCCTGCTGCAGGCGATGGCACGACGCTGCAGATGGTCGCGACATCGGCGGATGTCGACCTCGAGCAGCGCTCCCCGCTCATCCGACATGACGAGCTCTCGCGACTCAAGCTCGCGATGCTCGACCACAAGCGCGAGGTGCTGCGCGGTCTGCGCCGGTCGGGGACGATCGACGATCTCGTGGTGTACCGGATCTCGGCGCGCCTCGATCTCGATCAGATCCGCCTGGAGGGCATCGAGCAGCTCGAGTGAATCCCGCTCCGGCGCGGTTCCGGACTCAGGAGTTCACGCGGATGATCTCCTGCTGGTACGGGGCGATCACCTTTCCGGAGATGCGCAGGTCGAGCACCAGGAACCGGCGCTCGGCGACGGGCTCGGCGGTCCATTCGCGCAGTCGCTCGAGATCCGCGAGCGTCCGCACGACCACGCCTTCTGCGCCCACCGCGCCGGCGAACGCCGCGAAATCGACCTCGGGGATCAGCATGGGGCCCTCGGCCAGCCCCTTCAGGCCGTACAGATTGACCTCGGCGCCGTAGGCGGCATCGTTCCAGATGACCGCGATGCCGTGGCCGGCGGCTGCCCGCACGGCCGACTCGAGGTCGGCGATCGCCATCAGCCCTCCGCCGTCGCCAGAGGTGAGCACGACGGTCGACTCCGGGCGGGCGCGGGTCGCGCCGACCACGCTCGGCCAGCCCTGCCCGATCGACTGGAACGCCGTGCCGATCATCATCATGCGGTCAGGTGACGCGACCGGCCAGTACATGTTCGCCCAGCCGATGAAGTGCCCGCCGTCCGAGACGACCACGCGGTCCTGCGGCAGCAGCTCCGCGAGCAGGCGAGCCGCTGCGCGCGGGTCGAGCCGGCCGTCGGCGGCGAATTCGTCAGCTCGTTCGTAGACGCGCGCGGCAGCGATGTCGACGGTTTCGCGCCACGGGGTGTGCGCTTCGCGCGGCGATGCGCGCTTCGCGCGGGAGGATTCCGCGGATTCGTCCGCGGGAAGCGCGCTTTCCCGCGCGGAGCGCTCGGATGCGAGGCGCTGAACGAGGTCGGATGCCACGACACGGGCATCCCCGCGGACGAAGCCGCCCACGTGCGCGTGGGTCGCAGCCGGTGCCACGTCGACCTGGAACACGCGGGTGCCGGGGGCGAACAGCTCGCCGAAGCGCATCGTGAACTGGTTCAGTGAGGCGCCGAACACCACGGCCACATCGGCGTGCCGGATGAGCTCCATGGCGCCGTCGGCGCCGAAGCCGCCTGTGACGCCGAGGTCGTAGCGGCTCTCGGGGAAGATGCCCCGGCCGAGCGCCGTCGAGGCGGTGAGCGCCCCGGTGGCATCGGCCAGCTGTCCGAGGGCCTCACCGGCGCCGGCCAGCCAGGCACCGCGGCCGGCCAACAGGAACGGACGCTCCGCGTCGGCCAGAGCCGCGGCGATCTCGCCCAGCATCCCATCGGCGAACTCCCCGCGCGGAGCGAGCGGCGCCGAGATCCGCGGGGCCGGAGCCTCGGGCACAGGACCCGCCTCGAGGGCAGCGACGTCGTAGGGGATCGCCAGCACCACGGGAACGCGGTAGGTCAGGGCGTGCTCGATGGCGATGACCGTGGTGGCCGCAGCATCCGCACGCCCGGTCGTATAGGTGCGGGCGCCGACGGCCGAGGCCAGCGCGACCTGATCGACATCCCACGGCCGGGGCCCAGACGTCGGCTCATCGCCGACGACGAGCACGAGCGGCACGTGCGCCTGCACGGCCTCTGCGAGCGACGTCAGCGTGTTCGTGAAGCCGGCGCCGTAGGTCGAGGTCGCGGCGGCGATGCGGCCGGATGCCCGGAAGTGCGCATCTGCGGCGACCACGGCGCCCTGTTCGTGCCGGACGGCGGTGAACATGGCATCCGTCTGCTTCTCGAGCGCATCGAGCAGATAGGCGTTTCCGTTGCCCATCACCCCGAAGACGTGGTCGATGTGCTGGGCGAGGGTGAGAGCGACGTGCGCCGACACTGTGGGCATGGTGGGGCCTTTCGACATGAACGGAGGGGATCCGTATATGTCTCGCTGCTCACGCATCAGCGCGGAGTGCTTCGTGCCCCTTTTTCGGGCATCGGCCCGCAGAAGCGGCCGGACCGTTCGATTCTAGCCGCGTGCCGAACCCGGTCGCGTCGAAACTACCCCTGAGCGATGGCTGCCGGTGTCAGCTCGATCGTCGTGCGCGAGC
Organism: Microbacterium sp. H1-D42; assembly: GCF_022637555.1. Classification (NCBI taxonomy): domain Bacteria; kingdom Bacillati; phylum Actinomycetota; class Actinomycetes; order Micrococcales; family Microbacteriaceae; genus Microbacterium; species Microbacterium sp. H1-D42. The sequence continues at coordinate 2,607,791 of NZ_CP093342.1, read as the reverse complement.
GGTCGTCGAGCCGGATCGCGGTGACGGATTCGGCGGGCAGCGGCTGCCAGCCGTCGCCCGCCACGCCCGTGGAGCTGACGGCGACCGTCCCGTCAACTCCCTCCCGCCAGCGCAGCGCGAAGTAGTCCTCGTTGTGTCCAGGCGGCAGACTGTCAGCGAGCGGGCCCATCCGCCCGAGGTCGTCGTCGTTGAGAGCGCTGGTCGCGCTGGCATGCACGACGATGAGCTGCTCGCCGTCGAGCATCAGCGCGTTCAGGCTCACCTGCGGGAACTTCTCGCGCAGCATCCGCACCACGGCGACGGTGGCGTCGTGCAGACTCGAGCCGAGCGCGACCTGCTCGCGGATCAGTGCGAAGTACATCTCGCTGTCCGTCGTGCCGGTCAGTGCCGATGCGCTCGCGGGGGAGAGCAACGCGCGCAGCTCGTCGAGGGGCTTGATCGTGCCGTTGTGGCCGAAGGTGATGCCGTCGACGTCGAACGGGTGCGCGTTGTTCATGTTGACCGGAAGGCCAGCTGTCGCCCAGCGCAGGTGCACCATCGCCGCACGCGCCGGAGCATCGATGGCGGCGGTGAAATCAGCATCCGACACCGCCGAGAGCGGCGACTTGCGCACCTCGGGTGCCGCGCCGAGCGTCTCGACTCCCGCCCAGCCCCAGCCGTCGCCGTGCAGCCGGGCGAGCGAGAGCAGACTCTCGAGTCCGTCGAGGTGGAGCTGGCTGCGCGCGGTGGATGCCACGGGCGAGACGAACGCGAAGAGTCGGCACATGATGCTCCTACCGTACGCCCGCGGCGTGCGAGGGGCAGAATAGGCACATGACGGATGTGGTGACCGAGCGCGAGACGCTCACCTGGGACGGATTCGGTGACGCGACCCGGCAGCTCGCGCGCGCCATAATCGACAGCGGCTTCATGCCCGAAGTGGTCGTCGCGATCGCCCGCGGTGGACTGCTGCCGGCCGGCGCCATCGCCTACGGTCTCGGCGCGAAGAACTGCGGCGCGATCAACATGGAGTTCTACACGGGCATCGGCACAGTGCTGGACGCCCCTGCGGTGCTGCCGCCCGAGTTGGACATGGAGTACCTGAACGGGCGCCGCGTGCTGCTGGTCGACGACGTCGCCGATTCGGGACGCACGCTCGCGCTCGCCGTGCAGCTGCTGCAGGACAAGGGTGCCGACGTGCGCTCGGTGACGATCTACACGAAGCCGTCCACCATCATCCAGCCCGACTACGCCTGGAAGGACACTGATCTGTGGATCAACTTCCCGTGGTCGTACCAGGGCACCGTCGTGGAAGAGGACCAGGGCCTGCCGCCGACCGCGTGAGGCTGGCGCGAGGCGCGCTCAGCGCCCGTGGAACTCCGGCTTGCGCTTCTGCTGGAACGCCGCGAAGCCCTCGCGGTAGTCATCCGTGTCGCAGAGTGCGGCCTGCGCGGCATTCTCGATGTCGACCGATTCCCACAGCGCCAGCCGCTCGTCGCGGATCCGCGCGATGAGCTGCTTGCTCGCCAGGAACGCCGCGGTCGCACCGCGGGATGCGGTGGTGGCGGCATCCTCCGTCGCCTGCCGCACCTCATCGTCGGGAAAGACGCGTGAGAAGAGGCCGGATGCCACAGCCTCGGCACCCGACATGAGCCGTCCGGTGTAGATGAGATCGAGCGTCTTGTGCGCGCCGAGCCGATCGGCGAACAGCGCGTGTCCGCCGGAATCGAGGGTCGCCCCGAGCGCTGCGAAGGGCGAGCCGATCTTCGCGGACTCGGCGACATAGACGACGTCGGAGGCGATCAGAAGACCGAGCCCGACGCCGAGGCACGCGCCGTGCGCCACGGCGAATGTCGGTGCGGGGAAGGTCACCATGCGCTTGAGCAGTGGGGTGACGATGCCGCCCAGGTATCCGATGACGTCGTCGTCCCGCGGATCGACCCCTGAGATGTCGCGGCCGGCGCAGAACGCCCTGCCCTCGCCGCGCAGCACGAGGGCGCGCACGCCGGCATCAGCCGCCTCTGCGTAGGCGGCATCCAGCCCGTGCAACGCCTGCTCATCGAGGGCGTTGAGCTTGTCAGGGGCGTTCAGCGTGATGTGCGCGACATCGCCGGCGTAAGTGAGATCGATCATGGCGGCTCCTTGCGAGGTGAACAGCGGCGGTCACACGTCGTAGTCGACCACGATGCGGTCGCTGGTGGGATGGGACTGGCAGGTGAGCACGTAGCCGCGCTCGATCTCGTCGGGCTCGAGCGCGTAGTTCTCGGTCATCGTGACGCTGCCCTCGAGCACGCGCGCGCGGCACGTGCCGCACACGCCGCCGGAGCACGCGAACGGAGCGTCAGGACGCACCCGCAGCGCGGCGTTCAGCACCGATTCATGCGCGTCGACCGGACTCTCGACCGTCGACGAGACGCCGTCCAGGTTGATCTCGATGCGCACGGTCGCATCGCCGGCGTGCACCTCGACCTTGCGCGGCCCGCGCTCGGTGGGTTCGTCGCCGGTGGTGAACAGCTCGAACCGCACGTGCTCGCGCGGCACTCCGAGGTCGGCAAGCACCTCACGGCACAGGTCGACCAGCGCGAACGGCCCGCACAGGAACCATTCGTCGACGGTCGCCGGCAGGATCAGCGCGTCGAGGATCGTCCGCAGCCGCTCCTCGTCGATGCGCCCGGAGAGCACCGGCGCCGTCCGCTGCTCGCGTGAGAGCACATGGTGCAGCACGATGCGGGTCGGGTAGCGGTCCTTGAGGTCGGCGAGGTCCTCGAGGAACATCACGTCGCTGGTCGCCTTGTTCGTGTACAGCAGCGTGAATCGCGTGGTGTCGGATGCTGTCAGCAGGCTCCTGGCCAGAGCCATCATCGGCGTGATGCCAGACCCTGCGGCGATCCCGACCACGTGTGCGCCGTCGAGTCCGGCGAGTCCCGAGGTGAAGGTGCCCTGCGGGCTCATCACATCGATCTCGAATCCGGGCTTCAGCTCGGTCTGCGCCCACGTCGAGAACAGGCCGCCCTCGTCGCGCTTGACGCCGACACTGAGGGTGGTGCCGTCCTCGCCGGCGGGGGTCGGTGGCTGGCACAGCGAGTACGAGCGCCGCACCTCTTCGCCCTCGAGCCGCACGCGCAGGGCGACGTACTGTCCAGGCAGGTAGGCGTACTCGTCGATCAGGGCGGGCGGCACGGCGAAGGTGACCTCGACGGCGTCCTTGGTGAGCGGGCGCACGTCCGACACGGTCAGCGTGTGGAATCGCGCGCGGTGGCGGTCGCCGGTGTGGGTGGGCGCGACGCGCGAAGACGGCGCGGCCGGCATCCGGAACAGCGGCATCAGATCACCTTGAAGTGGTCGAAGGGCTCGAGGCAGGCGCGGCACTCGTAGAGCGCCTTGCACGAGGTGGATCCGAATCGCGAGATCTCGCGGGTGTCGAGCGAGCCGCACTGCGGGCATCGGATGCTGAGGGCGAGGCGCACCGGGCCCTGATGGGCGGCACGCCCGCTGGGCGGTGCGATGCCGAACTCGGTGAGCTTGCGCTTGCCGTCGTCGCTCATCCAGTCGGTGGTCCAGGCGGGGGAGAGCACGGTGCGCACCTCGACGTCGGCGAATCCGTCGTGCGTCAGCGCCAGCACGACATCGTCGCGGATGGCGTCCATCGCCGGGCATCCGCTGTATGTCGGCGTGATGTCGACGACGATGCGCTCGTCCTCTGCCACGTGCACGGCGCGCAGCACGCCGAGATCCTCGATGGTGAGCACCGGGATCTCGGGGTCGGTGACTGTCGCCGCGACCTGCCAGGCGCGGCGCTCGCGAGTCGTCGTGGTGGTCACCAGATCGCCCCCGGATGCCGTCGTGCGAGCACCTGCATCTCGGCCAGCAGGTGCCCCATCGGCGTGGCGTGCGCGCCATGTCGGCCGCCGCCGCGGGAGGCGGCGATCGTCGGCGCCTCGAGATCCGCCTCGCGGAACACCTCGTCGATCACGGCGTCGAAGCCGGCGCGCAGCGCGGATGGCCGCACAGTGGCATCGCCGAGTCGGTCGATCAGCGGCTCGTCCCGGAACAGCTCGTCGATGTACGGCCACACGTCATGGATCGCGCGGATGATGCGCTCGCGTGACAGGTCTGTGCCGCCGGCCAGACGCAGTACCCACTGCACGGCGTGATCGCGGTGGTAGTCGACCTCTTTGAGGGATTTCGCGGCGATGGCGGCGATGGTCTCGTCTGTCGAGGCGCGCAGCGCCGTGTACAGCTCGAACATGTAGGCCGAGGCGAACAGCTGGCGGGCGATGGTCTGCGCGAAGTCGCCGTTGGGCTGCTCCATGAGCCATGCGCTGCGGAACTCGGGCTCATCGCGCAGATACGCCAGGTCGTCCTCGGTGCGGTCGTCCCAGGTGCCGGCGTAGCGCAGCAGCGAGCGGGCGTGGCCGAGCAGGTCAAGGGCGATGTTCGCGAGCGCCACGTCCTCTTCGAGCTCCGGAGCGCGCGAGATCCATGCGCCGAGCTGCTGCGAGAGGATCAGTGCGTCGTCGCCCAGCCAAAGCGCGTACTCCGCGACGTCGGCTGAGGTCGCGCTGGCGTCACCGCCAGAGAGCTCGGATGCCAGGTTGAGCTGGTCGACCGAGACAATGACGTTCTTGTTCCCGACAGGGGCGCTCATAGGTGCGGCACCCCCTCGGAGGCCGTGTAGTACACGGCGTGCCGGTAGTTCTTGCCTGTGGGGCTCTCGAAGAAGGCGTCCTTGTCATCAGGGTCGCTCGTCGTGATGGCATCCGACGGCACCACCCAGATCGACACCCCCTCGCCGCGACGGGTGTACAAGTCGCGGGCGTTGCGCAGCGCCATGTCGGCGTCCGGCGCGTGCAGCGAGCCGACGTGCACGTGGTTCAGGCCGCGGTTCGCGCGGACGAAGACCTCCCACAGGGGCCAGATCTCAGCATCCATCACGCCACCTCCTTCGCGCGCAGCGACTGCTTGCGCGCGTACTCGGCTGCCGCCTCGCGCACCCACGCGCCGTCTTCATGCGCCGTGCGACGGCGCTCGACCCGTTCGGCGTTGCACGGCCCGTTGCCGCGCAGCACTTCATAGAACTCGTCCCAGTCGACCTCACCCATCTCGTATTGACCTGATTCCTCGTCGAAGCGCAGCTTCGGATCGGGCAGCGTGATCCCCAGGATCTCGGCCTGCGGCACCAGCATCCCCACGAAGCGCTGTCGAAGGGCGTCGTTCGAGAACCGCTTGATCTTCCACTTCATCGACTGCGCCGAGTTCGGCGACTCGTCATCGGGCGGGCCGAACATGGCCAGGCTCGGCCAGTACCAGCGGTTCACGGCATCCTGCGCCATTGCGCGCTGCTCGTCGGTGCCCCGCATGAGCTGCAGCAGGATCTCGAAGCCCTGCCGCTGGTGGAACGACTCCTCCTTGCAGACGCGCACCATCGCGCGACCGTAGGGCCCGTACGAGGCGCGGCACAGCGGCACCTGGTTGACGATCGCGGCGCCGTCGACGAGCCACCCGATCGCACCCATGTCGGCCCAGGTGGGGGTGGGGTAGTTGAAGATCGACGAGTACTTGGCCTTGCCGGTGATGAGCTGGTCCATCATCTCGTCGCGGGTGATGCCGAGGGTCTGCGCGGCGGAGTAGAGGTACAGACCGTGGCCGGCCTCATCCTGCACCTTCGCCATCAGAATGGCCTTGCGCTTCAGGCTCGGGGCCCGGGTGATCCAGTCGCCCTCCGGCTGCATGCCGATGATCTCGGAGTGGGCGTGCTGCGAGATCTGCCGGATGAGCGTCTTGCGGTACGCCTCTGGCATCCAATCGCGCGGCTCGATGCGCTGCTCGTGCGCGACGAGTTCGTCGAAGCGCGTCTGCGCGTCGGCGTCGTCGCTCTGCACGAGCGACAGGTCTGCGGGGCTGGTCATCATCGACTCCTGGACATGCGGGACTCATCGGCTTTACTGACCGATCGTACGGTAATTCTCGCACGACGACGGGACGGTCGCAATACGGCCTGTTCCGCCGCGTGCGACCCGGTGCCTGAATCATCATGTAGGTTATAAATCAGAACGAGGTTACATATCGTCACCTTACAATGGAAAGGAACCTCATGACCACCTCCACCGGTCCCGCAAACTTCGACGGCGCACTGCCTGTGATCAACCCTGAGGACGCAGTCCTGCTGCTGATCGACCACCAGAGCGGCCTGTTCCAGACCGTCAAGGACATGCCGATGACCACGCTCCGCCGCCACGCCGCGGCCCTGGCCAAGATGGCGACCTTGTCGAATGTGCCGGTGATCACCACGGCGTCTGTGCCGCAGGGGCCGAACGGTCCACTGATTCCCGAGATCCACGAGAACGCTCCGCACGCGCAGTACATCGGACGCAAGGGCGAGATCAACGCCTGGCACAACCCGGACTTCGTCGCCGCGGTGAAGGCGACCGGCAAGAAGCAGCTCATCATCGCCGGCACCATCACGAGCGTCTGCATGGCGTTCCCAGCCATCAGCGCACTGGCCGAGGGTTACCAGGTGTTCGCTGTCGTCGACGCCTCGGGCACGTACTCGAAGATGGCGGAGGAGATCACGCTCGCGCGCATCGTTCAGGCCGGTGTTGTCCCGATGGACATCGCCGCAGTGGTCTCAGAGCTGCAGATCACCTGGAACCGCGAGGACGCCATGGAGTGGGCGCAGATCTACACCAACATCTTCCCCGCGTACCAGCTGCTCATCGAGAGCCACGTGAAGGCTCAGGAGGTCGAGCGCACGCAGGAGGTCATGGACTCGATGAAGTCCTGACATCAACCAGAACAGGGGGCGACCGGTCGGACGACCGTGTCGCCCCTTCTGCTGCGCGGCCCCTGCAAGCGCGATCGGGCGCGGCAGTGACCTTGGCGGCTCAGACTTCTTCGGCGGACGGGGACTCAGAGGCCCAGGCGCGCAGTGCATCCAGCGCAGGGCGAAGCGCCTCGCCACGGGAAGTGAGAGCGTACGTCGACGTGATCGGCGGACCAGGATCGACGTGGCGCACGATGAGTCCGAGTGTTTCCAATTCGCGAAGGCGCTCCCCGAGCACGCGCTTCGAGAGGCCGGGCACGCCACGCTCGAGCTCGCTGAAACGGGCAGGCCGCTGCAGCAGCAGGTCGATGATCAACCCGCTCCATCGCTTGCCGAGAACTGTCCACGCACGATCCGACGTGGTGCACAGCTCGGTGTCCAGAACCTCACCCATGCAACCAGGATACCGAAAGTAACCTGGACATGGGTCAGCTGATTGTCGGCACGCGTCAGCGTCGGCGGCGTGAGGCAGAGTGGATGCCATGGAACTCGTCGACACCCGCACCGCCGCGCTCGGAGCACTGCGTGAACTCGTAGGGCGATCGGACGCGGACTTCCACGACGGCCAATACGAGGCCATCGAGGCGCTGGTCGAGGGGCGGCGGCGCGCGCTGGTCGTTCAGCGCACCGGGTGGGGCAAGTCGGCGGTGTACTTCGTCGCGACGCTGCTGCTCCGGCGGCAGGGCGCAGGGCCCACCGTGCTCGTCTCGCCGCTGCTCGCGCTGATGCGCGACCAGATCTCAGCGGCGGAGCGGGCCGGGGTACGGGCGGTGGCGATCAACTCCACGAACGCTCATGAGTGGACCGATGTGCTCGCTCAGCTAGACCGCGACGAGGTGGATGTGCTGCTGGTGTCGCCGGAGCGGCTGAACAACCCGTCGTTCCGCGAGCAGCAGCTGCCGACGCTCGTGCAGCGGATGGGCATGCTGGTGGTCGACGAGGCGCACTGCATCAGCGACTGGGGCCATGACTTCCGCCCCGACTACCGGCGCCTGCGCGACCTCATCGCCGCCATGCCGCCCGAGGTGCCGGTGCTCGCCACGACGGCGACCGCGAACAGCCGGGTAGTCGCCGATGTCGCCGAGCAGCTGGGGGCGGCGGGTGCTGGGGCGGCGGATGCTGGTGTGCTGACGATCCGCGGCCCACTCGCCCGTGCTTCGCTGCGTCTCGGCGTGCTGCGGCTGCCCGGATCTGCGCAGCGCCTCGCCTGGCTGCTCAGCCACCTGACCGACCTGCCCGGATCCGGCATCATCTACACGCTCACCGTCGCCGCCGCCGTCGACACCGCACGGCTGCTGCGCGAGCACGGACACGAGGTGCACGCCTACACCGGGCAGACCGACACCGATGAGCGGACCGATCTCGAAGGCAGACTCAAGCGCAACGAGGTGAAGGCGCTGGTCGCCACGAGCGCGCTGGGGATGGGATTCGACAAGCCCGACCTCGGGTTCGTGCTGCACCTCGGCGCGCCCTCATCGCCGGTCGCCTACTACCAGCAGGTCGGTCGTGCCGGCCGTGCCAGCGAGAGCGCCGATGTGCTGCTGCTGCCTGGCACGGAGGACCGTGACATCTGGCACTACTTCGCGACAGCATCCATGCCCGACCGGGAGCGCGCCGAGCGCGTCATAAGGGCCCTGGGCGACTCGCCCATCTCGACGCCCGCATTGGAGTCGATGGTCGACATCCGCCGCACACCGCTGGAACTGCTGCTGAAGGTGCTCGACGTCGACGGCGCGGTGCGCCGCGTGCAGGGCGGCTGGGTCGCCACAGGCCAGGCGTGGACGTACGACGCCGAGCGCTACGAGCGCATCGCCGCCGAACGCCGGGCCGAGCAGCAGCACATGATCGACTACGAGCAGACCGACGGCTGCCGCATGGAGTTCCTGCAGCGCTCGCTCGACGACGACACCGCGGTGCCGTGCGGTCGGTGCGACAACTGCGCCGGCGTGTGGTTCCCGAGTGAGATCGGCGGGGCGGCGACGGATGCCGCCGGTCAGTCTCTCGACCGGGTCGGCGTTCCGATCGAGGCGCGCAAGCAGTGGCCGACCGGGGCGGATCGAGTGGGCGTGCCGGTCAAGGGACGCATTCCCGCCGAAGAACAGGCGGGCGAGGGGCGGGCTCTGGCCCGGCTCACGGATCTCGGCTGGGGCGGCACGCTGCGACAACTGTTCGCTGCGGGCGCTCCTGATGCGCCGGTGTCACCACAGGTGCTCGGCGCCTGCGTGCGCGTTCTCGCCGACTGGGGCTGGGAGCGGCGGCCGGTCGCCGTGATCGGGATGCCCTCGCGCTCGCATCCACTGCTCGTAGATTCGCTGGCGCGGGGGATCGCCGACATCGGCCGACTGCCCTATCTGGGTTCGCTCGAATTCGCGAACGGCGGCCCGAGCGGCCAGCCAGGCGGCAACAGCGTCTTCCGGCTCGCAGGTCTCTGGGACCGCTTCACAGCCGACGGTCTCGACCTGCCGGACGGCCCGGTGCTGCTCGTCGATGACCAGGCCGACAGTAGGTGGACGCTCACTGTCGCGGCCCGCGAGCTGCGCCGCGCCGGCGCGAGCGAGGTGCTGCCGTTCGTGTTGGCGCTGCGGGGGTGAGGGGACGTGTTGCGGCACGGCGTTTCGTCAGGCGTCTTACTGGCTTACCGTGTGCGCGTGGTGCTGAGGTCGCCTGCCGCCGCAAACGATCGTTTCGGCGGCTGGCGTGTGCCGTCGGACGTCATGTCGGAAAAGACGACCCGGTTTAAGACACTACGAGAAACCGCCGATCGCTAGGTCCCAGGTAGATTGTGAGCATGCGACGATATCGCGCTCCTCTGCTGTTGGCGATCCTGCTCGCAGCATTGAGCACTTCCGGGTGCATGCAATGGGGTGAATACGCGATGATCGCGGAATGCACAGATTTCTCCGAAGAGATTCAAGACGCTACACAAGCTGCCTATGGGGAGACGCCTCAGATCGACAACCTGTGGGCCGGAGAGGACGATACCGTCTGGTGCAATTTTGATGTGCTCACGGGCCAAGACGTCGCAGTCGACGACGAAACCCGAATTGAACTGCGGGATAGACTGCAGGCGCTTCTGGAAGAGACGTTCAGCAGCGGTGTCGAGGTCACCCTCTTTTATGCGACGGATCAAGACTTCCTACTGCTGGACACCCGGGAAAGCGTCGTCCTAATCGAGTGCAGGACGATGTCCGAGCGGGTCGAGAAGCTTGTCGTGAAACGCTACGGCGACGATGCTTATCTCGCCCAAGTCCGTGTCCCGGATGTTGTGTTCGGCGATGTCGAGTGCACCATCGAGGTCGTCACCAGCAAGGACCTGCCTGCGGATGATCCGTCACGGGTGGACGTTGCCAGGGCAGTTCAGGAGATCTTGCCGGCCGATGTTGAAGTGAACCTTGTGTATGCGGACGGCCGTGACAAAATCAACGATTCGCTTGTCATCACTGAGATTGCCCCAAGCGCCCCGTGAGTCCTGCCTACTTCTAGTTCCATGAGATTTGAGGCAGCTTCCGCCCACCAATGGACTGGCGGTCGCTCGCGCCGCATCACCCTCGCCTGTCGATCAGATCGATGGACAGAGACAGACCCAGACCGTGATTGTCTGCCGGACCCACTTGCCATGAGGTTTGTTCCAGACGACGTTAGCGACGACCGGTTCCGCGTCCAGGCACGGTCCCACCAAAAACCATCGGTTTCGGTAGCTCGCCGTCGTGTCGCCGAACGTCTTCTCGTGCGCGCCGCACTCGTTCTGTCGGCTTCTCAATTGCTGGATAGTCCACTGCGGCCGTGCGAGAATCGCCACGTGACACACGATTCAGATGTCGACCCGGACAATTTCGGCCATGTGATCGTCAGCTTCACAATTGGCACCGCGGCGCCCATCGAAAACCTCGTGCAGTATCTGCACCCCTCGCCCGCACCGGGAGCCGAGTTCTTCTATGATCTCGGCACGGAGACGTTCGAAGAACCATCCTCGGCATCGCGGGCTGACAAACTCGACGCCACGATCAACAGTTTCCTTGAACTCGTAGAATCGACGCCCCGCGATGCACTGCACCATCCCGAGGCGTTCGTCCGTCTCTTCATGACGTTGGGCCGGGGCGCCGAAACGATCTCCGCGACAACCCTCAAGCGGTTGGCTGACGTGAACGCAACTGTGTGGATCGACGCGTAAGCGCATCTCTTGTCGACTTCGACTGCTCGCGAGGCAACCGAAAGCCCTCGCCGTTTGGCGGTTGTGAACACCGATGGCGGCTGGATTTCCGAGTCCACATCCCGACCGCAGGAAACGATCGTTTGTGGCACGAGCCAGAAGGGAGTGCCGGAGCGGCATTCGCACGCGGTCACCGCAATCGCGAAGCGGCGAGGGCTTTGACTGGCTCGAGGCGACAACCCGTCAAACTCGCATGAGCTCCGACAAGCATCAGGTGCCGTGCAGTAGCTCGAGCACTTCCTGGGGAGTGTGTTCGGAGGGGACCGCGATGGTGACTTGGTCGCCTTGTAGAGCTTCCATCACGACGATTGCACCAATCACTTCGTCGCCGAACTTGATGAGAAGACGGGATTCAGCTCCGGCCTGGGCTGCTTGGCCAGTGAGGTCGTTGAAGACTGCTGCACCCTCAGTGGTGAATGTGATGTCGACGGCATTCTGCTGCTGACCGTCGCTCGCTGCGGCGTCAGCTACTGCGGCACGTTCGAAAGAGGAGGGGCGCATGACGTAGTCACCAGCGACAAGGATGCACTGAAGTCCGGATTCTTCGGCGCACGTCTCGGAGATGGCCATTTCTACGAAGTCTTCAGCCGCCGTTGAGGAGTTCCCCGGGTCAGCCGCGGGAGCGCACCCGCAGAGAGCCAAGGAAAGGACGGCGACGAAAGCGAGCCGACACCTGCGAAACCTCATTGATCTCCGATCAGTAGAACTCGGCCTCGGTGTTGACCCACCTGCGTTTCAACGTAGGTGACTGCGTCGATGCCCGCCACCCGGCGTTGCGCGTGATGTGACGCCGAGGCTCTTCGTCTGGCCTGCCACCCGTCATGCGCGCTGGGACGGCTCAGAAGAACAGCATCGCTTTGTAGGCGATGACGGATGAGGCACCGCACAACACGATGACGAGAACTATCGAAGCAAGTGGGACTACCCAGACTCTTTGCCGATCGCGCAACAAGACGATGACCACGATGCTGGCGAGTTGGATCAGCGCGGAAGCGATCATGAATCCTTGGAAATTGTTGCCCAGAAGATCCCACTCGCAGTTCGGGGAGCAATGCGGGGTAGAGATTCCGAGGAACCCGACCCAGAAGACGGCTGCCATCGACACGAACAATTGGAGACACCAGACTACGAGTGCGGCCGAGTATTCCGGGACGGCTCTCGGTGGCAGCCATCTACCGACTGCGGCTGCGATGCAGAGCGCGATCGCGGCAACCAGTGCAGCACCGCCGAAAAGTTGGTTCATCAGCCCATTCTCCACAAGTCAGACCGGAGCCACAACGCCGTCGACCTCTGTGGTGGCGGGCAAACAGCCGGGCATGCTCTCCCCGGCTGAGCCTCCAGGCAGCATCTCGGAACAGTACTCAACCTGCCGAACATGATCGTCATCAGAAGGTGGTCACGCAACGGTGATCTGCCCCGCACGCCCGTAGTCCCGATCAGGCGGTCAAACTACTCTCGTGGCGGTGTCACCGCAGGTCGTACACCCGCTTGTACTTGCCCTCGCTGCGCGGCAGCGCGCCCGGTTCCTCCAGGTGCACGGCGACGGTCGAGCCGATGTGCGTCTTGATCCGCTGCGCCAGCACGACCGTCGCGGCCTCGCAGACCTCCGCTGGCAGGTGCGGGTCTCGCTCGATGCGCACGGTCATGGCATCCATCGCCCCTTGGTGGGTCAGCTCGATCACGAAGTGCGGGGTGAGCTGCTCGATGCCGAGTACCAGCTCCTCGATCTGGGTGGGGAAGATGTTCACACCGCGCAGGATGATCAGGTCGTCGTTGCGTCCTGTCACCTTCTCCATCCGCCTCATCGCGGGCCGCGCCGTGCCAGGCAGCAGCCGCGTGAGGTCGCGGGTGCGGTACCGCAGCACCGGGAAGGCCTCCTTGGTGAGCGAGGTGAACACCAACTCGCCGACTTCGCCGTCCGCAACCGGCTGTCCGTCAGCATCCACCACCTCCGGCAGGAAATGGTCCTCCCAGATGTGCGGGCCGTCCTTCGTCTCGACGCACTCGTTGCCGACGCCAGGGCCCATCACCTCGCTGAGTCCGTAGATGTCGAGCGCGTCGATTCCCATGCGACGCTCGAGTTCCCCTCGCATCTCGTTCGTCCACGGCTCGGCACCCAGCACCGCGATCTTCAGCGACGTCGATGCCGGGTCGATGCCGGCGGCCTCCATGGCGTCGGCGATCGTCAGCAGGTAGCTGGGCGTGCAGAGAATGGCATCCGGTTCGAAGTCCTGGATCAGCTGCACCTGCCGCGCGGTCTGCCCGCCCGACATCGGGATCACGACCGCGCCGAGCCGTTCGATGCCGGCGTGCGCGCCGAGCCCGCCGGTGAAGAGCCCGTAGCCGTAGGCATTGTGCACCTTCATGCCGGGGCGGATGCCAGAGGCGCGCAGCGAGCGGGCGACGAGGTCTGCCCAGTTCGACAGGTCGTTCTCGGTGTAGCCGACCACCGTCGGCCGCCCGGTCGTGCCCGATGAGGCGTGCACGCGGCGCACCTGCTCCATCGGCACGGCGAACATGCCGAATGGGTAGTTCGCGCGCAGGTCCTCCTTGGTGGTGAACGGCAGAAGTCGCACGTCGTCGAGCGAGCGGATGTCGTCTGGTGAGACACCTGCCTCATCGAGCGTGCGCGTGTAGTGCGGCACGTTCTGGTACGCGTGCCGCACGGTCCACTGCAGTCGTTCGAGCTGCAGCGCCTCCAGCTCGGGTCGGGTCAGGCGCTCTGCGGCGTCCAGCGTGGAGGATTCGGGTCCGGTCTTCGTCGACATCGGTTCTCCGGGGGTCGGTTCGGGTGCGTGGGTGAAGGGCTATTGCACGGAGCGATTGGTGGTGATCGAGCGTCCGCGGAACTCCGCGACGACGTCGCCGGCCTCATCGCGCACGGTCACGTCATACAGCCCGTTTCGGCCGCTGACGATGCGGCGCACGGCGGTGGCCGTGAGCACCTGACCTGCATGCGTGGATTTCAGGAACGTGATGTCGGCGCCGGATGCCACGGTGACGCGCTCGTCCTCGTTGCAGGCGATCGCGAAGGCGGTGTCGGCGAGCGCGAACACGAGCCCGCCGTGGGTGATCGCGAAGCCGTTGAGCATGTCGTCGCGCACCGTCATCGACACGATGGCGCGCCCCGGCTCATCGGCATCGACCTGCATGCCGAGCATCGCCGAGGCGGCGTCGCGCTGCATCATCGGCCTCATGCGCTCACGGCTTCTGACTGCGGCTCGCCGGGCGACGGGACGGGCTCCTTGCTCACCAGCGTGAGCACGTCGTAGGTCGCGACGATCTCGTCGTTCTGGTTGCGGATCACGGCATCCCAGCGCACCTCGCCGTACTCGTCGGTCTCTCGCGGGGTGATCTGCTTGGCCGTCAGATCGACGCGGATGCTGTCGCCAGGCGAGACCGGAGTGATGAACCGCAGATTCTCGAGGCCATAGTTGGCGAGCACGGGCCCCGGCTCTGGATCGACGAACAGGCCGGCGGCCCAGGACACCAGCAGGTACCCGTGTGCGACGCGGCCGGGGAAGAACGGATTCGCCGCAGCGGACTCCTCGTCCATGTGCGCATAGAACGTGTCGCCGGTGAAGTGCGCGAAGGTCTCGATGTCGTCGAGTGTCACCTCACGGGCATCCGATGTGATCTGGTCGCCGATGCGCAGCTCGGCGAGCGACTTGCGGAACGGATGCCGCTCGCCCGCGTGCGCGGCGGCACCCGCATGCCAGATGCCGGTCAGTGCGGTGAGCATGTCGGGGGAGCCCTGCACGGCCGTGCGCTGCATGTGGTGCAGCACGGCGCGGATGCCGCCGAGCTCCTCACCGCCGCCGGCGCGACCGGGCCCGCCGTGCACGAGTCCTGGCATCGGCGAGCCGTGCCCGGTGGAGGCTCGGGCGCCGTCGCGGTCGAGCAGCAGCATCCGACCGTTGAACGGCGCGATGCGCGTCGCGAGGGCGACCGCCTGCGCCGGGTCGTGGGTGGCGATGCTGGTGACGAGCGAGCCGCCGCCGCGCGCGACGATGTCGGATGCCTGCGCGACGGTGTCGTAGGTGATCAGAGACGACACGGGGCCGAACGCCTCGACGGAGTTCACGGCGTCGGCATCGGCGTCGTCGAAGCGCAGCAGCACGGGCGAGACGAACGCGCCTTCGGGCGCAGCACCGGTGGTGCCGTCCTGGTGGCGCACCGAGGGTGCGTCGGTCGAGCCGATCACTATCCGGCCGCCGCCGTCGACGAGCTTCTGCACCTGCCGCTGCACCTCATCGCGCTGCGCCGTCGAGGCGAGCGGTCCCATCGTCACGCCCTCGGCGCGGGGGTCGCCGATCACGGTCTTCGCGTCGAGCCTGGCGCGCACGGCGTCGATCACGGCGTCGGCCGACGCCGCCGGCACGATCGCCCGGCGGATCGCGGTGCACTTCTGCCCGGCCTTGGTGGTCATCTCGACGACGAGTTGGCGCACGTACGCGTCGAACTCGGGTGTTCCCTCGACGGCATCGGTACCGAGAACGGATGCATTGATCGAGTCGGTCTCTGCGGTGAAGCGCACGCCGCCAGTCTGCACAGCTGGCCTGCTACGCAGACTCTCGGCTGTCGAGGCGCTGCCGGTGAAGCCGACCAGATCGCCAAGGCGCAGGTGGTCGAAGAGTGTGGGCACGCTGCCGCTGACCAGCTGCAGCGACCCGGCCGGCAGCAGCCCCGACTCGACGAGGATGCGCACCATCGCCTCGGCGAGGTAGCCGGTGGGGGTCGCGGGTTTGACGAGTGTCGGCATGCCGGCGAGGAACGCCGGCGCGAACTTCTCGAGCGAACCCCAGACCGGAAAGTTGAACGCATTGATCTGCACGGCCACGCCGGGCAGGGTCGTGTAGATGTGGCGGCCGAGGAAGGAGCCGTCCTTCGACAGCGGCTCCACAGGGCCGTCGACGTACACGTGGCTGTTCGGCAGCTCGCGGCGCCCCTTGCCGGAGTACGCGAACAGCACGCCGATCCCGCCGTCGATGTCGACCCACGAATCGGCCTTGGTCGCGCCGGTGCGGGCCGAGATCGCGTACAGCTCGGCCTTGCGCTCGGTGAGGGTGAGCGCGAACTGCTTGAGCAGCAGCGCGCGCTGGTGGAAGGTGAGCGCGGCGAGGCTTTCGTGGCCGGTGGTGCGCGCGTACTCGAGTGCGGCGGCCAGGTCGAGGCCCTGCGTCGAGACGTGGGTGATGACCTCGCCGGTGGAGGCGTCGCGCACCGGGGTCGCGCCCTCGGCAGAGGCCGGCGTCCACCACTCGCCCTGAACGTAGCTGGGCAGGATCTCGGTCATGATCGTTCCTCGTTCCAGTTGTAGAAGCCTTCGCCGGACTTGCGACCCAGTCTGCCCTCGGCGACCATCGTGCGCAGCAGCTCCGGCGGGGCGAAGCGGTCGCCCAGCTCTCGGGCGAGCTCTTCGGCGATGCCGAGTCGCACATCGAGTCCGACGATGTCGGTCGTGCGCAGCGGGCCTATCGGATGCCGGTACCCGAGCGTCATGGCCGTGTCGATGTCTTCCGCGGAGGCGACGCTCTCTTCCAGCATCCGGATCGCCTCGAGCCCGAGCATCACTCCCAGTCGCGACGACGCGAAGCCGGGGGAGTCGCGGACGACGATCGGCGTCTTATTCAGCGACTGCACCCACCAGCGCGCCGCCTCGATGACACTGGGGGCGGTGGCGGAGCCGCGCACGATCTCTACCAGCGCCGACGCGGGCACCGGGTTGAAGAAGTGCAGCCCGAGGAAGCGCGCCGGGTCGCGCAACGTCGCGGCGAGGTCGTCGATCGAGATCGACGAGGTGTTGGATGCCAGCACCGCAGCTTCTCCGAGCACGGCGTCGACGCGCGCGAGGGCCTCCTGCTTCAGCCCGCGGTCCTCGGGGACGGCTTCGATCACCAGATTCGCATCCGCGAACAGGCCGACATCGATGCCGACGCGCAGCCGCGAGGCGGTCTCATCGGGGTCGAGATCCGGGTCGCGCTCGGCGGAGCGTCGGATGCTGTCGCCGATGCGCGCCACGGCAGCATCCACGCTCGCGTCGTCACGCTCCACGACCGACACCCTGGCGCCTGCGAGCAGGAACGAGTGCGCGATGCCGGCGCCCATCCGCCCACCGCCGAGGACGCCCACGTGCTCGCTCATCGCTGGGCCTTCCGCTCGAGGAACTCGGTCATCCGGCGCATCTTCTCGGTGCTCTCGAACAGCTCGGCCTGCAGCTCGCGCTCGATGTCGGGGTGCTCGTGTCGGGGCGCGCGCAGCGCCCGCTTGGTGTGCTGTGTCGCGAGTGGGTCGTTCGCGGCGATGCGGTCGGCCATCGCGTGGGCGGCATCGAGCAGTTCCTCGGCGGGGTGGATGCCCGAGATGAGCCCCCAGGCCAGTGCCTCGTCTGCGCCGAGCACCCGTCCGGTGAGCAGCAGCTCGCTCGCGCGTGCGTGGCCGACGATCTCGGGCAGGCGCCAGGTCGCCCCGGCCGCCGCCATGATGCCGAGCCCGGTCTCGGGGTTGCCGATCTTCAGCGTCGGCGCGGCGATGCGCAGGTCTGCGGCATACGCGAGTTCGGCGCCGCCTCCGAGGGCATAGCCGCTGACGGCTGCGATCACCGGCATCGGCAGCTCATGGATGCGGATGAACGCGCTGGCGTTGATGGCGTTTCGGGCATCGTCGGCTCGCCGCTCGCGCAGCTGGGCGATGTCGGCACCGGCGGCGAAGACCTGCTCGCTGCCCGCGAGGATCAGCGTGCGCGGCTCGGCCTCGAGCTCGGCGCACAGGGCGTGCAGGGCGTCGATCGTGTGCTGATCGATCGCGTTGCGCTTCTCGGGCCGGTTCAGCGTCGCGATGACCCGATCGGCCCGGCGCTCGATGAGCAGCGGTGAGGTCATGCGCCCACCACCTGTCGTTCCGGTCGCAATTTCTCCCGCTTCGCAGCCTGCTGAGCGGGAGAAATTGCGACCGGAACAGTGCTGCGCGCCGAGACGGCGGGAGAAATTGCGACCGGAGTGGCGCTCGGGCGAGGGTCTGGGGCGGCGCTCATGCCACCCGCTCCAGGATCATGGCCGTGCCCTGGCCGACGCCCACGCACATGGATGCCAGGCCGAGACCGGCGTTCTCGCGCTCCATGCGGCCCATCAGGGTGATCACGATGCGGCTGCCGCTGGAGCCGAGCGGGTGGCCGAGGGCGATCGCCCCGCCGTCGCGGTTGACGATGTCGGGGTCGAGGCCGAGGCGGCGGATGGATGCCAGCGACTGCGTCGCGAACGCCTCGTTGAGCTCCACGGCGCCGATCGCCGACAGATCGAGACCGCTGCGCTTCAGCGCCTTCTCGGTGGCCGGCACCGGGCCAAGGCCCATGATCTCGGGGGCCAGCGCTGCGGTCGTGGACGTCACGATCCGGGCGCGCGGCGTCAGACCGTACCGGCGCACGGCCTCGCCGCTGGCGACGACCACGGCCGAGGCGCCATCGTTGAGGGTGCTGGCGTTGCCGGCGGTGACCACGGTCCCGCCCGGTACGACTGGGCGCAGCGCAGCGAGCGCCTGCAGACTCGTGTCGCGCCGTGGCCCCTCATCGACGGCGAAGTCACCTGCCCGCGTGGGCACGGCGACGATCTCGTCGGCGAAGCGCCCAGCATCCACCGCCGCGACAGCCTTCTGCTGACTCGCCAGGGCGAAGGCGTCAGCATCCTCTCGCGTGATGCCGTCCCGACGCGCGACCTCTTCGGCCGTCTCAGGCATCGAGTACGTCGCCTTGTCGCGCTCGAGGAATCTCGGGTTGGTGAATCGCCACCCGATCGCCGTGTCGAACGCCGCGCCGGGCTTCCCCCACGCGCGGTCGGGTTTGGCCTGCACCCAGGGCGCGCGGGTCATCGACTCGACGCCACCGGCGACCATCAGATCGGCGTCACCCGCGCGGATCGCCTGCGCGGCCATCGCGATCGCCGACATTCCCGACGCGCACAGCCGGTTCACGGTGATGCCGGGAATCTCATCGGGCAGTCCAGCCAGCAGCGCGGCCATCCGCGCGACATTGCGGTTGTCCTCACCGGCCTGGTTGGCGGAGCCCAGGATCACGTCATCAATGGCGTCCTCAGGGATGCCGGCGCGGTCCACCGCCGCCCGCACGACCAGCGCCGCGAGATCATCGGCACGCACACCTGAGAGGGCACCGCCGTAGCGGCCCACCGCGGTGCGGGCACCGCCGACGAGAAAAGCGTCCGTCATGTTTCCATCTCCGTTGCGTGGAACCTGAACTGGGTCGGTGAGCCGGGCGTGCGACGCGCGACGGCATTTCCTAACCAATCGGTCAGTAATCTATCCAGACGCGGGATGCGCCCGCAACTCTGTTGCATGGCCGGGTCGGTTCGTATCGCTCAGATCTGACCGTAGGCGCGCAGCGGATGCTCGATCAACTGTGCCACCCTCCGCAGGAACCCTGCGGCGTATCCGCCGTCGCACACGCGGTGGTCGAACACCAGCGACAGCTGCGCGATGCGGCGCGGCACGATGCTTCCGTCGACCACCCACGGACGCTCGATCATGCGGCCGATACCAAGGATCGCGACATCGGGGTGGTTGATGATCGCCGACGACCCGTCGACACCGAGACTGCCGTAGTTGTTCAGAGTGAAGGTCGATCCGCGCAGGCGCTCGGGCGGCATGCCGCCCGAGCGCGCGGACTCGGCCAGCTCCCGCAGCTGCGCGTCGAGCTCGTCGACAGACAGCTCGTGAGCGCGGGGGATGACCGGCACCATCAGACCGCGCGCGGTATCTGCAGCCACGCCCAGGTTCACGCCGTCGAATGAGATGATCTCGCCCGCGTCATCGCTGAGTCGTGACGCCAGCAGCGGGTACTCGGCCAGCGCGAGCAGCGTGAACCGCGCGACCAATGCGGTCAGCGACGGTGCGCGCTCGCCGTCGGACGCCATCTCCGCGCGCAGCTGCCAGAGCCGGGTGGCATCGACATCGACCCAGACCGTCGCATCGGGGATCTCGGAGCGGCTGCGGGTCAGCTTCGCGCTGACCGCCTTGCGCAGCGGGCTGAGCTTCTCGCGGGAGGTGACCGTGAGGGCATCCACGGTCGAGCCGGCGGTCGGTGCCGGGGAGGCGGATGCTGGGGAGCCGGACACGGCCGCAGGTACCGCGAACGCTGTCGACGCGGCCACCCCGTTCACGGCGCTGTCCACAGCCGCGCGCACCACGTCTCCGCGGGTGATCGCCCCGTCCGAACCCGACCCGGTGATCGTCTGCACATCGATGCCGAGCTCGCGCGCGAGCCGCCGCACCAAGGGCGACCGCACGGCGACCGTCCTGCGCGGCGTCGATTCGTCGACAGCACGGGCAGTCGACGAATGCACGGGCTGTTCACGTGCCGGAGTCGTGCGCTCGACAGCATCCGGTGCACTCGGCGATTGCGCGCCCTGTTTCGGCGGCAGGGACGCCGTTCGGGCCCGCCGACGGCCGGCGCCGACGCGCTCCTTCGTGCCGTAGCCGATCAGCACGTTGCCAGAGGCGCCGGCGCGCTCCTCAGCCCGGTACGCCTCCTTCTCGGCGAGCTCGGGCTTTTCAACGAGCTCGGGCTTCTCAACGAGCTCGGGCTTCTCGGCTGGTTCAGCCGCGGGTGCAGATCCAGGCACAGACGAGGAGTCCACCTCGAGCACCGGCGCACCTACCTCGAGCATCTCGCCTGGTTCGCCGTGCAGTGCCGTCACGACACCGGCGTACGGCGAGGGCAGCTCGACGACGCTCTTCGCGGTCTCGACCTCGGCGATCGCCTGGTCGATGTGGACTTCATCGCCCACCTGCACCAGCCACTGCACGAGGCCGGCCTCGGTGAGCCCCTCGCCGAGATCGGGTAGCCGGAACACCTGCGTCGTCGCGGTGCTCACGATTCCTCATCACTTTCAGTGAAGTGCAGCGAGTCGATGGCATCCAGGATGCGGTCCGCATCCGGCAGGTAGAAGTGCTCGAGCTTCGGCGGGGCGAAAGGGGTGTCGAATCCGGTCACGCGCCGCACCGGCGCCTCGAGGTACTCGAAGCAGCGCTCGAACACCCGCGCCTGGATCTCGCTCGCGACGCTGACGTACCCTGGCGCCTCGGCGACGACCACTGCGCGTCCGGTCGCGCGGACAGCGGCCGTCACCAGCTTGTCGTCGAACGGCGACAGCGAGCGCACGTCGATCACCTGCACGCTGCGTCCCTCGGAGGCCGCGATCTCGGCGGCCTCCAGGGCCACAGGCACCATGGCGGCGTAGGCGAGCACCGTGACATCCGTTCCCTCGCGGGCGATGCGGGCCGTGCCGAGGTCGTGTGTCAGCGAGGTGTCGACCTCACCCTTCGACCAGTACAGCTTCTTCGGCTCGAGGAAGATCACCGGGTCGGGCGAGGCGATCGCCGCACGCAGCATCGAGTACGCATCCTGCGGAGTGGAAGGCGACACGACCGTGAGCCCAGGGGTGTGCGCGTAGTACGCCTCGGACGAGTCGCAGTGGTGCTCGACGCCGCCGATGCCGCCGCCGAACGGGATGCGGATCACCAGTGGCATCCGCATCGACCCTCTGGTGCGGTTGCCGATCTTGGCGACGTGACTGACGATCTGCTCGAAGGCGGGCAGCGCGAACGCGTCGAACTGCATCTCGATCACGGGTCGCATGCCGTTCATGGCCATGCCGACCGCGGTGCCGACGATGCCCGATTCGGCCAGGGGCGTGTCGAAACAGCGCTCTTCGCCGAACCGCTCGGTGAGTCCGTCGGTGATCCGGAACACGCCTCCGAGTGCGCCGACGTCCTCGCCGAACACGACGACGTTCGAGTCCTCGCGGATCGCGTCGGCCAGAGCGAGATTGAGCGCTGCGGCCATGGTCATCGTCTGCATGGTCGGCGCTGCGGCGTCAAGCCGAAAGTCGTCGTGGGCGATGGTCATCGTGATCCTCCTGCCGTGGACATATCGGATGCTGCCGCACGGGCGATCTCGCCGCGCAGCAGCTCCCATTGCTCCTCGAGCTGCGGGGAGCGCTTCGCGGTGACGAAGCGGAACAGGTCTTCGGGGTCGAGCTCAGCGTCGGCGTTCAGCGCGGCGCGCAGCTCGGCGGCGATCGTCTCGGCACCGGCCGCGATCTGCTCCTCGGCGTGCGCGTCGAGAGCACCGGACGCGGTCAGGTACGCGCGCATGCGGGTGAGCGGATCGCGATCGATCCACGCCCGCACCTCGTCGCGTTCGCGGTAGCGGGTGTCGTCATCGGCGTTGGTGTGCGCCTGCATCCGATAGGTGTGCGCTTCGACCAGCGACGGTCCGCCGCCGGCGCGGGCACGGTCCACGGCTTCACCCAACACCGCCAACACCGCGGCGACGTCATTGCCGTCGACACGCTGCCCCGGCATGCCGTAGCCGATCGCCTTGTGCGCGAGCGACGGCGATGCAGTCTGCCGCGAGAGTGGCACCGAGATCGCGAACTCGTTGTTCTGCACAAAGAACACCACCGGCACGTGGAAGACGGCGGCGAAGTTCATCGCCTCGTGGAAATCGCCCTCGCTGGTCGCACCGTCGCCGCACAGTGCGAGCACGACGGTGTCTTCGCCGCGGTGCTTCGCGGCCTGCGCAAAGCCGACCGCGTGCAGCAGCTGAGTGGCCAGGGGAGTGGACTGCGGGGCGACGCGATGCTCGGCGGGGTCGTAGCCGGAGTGCCAATCGCCGGCGAGCAGCACCATGGCATCGGCAGGGCTGACGCCGCGCCCCATCACGGCGACCGAGTCGCGGTAGGTGGGGAACAGCCAATCGCGCTCGCCCAGCACGAGCGAGGCTGCGACCTGGCACGCCTCCTGCCCGTGCGAGGACGGGTACACCGCGAGCCGGCCCTGGCGCACGAGCGCGCTGGCCTGGTCGTTGATGCGGCGGCCCTCGACGAGCGCACGGTACGCATCCAGCAGATGGTCGGCATCGGGCATCCGATACTGCGCATCGCCTCGGGCCGTGCCGTCCTTCTCGATGAGGCAGACCGGGACATCGCGGGGGAGCAGGTGGTCTTGCATGTTCGCCTCCTTCGCCGAACGGGTATCCCCAGCATCCCTCGCGCGGCGCAATCGTCCAACCGCTCTGGCTGTTTACCGAACGAATGGTCACCTATTGCGCAGGCAAGTGGCAAAGTGTCAGGATTCGGTGACGGAATGAAGGAGTCCCATGAGCGAGATGGATGCCACGGATCACGCGATCCTCGCCGAGCTGCGCCGCGACGCGCGGGCGTCGATGACCGCCATCGCCGAGGCGGTGCACATCTCGCGCGCCGGCGCGCACGCCCGGATCAAGCGGCTCGCCGACCTCGGGGTGATCACCGGATACACCGTGCGCACCGATCCGGTGCAGCTCGGCCACCACGCCTCGGCCTACGTCATGCTCGCCATCGAGCAGGCGACCTGGCAGGACGTGCAGGCGCGCTTGCGGGCGATCCCCGAGGTCGAGCACATGGCTCTCGTCGGCGGCGATTTCGACGTCATCCTGCTCGTGCGCGCCAGCGACGCCCGTGACCTTCGCCGCATCGTGCTGGAGGACATCCAGGCGATCCCGTCGATCCGCTCGACCCGCACCACCCTGATCTTCGAGGACTTCACACGGGAGTGAATCCGGTCAGGGCGCCTCTACCGTCAGCTCGAAACCGTCCTCCGCCTCGGTGATCGTGACGTGCGTCAGGTCGGGCACCGCGAGGGTCGGGTTGTGCGCTGCAGCGTGACGTCCGACGCCGATCACGGTCATGCCTGCGGCGCGTCCGGCCTGGATGCCGGCGCCCGAATCCTCGAAGACCACGCAGTCTGCCGGGTCGATGCCGAGCATCGCCGCGGCCTTCAGGAAGCCCTCCGGGTGCGGTTTCGATGCCGAGACGCTCTCGGCCGTGACGCGCAGCTCGGGGATCGGCAGACCGGCGGCATCCATCCGCGCTGTCATCAGCGCGACGTCCGCCGACGTCACGATGGCGTGCGGATGCCGGGCCAGTGCATCCAGCAGCTGCTGCGCCCCGCCGATGGCGACGACGCCCTCGACATCACCGGTCTCGCGGTCGAGCATCTGCTGATTCTCGATCAGGTTGATCGCGTGGTCGCGCTCGGGCAGCATGATCGCCATGCTCTGATGCCCCTGCCTGCCATGCACGACGTCGAGCACGAACGCCGGGTCCAGCCCGTGCGGCTCCGCCCACTGCAGCCAGAGCCGCTCGACCACCGCCGTCGAGTCGACGAGGGTGCCGTCCATGTCGAGCAGAACGGCGCGGGCGCGAAGGGTGGTGGTCATGGCACCAGGCTAGCCGCGCCCCGTGCGGGGCCGCCCATCGGTGACGGAGCTGCCGAGCGGCGCGGGCTCAGTGGCGGCGGGCTCAGTGGCGCCAGATCGCGGGCTTCGGCATCGCACCCGCCTGCTTCTCGAGCGCCGCGGCGAGCGCGATGAGGCCCGCCTCGCCGCCTGGCCTGCCGATCAGCTGCACGCACACCGGATGCCCCGACACGTCGGTCGTCACCGGCAGCACGAGCGCCGGAAGGCCCGCTACATTCACGAAGCTGCTGTACGGCGCGTACCGCACCTGCTGCGAGAAGTTGCGGGCGGCGTCGGTGCGGTCGAAGGAGCCGACCGGCAGCGGGGGCATCGCCAGGGCAGGGGTGAGCACGACGTCGAACGGTGCGAAGGCCGAGATCGTGTCCCGCTCGAAGGCGGATGCCGCGGCGAGCGCGTCCAGCACCTGCGTGCCGCTCAGGGCGCGGCCCTCACGCACCAGCCACGCCGTGATGGGCTCGACCAGCGCGAGCTCTGCGTCCGACAGCTTCATCCGTGCGGCGCTCATGCGCCAGATCGTCGTGAACATCTCGGCATACCCGCGCGGACGCCAATCCAGCGGATCGACGCCGTGCCCGGCATCCGACAGCATCGCCGCCGCCACCTCGACCGCACGCGCCGCCGCAGGGTACAGACGGATGTCCTCGGCGTCGTCCCAGGGCGACACGGTGGTCACGCCGATGCGGGCGAAGGCCATCGGCCGATGCAGCGCCTCGACGAACGGGCCGGCGCCAGGCGCCTGCGTCGCGTATGCGTACCGACGCCCTGAGGTCTGCACGTCCAGCAGCAGGGCGGCATCCGCCACCGTGCGTGCGATGGGGCCGGCGACAGGCAGGCCTGCGGGGCTGTCCATGCCCGACGCGTACGGCACCCGCCCGCGAGACGGCTTGATGCCCACGATGCCGACCGTCGCGGCCGGGATGCGGATCGATCCGCCGCCATCAGAGGCCGGCGCCAGTGGCAGCAGACCCGCCGCCACGGCTGCCGCTGCGCCGCCGCTGGATCCGCCTGCGCCGTTGTCGGGGTTCCAGGGATCGCGTGCGGGCGGCGCGACCAGCGACTCGGTGTAGCCGGTGAGTCCGAATTCGGGGGTGTTGGTCTTGCCGAGACTGACGCCGCCGGCCTCGTCGAGCACGGCGGCGGCGTCGGCGGTGGCATCCGGAACGAAGCCGAGGTGCAGGCGCGATCCGAAGCGCGTCGGCACGCCGGCGCGGGCCACGAGGTCCTTGTCGGCGAACGGCAGACCCCACAGCGGCCGGTCGGGCGCGGTGCGCTGCAGATGCGAGGCGCGGCCGCGGGCTCCAGACGCGGTGACTTCCACGAACGCCCCAAGACGGCTGTTCAGACGGGTGACGCGATCGAGATAGTGGCTGACGAGATCGACCGGCGTCGTCTCGCCGTTGCGCAGCGCCACCAGTTGCTCAGTTGCGGTGAGGTCGTGCAGATCGGCCATGCCTCGAGCCTATGTCGCAGGCAGATCCCTCGCGAGCATGCCGAACACGAATGTGTCCGTGTACTCGCCCTTGCAGTAGAGGTCCTCGATCATGTGGCCCTCGAACCGGAATCCGAGTCTGCGTGCGAGCGCCGCGCTGGCATCATTTCGGGCATCCATCTGCGCCGCGATGCGGTGCACGTCGAGCTGCGTGAACGCCATCCTGATCAGTGCCGACGCCGCCTCGGTGACATAGCCCCGGCCTGGGTGCTCAGGGTCGCGCACCCAGCCGATCTCAGCCTGCCGGTGCTCAACGTCGGTCAGCCACAGCGCGAGATCGCCGACGTATCGGCCGCGCTCGTCCTGGATGACCAGCGACAGCGAGTGCGGCTCGTCGAACAGCGTGCGTCGCGTGATGCGCTTCGCGAGACGCTCGGCGGTCTGCTCAGCCGTCCACGGCTCTTCGAGCAGGTACAGCGCGACGTCTTCTCGGCTGTACACCCGCAGCAGGTCGGCGGCGTCGCGCTCTTCGTGAAAGCGCAGCTGCAGGCGTTCGGTGCGGTGAGGAAGGAGCGCGTCAGCCATGAGCCGACTCTAGATCCCGGTTCCGACGTACTCCACCCCCTAGAGTGATCGCGGGAGGCGGCCGCGATCGGCCGGGGGAGATGTCGAGTCGGCTGCGTCGCACGTTCGAGAGCGTGTCGGATGCCCTGCGCCGGCCCGCCCGCACGACGGAGGCGCTCGAGACGATCGCCGTGCTCGTCGGGGCGGCGGTCCTGGTCATCGGCTTCCTCGTATCGCTCCTCTTGTTCTGGGGGACCGAGCTCTCGATCAGCGGATCCGGCTCCATCGGCGTGTACGCAGCGGGAGGCGGAGCGATCGTGGCGGCGATCGCCTTCGTGCTCGGGCGGGTGGCCGTGCGCCCCGCGCGCTCCGACCACCGTGGGCGAGGCGTGCAACGCGGGGGAGGTGTGCACCTGCGGTGGTACGACCTTGTCGCCATCGCCGTCGCCTACGCCTCGGTCGCGCTGCTGGGCTGGCTCGGCATCGCGCAGCTGCTCGAGCTGAGCTTCATCGGCGCACCGGTGTACGCGTTCCCTGGCGCTGTGCTCGTCGGAGTGGCGTTCGCCCTCACGGCTTACGTGGCGTTCCTCGGTTCGGCCTCTCTCACACCGATGTCGCTTTCGCTGGCGCTGGCGATCTTCCTCGTGATCGGCGCGTTCTCCAGCATGCTCGAATCCAGTGACCCCGGCTGGTGGCGCAACAACCTCTCGGCGCTGGGCATGACGAGCAATCAGGCCGCGCCCGCGTTCAACCTCACCCTCATCGTCTCGGGCGTCATGATCACCACGATCGCCCGCTATGCGACGGCCGGACTCCCGGTGGACACGCCGCTGCAGCGTCGACGTCGCACCCAGGTGCGCGCGGGACTGGTGCTGGTCGGCGTCCTGCTGGCCTGCGTCGGCGTCTTCCCTGTCGACCGGTTCTTCCTGCTGCACAACACCTTCGCCACCGGCATGGCGGTCATCTACGCCGTCGTCGTATGCGCGCTGCCGTGGATGCTGCCGACGCTGCCGCGGGTGTTCTTCGCCGTCGGCTACGTCTTCGTCGCCGTGATCGTGCTGCTGGGCGTCTTCTTCGCCACCGGCTACTACAACCTCACCGCGGTCGAGCTGATCGCCGGCATCCTCATCTTCACCTGGATCATCCTGTTCCTGCGCACCGCCGGTGCGGTCTCCGAATCGCGAATCTCGTCTCCGGAATCGCAAGAATCAGCATCCGAACGCGGCAATCGGGCATCCGAATCGCAAAACTTAACCTGATCTGCGCAACGGCCGATCTTCACGGCCACATCCGAAGGTCTGCTCAGGTGCGCCGTCCTACGCTGTAATCGGGCACATCCGCCCGAATCCCGCCCGCACCGAAACCCCGTCGGCGCGCCCGCACCCGCACAAGGACCCACATGTACGACATCGCGACGCATCGCGACGAATGGCAGGCAGAAGAAGAACTGGCCGAGCGGATGATCCCGCTCATCGGCAAGCTGAACCGCACGCGCGACGTCGTCACGTCGCTGCACGGCCACCGGCTGCTCGGACTCTCCACCGCCGGCATCCTCGAGGTCCATGAGCGCGTCGCCGCGCTCGGTCACAGCCGACTCGCGCTGGAAGACACGCTCTCGGTGCTCGAGGCGCTGTGCGAGATCAAGCCGGGCGCCTCGTCGCTCGACGTCGCCCGCCTCGTCGAAGAGCACGCCGCCAGCGGCCGCGGACTCGAGGACTACCTGCGCGACGCGCTCGCCCCGGCGCTGGGCGCCGAGCTCGCCGAGCCCGTCGATGTCGTGCTCTACGGCTTCGGCCGCATCGGCCGACTGCTGGCGCGCATCATCATCGCTCACACCGGTGGTGGCAGCGGGCTGCGCCTTCGGGCCATCGTCGTGCGGCGTGGCGCTGACAACGATCTCGTCAAGCGCGCGTCACTGCTGCTGCGCGACTCGGTGCACGGACGGTTCGAGGGCTCTGTCGACGTCGACGAGGAACGCTCGCAGATCATCGCGAACGGCACCCGGATCCAGGTGATCTACTCGGATGACCCGGCCACGGTCGACTACACCGCCTACGGCATCAGCGACGCGATCATCGTCGACAACACCGGACGCTGGCGCGACGAAGAGGGGCTCAGCCGCCACCTGCAGGCCAAGGGCGCGGCACGCGTGCTGCTCACGGCCCCCGGCAAGGGCGAGCTGAAGAACATCGTGCACGGCATCAACGACTCGACCATCACGCCCGATGACCGCATCGTCTCGGCCGCATCCTGCACCACCAATGCCATCACGCCGGTGCTGAAGGCCATGGAAGAGGCGTACGGCATCGTTCGAGGACACGTCGAGACCGTGCACTCGTTCACGAACGATCAGAACCTGATCGACAACTTCCACAAGGGCGACCGTCGCGGCCGCTCGGCGGTGCTGAACATGGTCATCACCGAGACCGGCGCGGCCAAGGCCGTCGCCCGCGCGCTGCCAGAGCTGGCCGGCAAGCTCACCGGATCGGCGATCCGCGTTCCCACGCCGGATGTGTCGCTCGCGGTGCTGCATCTCACGCTCGAGAACCCTGCCACCCGCGATGAGCTCAACGACTATCTGCGTCGTGCGTCGCTGCACTCCAAGCTGCGTCAGCAGATCGACTACATCGAGAGCCCCGAATCGGTCTCGACGGACTTCGTCGGATCGCACCGCGCCGGCATCGTCGACGGGCTCGCGACCATTGCGAACGACCGCGACGTGGTGCTGTACGTCTGGTACGACAACGAGTACGGATACTCGTGCCAGGTCGTGCGCGTGCTCGAGGTGATGGCCGGTGCGCACCCGGTGGTGCTGCCGCCTCGTCGCGAGGTGACTCTGCACGGCTGAGAGCGGATCGGCCCCGTGTCGGATTACTGATCGGACGCTGGCGCCATGGCGTGTCGCGACGCTGACACGCCGTGGCGTGCGCGATGCATCAGTGATCCGACACGCAGGATGTCGGTCGCGGTCGGCATGATGGGACGATGAGCGACCTGCGCAGTCATCGTCTCCGATCCGACCGGCTTCGGTCTCACCGGCTCACGGCGCCCGTCCAGACCATGGCGGATGCTGCGGATCACCTCCTGGCAGTGCAGGCTCAGGACTTCCTCGCCGGCCGGTGGGCGCTGGGTGCGCGCACGCGCGGCGAAGTGACGCTGAGTGCAGTGGATCGTCTGTTCGCGCGCGGTCGGCTGGTGCGGGCGTGGACGATGCGCGGCACGCTGCACATCGTCCCGGCCAGGGACCTGCGCTGGGTGCTGTCGGTGACGGCAGATCGCCAGCGGCAGCAGGCGGCGGGTCGCCACCGCGACCTCGGCATCGACGCCGAGACGATGGATGCTGCTCGGCGTGCGCTGCGGCCGGCGCTCGCCGACGGCGGATGCACGCGGGCCGAGGCGTTCGCCCGATTCGAGAGCGTCGGCATCGACCCGTCGGGCCAGCGGGGCATCCATCTGCTCTTCGCGCTGACCGTCGGCGGCGAGATCTGTCAGGGGCCGATCACCGGCGGCGACGGCAGAGCGCGCGAGCAGCGCTTCGTCGCGGTCGAGGAGTGGGTTCGGGAGTCCGCCGCGCCGGACGACCCGCTCGCCGAGCTGTTCGTCCGCTACATCGACGGGCACGGTCCGGCGGGCGTGCGGGACTTCGCCTGGTGGTCGGGGCTGACCCTCACAGCGGCGCGCGAAGCGGCGGAGCGAGCCCAGGGGCGGGTGCGAGAAGTGGATGCCGGGACATACGCGGCACGGCGGGCGTCGCGCCGCACGCTGGATGACTCGACGGTCTTCGCGCTGCCCGCGTTCGACGAGTACTACATCTCGTACGCGGACCGATCGGCGGTCTGCGCCCTGCAGAACCTGGATGCCGTCGGACCGGGCAAGAACGGCATGGTGCGGCCGACGATCATCGAATCAGGGCAGGTGATCGGAACGTGGGCCCATGCCGCAGCCACGCGCGGAGCTGCCCCGGAGCTGTTCGACGCACGCGAGTCGACCGAGCCCCTGGCATCCGCCCTCGCGCGCTTCGCCCACTTCGTCGAGAACTGAGCCGGCCGCCGAGGTGTCACCGGGGCCCGTGCGCTCGCGAGAGGATGACTGCATGACCGCGATCGTCGAACGCCTCCGCAGCCGTGCACGTGAGATCAGCCCGGACCTGATCGCGTTGCGTCGGCGACTGCATGCGAATCCGGAGCTCGCCCTGGACCTGCCGCGGACTCAGGCCGAAGTGCTCGACGCGCTCGCCCCTCTCGATCTCGAGGTGACGGTCGGCTCCGAGCTCAGCTCGGTCACGGCGGTGCTGCGCGGCGGGACCGACGGCCCTGTGGTTCTGCTGCGCGCCGATATGGACGGGCTGCCGCTCACCGAGCAGACAGGTCTGGACTACGCGTCCGAGAACGGCGCCATGCACGCCTGCGGCCATGACCTGCACGTGGCGGGCCTCATCGGCGCCGCACGACTGCTCTCCGAGGTGCGCTCCGAGATCGCCGGCACCGTGATCTTCATGTTCCAACCGGGCGAGGAGCGTGGTGCCGGCGCCGCGGGAATGATCTACGAGGGCGTTCTCGACGCTGCGGGTAAGCCGATCGATGCGGCGTACGCGCTGCATGTCGGAAATGACGATCTAGGGGTGTTCCGCACGCGTCCCGGTACGATCCTCGCCGGCACATCCGCGGTGAAAGTCAGCGTCCGCGGCGCCGGCGGGCACGGTTCGCGTCCGCATCAGGCGGTCGACCCGGTGCCGGTCGTCGCCGAGCTCGTCCTGGCTGCGCAGTCGTGGGTCACGCGCCGCGTCGACATCTTCGACCCCGTTGTGCTCTCGGTGACCAAGCTGTACGCGGGGGAGGTGCTGAATGTGATCCCCGATGAGGCGGGCTTCGGCGCGACGCTGCGCACGCTGTCTGCGGCGTCACTCGCACAGGCCACGCGCGAGCTGCCGCTGCTGGTCGATCGGATCGCCGCAGCACACGGATGCACAGCCACCGTCGAGATCGTGCCAGGGTACCCGGCGACCGTCAACGATGCGCAGGCGGTCCTCGACGCGCAGCGGGCGCTGGTCCCGGTGTTCGGCGAGCAGCGCGTGCTGCCCCTGGACACCCCGCGCATGGCTGCCGAGGACTTCTCGTACGTTCTCGAACGCGTCCCCGGTGCGTATCTGCTGCTCGGGGCGCGTCCGCCGCACGTCGCAGTCCAGGACGTCGAGCCGAACCACTCGCCGCGTGCGCTGTTCGACGACGACGTGCTTGCCGATCAGTCGCTCGCTCTCGCGGTGCTCGCGTTTCACCACGTCGGCGCCGCTTGACACAATGAGCCTGTGACGAGTTACTTCCACCGCCTGTCCGCAACCACCTTCGAGCCCACCGAGCACGTCGGGGGAGCCTGGAACCCCGCGGAGCAGCATGTCGCCCCGGTGCTGGGGCTGTTGGCGCACATCGTCGAGACCGACCATGAGACGCGCAGGCCGGATGCGCCGCTGGTGCTGGCACGTGCGAACTACGACATCCTCGGCGTCATCCCGATGGCGCCGTTCGAGGTCGAGACGCGAGTGATCCGCGCCGGTCGCACGATCGAACTCGTCGAAGCGACGCTGAGCCAGGGCGGGCGCGCTGCGCTCACGCTGCGCGCGTGGATGCTGCAGACCTCGGACACGACAGGGGTCGTCGGCACCGAGATGGCGACGATGCCGCCCGCCGAGGCGCTGGCCGAGTGGCACGCGGATGCGGGATGGCTCGGCGGCGCCATCCGATCGATCGACTTCCGGCACCGCAGCTTCGGGCCGGGCCGCGCGCAGGCCTGGATCCGGCCGCGCGTACCGCTCCTGGTCGACGAGCCGATCTCGGCGCGCTCCAGACTGCTCGGCACGGCCGACTTCGCGAACGGCATCGCCATCCGCGTCTCGCCGACCGAAGTGCTCTATCCCAACGTCGACCTCACCGCGAGCGTGTTCCGTGAGCCCGTGGGCGAGTGGATCGGATTCGACACCAACGTCTCGTTCGGGCCGGACGGCGTGGGACTCACTGAGACCGTGCTCAGCGACGAGGCCGGACCGCTCGGCACGTCCTCGCAGACGCTGACGGTGCGTCTGCGCTGACGGTCGGCCTCGGTCGTTGGATGCTGACGCGCCGCCGCACTGCCGCCGCTGGGCGTCTACTCGCCGGCGTGCCGGTCGAGGAACGAGTAGACCTCGCTGTCGTCGACGCCGGGGAAGGCGCCGCGGGGGAGCGGCGAGAACATGTGCGTGTGCACCCGGGCGCTCGGCCAGGCCCGGCCCTCCCAGCGCTGGCTGATCACAGCCGACGCACGACGGCAGCACGCCTCATCGGGGCAGGTGGACTGCGCACGGTGCTGCGTCTCGCGACCGCGCCACCAGCGCGCGTCGTCGAAGGGCACGCCGACGGTGATCGAGAACCCGCCGTCGCTGGCCGAACCCGTCTGGGTCGCGCACCAGAACGTGCCGGACGGGGTGTCGGTGTACTGGTAGTGCTCGGTGGTGCGGTTGCGCTGCTCGAACGCTGCGCGCGCCGAGAACTTGCGGCAGGCGGGCTGTCCCTCGACGGCGCCGGTGACATCCATCGGCAGAGGCAAGTCGTCGTTCTCGTACACCCGCGTGATGGCACCGTTCTCGTCCACGCGCAGGAAGTGCATGCGCATGTCGAGATGGTGGGTCATCAGGTTGGTCATCCGCATGGCAGCGGCCTCATGCGTCACGCCGAATGCGTCGCGGAAGTCCTCGACCGCCAGGTTGCGATCCTTCTTCGCCTGCTGCAGGAAGGCGACGCCCGCGGTCTCCGGAACCAGACAGCACGCCGCGAAGTAGTTGATCTCGAGGCGCTGCTGCAGGAAGTGCGCGTAGTCGGTCGGGGGCTTGTGGCCGAGCAGGCGGTGCGCCATCGCCTGCAGCGCCATCGAGCGCAGTCCGTGACCGCCGGGGATGGATGCCGGAGGCAGATAGATCCGGCCGTTCTCCAGATCGGTGATCGAGCGGGTCGAGTGCGGCAGATCGTCGACGTAGATCAGCTCGAAGCCGAGCTTCTCCGCCATGATGCTGACCGTGCGGTGCGTCAGCGCCCCAGAGACGTGTCCGGCGGACTTCAGCTGCTTCTCGGCGAGTGCCTCGATCTCGTGCAGGTAGTTGTCCTTCGCCCGCATCGTCAGACGCATCTCGGTGTTGGCGCGCCGTGCCTCTTCCGGCGTCGCGATGGCCTCGCTCTCGCGACGGTGCAGCTCGCGGTGCAGTCCGAGCACCGCCTCGATCGTCTCGTCGTTCATGCCCTTCGACACCCGGATCGGCGAGATGCCGAGCTGGCGGAACACCGGGCTCGCCTGCGCACGGTCGAGTTCGATCTCCAGCGCCGCGCGACGGTTCGGCGGCTCGCCCGAGATCAGATCGGCGACATCGGTGGCGCACGCCTCGGCGATCGCCTGCAGCAGCGAGAGCTTCGGCTCGCGCTTGCCGTTCTCGATCAGACTCAGCTGCGAGCCGGCGATGCCCACCCGTGCGCCGAGCTCGTCGAGCGTGAAGCCCTTCGCTGTGCGGTGGTGTCGGATGCGATGTCCGAGAGTGCTGAGTTCGAGTCCACTGGTCGCCATTCCTTGAGCATAACCGAAAGATCAATGGTTCTTTCAACCCAAACGGCCCGAAAGTGGGTCAAAACCTCGCAGAAGATGGTCATACAGCATCCCTCTTCAAAGGAGCAGACATGGCACTCGCTGAGACGTACGCACCCCGCATCCCCGCCGTCGCACCCCTGCGCAGCTTCGGTGCGGTGCCGGCGTATGACACGCCGGCCATGGCCGAGCTTCGCGAATGGGTCGATGGCATCGCCGCACTCACCCAGCCCGACCGCATCCACTGGATCGATGGCTCGCGCGCCGAGAACGACGCACTGCTGCGCGGCCTCGTCGACGAGGGCAAGCTCATCAAGCTCAACCCCGAGTGGCGCCCGGGCTCGTACCTCGCGCGCTCGCACCCCAGCGATGTCGCCCGCACCGAGGGGCGCACCTTCATCGCCTCGGAGCGTGAACAGGACGCCGGTCCCACGAACAACTGGGCCGAGCCCGCAGAGATCCGCAAGACCCTCGATGGCGTCTTCGAGGGGTCGATGCGCGGTCGCACCATGTATGTCGTCCCCTTCTCGATGGGCCCTGTCGGCGGCAAGCTCTCGCACATCGGCGTGCAGGTCACCGACAGCGCCTACGCGGTGGCATCCATCGGCATCATGACCCGCGTCGGCGACGCGGTCACCAGACGGATCGCCGAGGGCGCGCCCTGGGTCAAGACCGTGCACTCGGTCGGCGCCCCGCTCGAACCAGGTCAGGCCGACGTCGAGTGGCCCTGCAACGACGACAAGTACATCGTGCACTTCCCCGAGACGCTCGAGGTCTACTCGTACGGCTCGGGCTACGGCGGAAACGCCATCCTCGCCAAGAAGTGCTTCGCGCTGCGCATCGCCTCGGTGATCGCCCGCGACGAGGGCTGGCTCGCCGAGCACATGCTGCTCATCCGCGTCACCGACCCGAAGGGCGAGGCGCACCACGTCGCCGCCGCCTTCCCGTCGGCGTGCGGCAAGACCAACCTGGCCATGCTGCGCCCGACGATCCCCGGCTGGAAGGTCGAGACGCTCGGTGACGACATCGTCTGGCTCCGCCCCGGTGCTGATGGCCGCATGTACGCCATGAACCCCGAGGCCGGCTTCTTCGGCGTCGCACCCGGCACCGGCGAGTCCACCAACGTGACGGCCGTGGAGACCCTGTGGGGCAACACGATCTTCACGAACGTGGCGCTGCGCCCCGACGGCGATGTCTGGTGGGAGGGTCTGACCGACACCCCGCCGAGCAACCTCACCGACTGGCAGGGCAACGCGTGGACTCCGGACTCCGGCCGTCCCGCCGCGCACCCGAACTCCCGCTTCACGGTCTCGGCCGCGCAGTGCCCGCAGATCTCGGACGACTGGGAGGCGCCGGAGGGCGTTCCGCTCGACATCATCCTGTTCGGTGGTCGCCGCGCGACGAACGTGCCGCTCGTCGTCGAGGCGACCGACTGGACGCACGGCGTCTTCCTCGGCTCGACCATCTCGTCCGAGCGCACGGCCGCGGCCGAGGGCAAGGTCGGCGAGCTGCGCCGCGACCCGTTCGCGATGCTGCCGTTCTGCGGCTACAACATGGGCGACTACTTCGGGCACTGGCTGAAGGTCGGGCGGATGCTGCGCTTCGACCGCGCTCCGCGCATCTTCCAGGTGAACTGGTTCCGCCGCGGTGAGGACGGCCGCTTCCTGTGGCCGGGCTTCGGTGACAACTCGCGCGTGATCGACTGGATCATCCGTCGTATCTCGGGTGAGGTCGACGCCGTCGACAGCCCGATCGGTCGCCTGCCGCGTCGTGAGGACCTCAACCTCGAGGGCCTCGAGATCTCGGATGCCGACCTCGACGAGCTGTTCGACGTCGACGTCGAGGCGTGGTTGGCCGAGGCGGACTCGACCGAGGAGTTCTACAAGATCTTCGGAGAGACCCTGCCTCCGGCTCTGCGCAGCGAACTCGAGGCGCTGCGCTACCGCCTCACCGCTGCCCGCTGACGCGGACGGCGCACAGACCCGCGACGGCGGGATGCCGAGGACAACCCACGGCTGAGTGGTCCCCGGCATCCCTCCGTCGCGTTCTCACATCAACGGGCATCGCGTCCTAGGCTGGGGTCATGAGCGATCGACGATTCCCGCGCCGCGTCTACGGCGTGGGAGAGGAGCCGGATCCCCGCTTCTCGCTCGCCAATGAGCGCACCTTCCTCGCATGGATTCGCACGGCGCTGGCTCTGGTGGCGGTGGGCATCGCGATCGAGGCGCTGCAGCTGGACATCCATCCGGTGCCCCGTTTCCTCGCCGCGGTGCTCTTCGTGGTGCTCGGCGTCATCGCGACGGTGCACGCGTGGCTGTCGTGGGCGCGCAGCGAGCGGGCGATGCGCCTGCACAGGGCGCTGCCTGGACCGACCACCGGCGTCGTCATCGCCGCCGGGGTGATCGTCGCGATCCTGCTGCTCGGTGCGGGGCTCTTCCTGTGACGACTGCACCGGACGATTTCGTCGACCGCCCCTTCGATGTGGGGCTGCAGGCCGAGCGCACGCTGCTCGCCTGGCGACGCACCTGCCTGGCGCTCGCGGTCGGCAACGGCGCCGCGATCAAATACCTCTCCGACGCACTAGGGGTGTGGGCGACGCTGCTGGGCGTCCTCGGCCTCGTGCTCTCCGTCGTCGCGTGGGTGGTGTGCACCATCCGCTACCGCCGGGCGCACACCGGGCTCGTGAGCGATGAGTCGCTCATCGTCAGCGGGCGGTTGCCCGCGATCGTCACCGCGGCCGTCGGCGCCGCAGGCGTGGCGGCCCTTGTCGTGCTGTTCGTGCAGTGGCAACCGTGGTGAGCGAGGACTCTCTCAGGCCGTGAGCAGCTGGTGGCGGGCGAGGTCGCGGTACAGCGGCGTCGACTCCACCAGTTCCTCGTGCGTTCCCTGGCCGACCACGAGCCCGTTCTGCAGCACCACGATCAGGTCGCTGTCGATCACGGTCGACAGGCGATGCGCGATCACCACCAGCGTGCGGTCCTCGGCGGCGGCATCGATCGCCTCACGCATCCGCTGCTCGTTCACGCCGTCCAGCGACGACGTCGACTCGTCCAGCAGCAGGATCGGCGCCTCGGTCAGCAGCGCGCGTGCGATCGCGAGCCGCTGACGCTCGCCGCCTGAGAGCATCACGCCGTCCTCGCCGACCGGCGCTTCCAGCGCCAGCGGGCTGCGTTCGAGCACGTCGCCGAGGTTGACTGAGCGCAGCACGCGCTCGCAGTCCTCGTCCGTGGCATCGGGTGCGGCGAGGCGCAGGTTCTCGGCCAGCGTGCCGGCCAGCGTCGGAGCATCCTGCTCGACGTATCCGAACTGGGCGCGCAGCTGCTCGCGCGGGTAGGTCCGCACGTCGTGCCCTGCCAGGCGGATCGAGCCGCCGGTCGGGTCGTAGAAGCGCTCGATGAGCGAGAGGATCGTGCTCTTGCCGGCGCCGCTCGGGCCCACCAGAGCCACGCGCGATCCGCGCGGCACCGAGAATGAGACGCCCTTGAGCACGTCGCGATCCACCTCGGCGGCGACAGCATCCGACGCGCGCTCGAGGTGCGCATCCACGAGCAGTGACTGCGCCTCCTTCGCCGCCGCCTCGCGTGCGGCGATGACGTTGTCCGGGTACCGGAAACGCACGTCGCGGAACTCGATCGCCGGGGCGCCGACCACGGAGGCTGCGGTGACGGCAGCATCCGATTCGTCGTTCTGGGTCTCGGTCGGCAAGTCGAGCACCTCCTGGATGCGACCCAGCGCGCCGAGCGCCTGGTTCACCGAGGTGATCGCGCCGAACGCCTGCCCCAACGGCATCACGAGCATGAACAGGAACATGATGAACGTCACGAGCGAGGCGATGGTGAGCGCGCCGGAGGCGACGCGGAACCCGCCGACGCCGAGCACGACCAGCAGCGAGAGCTGCAGGGCGATGCCCGCGACCGGCACGACCATCGACGAAATCTTCGCGATCCGCACGCCCAGTCCGTAGGCCTCGCCGGCCACGCGCTCGACGGCGGCCGTCTCGCGCTCGGTCGCACCAGACGCGCGCACGGTGCGGATCGAGGAGATGCCCCGCTCGATTCCGGATGCCAGTTCGCCGACCTTCTGCTGCTGCGCGGCCGACGCGGTGCGGATGCGACCGCTGAGGGCGACGACGACGACCACCGAGATGCCGATCACGACGACGATCAGCACGAGCAGCAGCGGGTCGATGATGAGCATCGCGATCAGGGCGCCGAGGAACAGGATCGCGCTGCCGACGGCATCTGCGAGGCCCTGCGTGAGGACCGCGTAGAGCAGCGTCGTGTCAGTGCCGACCCGCGAGACGAGGTCGCCGGTGCGGCGCGCGTCGAACTCGCTGATCGGCAGGTGCAGGATGCGCGCGATCAGCTTGCGGCGGCTGGAGTAGACCACGGCTGTGCCGGTGCGCTGCAGCAGGTAGTGCTGGTAGCCCGAGATCACCGAGGCGATGATGACGAAGCCGACGAGCAGCCACACCAGCATCCCGAGTGCCTCATTCTGCTGCACCCGGCCGATGACCTGCCCGACCAGCAGCGGCTGCACCAAGGAGGCTGCCGCGCCGATGATGCTGAGCACGGTGACGACGACGAGCGTCTTCTTGTGCTCGAAGAGGAAGGGGAGAAGCTGGCGGAACGTGGCGCGCGGGCCGTCCTGCTGCGCACGGCGTCCGCGTCGGCGTGCTGGCGCCGTGCGAGACATGGGGACCTCGTTCTTGAGGGATGATGCGGGACGCTTCTATTGTCTGCCGAACTTCTTATGAGCGGCCTGTCTGGTTACGCCCAGCGCGCTCGCGATCGCCTGCCACGAGTAGCCGGCAAGGCGCGCGCGGCGCACCTGCGCCTCCTCCGCGCGCGCTATCTCGCGTCGGATGCCCGTGAGCCGGTGCAGTTCGGCGAGCGGTTCACCGGCTGGATCGGTCGCGATGGACGTGTTGCGATTCATGTTTGTCATCCTAAGTTGACGCGCATGACGTGTCAATGATCGTTGACGCGGGTGACCCTTCGAGCGCGGATGCCAGGATGGACGGATGCTGATTCCTCCGAAGCTCCAGTCCGGTGACCGCATCGCAGTCCTGTCGCCCGCGTTCGCGGCGCCGGCGGTCGGCCCTGACGTCCACGAGCAGGCGATGCAGCGGCTCACCGAGCTGACCGGACTCATCCCTGTCGAGTTTCCGACCACACGGCAGCTCGACGCCAGCCCCGAGGCTCGTGCGCAGGACGTCAATGCGGCGTTCGCCGATCCCGGCATCCGCGGCATCATCGCCACCATCGGCGGCGACGATCAGATCCTCGTCACGCCCCACCTCGATCCTGCCCTCGCGCTCGCCGACCCCAAGCCGTTCGTCGGACACAGCGACAACACGAACATCCTGAACTGGCTGTGGCAGCACGGCATCGCCGGGTACTACGGCGGGTCGACGCAGGTGCATCTCGGCCCTGGACCGCGCGTCGATGACGTGCACCTGATGTCACTTCGCGCCGCCCTGATCGACGGCGGCGAGGTCGAGCTCACCGAGCCGGGGGAGTCCGAGGACTTCGGACGCCACTGGGACAGCGCCGAAGCACTCACCGAGTTCGGCGACCGCGAGCCCACCGAACCGTGGACGTGGGCCGGCCCCGCCACGCGCGTCACCGGCCCCACGTGGGGTGGCTGCCTCGAGGTCGTGAACCAGATCGCTCTCGCGGGTCGGATGCCATCCGCAGAGGCACTGGCGGGCAGCGTCCTGATGCTGGAGACCAGTGAGCGACTCACCCCCGCTGAGGACGTCGCCGAGCAGCTGCGCGCCTATGGCGAGCGCGGGCTGCTGGAATCGGTGGCGGGCATCGTGTTCGCGCGACCGGCGACGAGCAGCTTCGACGTGCTGCCCTCGACGGCTGAGCGGGCGAACCTGCGCGCCGCCCAGCGCGACGTCGTGATCGATGTCGTCGCCCGGTACAACGCGGATGCTGTCGTGTGCGTCGGCGTGCCGTTCGGCCACACCCGCCCGCAGTGGATCGTCCCCTACGGTGGCGAGATGACGCTGGATGGCGCCGCGCAGAAGGTCACAGCGCGGTACTGAGCGCTATTCCGCGAGCCCGTGCTCGGCGAGCCAGGCGCGTCCGATGGTGGTGGGCACGCGCAGCAGCCAGGCATCCGTGAGCATCTCGCGCAGGAGCGTCTCGTCCATGGCATCCGCCACGGCGAGCACCGCGGGAAAGCCGTCGAAGTGCGGGATGGTGAAGAACACGTCGGGGCAGGTCTCGATCAGCGCGGCCTTCGCCTGCTCGCCGTCGACCCGGATGCCGATGATCGTGCCCTTCGGCCACTCCCGGCCGAGGGCATCCAGCTGCTCCAGATCGTGCCTGCGGGGTGGGCGCTCCCACGCCAGCATTCCCGCCGAGGTGCGCCACGCGGCGCTGCCGGAGTGTCCCTCCGCCTTCTCCGTCACCCTGGGGAACTCGAGGGCGATCCGTCGCACATCATCGAGCGTCGCCATGGCGACAGCGTACGCGGGCGCGTACCGGGCATCCAGGGCTTCCTCAGCCCAGCCGCACCCGGCCGCGCAGCTCGGCAACGGTCGAGACGCCCGACAGCTGCATGGTGCGCACGGCCTCATGGCGCATGATCTGCAGCATCCGGTCCACTCCGCGCTCGCCGCCGGCCATCAGGCCGTACAGGTATGCGCGGCCGACCATGCAGGCATCCGCACCCAGCCCGACGGCGGCGAGCACGTCGGCGCCGGAGAGGATGCCGGTGTCAAGGAAGATCTCGGCGCGATCGCCGACTGCGGCAGCGACGTCCGGCAGCAGGCGCAGGGGAGTGGGCGCGCGGTCGAGCTGCCTGCCGCCGTGGTTCGAGACCACCAGGGCGTCGGCCCCGGCATCCACCACCCGCTGTGCGTCGGCGACGGATTGGATGCCCTTGACGACGAGCTTTCCCGACCATTCCTCGCGCAGCCACGCGAGGTCTTCGAGCCGAAGTGACGGGTCGAACATCTTCGCGACCAACTCGGCGACGGTCCCGTCGAACGAGCGCAGGCTGGCGAACTCGATCGGGTCGGTGGTGAGCACATTGAACCACCACGACGGGTGCCAGGCCATGTCCCACATGGTCTTCAGATTCAGTGTCGGCGGGATCGTCAGGCCGTTGCGCGCATCACGCAGGCGGTTGCCGGCGACCGGGGTGTCGACCGTGAGCACGAGGGTGTCGTAGCCGGCGCGGCGCGCCTCGTCGATCAGCTGGCGTGTGCCGTCGCGATCCTTCCACAGATACAGCTGGAACCAGTTCGTCCCTGCGGGCACCGCCTGCTGCAGCTCGGCGGGCGAGGTGGTGCCCATGGTCGACAGCGTGTACGGCACACCGGCGCGGGCGGCGGCGCGGGCCACCGCGATCTCGCCCTCATGCTGCATCATGCGCGTGAAGCCGGTCGGCGCCATGATCAGCGGGAAGGATGCCGGTGACCCGAGGATCGTCGTCGACGTGTCGACCTCGGCCACGTCGTGCAGCACACGCGGCTCGAACTCGACGCTCGCGAACGCGCGCCTGGCTCTGGCGATGCTCAACTCGTCCTCGGCGGCGCCGTGCACGTAGTCGAACACCGACCGCGGCGTCGTCCGCCGGGCGATGCGCGCGAGGTCCTTCACTGACAGTGCCTGGGCGAGCCGCCGATCGACGCGATTCCACACCGGCCGCCGGAAGCCCAGCAGCGGCGCGACCGCACCCCAGGTGGGGATGCGGCGCGCGATGCGCCGGTCGGGGAGGGTCATTCCTTCGCCCGGCCGGTGCCGAGGTACGCCTGGATGATGTCGTCGTCGGCGAGGAGCACATCGGATGCCCCTGATCGCACGATCTCGCCGTTCTGCAGGATGTGGCCCTCGTCTGCGGCCTGCAGGGCGCGACGCGCGTTCTGCTCGACCAGCAGCACGGTCGTGCCGCCTGCCAGCACCTGGTCGATCACCGCGAACACCTCGTTGACGATCTTGGGCGCCAGCCCCATCGACGGCTCATCCATCAGGATCAGCTTGGGACGCGCGAGCATCGCCCGTGCGATGGCCAGCATCTGCTGCTCGCCGCCCGACAGCGATCCGGCGGCCAGCTTGCGGCGCTCGCCGAGCACGGGGAAGCGCTGATACATCTCGTCGATGGCCGAGCTCGCGCCTGCGCCGTAGTAGCGGCTACCGAGCTGCAGGTTCTCGGCGATCGTCATCGTCGCGAGGATCTGCCGCCCCTCCGGCACCTGCACCAGTCCGCGCGGCACCAGTCGATGCGACTTCGTCTTGGTGATGTCGTCGCCTTCGAACAGGATCGTGCCGCCCGAGGGCTTCACGAGCCCGGCGATGGCGTTGATGATCGACGACTTGCCGGCACCGTTCGCGCCGACCAGCGTGACCAGGGACCCGGCGGTGACGTCGAACGAGATGCCGCGCACGGCGTGTACGCGCCCGTATGAGACCGTCAGGTCAGTGACAGACAGCTGCGGCTCAGCCATTGCTCTCCTCCGGGGTCGCTGCGCTCGCGGACGGCTGCGCACCGGCATCCGACCGGCCTGCGACACTCTCGTCTTCGGCGGCACTCTCGTCTTCAGCAGCACCGAGGTACGCCTCGATGACGCGCTCATCGGCCGCGATCTCGGCGGGCGTGCCTTCGGCGAGCACTTCGCCGAAGTTCAGCACGATGATGTGGTCGCACGTGTCGAGCACCATGCCGACGTTGTGCTCGATGAAGATGATCGTCAGGCCGTCTTCGGTGAGCGAGCGGATCAGGGTCGACAGCTGTTCCGCCTCGACGTGGTTCATGCCGGCGGCCGGCTCGTCGAGGATCAGCAGCGACGGGTCAGCGGCGAGGGCACGGGCGATCTCGAGGCGACGCTGGTCGCCGTAGGAGAGGCCCTTCGCCAGCACATCGGCCTTCTCGAGCAGTCCGACCCGGCGCAGGCACCGTGCGGCGTGCTCGAGGGCGAGACGCTCATCGCGACGCGCCGATGGCAGCCAGAGCAGGCGTCGCAGGAAGGTCGGCTTCGCTACCAGGTGCGCGCCGATCAGCACGTTCTCCAGCGCGGTCAGGCGGTTGAACAGCTTCGAATGCTGGAACGTGCGGGTGACGCCGGCCGCGGCGATCTTGTGCACAGGGGTGCGGCCGATCGGCACTCCGAGCACGGTGGCGGTGCCGGCCGACGGCGGGATGAGGCCGCTGATCATGTTGACCAGCGTGGTCTTTCCTGCGCCGTTCGGGCCGATCAGCCCGACGACGTCGCCACTGCGCACAGTGAGGTCGACGCTGCGCACCGCGTGCACGCCGCCGTACTCCTTCGAGATGCCCTTCAGCTCGGCGATGACCTCGCCCTTGGCGGGGTGAGCGCGGCCGACGAACGGCTCGCCGCTGTCGAGCGTCGAGACATCGATGCGCTGCTTGCGGCGGGGGATGAGGCTCGCGATGCCGCCGGGCAGATACAGGATGACCAGCAGCAGAAGCAGGCTCGAGATGAACGGACGGATCCAGCCGGCCTCGATGCCGATCATGCGCTGCAGTTCTGGGAGCAGCGTCTGGAAGCCGCTGCCGAGGATCGGGCCGAGGAAGTTCGCCGTGCCGCCGACGACGGCGTTCACGAGTCCTTCGATGGCCTTGTCGAACGCGAAGTCCTCTGGCGCGATCAGACGCAGGTAGTACGCCCACATCACGCCGTAGAGCCCCGCGAGCACGCCGGCGGCGACGAACGCGCTGAGCCGGTGGCCGCTGACGTTGATGCCGATCGAGCGCGCGGCCAGCTCATCCTCGCGGATGGCGTCGAGCGCGCGGCCGTAGCGCGAGCGC
The DNA here is from genome assembly GCF_022637555.1 of Microbacterium sp. H1-D42. Classification (NCBI taxonomy): domain Bacteria; kingdom Bacillati; phylum Actinomycetota; class Actinomycetes; order Micrococcales; family Microbacteriaceae; genus Microbacterium; species Microbacterium sp. H1-D42. The sequence goes on along the minus strand of NZ_CP093342.1, from coordinate 2,564,092 downwards.
GCCTGGCGCCAGAACCAGTACGCGACGATCAGCAGGATGATCCATGCGATCAGCGGTGTCATGATCTTCGGCACCGGCATGCCCTGTGCGCCGCCGGTCCACTCGGCATTCAGCAGGAAGATGCGGATCGCCTCGGCAGCGCCGAGGGTCGCGATCGCGAGGAACACTCCGCGCAGCCGCATGGTCGGCAGCCCGATGATGACGGCGGCCACCGCTCCGACGAGCATTCCGATGACGATCGCGAAGAGCAGCGTGGGGATGGGACCCCACATGGTCGGCGCCGGGGCGAGTGTCGCTGCCGCGAACGCGGCAAGTCCGGCGAAGCCGGCCTGGGCCAGACTCAGCTGGCCGGCGACCAGCACCGCGTAGAACGAGAACGCGAAGACGCCGTTGAGTGCGATGAAGACGAGGGTCGATTCGGTGATCATCGTCAGACCTCACGCACCTTGCGCTTGCCGAACAGTCCCTGCGGGCGCACGAGCAGGATCAGGAACAGCAGCCCGAACGCGATCAGGTCGCGCCAGCTCGAGCCGACGTACTGGATGGCGAACACCTCGGCGATGCCGATGATGAGTCCGCCGACGAGCGCACCTGGCAGCGATCCCATGCCGCCGACGATGATGACAGCAAGGCCCTTCAACTCGATCGCCGACCCCATGCCCAGCTGGGCGCTGTTCACGCTCAGCGCGAAGAGCACACCCGCCACCGCACCGAGTGCCGTCGAGATCGCGAAGGTCGTCGCGGTCACCCGGTCGACGTTGACGCCGAGAACCCGGGCAGCACCCGGATTCTCGGCGACAGCGCGCATGGAGCGTCCCAGTGCTGAGCGACCCACCAGGATCGTCAGCCCGATCATGAGACCGAGCGACACGGCCACGATGACGATCTGCAGCACGCTGGCGGTGACGCCTGCGCCGAACTCGATCGCGTCATCGGGCACCGTGCCGACCGGGAAACGCCGGGTGTTCGGACCGAACACGGCCTGCAGCAGGGCGATGATCATGCCGCCCATCGCAATCGACGAGATCAGCCCCGCGAAATGCGCGTCAGGACGATCCTTCAGCGGACGGAACGCCACGCGCTCGATGATCAGGCCGAGGATCGCACCGAACGCGAACACGATGACGAGCACCAGGGCGATGGGCAGGTCGAACGAGTCCGACAGCCAGATGCCGAAGAACGCCGAGGCGGCGAAAGCGGCGGGATGAGCCAGGTTCAGTCGGTCGAGGATCCCGAACACCAGCGTGAAGCCGATGGCGAACAGGGCGTAGATCGAACCGAGGAACAGGCCGTTCAGCAGTTGCTGCATGGGTGTTCTCTGCGCTCAGAAGGTCAGTTCAGAACGGCGAACTTGCCGTCCTTCACGATCTGCACGACGGCCGGGTGCTCGGCGTCGCGGTCGGCGTTGATGCTGATCGAGCCCAGCGGGGTCGGCAGGTCCTTGACCTGCGTCAGGCCGTCCTGCACGTCGGTGCGCTCACCGGAGCAGTTCACCCGCACCGCGTGGTCGATGATCTGCATGCCGGCGTACGCCTGAGCCGCGAACTGGTCGGGGCCAGCGCCGTACTTCTCCTCGAACGCCTTCATGAACGCGGTGTTCTCAGGGCTGTCGGACGCGGAGTTCCACGCGGCGCCGACGATCACGCCCTCGGCTGCTTCACCCGCGTCCTTCATCAGCGCCGGGTTGTTGAAGCCGTTGCCGCCGATGATCGGCTGGTCGATGCCCAGCTCACGCGCCTGGGTCACCAGCGGGATGGCCGCCTCGATCAGGGCCGACACGACGATGGCATCGGGGTCGCTCTGCTTGGCGGTGGTCAGCAGGCTGCGGAAGTCGGTGTCCTTGACCGAGAACTTGAGAGTGTCGACGATCTCGACGCCCTGGTCCTTGAGCGCCGACTCCATCACCTGGAAGCCCGACTCGGTGAAGGCGTCGTCGTTGCTGTACATCACGACGACCTTCTTCAGGCCGAGCTTGTCCTTGGCGGCCTCGATGGTCTGCGGGATCACCTGCGCTTCGGTCAGCGAGTCGCGGAAGATGAAGTCGCCCTGCTCGGTGATGCCGGTGGCGGTGTTCGAGATGGCGAGCACCGGCACGCCGGCCTCCTGCGCGATCGGCTGTGCCTGGAACGCGGTGTTCGACAGCGTGGGCCCGATGATGGTGCTGGTGCCGTCGGCCACGAAGCCCTCGAACACGCTCATCGCCTGCCGCGGGTCGGTGCCGTCGTCCTCGACGGTGAGCTCGTACTTCACGCCGTCCTTGGCGTTGAGGTCCTCGAGGGCGAGCTCGAGACCCTTCTGCTGAGATTCGCCGTAGCTCGCTGCGCCACCGGTGAGGCTGAGCGCCGCGCCGACGGGAACCGTCGCGTCGATGACGCAGCTGTCGCCGCTGCCGGTGCCCTTCAGGCCCTCGGCAGAGGCGCCCCCGCCGTCACCGCTGCTGCTGCAGCCGGCGAGAACGAGAACGGAAGCGGACAGGACTACAGCGGTGCTGAGCAGTTTGCGCATGAGGATTCCAATCAGTGAGGCAACACGGATTGCAGGATTGCCGACGGGAACACAACACGGTGTCACCGGAACGGCGCGTCAGCCTCTTTGATGCGCACACGGCAATATATCGATCTTATGCGGCGCGAACGGCCGCCTGACGTCACCAGAGGACGGCGATACCGGCGTTCACCAGCGTCAGCACGCCGATGCCCCAGAACAGCACCGGCGGGACAGCGCCGGACTTCTTCTGGCGGGCCTGGCCGATGCCGAGGAAAGCGCCGATGACGAGCAGCACGACGAGCTTGGTGCCGATCTTGGCGTAGTTGAACTCGACGCCCTCTGGCACCCCCCACGGCGCAGCCAGTGCGAGTCCCGCGACTGCGGCGATCGAGATGCCGATCTGCATGAGGCGCGTCACCTCGTGCTTGCCGCCGAAGGCCTGCACGGCCCAGGCTCCGAAGAGCAGGGCGAAGCCGATCAGGTGGATGAACAGGACGATGTGCCGCAGGGTCTCCATGTGCCTAGGGTAGCCACCTGCGCGCCCCCATGGGATCTGATAAGCGTCAGCCGCGCAGCGCCCGCACGACCAGAGCGGTGCGCACGGCAGCATCCGCCGCTTCGGCGCCCTTGTCCTCCATCGAACCGGGGAGCCCGGCGCGATCAAGGCCCTGCTGCTCGTCGTCGAGGGTGAGCAGCCCGAAGCCGACCGGCTTGCCGGCATCCAGCGACACCCGCGTCAGGCCGTCCGTGGTCGCCGCCGAGACGTACTCGAAGTGCGGCGTACCACCGCGGATGATCACGCCGAGCGCGACCACGGCGTCGGCGCCGCCGGCGAAGGCGGCTTGCGCGGCCACGGCCAGCTCGAACGAACCCGGAACCCGCACCAGCGAATGCTCGGCGCCGGCGGCATCCAGCGTGCGCTGCGCACCGGCGATCAGGCCGTTCGAGATGACCTCGTGCCAAGTGCCGGCGATCACGACGACCCGAAGGCCGCTGCCGTCGAGGGGGGACTCGGTGGTGGGTGCTCCTGCGCCGCTCATGCGTGGTCCTTTCCGTGGGCGAGTGCCTCGGCCAGCTCGGCTTCGCCGATGATGTGGCCCATGCGGTCGCGCTTGGTCTCGAGATACTGGTGGTTGTTGGGTCCGACGCCGACGATCAGCGGCACCTGCTCGACGACGTCGAGTCCGAGTTCGCGCAGCTTCGCGACCTTGTCGGTGTTGTTCGTCAGCAGGCGCACCTTCGAGATGCCGAGGTCCGTGAGGATGCCCGCCGCTGCGGCATAGTCCCTGGCGTCCGCCGGCAGGCCGAGGGCGAGGTTGGCATCCACGGTGTCGAGACCGTCCTCCTGCAGGCTGTACGCGCGCAGCTTGTTGATCAGCCCGATGCCTCGACCCTCGTGGCCGCGCATGTAGATCACGACGCCGCTCTCCTTCTCGATGAGGTCGAGCGCGCTCTGCAGCTGCGGCCCGCACTCGCACTTCAGTGAGCCGAGGGCTTCGCCGGTGAGGCACTCGGAGTGCACTCGCACGAGTGCGGTCTCATCGAGGGCGCCCGAGATGATCGCGAGGTGGTCGGTGCCGGTGACGCGGTCCTTGTAGGCGAGGATGCGGAAGTCGCCGTGCGTGGTCGGCACGTTGGCGTCTGCGCGCAGGCTCACCCGGCGCTGCGCGGGCTTCGGCGCCGAGGCATCGAGCGGCTGGTGCTCGTTCAGATGCGCGATCATCTGCTCGATGGTGATCACCGGGACGTTGTCGCGCTCGCCGAGCTCGAGCAGCCCTGGCAGGCGCATCATGCTGCCGTCCTCTGCGACGACCTCGGCGATCGCGCCGACCGGGTGGAGACCTGCCAGGCGCATCAGCTCGACGGCCGCTTCGGTGTGTCCGGCGCGCTCGCGCACGCCGCCGTCGACGGCGCGCAGCGGCAGGATGTGCCCTGGGCGGATAACGCTCGCGCTCGTGGACTCCGGATTCGCGAGCACGTTCAGCGTCAGCGCGCGGTCGTGCGCGCTGATGCCGGTGGTGACACCGGTCGCAGCATCCACACTGACCGTGTAGGCGGTGGTGCGCGCGTCCTCGTTGTTCTCGACCATCGGCGGCAGGTTCAGTTTGTCGGCGAGGTCGGCGGGCATCGGCGCGCAGATCAGGCCGGACGTCCAGCGCACCATCCAGGCCATCACCTCAGGGGTGGCGAGCTCGGCGGAGATGATGATGTCGCCTTCGTTCTCGCGGTTCTCGTCGTCGGCGACGATGACGGGGCGACCGGCGCGCAGCGCGTCGAGCGCCTCGGCGATGGGGGAAAGGCTCATCGTGAGCCTCCTTCCGGAAGGGAACGGAACGCCAGCAGACGCTCCACATGGCGGGCAAGGATGTCGGTCTCGAGGTTGAGGACGTCGCCGACGGCAAGGGCGCCGAGGACGGTCGCGTCGAGGGTCTCGGGGATCAGCGAGACCTCGAACCAGGCGTCGGCGCTGGCGGAGTCGCTGACGGCGCTCACCGTGAGAGAGGTGCCGGCGACGCTGATCGAGCCCTTGTCGACCACGAGCGGCGCGAGGTCGGCGGGCAGACTGATGCGCAGTACGCGCCATTGCGCGCCCGGTCGCACCTCGAGCACGGTGCCGGTGCCGTCGACGTGGCCCTGCACGATGTGGCCGCCAAGGCGGGCGCCCACCGGCATGGCCTTCTCGATGTTCACGCGCGTGCCGACGACGACAGCGCCCAGCGCTGAGACGTCGAGCGTCTGCTTCATGACGTCGGCGTCGAACGTGTCGGAGGTGGAGCCGACGACCGTCAGGCACACGCCGCTCACCGCGATGGACTCGCCGTGCACGGCATCCGATGCGGCTTTCGGGGCACGCACGGTGAGCCGCCAGCCGTCTCCTGAGGGTGAGATCGCGGCGATCTCGCCGATCTCCTCGATGATTCCGGTGAACATCAGCTTCCTTCCGGTTGCGCGATGGGATGAATGGGGGCTGAGACGGGATGTGCGATGGCCAGCAGATCCGCTCCGAGCGGCCTCCACTCATCGATCTGCAGTCGTCGGGCGTCGCCGATCGTGGCGACGCCGATGTCGGTCAGGGCGAGGCGGTTGCCGCCCAGCAGCACCGGCGCGATGTACGCGAGCACGGTGTCGGCGAAGCCGGCGGCGATGAAGGCGCTCGCCAGAGTCGGCCCTCCCTCGACGAAGACCCGCTGCACGCCGCGCGCCCCGAGGTCGGCGAGGACGGCGGTGAGATCGCGGGTGTCGTAGAAGAGCGGAGTGATCGGATGCTGACGCACGGCAGCATCCGATGGGGTCTCCCGCTGCCCGATCACGACCGGCATGGGCTGGCGCGGGTAGAGCGCGGCGCCGTCGCGCGCCGTGAGCGCCGGGTCGTCGGCGAGCACGGTGCCGGTGCCGACGACGATCGCGTCGGCGTCGGCGCGGCGGCGGTGCACGTCCGCGCGGGCGTCAGGTCCGGTGATCCACTGGCTGGTGCCGTCGGATGCTGCCGCGCGGCCATCCAGGCTTTGAGCCCACTTCACGGTGACGTGCGGACGCCCGAGGCGGTGGAAGACCAGCCAGTCGTGGATCAGCGCTTCGGCAGCATCCATCTGCTCCCCGGCGATGACGTCGACACCGGCCGCGCGCAGCCGGTCGGCGCCGCCGCTGGAGTGGTCGCCGGGATCATCGAGTGCGTAGATGACACGGGCGATGCCGGCGTCGATCAGCGCCTGCGCGCACGGGCCAGTGCGGCCGGTGTGGTTGCACGGCTCAAGGGTCACGATCGCGGTCGCCCCGCGCGTGGCATCCGATGTCAGCTTCGAGAGCGCGTCGACCTCGGCGTGGGCCGTGCCCGCGCCACGGTGCCACCCCTCGGCGAGGATGTCGCCTGCGGGGGAGAGGATGACGGCGCCGACCTGCGGGTTGATGCCGAGGGGGCCGTTCGTCGCGAGCGAGAGAGCACGTCGCATGGCGTCGCGTTCGGTCTCGGTCACTGCCATCGGTCATCCTTTTCTGGGATCCCGGGGATGGCAGCGGGCGCTTTCGCGTCGCTCGTGCTGCCTCTCTTCCGGACTAGCGAGCTTTCGCTCGCATCACCGTCGGTTCCGGAATTCCACCGGATCGGCGCCTGTCGCCAGGCGTTCGCGGACTGTCACCGCCGGTTCGGATTCACACCGACCCCGGAGCACTTTGATGCTTCTGAGTGTACTCAACGTGAGCGGGGCGGAATCATTCCCGGGCGCGCGGTCGAGTTTCCTCTACGAGAACAGGCGATCCGCCCCGCAGCAGGCTGATCCTCGTCGGATCGACCTGCCGCGGGGCGGATCGCCTGATCTCAGCCCTTCTTCGGAGTGACTGTCAAAGGCGTCCGCGCCTCGATCGGCTCACCGTCGACGGTCTGCACGAGCACCAGCTCATAGCTGCCCTCGTGCGCCTTGTTGGGCACTGCGATCTCAGCGACGACGGCGCCATCCGCATCTGTGCGCAGCTTGTCCTTCAGCACGATCGTCTTGCCGGAGCCCTTGTCCACGTCGATCGGAACCAGGTGCACGGCGGTCTCGGCGTCGGGCGCGAGTCCCTCGGCCGACAGCGACGCCGTTCCTCCGCGAGCCACCTCGGCCGAGGTGAGCTCGACGGTGGGCTCAGTGGGTTCCGCACCGGGCTCGACTGCGCCGACGCTGATCTCCGCTGCGCCGCCGAACGCGTTGCCGCTGATCGACGACAGACCGACGAGCTTGAGGTAGCGACCGCGGGCCGCCTTGTCGAACTCGAACACCTGCTCACGGGTCAGGTCGAGGAACGACCCCGCGTAGGCCGCGTCACCGAACTCCTCGGCGGAGTCGCTGACGTAGACCTCGAACTCCTTCATCCGGCCGTTCGACTGACCGGCGCGCTGGGTGTAGGCGAAGCCGGTGATGTCGTATTCGGCGCCGAGATCCAGCGTGATCCAGTGCGGGTACTCGGGAGCGCCGCCCTGCCACTGGGTGTGCCAGAACGTGCTCGGATCGCCATCGATCGCGTTCGCGGCGCCGGCCTGCTCGCCGACAGTCTCCTCGGAATCGACGCCCACCACGGACAGCACCGACTGGTCGAGCCGGTTCGTGAGTGGCACCAGCGACGACTTGATGACGGTCTCATCGGAGGCGGTGCGATCGCCGAGCGTCGCGGTCACCGCGTAGGTGCCGCTGTACGTCTCGGGGATGACAGGCAGCGACAGGGCGAACTCGCCGTCCTCGTCCGGTCGCACCGTGCCCAGTTCGCGATCGCCGATGGTGATGGTCACGTACGAGCCGGGCTCGAAGCCCGAGAGTGTGCCTGGCAGGCGATCACCCGCGTTCACAGCGGCGGCGACGTCGACCTTCGGGGTGACGGAGTCATCCCATTCCTCGTCCACGGCCGGGTCGGGGGTGCCGTCGGCGACGGTCGTGGTGAACTCCGCGACGGTGCCGTCCGAGAAGGTCACGGTGCCCTTGTAGTCGCCGGCCTCAGCGTAGGAGTGTTGCCCGCGCACCTCATACAGGCCCGCGGCGCGCAGCGCGTTGCGCGCTTCGTCCGTGCGGAAGGTCGCTGCCGACTCGGCAGTCCCGTCACCCCAGTCGATCGTCGCGGTCACGGTGTTCTGCATCTTCGATGCGCTCACACCGTCGGCATCGTCGACGCGGTCGACGGCGATCCCTGTCGCATCCTCGGTGGTCTTGGTACCCGGTGCGGCGACGGTGGCAACAGAGAGAGTGAGATCACGATCGGGCGACACTGCCACCGGCACGCCGGCGGCCGACCAGCTCCACTCGGCACTGGCGCCGTCGTAGAAGTTCGTATCCATCGCCAGCAGACGTTCGCCGACAGAACCCATCCGCTTCGTGAAGTCCGTGACGTCACGCTGAGCCTGGGGGGTCCAGCCGATCTCGGCGTGTGAGATCACCCGGGGGAAGCCCAGGAACTCGGCCTGCTCGCCGCCGCGGATCGTCTCCGCCCACATCGGGCCCTCGACGCCGAGGATGTACTCGTCCGGCAGCTTCGCGCCGGCATCCGTGACGACGGTCGCCGGATCCCAGTCGTAGTACTTCGGGAAGTCGCCGATGCCTGCCCAGGTGAGACCGATGGGCGTCTTGCTGTTGTACTTCATGTCGAGGTAGGCGCTGTTGCTGCGTGAGAGCACCAGCTTGGCGCCCTTGTTCTTGACCGCGTCGAGCGTGTCGGCTGTTCCGCCGACCCAGTACTGGATGGCGTCATCGGTCTGCACGCCGCCGATCGATGCCTCGTTCCAGCCCATCATCTTCTTGTCCAGGCTGTGCACCAGCTCGACCGAGCGAGTGATGAACTTCACGTAGTCGTCGTGCGGGGTGACATGTGACTCGTCGCCACCGACGTGGATGTACTCGCCGGGGGTGATGGCCGCCAGCTGCGTCAGGACGTGCTCGAGGAACACCCAGGTGGCCTCGGAGTTCGCATCCATCGTCGAGTACCCGACGCTGCCGGTGCCGTTCGCGGGGACTCGACCCGATTCGTCAGCCCCAGGGCGCGTTCCCGCCGTGTTCAGCTCGGGGATCGCATGCAGCGCAGCGTTGGTGTGCGAGGGGGTGTCGATCTCGGGGATGACGGTGATGTGCAGATCAGCCGCGTAGGCGACGATGTCCTTGTACTGCTCCTGCGTGTAGTAGCCCGTGCGACCGAGCTCGTTCTTGAACCCCTGCTGGGTCATGGCAGTGGCGCCGGACCGCTTGGTGAGCTGCGAGTAGTCGATCGTGTCACCAGGGGCCTTGCCCTCGTTCGTGATCTCCAGACGCCAGCCCTGGTCGTCGGCCAGGTGGAAGTGCAGTGTGTCGAGCTTGAAGGCGGCCATGGAGTCGAGGTAGGCCTTGACCTCGTCGACGGTGAGGAAGGAGCGAGCGACGTCGAGCATCGATCCTCGGTGCGAGAACCGCGGCGCATCGGCGATCTCGACGGCCGGAACCGTCCAGTCCACGACGACCTCGGTGTCGGACTCGACGAAGGCGGGGAACAGCTGACGCAGTGTCTGCACAGCGTTGAACGCCCCGTGGTCGGTAGCCGAGGTGATGCGGATGCCGGTGCTGCCTGCGGTCAAGGCATAGGCCTCTTCCTGCCCCTCGAACCCGGTGACATCGCCCTGCGCGAGGACGATGTCGCCGTCACGGGGATCTGCAGCCAATGGGAGCGCAAACCCGGTTGATCCGCGCAGCAGATCGGCGAGGTGCTCCGCGCTGTTCTGCATCGCGGGATCCGCGACGATGCGGGCATCCGGTGCGAGCACGAAGTCCGGCGCGTCGGCGACAGACGTGACGCTCTGCGGCAGCGGCACGAGGGTGTCCGTGCGAGAGGGGACCACGACCGGTTCGGCCCCGTCCCACACCTCGAACTCCCACATCGACATGCCATACTTCTGGCCGCCGATCGGCGTGCGCTCCAGCCCTTGCATGCGCACGTGCGAGTATGCCTTCGCGGTGTCCGCCTTGGTGAGCTTCTGCACGTCTCGGAGCCCGCATACCGGGGTGATCACATCGGTCGCGTCGACGAAGGTCTCGCCATCGGTCGAGACCTGCAGCTTGTACTTCGCCGCGCACGCGTCCTCCCACTCGATGGCGATGTGATCGATCACCGCCGGCTCAGCGAGTTCGACGGTGATCGAGGCGTCATCGGCCGTGTTCGACGACCAGCGCGACTGGTCGCGCGAAGGAGCCGACGGGTTCCTCACGCCGTCGATGACGAGCGCTGGACCCCATCGGTCAGCCACCTCCTGGCCAGTGGCCGTCACGCTGCCGCCCTTGGCGGCGAGGGCGATGTTCTCGCCCTCGCCAGGGGTGGCGCCGCCGGCAGCCAGGGCGGGGGAAGCGGGGAGAGCGGTCAGGACCAGGGCTGCGCCGGTGGCGAGTGCTGCGCCTCCGGCGGTGAATCTGCGAACGAACTTCTGTCTTCTCAGCATTGAGATCACCTTCGTCGAATGTTTCCGCAAACACGCGGTTGCCGAAATGATACGGATGGTTAACAAACGCTGTCAACCATTGTTTCGGCTGGTTTTCGACCTACTTCAACAGGCGTGAGAGGCGCCGGTCTGCGAGCACCTTGCCGCCGGTCTGGCAGGTGGGGCAGTACTCCAGGCTTCTGTCCGCGAAGAACACGCTGTGCACGGTGTCGCCGCAGACCGGGCACGCCTCACCCCGCCTGGCATGCACCTGGAAGCCGGCACGCTTGGCGTCCTTCAGGTCCGCGGGTGGCTTGCCTGCTGCCTCGCTGATGGCCTCTCGCAGCGTGGTCTGCATCGCCGAGTACAGCCGGTCGATCTCGTCGTCGTCGAGGTTCGCGGCGGGTGCGTACGGAGACATCTTCGCGGCGTGCAGGATCTCATCGCTGTACGCGTTGCCGATTCCGGCGATCAGGCCCTGATCGCGCAGCAGACCCTTGATCTGGGTGCGGCGGCCTGCCAGCAGCGCCGCGAAAGCCTCGCGGGTGAAGGTCTCATCGAGCGGGTCCGGCCCCAGTCGCGCGATGCCGGGGACATCTTGCGGGTCGCGCACGACGTAGTAGGCGAGGGACTTCTTGGTGCCCGCCTCGGTGAGATCGAAGCCGCTGCCGTCGTCGAACGCGACGCGCAGCGCGATGGGGGACTTGCCCGGCTTGATCAGCGTGGTCGGCAGTGTGTCGTACCAGCGCAGCCAGCCGGCCTTCGCCAGATGGAACACCAGGTGCAGATCGTCGCCGAGGCTGAGCACGACGAACTTGCCCTGCCGGGATGCGCCGGTGATCGTCGCACCGTGCAGCGCCGTGTTGGGCGGATCGTACGTCTTCAGTGCGGCGATCTCGCCCACGCTCGTGCGCGTGATCGCATGACCCACCGCGCGCTCGCCGAGGAACGCGACCAGACCCTGCACCTCCGGCATCTCGGGCATGCAGACATCCTGTCACGCGGTGCCGACATCCGGACCGTGTTCGGCCAGGCGGCTCAGTCGAGGACGGGCCACTCCACCGGCGTGCGGTCGTCGGATGCCAGCAGGCCGGCGATCCACCCGTCGTCGCGGCCCCGCGAACTGGTCAGGCCCTGACGCAGCATGCCCTCGTAACGGAAGCCCAGCCTCCGAGCGGTGCGAGCGGATGGGATGTTGTCCGCGACAGCGCGCCAGCTCAGTCGGGCGAGCTTCAGGTCGCCGAAGCCGTACTCGATGACCGCGCGTGACGCCTCGCCCATGACACCCTGACCGCGGAATGCCGCCGCGCCCCAGAATCCGATTTCGGCCTCGCCGCCATGCGGGTGCTGCTCGATCTTATGCAGGCCGATCATGCCGGCGAGTTCGCCACCTGACCGGATCGCCCAGACGGTCTCCACGCCGTCAGCCCACCAGCCTGCGACCAGGTTTACGAAGTCGACACCGTTCTGACGCGAGTACGGGGTCGGCACAGTGGTCCAGCGCGGCACCTCGGGATCCTGGCAGGCCGCGGTGATGGCATCCACATCCGCCATCGTGGGGATGCTGAGGACGAGCCGTTCTGTACGCAGGGTCACCGGTTCCATCGCGCCAGCGTAACGGCGTCGCGGACAGCCGGGCAAAACTCGCCCGCCAGTACAATTGCACTGCGGCCGTTCGCCGTCACCCGAGGAGGACAGCCGTGGTCGAGCAACGCTCTTCGCCGCGAGGCGTGGTCTTCTCGCTGCTGGCATCCGCACTCTTCGCCGGCATGTTCTACCTGTCGACGCTGGTCACCTCGTCGGCCGAGGTCGTCTTCGCCGCGCGCGTGCTGCTCACGGTGCTCTGCTACGCCGTGGCGCTCCTGCATCCGGCGGTGCGGCGAGAGGTCGGCGTGTTGTGGCGTCGGCTGCGCGCGCGGTGGTGGATGCCCCTGCTCAGCCTTCTGCTCACCACCATCGCCGGCGTGCAGCTGTGGCTCTTCATGTGGGCGCCGATGCATGGGCGGGGCCTGGATGCGGCGCTGGGGTTCCTGCTGCTGCCGATCTCTCTGGTGCTCGCGGGACGCTTCCTGATGAAGGCGCATGTGAGTCGCATGCAGTGGCTGGTCGTCAGCCTCGCCGCGGTCGCGGTCGTCGTGAAGCTCATCGCGACACCCGAGCTGTCATGGGTGACGCTGATGATCTGCGTTCCGTATGCGCTGTACTTCGTGCTGCGTCAGCGCTTCGGCCTTGACGGACCGATGGCGTTCGGGTGGGAGGTGACGCTGCTCACGCCCGTCGCCATCCTGGCGCTCGTCACCGCGGCGCCCGTCGAACCGTCGGCGCGTGAGTACATGGCGCTCGCGGCCATCGGCCTCGCGAGTGCGGTGGCGATGACGTTCTACCTCGGCGCGTCCTACCTGCTGTCCATGCCGGTCTTCGGGCTGCTCGGGTATGTCGAGCCCGTGATGCTCGTCGCCGTCGCCTTGCTGCTGGGGGAGCGGATGCAGGGCGCGGATGCCATCGTCTACGGCGTCCTCGCCGTCGCGCTCACGCTGCTGGCGGTGGAGGGGTTCCGCGCGGCCCGCCGCCCGCGCCCGCCGAAGACTCCCGATGTCCCCGGCCCCGCGTAGACTTCTGCGGTGACTGTTCCGGGGATTCTGCGCGCCTTGGAAGAGGCGAACCTTTACCGTGACGCCCTCACCTGGGCGCAGACCGATGCCGACATCTCCGCCGTCGACGGGCTCGACGCGCCGATCGTCGCGGGGCTGCTCGAGAAGCGCGCGGCCGCCGGGCATCCGGCATCCGCGCTCATCGTCACGCCCACCGGCCGCCGGACCGAATCGGTCGCGACGGCGCTCCAGGCCTACCTGCCGCAAGCCGAGATCCTCACCTTCCCGGCCTGGGAGACGCTGCCGCACGAGCGCCTGAGCCCCAGCCCCGATACCGTCGGGCACCGCTTGGACACCCTGCGCCGCGTCACCACGTGGACTGCCGAGCGCCCGCTCGTCGTCGTGGCCTCGGTGCGCGCCGCCCTGCAGCCGCTGGCCGCCAACCTCGGCGACGCCGCCCCGCTCGAACTGAAGATCGGCGGCCGCGGGATCGAACTCGAGCAGGCCATCGAGCAGCTCGTCGAGCGTGCCTACACGCGCGTCGACATGGTGTCGAGGCGTGGCGAGTTCGCGGTGCGCGGTGGCATCCTCGATGTGTTCCCGCCGACTGCCGACCACCCGCTGCGAGTGGAGTTCTTCGGCGACGAGATCGACCAGATCCGGGCGTTCTCGGTCGCCGACCAGCGCTCGCTGCCCGGCGATGTCGAAACCGTCGAACTGCCGGCCAGCCGCGAACTGCTGCTGACCACCGAGGTGCGCGAGCGCGCCGGGGCGCTCGTGGGGCAGTTCCCCGCCATCGCCGGCATGCTCGAGAAGATGTCAGAGGGCATCCCGGTCGAGGGCATGGAATCTCTGCTGCCCGCCGTCGCCGGCCCACTGGTGACTCTCGCCGAGTACCTTCCCGCGCACTCCGCCACCGCCGTCATCGACCCCGAGCGCTCCAGCGCAAGGGCGCAGAACCTCGGTGAGACCAACCGCGAATTCCTTGACGCCGCCTGGAGTGCGGCCACCTCAGGGGCATCCGCTCCGATCGACCTCGGTGCGGGCGATTTCATCTCGCTCGCCCGCCTGCGCGAGATCGTGCGGGACCGCGACGGCGTGTGGTGGCGGCTGAGCCCGTTCGCGACCGACGATGATGATGCCGCGAACCTCGACTCCTCGGTGATCCCCTCGTTCCACGGCAACGTCGACGGCGCGATCGCATTCGTCGAGGCGCGGCTCAGTGAGGGCTGGCGGGTCGTCATCGTCGCGTCCGGCCAGGGGCTGGTCGAGCGCGCGCGCGACGTGCTGAGTGACCGCGGCCTTGCCGCGCGGATCATGGACGACCTCGAAGACGCGCCGGAGGGCGGTGTGGCGAGCATCGTCGCGGCGACCGTCGAGTCGGGCTTCCAGGTGCCGGATGCGAAGATCGCCGTCCTCACCGACAACGAGTTCTACGGGCGCACCATCGGTGGCGATCAGCGGATGGTCAAGAAGCTGGCGTCCCGCCGTCGCAACGTCGTAGACCCGCTGCAGCTGAAGCCCGGCGACTTCGTCGTGCACAACACGCACGGCATCGGCCGCTTCGTCGAGCTGACCAAGCGCGAAGTGTCCAGCGGTGGACGCAACGCCGTCAAGACCACTCGCGAGTACCTCGTGCTCGAGTATGCGCCGTCCAAGCGCGGCTATCCAGGCGACAAGCTGTTCGTGCCCACCGACCAGCTCGACCTGCTCTCGAAATACGTCGGCGGTGAGGCCCCCGTGCTGTCGAAGATGGGCGGCAGCGACTGGGCAGCCGCGAAGGGCAAGGCCCGCAAGGCGGTACGCGACATCGCCGTCGAGCTGGTCAAGCTGTACTCGGCGCGGATGAGCGCGAAGGGGCATGCGTTCGGGCCGGACACACCGTGGCAGCGCGAGCTCGAAGAGGCGTTCCCGTTCGCCGAGACGCCGGACCAGCTGCAGACGATCGATGAGATCAAGGCCGACATGGAGCGGCCGATCCCGATGGACCGCCTGCTCAGCGGTGACGTGGGCTTCGGCAAGACCGAGGTCGCCGTACGCGCCGCGTTCAAGGCGATCCAGGAGGGCAAGCAGGTCGCCATGCTGGTGCCGACCACCCTGCTCGTCAAGCAGCACTTCGAGACGTTCACCGAGCGCTTCGCGGGCTTCCCGGTGAAGGTGCGCCCGCTCTCGCGGTTCCAGACCGACAAAGAGGCGAGGCTCGTACTGCAGGGGCTGCTTGACGGATCGGTCGACATGGTCATCGGCACGCACCGCATCCTCACCGACCAGGTCATCTTCAAGGACCTGGGTCTGATGATCATCGACGAGGAGCAGCGTTTCGGCGTCGAACACAAGGACGCCCTGAAGAAGATGAAGACGAACGTCGACATCCTCGCCATGAGCGCCACCCCGATCCCGCGCACGCTCGAGATGGCGGTCACCGGCATCCGTGAGATGTCGACGCTGCAGACCCCTCCTGAGGACCGGCATCCGATCCTCTCCTTCGTCGGCCCGCGCAGCGACAAGCAGATCGGCGCGGCAATCCGCCGCGAGATCCTGCGTGAAGGGCAGATCTTCTTCGTGCACAACCGCGTGCAGTCCATCCAGCGCGTGGCGTCCGAGCTCGCCGAGCTGGTGCCAGAAGCGCGCATCGCCGTCGCGCACGGCAGGATGGCTGAGCATCAGCTCGAGCAGGTCGTCGACGACTTCTGGGAGCGCAAGTACGACGTGCTCGTCTCTACGACGATCATCGAGACGGGCCTTGACATCTCGAATGCCAACACGATCATCATCGACCGCGCCGACAAATACGGCCTTGCGCAGCTGCACCAGCTCCGGGGGCGAGTCGGGCGCGGGCGCGACCGCGCCTACGCGTACTTCCTCTACGACGACATGAAGCCGCTCAGCGAGACGGCTGCCGATCGGCTGCAGACGATCGCGGTGAACAACGAGCTCGGCAGCGGCATGCAGGTCGCGCTGAAGGACCTCGAGCTGCGCGGTGCGGGCAACATGCTCGGCGCCGAGCAGGCAGGTCACATCGCTGGCGTCGGCTTCGACCTCTACCTCCGAATGGTCGGCGAGGCGGTGGCGACGTTCCGTGGTGAGGACACCTCGAGCGAGGTGGAGCTGCGACTGGAGCTGCCGGTGGATGCCCGGATCCCCGAGCACTACATTGACAGTGAGCGGCTGCGGTTGGAGGCCTACCAGAAGCTGTCTGCCGCGACAGGGCTCGGTGTCGCCGACGACGCGATCGACCTGGTCGTGGAAGAGCTCGTCGACCGGTACGGCGCGTTCCCCGACGAGGTCACCACGCTGGTGAAGGTGGCACGGCTGCGCCGCCGGGCGGCCAGGGCCGGACTCTCGGACGTCGTCGCGATGGGGTCGAACCTGCGCGTCGCGCCGGCGCGCTTCGAGGATTCCATGAAGGTGCGCCTGCAGCGGCTGTATCCGAAGGCGAAGCTCGTGGGCGGGGGAGAGGCGCTGGTCGTGCCGATGCCGGTCGATGCGGATCTGATCGAGTGGGTCGGCAATCTGTTCACGGCGATGTTCCCCGAACCGGTGAAGGCGGCTTCCTCGGACGCGTGAGCTGGGTTACGGTCGGAGGCATGCTCGATCGCACTCTGCAGCGGCCCGGAGCCGGCATCCGATATCGCGACAGCGGCGACGGGCGGGCCGTCGTGTTCCTGCACGGCGCCGGGATGGACCACACCATGTTCGCCGCGCAGGCCGCTGCGGTGCAGTCGGCGGGCCGTCGGGTGGTGCTGTGGGATCTGCGCGGGCACGGTGAATCGGAGCTCGGCGCCGGCATCCGATTCACGGCGTCGGACGCGCTCGACGACCTCGGTGCGCTGCTGGACACGCTGGAGCTGGCAGACCCGGTGCTGGTCGGCCACTCGCTTGGAGGCAACCTCGCCCAGGCGTTCGTGCGTGAGCACCCCGAGCGCGCCGGTGGCCTGATCGTCGTCGATTCGACCTGGAACGCCGGCCCCCTCACCTGGCTGGAGCGCTTCGCACTTGGTCTGGCCGCACCGCTGCTCGCGCTGATCCCGGCCCGGTCGCTGCCGAGGCTGATGGCAGGGGCCTCCGCCGTCGACCCTCGTGTGATCGACGAGATCGCGGGCGTGTTCGAGCGGATGCCGAAGAAGGCCTTCCTCGACGTGTGGCGTGCCACCGCATCGCTCGTCGATCCTGATCCGCTCTACCGCACTCCTGTGCCGCTCGGGCTGATCCGCGGGGCGCAGGATCGCACAGGCAACATCGCGAAGGCGATGCCGGTGTGGGCGGCGACCGAAGGCGTGACCGAGCGGGTCGTGCCCGATGCCGGGCACGTCGTGACGCTGGATGCCCCTGAAACCAGCACCCGCGCGATCCTCGAGGTGCTCGGCGGGTTCGACGAACGGTAGAGGTAGTTCTACGCGATGTAGAATTGCCGGGTGACCGCAGAACCGATCCCGAACGACCCCTGGGTGCTGGAGGCCGCGCGAGTGGCCAAGGCGCCGGCGCCGAGGCGCCCCGAGCTCGGTCCGGTTCCGCGCCGGGCGCTGTACGGTCTGGGTGTGCTCGCCGCATCGCGCGCTGCGGGTCTCGTCCTGATCGCCGAAGCCGTCGCACGCGGCATCGCCGCGCTCGCAGGCGACGGGCTGCCCGCACCCACCGTGCGTCTGGTCCTGCTGCTCGGCATCGCCGGAGTGCTGCTTCGCACGACGGGCGAGTGGGCCACTGCGGTCGTCGCTCGCCGTATCGCCACCGCCGTGAAGCGTGATCTGCGCACGCAGCTCTGGCGCCGCATCGTGGCCGGTGACCGCTCGGGTGGCGGAACGGCGGTGCTGGCATCAGACGCCCTCGACGCCCTCGACGACTACTACGTCCAGTCGCTGCCTGCCCTGATCTCGGCAGCGGTCATCCCGCTGCTGGTGGGCCTGCGCATCCTCGGCGCCGACTGGCTGAGTGCGCTGATCATCGTGCTCACGGTGCCGCTCGTGCCGCTGTTCATGACGCTGATCGGCAAGCACACCCAGCAGCGCACCGACGCCGCGCTCAGTGCTCTCACCCGCCTCGCCGACCATCTCACCGAACTCGCCCGCGGACTGCCCGTGCTCGTCGGACTCGGCCGCGTCGACGAGCAGACCCGAGCCCTCGACGGCATCCAGAGCCGCTACCGCGCACGCACAGAAGAAACCTTGCGATGGGCGTTCCTCTCGGCGCTCGCGCTCGAGCTCATCGCGACGATCTCTGTCGCCATCGTCGCGGTCTTCCTCGGGCTGCGGCTGCTGAACGGCACGATGGGGCTGGAGGCGGCGCTGGTCGCACTGATCCTCGCACCGGAGTGCTTCCAGGCGCTGCGCGACGTCGGATCGGCGTTCCACGCCTCGCAGGACGGACTCTCGGCGCTCGATCGCGCGAAGGCGCTGCTCGCGCGGCCGCTCGCCCGCGACGTCCGCACGCCGGCCGGCCCGGGCGGCGCGGATGCCCGCGTCGCGCGCCTCGATGCCCTGACGGTCCGCTATGCCGGGCGGCAGGCGCCGGCGCTGGATGCCGTCACGGCCGAACTGCGCGGGATCACCGCCATCACCGGCCCCAGTGGTGCCGGCAAGTCGACGCTGCTCGCCGCGCTCGCCGGTGTGCTGCCGGCGGATGCCGAGATCGAGGGCGCGATCACCGGCGTGCGGTCGGATGCTGTCGCCTGGGCGCCTCAGGCGCCGCAGGCCTTCGCTGACACGCCACGCGCCGAGCTGGCGCTCTACGGCGCCGATGTCGACGCGCTCGACGAGCTCGGGCTTGGTTCCCTCGCCGATGCCGCCGTCGCTGAACTGAGCCCCGGCGAGCTGCGGCGGCTGGCTGTCGCGCGGGCGCTCGCCAGAGTGGATGCCGGAGCCGACCTGCTCGTGCTCGACGAGCCCACCGCGCATCTCGATCCGGTCGCGGCCGAGTTGGTGCGCGGGGCCGTGCTGCGGCGTGCGCAGCGCTGCGTCGTAGTGCTCGCCAGCCACGAGCCCGAGACCCTTGCGCTCGCGGATCATCGCGTGCCGGTTAATGCGTTCGCGGATCATCGCGTGCCGGTTAATGCGTTCGCTGAATCCGCCGATGCTGCAGAGCGCCCCGATGCCGCCGTAGGAATCCAGGACGAATCCACTTCTGCAGGACGATCCGGCCGCCAGCATCCTGCAGAGTTGCAGTCGACCTCCAGAGTTGAGCCAGCGCGCCCGAGCTCGGTGACAAAGCGCGCCAGCGGGTCTCGCAGCCTGACGCTCGCCTCGCTGCTGCGACCGCACGCCTGGCTGTGGGCCGGATCGATCGCCCTGGCCGCCCTCGCCGCCGGGCTGGCCGCCGCACTGACGGCCGTCTCGGGCTGGCTGATCGTGCGCGCCAGCGTCGAGGAGTACATCATGTACCTGCTCGTCGCCATCGTCGGAGTGCGGGCCTTCGGCATCGGCAGGGCGGCCGGCCGGTACGCAGAACGGCTGGTCACCCACCGCGCGGCATTCCTCGTCGTCGACGCCCTGCGGCTGCGGCTGTGGCGGGCGATCGCGGCACGAGGCGCGGGATCGCGCAGGCTGCTCGAGGGAGGCGCGCCGCTGGATTACCTCGTCACGCTCGCCGACGATCTGCGCGACCAGCTGCCACGGGTGATCCCGCCGATCGGCGCAGGGGTCCTGGTCATCGCGGGCACGATCGTTACCACGGCGTTCGTCACCCCGCACCTGACCGTGCTCGTCGCGGCGGTGCTGATCGCAGCCGTCGTGCTGGCATCCGTCCTCGCCATCGTCGGCGAGCGCCGTGCCGGGGCTGCGCGCATCGCCGCGAGGTCGTCGATCGTGCGCGGAACGGCGGCGCTGGCATCCGCCTCCGACGATCTGCGCGGCAACGGCGTCGCCCCGCGCGCGCTGGACGAGCTCGACGGCACGGCCGACTCCCTCGCCGACGCAGAGCGACGCACGGCGTGGTCAGCCGGCCTCGGCGCGGCCGTGATCACGGCGGCCACGGCGATGCTCGCCGTGCTGGTGCCGGTGCTCTCCGCGGGCGTGCCTGCCGAGTTGGCATCTGTCATCGCGCTGCTCGCACTGGCCGTGCTCGAGCCCCTCGCCGATCTCGTGTCGGCCGTGCAGCGGATCCCGGCGCTGCGCACGCTGCTGCGCCACCTCGATCCGGTCCTGCGGCCGGCGCCGACCTCCGAGTGGGGTGTGCAGACCGCGGATGCCACCGCGCTGCTCGCTCTCGATGATGTCACCATCCGGTATCCGGGCGCTGCTGCGCCAGCCGTGCAGCACGTGAACGGCGCGGCCGAGCGCGGGCGCTGGCTGGTGCTCGATGGGCCGTCAGGGTCGGGCAAGTCGACCCTGCTGTCGGCGGTGATGGGTGCTCTGCCCGTCGAATCCGGAGCGATCTCGGCCGACGGCACGCCGCTGACGACCCTCGACGAGAGCAGCTGGCGCGCCCAGGTCGCCTGGTGCCCGCAGGACGCCTACGTGTTCGACTCCACCCTGCGCGGCAACCTGCTGCTCGCCCGGTCTCGCGACGATGTCCCCGACGATGCCGCGATGCGGCATGCGCTCGCCCAAGCCGGGCTGTCCCCGCTGCTGGGTGGACTCGTCGACGGTCTCGACACCCGCGTCGGGGCAGCAGGGTCGGCGCTGTCCGGTGGCGAGCGTCAGCGGCTCGCGGTCGCCCGCGCGCTGCTCACGCGGGCTGAAGTCATCCTGCTGGATGAGCCGACCGCGCACCTGGATGAGCCCACGGCGGCCGCCATGATGACCGATGTCCGAGGGGCGACAGCCGACCGGGTGGTCGTGCTCGTCTCTCACCGCGACGCCGATCGACAGGTCGGTGATGCGATCGTGCGGCTCGGCGACAGCATCCGACACCCGGCGAAGCCGGAGCTCGCCCAGCGCTGATCGCGGGTATCGACGCGGTGCAACCGGCGCTCAGGCCGCGAGGCGTCGGAAGCGGTCGCTGACGCGCGTCGAGCCCGACACCGGCTGCTCGGCACCCGCGGTACCGGTGAGGCCGCCGGCCCCGACCTGCAGGATCGCGCGCGCGAGCACTTCATCGCGCACCTCGCGACGGGCATGATCGTCGGCGAGCATCTCGACGAGAGCCGCGACCTCGACCTCAGCGCGAGCCGCGATCGGGAACCACGGCAGTGCCGAGCGCCAGGCTCGGAACGCGAGCTGCAAGAGGTCGTGTCGCTGCTCGACGTGGGCGCGCTCGTGGGCGATCACGGCCACCAGCTCATCAGCATCCAGGCGGTCGAGCAGACCCTGCGAGAGCACGGTCACCGAGCGCGTGCCCTTGGGGAGGCAGTAGGCCACTGGCACCTTGTCATCGAGCACGCGTGTGCGGGCGCGAGTGGGATGGGGTGAGGTCAGCAGTTCGAGCAGGGCGAGGTGGCGTCGGCGCTGGCTGGTCACCTGCAGGGTCGTCGCGCCGAGGTGCGCGAGCAGGTAGACGGTGAACAGTGCGGCGGGGATGATGGCCAGCCACGGGTGCTGCGGCAGCGCGGCGTATCCCGCCAGGGCGAGGGCGCCGATCATCGAGAGACCGCCGGCCAGTCCGATCGCCTGCCACAGCAGCAGCGCCATCACCGGCGTGCGCATCGGCCACGACGCCCTGGAGAGCGCGACGGGCACTGGCCAGGCGAGAGCGATCGCGACCGCACCGAGCAGGACGGCGCCGGCCACGATCGCACCATGCGGGATCACGAGCGCGCCGATGGGGGCAGCATCGGCGAAGGGCGTCCACCCTGTCATGAGTCTCAGCTCGCGTGTGCGAGCAGTTGGCGCAGGATGGCGGCATCCTCGGCAGAGACGCCGCCGACGAAGCGCTCCAGCACGGCCGTGCGGTCGCCCGCGCCACCCAGCACCGAGTGCATGAGCTCGGCGACGTGGTCGGCGCGCGAGGCGATTGCGGTGTAGCGATGCGGCCGGGCTGAGCGGTCGGATGCCACGAAGCCCTTCTTCTCGAGGCGTGACAGCACGGTCAACAGCGTCGTCACAGCCAGGGTGCGGCCCGCGGATTCGAGCGCGTGCTGCACGTCATAGGCGCTCTGGGCCCCGTCGGCATCCCAGAGGGTGTCCATGACCGCGCGTTCCAGTTCTCCGAGCGTCGCCATGTCGTCCTCCTTCGCGCCGGTTTTCTCCAGCCCTTCTATTCTACCCCTTGTCGAAATTGTTCTATGCTCAGTCGAAGTAGTTCTACTAGGCGTAGAATTCGAGTGGTGGGCAGGCCCAGCCGCCACATCCGAACCGAGAAGGAGATCCCGCGTGGACGTGCTCGATATCGCCAGATGGCAGTTCGGCATCACGACCGTCTATCACTTCCTGATGGTCCCGCTCACGCTGGGGCTGGGCTTGATGGTCGCCATCATGCAGACCCGCTGGGTGCGCACCGGCGACGAGAAGTTCCTTCGCATGACGAAGTTCTGGGGCAAGATCTACCTGATCAACTTCATCGTCGGCGTCGCCACCGGACTCGTGCAGGAGTTCCAGTTCGGCATGGCGTGGAGCGAGTACTCCCGATTCGTCGGCGACGTGTTCGGCGCACCGCTGGCGATGGAGGGCCTGCTGGCGTTCTTCGTCGAGTCGACCTTCCTCGGCATCTGGATCTTCGGCTGGGGTCGGCTGCGCAAGGGGCTGCACCTCACAGCCCTGTGGTGCGCGGTGATCGGCTCGTGGATCTCGGCCTTCTTCATCATCGTCGCCAACTCGTGGATGCAGCACCCGGTCGGCGTCGAGATGGGTGCCGACGGCCGCCCCGTCATGACCGACATCTGGGCCGTGCTCACCAACAGCACGGCACTCGCCGCGTACACCCACACGATCCTCGGCGCCCTGGTCGTGGCGGGCATGTTCCTGATCGGCATCGCCTGGTACCACCTGTGGCGCCGGCGCCACGACGGCATCGACACGGTCTCCGAGACCGGTCACGTCGTCGTAGGGGAATCGGATGCTGCGCCGGGGCGCGACCGCACCGACCACGGCGTCTGGATCTGGTCGCTGCGGCTGGGCGCGGTCGTCGCGATCCTCGGCTTCATGGGCACCGTCGTATCCGGAGACATCCAGGGCAAGCTCATGTACGAGCAGCAGCCCATGAAGATGGCGGCTGCGGAGGCAGCCTGCCACACCGGCTCGTCGTTCTCGGTGCTCTCCCTCGGGGACCCCGGATCGACCGACTGCTCCGACGTCGTCACCCTCATCGAGATCCCCGGCGTGCTGGGCTTCCTCGGCACAGGGGAGTGGGGCGCCGACATGCCTGGCATCCGCGATCTCGAACCGCAGTACGTCGACCAGTACGGCAAGACGATCCCCGACGACGCGCTCTACGGCGCGCACGCCGGCGCCGAGGTCAACTACGTGCCAGTGATGTGGGTGACCTACTGGGGCTTCCGTCTGATGATCGGCCTCGGCGGCATCGTGGCCTTCGGTGCCGTGGTCGCGCTGTGGCTGACGCGCAAGGGCACCGTGCCGCGCTCGCCGTGGATCATGCGTCTCGCGCTGCTCGGAATCGTCGCCCCCTTCGCGGCGAACATCGCAGGATGGATCTTCACCGAGATCGGACGACAGCCGTTCGTCGTGGCACCGAACCCGGACCCGAGTGGCATCGACGGCGTGTTCATGTTCACCGCGGCCGCCGTCTCACCTGGTGTCACGGCGGGCGAGATGCTGTTCTCCGTCATCACTCTGACCCTCGTCTACGGCGTCATGCTCGTGATCGAGATGTATCTGATGGTGAAGTACATCCGCGGCGGTGTGGCGGCCGCGATGCCCGAGCTGACAGCTTCTGCACACAGCGGCGGCTCCGGCGATGACCCCGATGGCGACGACAAGCGCGACGACGTGCTCGCGTTCGCGTACTGACCGGCTGAGTCCTGGAGGAATAAGGAAATGGAACCGCTTCCCGTCGTCTGGTTCATCGCGATCGCCGTGCTGTGGATCGGCTACCTGCTGCTGGAGGGCTTCGACCTCGGCGTCGGCATGCGCATGATCTTCTCCACCCGCTCCGAGCAGGACCGCCGGGTCATGCTCAACACGATCGGTCCGGTCTGGGACGGCAACGAGGTGTGGCTCATCACGGCCGGTGCCGCGATGTTCGCGGCTTTCCCCGCCTGGTATGCGTCGCTGTTCTCGACGCTGTACGTGCCGCTGACCTTCACGCTGGTCGGACTGATCGTCCGCGCCGTCGGCATCGAGTACCGCGGCAAGGTGCACACGGTGCGTTGGCGTGACTTCTGGACCTGGATGATCGGCCTCGGCTCGCTGATCGTGGCGTTCTGCATCGGCGCCGCCCTCGGCCTGACCTCCACCGGGCTCCCGATCGATGCGAACGGCGACCGCGTGGGCGGTCCCTTCGTGTGGCTCACGCTGCCGGCGGTGATCGGCGGCCTCGCGGTGGTCGGCTTCGCACTGGCGCACTCCTCGACGTTCCTCGGGCTCAAGGCCGACGGCCCGGTGCGTGAGCGCGCCGGCCAGTTCGCTGCGCGGTGGGCGCCGCTCTGCCTGGTGCCCGCGGCGGTCTGGGCCCTGTGGGTGCAGTTCTCGCATGGCGGCGGCAGTGTGCTCTCGTGGGCGTTCATCGTGCTCGCGGTCGTGGCCGCTCTGTTCGGCTGGCTGGCCGCGCGACGCCGCAACGAGGGCTGGGCCTTCATCGGCTACGCCGGGTTCGGGCTGTTCGGAGCGGGGGCGATCTTCGCCGGGATGTTCCCGCTGCTGCTTCCCTCGACGGTGGATGCCGCCTTCGACCTGACCGTCTGGAACGCCGCGAACGGCTCGTACACGCTGGGAGTCATGACCATCGTGGCCGCCGTCTCGCTGCCGGTCATCCTGCTGTACCAGGCGTGGAGCTACTGGATCTTCCGCAAGCGCGTCACGCCAGGCATGATCCCCGAGGTGCACATCGTGCTTCCGGCGGTGCTTCGGGCCAACTGAGTGGCATGCGCCTGCCGCGCAGATGTGCGCTTCGCGCGGACGTGAACTCAGGTTCGCATCCGCGCGAAGCGCACATTCCCGCGGGAAGCGCCCGGCGGCGCTGGGCGCTGGTCACCGCCACAGCCATCGGAGTGCATCCGGCAACAGCACTCCACCGTGTTCGGGGCTGTGGCCTCCGTCACCGACCACGAGACGGACGTCGTGACCGGTGCGCGTCAGTGCCGCACTCGTCTCGAGCGTCTCGGCGAACCAATTGTCCTCGGGGTCATTCCAGCCGATGTCACGGTGCGCTGCATGGAGCAGGACGCGCAGGTCCCGTCTTGCGCCTCCGTGGAGCAGAGCAGGGTACGGATTGCCTCCCGGCATCTGCGCGAAGCTCGAGTTGAATGCGATGACGCGACCGATGGCATCTGGTCGCTGCCACGCGGCCGTGAACGCGGCATTGCCGCCCGAGCTCCCGCCGCAGATTCCGCGATCGGATGCCAGCGGAGAGATCGCATGAAGTTCAGCGACCAGGGGCAGCACCTCATCGAGGAGGAAGTCCGCGTAGCGCGAGTCGAAGGCGTCGTATTCGATGTTGCGGTTCTTGGGCCTCTCGGATGCGGTCCGGATGCCCGGATCCACGAACACGCTGACCAACGGCGGTATAGCTTCCTGGGCGGCCAGATTGTCGAGCACGACGGCGCCGCGAACGGCAGCATCCGGATCGAGGTACCACCAGCCGTCATTGAAGAACATCGCAGATGAAGGCGCAGACGAGTCGTGAACGGCCGCGGTATGCACCCAGACCGTGCGTGTGGTGCCCGGAAAAGTGCGGGAAGCCTCGATCGTGAAGCGCTCGATGTGTCCGGGAGACACGCCAGGTCGCGGTGCCGAGTCGGGTCCGTACGCATACGTCACGGCATTCGGGTCGAGTGGAATCGATGTGTAGGGCACTGCGGTCACGTGGTCATCCTGCCATTCGGGTTGCTCGGTCACGCCGTCCGCGCAGTCACCGCAGCGCGAAGCCGCCGTCGCTGGTGAGCACCTGCCCGACCACCCACGAGCCGGCATCCGTGCACAGCCAGCCGATCAGGCGCGCCGGGTCGTCGGGGCGGCCGAAGCGGCCGAAGGGAGTGGATGCCAGAAACTCGGGCACCCAGTCGAGATCACGATCTGTGGTGTCGGCGTCGAGATAGCCGGTGTTCACCGGCCCCGGATTCACCGTGTTCAGCACGATCCCGGCATCCAGCAGCTCCGCCGCGGCGGTCTTCGTCACCCCGGCCAGCGCCGCCTTGCTCGTCGCATATGCGACCTCGCCGCGCATCGGTCCGTCCCCCTGGCCCGAGGTCATCCAGATCACGTGTCCGGTGGGCTTCTCGAACGGTCGGGCCGAGGCTGTTCTGTCGCCTGGTCGCGCGCTGGCAGCATCCAACTCCCCGAACCGGGTGCGCACGCGCCGCGCGAAGCCGGCGGTCAGCAGCAGAGATGCACGCGTGTTGGTTCGCCAATGAGCGTCGAGGCTGTCGGCCGTCAGATCGAACACGCTGCCGTCACCGCCGCTCAGCGCCTGGTTGCACACCAGGATGTCGAGCGATCCGGTCAGATCGGCGGCAGCATCCAACAGCGTCTCGATCTGGGTCGGATCGCGCAGGTCCGCCGCGCGGTCGCCGAAGGCGGCGCTGGGGATGAGCGAGGAGCGGATGCCGTCACGCACGGCATCCAGGTCATCCCCGCCCCACGGCTGGGCGGTGTCGTGCGCCTGGAAATGGTGAACGAACACGTTCGCGCCGAGCGCGGCGAGCTCGCAGGCGACGGCGAAGCCGATGCCCTTGCGGCGGGAAGCGCCAGTGATGAGGGCGGTGCGCCCCGAAAGCGGCTGCGGCATGGTGGGTCTCTCTGTTGAAGCTGACGCGTCGAAGGGTGACGGTAGAAGGATGAGGCGCGCCGAACGGCGGCCCTGAGTGGCGACTCACCTGCATTGCATGCCCGCCAGGCTAGCAGGGCGCGGAGCCCGCTCGTCGAGGCAGCGCTCGCCCTGGTGGCCCAGTCCGCCGAGGGTCTAGAGTCGCGACATGGGGCCTCGGGCGAGCCGGGGACGCTTCGGCGATGCGGTCGAGGCATTCTCGAGCAACTGGCGGAACGTCAATCTGCGTCGCGCCCAGCTGAGTTTCTTCGGCGCGTGGGCTTCGGAGTGGGCGTTCACCGTCGCGCTGGGCATCGTCGCGTATGACGCCGGCGGGGTCGTCGCGGTGGGGCTGGTCGGGATGCTGCGGATGCTGCCATCGGCGGTGCTCACGCCGCTGCTGGCTCCGTTCGCCGACCGCGGCAGGCGCGAGCGGACGCTGATCGTGGTGTCTCTGATCCGCGCGGTGACCACCGGTGCGGCGGCAGTGATCGTGGCACTCTCCGGCCCGGTCGAACTGGTCTACGTGATCGCGGCGGTGACGACGGTCGCGTCCACCCTGTTCCGTCCCGCCCATTCCGCTCTGCTGCCGACGCTGTGCCGCACCGGACACGAGTTGGCCAGTGCGAACGTGGTGCGCGGGATGCTGGATTCGATCGCCACACTGATCGGGCCCCTCGGCGCGGCGGTGCTGCTCGCGACGACCGACGTGTCAGTGGTGTTCGCCGTCGCGGCCGGCGCCTCGCTGTGGGCGGCCCTGCTGCTGCTGCGCGTGCGCTACGAGGCCCCGCCCCGTGACACGCCGGCCAGGCGACCGCACCTCATGACGGAGGTGGCCGACGGGTTCCGCGCGCTTGGCGCCAGCCCTGACCTTCAGATCATCACGGCGCTGATCCTCGCGCAGACGTTCACGCGAGGTGCGCTCTCGGTCTTCTCGGTCGTCGTCGCGATCGAGATGCTGGGCATGGGCGACGCCGGCGTCGGAACGCTCATGGCTGCCGTCGGGGTGGGCGCCGTGCTCGGGTCGATGGCCTCCTCACTGCTGGTCGGCTCGCACCGGCTCGGCGTCTGGTTCGCGGTGGGCGTGGGGCTGTGGGGGCTGCCATTCGTCCTGATCGGGTTGTTCCCGCAGTGGGCGGCTGTGCTGGTGCTGCTCGCCGTCGTCGGCACCGCGAATGCACTGATCGACGTCGCCGGGTTCACCCTCATCGGGCGGTTGGCGCCCGATGCCGTCATGGCCCGCGTGTTCGCGGTGCAGGAGAGCATCATCGCGGTCTCCATCGGCGTCGGATCGATGCTGGCGTCCGGGCTCATCGAATGGATCGGGCTCACGGCAGCGCTGATCGTGATAGGGGCGATCTGTCCGGTGCTCGCGGTGGCGTTCTGGTGGCGGCTGCGTCGTCTCGACGCTTCGGTCGGTGCGCTCGACGAGCAGGTGCAGCTGCTGCAGCGCGTTCCCATGTTCGCGCCGCTGCCTCTGCCCGCGATCGAGCACCTGGCCCGAGGGATCGACCCGGTGTCGGTGCCGGCGGGCACGACCGTCTTCGCGCAGGGCGACATCGGCGACCGGTACTACCTGATCGAGTCGGGCGAGGCCGAGGTGATCGGCGACGGCCGTCTGGTGGCGACGCTCGGCGCGGGGGAGGGTTTCGGTGAGATCGCCCTGCTGCGCCGCATGCCCCGCACCGCGACGGTCATCGCCCGCACTGCGCTGCGGCTGCGGGCTCTCACTGCCGAGCGCTTCACGGTGTCGGTGCTCGGATTCACCCCGAGTGCGGCGGCAGCAGCATCCGACATCGACAGCGAACTGGACCGGTTCTCGCCCGGCAGCGCGCCCGAGGAGTCCTCCGCCGGCTGACGACGATGGCGACTAGTCTGGCGGCATGATCTACGAGCACCTCGGGGCTCGGCCCCGCATCCATGACACCGCCGTCGTGGCGCCGACCGCTGTCATCTCGGGTGACGTCGAGATCGGCCCGGACTGTCAAGTGCTGCACGGTGCGGTGATCACGGCCGAAGGCGGCCCGATCACGCTCGGCGAGCATGTGATCGTGATGGAGAACGCACTGATCCGAGCCACCGCGGCCAACGCCGTGCACATCGGTGACCACACGCTGGTCGGCACGCTCGCGAGCATCGCCGGCGCGACCGTCGGGCAGGAGGTGTTCTTCGCCTCGGGGGCCCGCGTGTTCAACGGCGCGATCGTGGGTTCGCACTGCGAGATCCGCGTCAATGCGATCGTGCAGCGGCGGGCGGTGCTGCCGGAGGGCACGGTGCTGCCGATCGGATGGGTCGCAGCCGGCGACCCCGTGCAGCTGTTCTCACCGGATCAGGCCGACGAGATCGCCGCGGCGATGCCCGATCTGGACTTTCCAGGGCACGTCTTCGGCGTCGATCGCGACACCCCCGACCTGATGGTGCAGCTCACCGAGCGCTACGCCAGCTCGCTCTCTCGCCACGCCACCGACAGCGAGCTCTGACCTCCGAACGCGAGAAACCACTTCCCGCCTGAGAAACACGCCGGGGCGTGATGTCTCAGCCGAGAAGTGGCTTCTCAGCGGATCGCAGGGTTCAGATGACGCCCTGGGCGAGCATCGCGTCGGCGACGCGCTCGAAGCCTGCGATGTTGGCGCCGGCGACGTAGTCGCCAGGAGTGCCGTAGCGCTCGGCGGCGCGGAAGGACGCGTCGTGGATGTCGGCCATGATGTCGCGCAGCTTCTGCTCGCTGTCGGCGAAGTTCCAGCGCTGACGCGAGGCGTTCTGGCTCATCTCCAGCGCCGACGTGGCGACGCCACCGGCGTTCGCGGCCTTGCCTGGTGCGAACAGCACTGCGGAGTCTTGGAATGCGCCGACGGCCTCGGGCGTCGAGGGCATATTGGCGCCCTCGGCGACAGCGCGCACGCCGTTCGCGATCAGGATCTGCGCCGACTCGAGATCCAACTCGTTCTGCGTGGCGGACGGGATGGCGATGTCGACGGGCGTCTCCCAGACGTTGCCGCCCTCGACGAAGCGTGCACCGGGGCGACGCTTCGCGTACTCGACGATGCGGCCGCGCTCGACCTCCTTGATCTGCCGAAGCAGCGAGAGGTCGATGCCGGCGTCGTCGACGATGTAGCCCGACGAATCGGATGCTGTCACCGCGCGAGCTCCGAGCTGGGTGGCTTTCTCGATCGCGTAGATCGCGACGTTGCCAGAGCCCGAGACGGCGACGCGCTTGCCCTCGAGGCTCTCGCCGTGCACGGCCAGCATCTCCTGCACGAAGAAGACCGCGCCGTAGCCGGTCGCCTCGGTGCGCACCTGGGCACCGCCCCAGCCGATGCCCTTGCCGGTGAGGATGCCCGATTCGTGACGGTTCGTGATCTTGCGGTACATGCCGAACATGTAGCCGATCTCACGCCCGCCTACGCCGATGTCACCCGCGGGAACGTCGGTGTGCTCGCCGATGTGGCGGAACAGCTCGTTCATGAACGACTGGCAGAAGCGCATGACCTCGGCCTCGCTCTTGCCGTGCGGGTCGAAGTTCGAGCCGCCCTTGCCGCCGCCGATGCCCTGACCGGTGAGCGCGTTCTTGAAGATCTGCTCGAAACCGAGGAACTTGATGATCGAGATGTTCACCGAGGGGTGGAAGCGCAGTCCGCCCTTGTACGGCCCGAGCACCGAGGAGTACTGCACGCGGTAGCCGCGGTTGACCTGCATCTTGCCCGAGTCGTCGATCCACGGCACTCGGAAGATGATCTGCCGCTCGGGCTCGACCATGCGCTCCAGCACGCCGTTCTCCATGTACTCCGGACGGCGCTCCAGCACGGGGCCGATGGAGTGCAGCACTTCGTGCACCGCCTGGTGGTACTCCGGCTCGTTCGGGTTGAGCGCGAGGACCGAGTCGAACACGGGCTGTGCGGCAGCGCTGAGCGGATGGAAGACGGCAGTGGTATCGGTCACGCGGGAAGCTTTCTGGGAGTGGGCATGAGAGTGCGATCGTGTCGCGCGATGCTTCGCCGGATCAGGCAGGAGATTTCACTTTAGCGTGCGTGATCGAGAGCGAAGAACGTGAGTCGGTGCGCTCACCCGGTGTTCTGCAGGCCGGCGGCGACGCCGCTGACCGAAAGCAGCAGCAGCCGCTGCAGGTCGGGATCGGCGGTGGGGGCATCGGCGTCGGCCCGCAGCGCCCGCAGCGCCCGCAGCTGCAGCAGCGAGAGGGCATCGACGTACGGGGTGCGCAGCTGCACGGCCCGCTGCAGGATGGGCTTGTTCTCGAGAAGATCCGCACCGCCGGTGAGGCGGATCACCCATTCGCGGGTGAGCCTCAGCTCGTCCAGCACGATCGCGGCGAGGTCGTCGCGGTCGCCCAGGGACAGGTATTCGCCGGCGATGCGCTCGTCGGTCTTCGCCAGGCTCATCGCGACGTTGTCGACCATGGTGCGCAGCAGCGGCCATTCACGGTACGCCTCGATCAGCGCCTGCTCATCGCCGACGGCTTCGAGAGCTGTGCCGAGACCGAACCATCCGGCGAGATTGATGCGCGCCTGTGTCCAGGCGAACACCCAGGGGATCGCCCGCAGGTCTTCCAGCGACTCCACGGAGAGTCCGCGGCGGGCGGGTCTCGAGCCCAGCGCCAGCAGCCCGACCTCTTCCATCGGCGTGACGGTCGCGAACCAGGGGGCGAAGCCCTCGGCCTTCACCAGCGAGAAGAACCGCTCGCGGGAGGCCACGTCCATGACGCTCGCGATCGCGGCGAATCGCTCTGCCGCGCCGCTGGTGCGCGCCTCGACGCTGGGGGAGGAGGCCAGCAGCGTGGCTGCGGCGACCTGGTCGATGTGCCGCATCGCGATGGCCGGTTCGCCGTAGCGGGCGAAGATGACCTCGCCCTGCTCCGTCAGTTTGAACCGACCGTCGACCGAGTGCGGCGGCTGGGCGAGGATCGCCGAGTTGGCGGGGCCGCCGCCGCGACCGAGGGCGCCGCCGCGGCCGTGGAAGAGCGTGAGTCGGATGCCCGATTCCACCGCCCACTGCGCGATGTCGCGCTGCGCCTCGTACAGGGCGAGGTTCGCAGCCACCGGGCCGACGTCCTTGGACGAGTCGGAGTAGCCGAGCATCACCTCGAGGCGATTTCCGGTGGCAGCCAACCTGGCGCGGAATTCGGGGAACTGCACGACCTCGGCGAGGATGCCTGGGGCCGCCTGCAGGTCGGCGAAGGTCTCGAACAGCGGTACGACATCGAGGACAGGTGCGTCGTCACCGAGCGCGTACTTCGCCAGGCGGTGCACGTTCGCGAGGTCCTGGGCGGACCGGGTGAACGAGACGACGTAGCGGCCGGCGGCCCGCATCCCGTAGCGGCGCTGGATGTCGGCCACGGCGCGGAAGACCTCGAGGACCTCGTGTGTCCGCTCGCTGAGCTGCCCACCGGCGTCGAGTTCGGCCAGCGCTTCGGCGTGCACCTGCGAGTGCTGGCGCACTTCGAGCTCGGTGAGGTGGAAGCCGTACGTCTCCACCTGCCAGATCAGATGCTGCATGCCGCCGAACGCATGGCGGCGCGCACCGGCATCCGACAGCGACGACTGCACCGCGCGCAGATCGGCGAGCAGCTCTTCCGGGGCGCTGTATGCGCCCGTGGTCTCGGTGCGCGTCGCGTGCACCCGACGCACGATCGCGAGCATCGCCCGGCGGTGCGGCTCGGACGGCGAGCGCTTGGCGATCTCGCCGGCGAGCGGCGGATGCTGCTGTGCGAACTGCTCCCAGATCGCGGTTACCTGCGCACTCGGGGGAGTGCCGTCGGCATCGAGGGTGAGGGTGCGGCCGATGCGCTCGATGGCGCGCTCGAGTCCGCGCAGCACGTGGTCCGAGGCGATCTCGGCGGCCTCGCGAGTGACCGACGCGGTCACGAAGGGGTTGCCATCGCGGTCGCCGCCCACCCATGAGCCGATGCGCACGAACGCCGGAACGACCGGGGCAGTCGAGCCGGACTCCTCGCCGCGCAGCGCATCGTCGATCCGGCGATACACGTGCGGCACGGTGGTGAACAGCGTCTCATCGAAGACACCCATGACCGTGCGCACCTCGTCGGTCGGACTCGGCTTCTCAGCCCGCAGCGGCGCGGTGCGCCACAGAGTGTCGATCTCCTCCAGCATGCGGCGCTCGGCTCGACTGTCCTCGGCGCCGCCGGGGCTGGCGAGGTCGTGCTGTGCGAGCAGATCGGAGAGGCGTCGGATGCTACCGGACACCGCCCGACGACGGGCCTCGGTCGGATGAGCGGTGAAGACGGGGTGGAAGCGCAGCTCGGCGAGGCGCTCGCGGGCTGCCTCGTCTCCGATCTCGCCGCGGAGCTTCGCGAAGGCGGTCGCGACGGTGTCCGCAGCGTCCTCCCGGCCCGGCTGCCCTGCCCGCTCGCGCAGGACGCGCACGCGCTGGTGCTCCTCGGCGAGGTTCACGAGGTGGAAGTAGCAGGTGAAGGCGCGGGCGACCTCGTCTGCCCGCTCGATCGTGAACGAGTCAGCGATCGCGGCGGCACGCTGGAAGGCCTCGCTGTCAGCATCCGACGCCTGAATCGTCGCCAGGCGCAGCCGCTCGACGTCCTCGAACAGTCCAGGCGTGCCCGATTCGCGCAGGACCCGCCCGAGCAGCCCGCCGAGCATGCGGACATCGCTGCGCATGGCTTCGGGGATGCCGTTCGACGCCTCGAAGCGGGTGATGACGCGGATGGCTTCGGTATTCGTAGGCTCGGGGGACATCCTTCGAGCGTATCCCCGCGACGAGCGACTCCTGTGCCACGTGACGGCGTCCGCATACGATGGAGTGGATGCGCATCTCGGACAATCCTCTGCGCGGGCAGCAGTTCCCCGCGGCTCTTCTTCTCATCGCGGCAGGTCTCGGCCTGCTGCTGGCGAATCTGCCCACGCACGACGGCATCGCCGCCGTGCTCGACGCGCATATCGCGATCCCCGGCACGTCGCTGGACCTGTCGGTCGCGCACTGGGTGTCGGACGGTCTGCTGGCGATCTTCTTCCTCGTGGTGGCGATCGAGCTGCGGCACGAGCTGACCCATGGCGAGCTCGACTCGCCGCGCAAGGCAATGCAGCCGGCGATCGCGGCGGCGGGCGGCGTGCTCGTGCCGATCGCGGTCTACCTGCTGTTCGCCGGTGCCGATCCCGCGACGGCCGGCGGCTGGCCGATCCCGACTGCGACCGACATCGCCTTCGCGCTCGGCGTGCTCGCCATGTTCGGCAAGGGTCTGCCGTCTGGCGTTCGGGTGTTCCTGCTCGCGCTCGCCATCCTCGACGACATCATCGGCATCATCTTCATCGCCGTGCTGTTCGCGCACGACGTCGACTGGCTGATGTTCGTGCTCGCCGTCGTCGGCGTCGTGATCTTCGCGCTGCTCAGCCGCATCGTCGCCAAGAACGGCTCCTCGGGGATCGCCGTGCTGATGGGCGTGATCGGGATCGCTACGTGGGGCCTGATGGCGGCATCGGGCATCCACGCCACCATCGCGGGCGTGCTGCTCGGGCTGTTCATGTCGCCGGCTCCCGCCGAGAAGCTGCGGCACGGGCTGGAGCCGACGGTCAACGGCGCGATCCTGCCGGTGTTCGCGTTCGTCGCCGCTTTCGTCGTGATCCCCTCGGTGCCGATCTCGGACCTGTCTCCGTCCTTCTGGGGAATCCTCGTCGCCCTGCCGGTGGGCAAGATCCTCGGAATCGGGCTGTTCGGCTGGATCGCGATGCGCATCAGGCCCCGTGGCTCTGCCCCCGCGCTGGTGCTGCCCGATCTGCTCGCAGCGGGAGCGCTGGGCGGCATCGGATTCACCGTGTCGCTGCTGCTGGCGAACCTGGCGTTCGCTCGTGATGAGCTGCTGCGCGACGAGGCCATCCTCGGCGTGCTGGCCGGTTCGCTGATCGCCCTCGTGCTGTCGGGCTTCATCGTGTCGGCGCGGGCGCGGCACTACCGCCGTCTCGAAGCCGCTGCGGACACGTCAGCTGCGGAGTGAGGGGAATCCGGTGACCGATCCGCAGCAGGACGCCGGATCCGTGGGTGAGCCGAGCCCACTGCACGTGCCTGACGCGCTGCGCACCGCCGCCGAGACGATGCGTCAGGTGCGCGAGAGGTGCGTCTGGTCGCAGCAGATCACGCACCGCGACCTCGTGCCCTACCTGATCGAGGAGTCGCACGAGGTGATCGACGCCGTCGAGACGGGTTCGCAGGGCGAGCTGCGTGAGGAACTCGGCGACCTGCTCTGGCAGGTGCTGTTCCACTCCGCGATCGCAGCGGAGGACGGCGCCTTCGACATCGACGACGTGGCGCGAGGGCTGACCGAGAAGATGGTGCGGCGGCATCCGCACGTGTTCTCGGATGCTGTCGCGACGACGCCCGAAGAAGTGCTGGTGCACTGGAACGCCGCGAAGGCCGCTGAGAAGCGCGCGCGGACCAGTGTGCTCGACGGCGTGCCGTCGGGCATGCCCGCGCTCGCACGCGCGCAGAAGGTGCTCGACCGTGCAGCCCGCGTCGTGGAAGGCGCCGCCGACGTGACGGAGCAACAAGGGGACGAAGGTGCTGCGCTGCCAGCATCCGAATCCGCCCTCGGCGACGCCCTGCTCACGCTCGTCGCGCACGCCGACGCCAACGGCTGGGATGCCGAGCGCGCGCTGCGCGAGCGCACCCGCGCCCTCGAAGACGAGGTGCGCGCCGCGGAGTCCGACGCCTGACGGGGTTGCGGGCGCTTGAGCGTGCGCCGGTGCCCGCCGGATGCTGCGGCGGGGAGCCAAATGTCGGTTCTGAGGGCGCGATAGCCGACATATGGCTCCCCCCGCCAGGGCCGTCGCAGATGATCAGGACGCTCTCGATCTCCGCCCACTCGGCGAAGCGATCGGCCGACGGTGCAAACAGAGGAATCCGTCCATCATCGGGGATCACTCAGGGGCTCGCGACGTGCTCACAGATCCAGATGATCCCTGAGCCAGTTCCGAATCTGTAGGAAGGTCGCTTCGTTGACCCGGCCGAGGTCGCCGTGCAGTCGATCGCGTGAGACGGCGCGCAACTGCTCTGTCATCGCCCAAGACGGCTTCCCTAGACCTCTGATCTGAACATGATTCGGCCAGCGACGGTCCACAGAGGTGACAGGCACGATGATTGCGAGGGCGTCGACCACGTGAAGGTATCCTCCGCCTGCGACGACCACAGCGGGGCGGCGGCCGGCCTGCTCGCGGCCCACCGTCGGGTCGGGGTCCATCCATACGATGTCACGCGGCGCGAGTTCAGGCTTCGGCGGCACGGTCCCACCACTCGGTTTCCTCGCGGTAGCTCTGCCATTCGTCCGGAGTGGTCTGAGCCATTGCCTCGCGCAGCTGCTCGAAGCGGTGGGCACGCAGTTCTCGCTCCAGCAGCTTCTCCAGATACGAACCCAGGGTGCGGTTCTCGGCCTGCGCCTGTTCCTTGAGCCGGTCGCGCAGTTCGGTGGAGACCTTGATCGTCGTCGTGGTCATACTTGAAGTATACCGAAACGGATACTCGTCTGACCTGGAAAGATGGGTGTGTGGCAAACGTGAACCCGCCGCGCGGCATGCGCGACTTCCTCCCCGCTGACAAGGCCCGCAGAGAGCGTGTGCTCGCCGTCATCCGCGAGCGCTACCGCGCCCATGGCTTCGATGAGATCGAGACGCCCGTCGTCGAGGAGCATGGCCGGCTGCACGCCGGAATCGGCGGAGACAACGAGAAGCTCTCGTACAGCATCCTCCGCCGCGGACTCGATGCCGATGGCATCCGCGACGCCGCCGACGACCCCGCCGCGCTGAGCGATCTCGGTCTGCGCTACGACCTGACGGTTCCCCTCGCACGCTTCTACGCGACCAACCGCGGCCAGTTGCCGACGGTGTTCCGATCGATCCAGATCGGGCCGGTGTGGCGGGCCGAGCGTCCGCAGAAGGGGCGCTACCGCCAGTTCGTGCAGTGCGACATCGACATCATCGGCGACGACTCGGCACGCGCCGAGGCCGAGCTGATCGTGGCATCGATCGACACGATCGATGCGCTCGGGCTGACCGGTGGCATCGTGCGCGTCAACGACCGTCGCGCGCTGGATTGGATGCTGGATTCCTTCGGCTTCACCGAAGATGAGCGACCCGGTGTGCTCATCACGATCGACAAGCTCGACAAGATCGGCGCCGAGGGCGTTGCGGCAGAGCTCCGCGAGCGCGGCGTCACGGCGACGGCCGTCGACGCGTTCGAGTCCTTCTTGAAGCGTCCGATGACCATGGAGTACAACCCGTATGGCGAGCGGCAGATCCGCAAGGCGCTGCCGGAGGGCGCGCCGGACGAGATCGTCGCGCACCTCGTCTCGCTGGGCGAGTCGGTCACCGCGGCCCGGCCGGACGCCGGCGAGCCGCCGCTCATCTACGATCCGTTCCTGGTGCGCGGCATGGGTTACTACACGGGCACGATCTTCGAGCTTGCGCACCCGTCGGTGGATTACTCGCTGGGCGGCGGCGGACGCTACGACGGCATGATCGGCCGTTTCCTCGGCCAGCAGGTGCCGGCTGTGGGCTTCTCGATCGGCTTCGAGCGCATCGTCGACCTGGTCGCCGAGGTCGAGGCCGAGGCCGCGCAGGCGGTCGTGCTGGTGCACGACGGTGACGTGCCGGTCGCCGAGCTGCTCGCGCACAAGGCCGCGCTGCTGCGCGAGAACGGCGCCGCGCGCGTGCGCCTGGAGCGTCGCCCCAAGAACCTGAAGGCACTGCTCGAGCGCGCCGCATCCGACGGCTACACCGGATTCGCCTCGGTGCGCGCCGGCGACGCCGTCGGCCGGCTCGAGGTCAAGCCGCTGTCCTGACCCGGTCCCGGGGGTGCCGCGGTCGTCTGATGCCGGGTTCGCCGCTTGAAATCAGGCGATCCGCCCGCACAAGGTGAATCGCACGGAAATCGGCCTTCCTCCGGCGGATCGCCTGATCTCGGCAGGCCCTCAGCCCGGTTCGGCGCAGCTCGGTCAGGCCGAGGTCAGCCGCGGTCAGGCCGAGGTCACCCCGCGGTCACCCCTGCTGTGCGGCCCACTCCGCCACGCGGGCGGTCGACTCCTCCTCAGAGAGGTCCTCGACACGGCTCATCACCGACCAGCGCACGCCGAACGGGTCGCGGATGCTGGCGAACCGATCGCCGGAGACGAAGTCAGACGGTGCTTCGCGCACCGTTGCGCCGGCTTCGACCGCGCGGGCGACGACGGCATCCACATCAGGCACGTACACGCCCATCGAGTAGCAGTCGTCCCCGCCCTGCGGCGGAGCGACGAGATGGTAGTCAGGCGAGGGCTCGCCGAGCTGCAGCATCCCCTTGCCGAAGTCGAGGTCGGCGTGCACGACTACGCCGCTGAACTCGGTGACGTCGACGACCCGCGCGCCGAACACATCGCGGTAGAACGCGATGGCCTCGGCCGCGCCGGGGATGGCGAGGAAGGGAGTGAGTGAGGTCGCCCCGTTCGGGCGGCCGTCGGTCGTGTGGATGCCGGTCAAGCCGGCGGTCTGAGTGGTCATGCCTCGACCGTACGAGCGCGACCGGAGGCGGCGCTTGAAGATTCGCGACACGATGTCGGTCCACCAGACACGATGTCGGTGCCCGCGTCTAGCGTCGAAGACGTGATCGACGCGCGACGAGGGGTGCTGTTCCCCGATCGGATGCCGCAGTTCCATCGGCTCGCTCCGACGCCCGCCGCGGCCGAGCTGGTGTCGTGGTTCTGGATCCCGGAGTGGGACCTGCCTGCCGGTGCGGTCTCGCGACAGGACGTCGTCGCCTACCCCGCGCTGAACCTGGTGATCTCGTCAGAGGGCGCGCAGCTCGTCGGTCCGACGACGAAGGCCAGCTTCCGCGACCTCACGGGACGCGGCTGGGCGGTCGGTGCCCTGCTGCGCCCGGCGGGGGCGGCCGCGCTGACCGCACAGCCCGCCGGGCTGCGCGATGCGGAGATCTCGCTGTCGGCGCCCGCTCTGGTAGATGCGGTGACGGCGGCGATGGCCGGACCCGAACGACTGACCAGGGTCGTCGAGATCGTGTCGGCCTGGCTGGCGGAGCAGAAGGGCGTGATCTCGGATGCTGACCGCGATGCCAACAACATGGCGGAGGTCCTGATGACCGACGACAGGGTGCGCACCGCTGAGCAGGCGGCCGCCAGCCTCGCCATGTCGCTGCGCACGCTGCAGCGGATGACGCATCGGTACGTGGGGCTGCCGCCGCTCATGATGATCCGTCGTCGCCGGCTGCAGGAGGCGGCGCAGCGACTGCGTGATGACCCTGCCAGCGACCTCAGCGCTCTCGCCGCTGCGCTCGGGTACGCCGACCACGCTCACCTGACCGCCGACTTCCGCACCGTGCTCGGTATGCCGCCGACGCGTTACAGAGCGGAGCAGTGAGGCTCAGCGGGTCACCCTCACCCGCAGCATCCGATAGCCGACGCCGATGAGCACCACGGCGAAGCCCACCAGTGAGGCGATCGGTGGCAGCGTGTTCGCCAGCAGCAGGCATCCGAGTGCGCCGACGATCTGCAGGAAACGGGGATAGCGCCGCGCCGCGCCCGTCTGGCGGTACGCCGCCGCGTTCGCGATCAGGTAGTACAGCAGCACCCCGAACGACGAGAATCCGATCGCATTTCGCAGATCGGCGATGAGCACGATGCCGATCACGATCAGTCCGATCACGATCTCTGCGCGGCGCGGCACCTGCCAGCGCTCATCGATCCTGGCGAGGAACCGCGGCAGGTCTCCTTCACGCCCCATCGCCAGAGTCGTGCGCCCGATGCCGGTCAGCAGAGCCAGCAGCGCCCCGAGCGAGGCGGTCGCCGCGGCCAGTCGCACCACGGGTTCGAGCCACGTCCATCCCGCAACGGCCACGACGTCTGAGACCGGATGCGCGCTGCCGATGGCATCCGAGCCCAGCGTCAGAATCACCGCTCCGGCCACCAGCACGTACACGACGACAGCACCCGACAGCGCCAGCACGATCGCGCGGGGGATGGTCCGCGCCGGGTCGACGACCTCTTCACCCATGGTCGCGATGCGCGCATACCCCGCGAACGCGAAGAAGAGCAGCCCAGCACCCTGCAGGATTCCATAGGCGGTGGCATCGGGCAGGGGAGCGGGGGTGGCGGACGGCGCCGCGGTGAACCCCGCCGACACGACGACTGCGAGCCCGATCAGTGAGACCACGACGAGGATCCGCGTGACCAGTGCCGTGCGCGTCACACCGAAGCAATTGACCGCGACGAGTGCGGCGACCGCGATGACCGCCACCGGCGTCCGCCATGCCTCTGGCGCGGCATAGGCGGCGAAGGTCATCGCCATCGCCGCGCAGCTGGCGATCTTTCCGATCACGAAGCACCAGCCGGCGATGAACCCCGACCACGGGCCGATCTCGGCCCGTGCGTATGCGTAGGTGCCGCCGGCGACCGGATGCACGGCCGCCAGCTGCGCAGACGAGGTCGCGTTGCAGAATGCGACGACGGCGGCGACTGCGAGGGCGATCAAGATGCCGGACCCCGCCACTCCGAGAGCCGGCGCCCACACGGCGAAGACGCCGGCGCCGATCATCGAGCCGAGGCCGATGGCGACGGCATCGACGAGGTTCAGACGGCGTGCGAGGGGCATTCGATCATCGTGCCACCGGATGGTGAACACCTGGTGTCCGGCGTGCAGGTCTGTCAAGTGATCGTTGACAATCTAGCCCTGTCAACGATAGGTTGACGCAATGACCAAGACCACGGCGCTCTCCGCCACATCCATATCGCGCATCCGCATCGTTGCGATCATCGGCATCGTCATCGGACTCCTCGCCGTGCTCCTGGCCGCCGGACTCGACTGGTCCGGATTCGGCGGGGGGCTGGCGACGGGCGCCGGGATCGGCGTGATGCTGGTCAGTGTGTACTTCTGGGGCTACGCGAACGGAGTCGGCCGACCCCTGTCGCGCAGCGGCTGGCGGCCGAGCGCGGATTCAGTGCAGTGACCGACCTGGCTGATGCCGTCGCGCGTGCGGTCCTCACTGAAGCGGGTGTCGAGGATGCAGCATCCGACTCCGCCGCCGACGTCGCGAGCGGCCTCGATGCTGACGCGCATCTCGCCGTGATCACCGCAAGCGCTCACGCGGAGCAGCTGGCCGCGGGCATGCTGCATCGCGCCGTCATCGCCGCGCGC
Organism: Microbacterium sp. H1-D42; assembly: GCF_022637555.1. Lineage (NCBI taxonomy): Bacteria > Bacillati > Actinomycetota > Actinomycetes > Micrococcales > Microbacteriaceae > Microbacterium > Microbacterium sp. H1-D42. Next base: position 2,523,173 of record NZ_CP093342.1, on the reverse strand, counting down.
GGTGCCGGCGTGAGCTGGGCGCGCATCGGCGAGCGCCTCGGCATGAGTCGTCAGGCGGCGCAGCAGCGATTCGGCGGGCAGGGTGACGTGGTCGACAGTGACACGGAGCGGTGGCTGGGTCCGGTCACCGCATTCGATGAGATGGCAGAGCTCGCGCTCGCCGGTCGCGAGGGCTGGCACACTGTCGAGGCGGGGATGCTCGCACATCGGATGCTGCGCACCGACACCCGCTGGGAGCATCGCCGCACGCTGTGGCGGGGGCCATCGGCGAGAGAGGTCGAGAGCGGCTGGCAGATCGGCTGCCGCGCCTTCCCTTGGATCTACCTGGTGCGCGACATCGGCATCCCGGTCGCAGATTCGGCGGACTGAGCCGGTGTCGACCCGCGCTCCCAGTCGTGTCCCCGGTCACGGATAGCATCACGCCATGGAGAGCCGGGAAGGGGATGTCGAGCAGCACCTGTCCGGTCGGCCGCCGCAGATCGTCGCGCTGTACCGGCGCTTCATCACGATGGCGGAGGAGTGCGGGCCGTTCACCTATGCCGTCTCGAAGTCGGCGATCACGCTGAAGGGGGAGCGCCGAGGGTTTGCGGGCGCGGCGCTGAGTGCGACACACCTCAAGGTGTATCTCGACCTGCCGCGGCAGATCCCCGATGATCCGCGGCGAGTGCGCTCCGATCCGTACGGCAAGCGACTGTTCGTGCACCACTTCCGCATCGCCGCCGTCGACGAGCTCGACGACACGTTCCGCGGCTGGCTGAGCGGGGCCTACGAGGTCGGGCAGGGGATGCATCTCGCCGGACCGACGATCCGGTGAGGCTGCTCAGTCAGCTGAGCCCCTGGCATCCGTCACCCGCTTCTTCTCGCGCACATAGACCTCGCGGCGCACGCGAGCCACGACATCTCCGGCGGCGTCCGTGATCTCGGTCTCGAACCACTCCAGCACCTTCGCTCCGCCCTCGGCGCGCTCGCGCAGCTCCTGCGCCTTCTCGGGTGGAACATGGAAGTGAGCGGTGAGCACTCCTCGCCCCGGCTTGATGAACTCGATCTCGCCGCGTACTGGCGGACCATTCATATTCGAACTGTGACATATTCCACGAGCACGCGCGCATCCGAAATGATGCGGATCGCCACTCACCCCCTCTGTTGCCGGGCGGCAGCGCACGACAGCAGTTCCCTGGCGAGTAAGGCGGCATTGTCTGTGCCTCTGGCGTGGGTCGCATGCCGGTCGATAGGGTCGAAGGCGTGGTTGCGATTGCCGCTGCATATTGGAAGGGAGCGTCACAATGTCGACAGAGGATTCCGGGTTCGAATTGAAGGTCGATCGGGACACCTATCCGCGACCGGAATACCGATTTCCGAACGTCGGCATCGAGACCTACGCGAAGGACTCGACTGCCGACTTCCCGCCTCCGCAGGCGGCGCCCGACGCCGCGCCCAACGTCGTGGTCGTGCTCATCGACGACGCCGGTTATGGGCTGGCGAGCACCTTCGGCGGGCTGATCGACACACCTACCTTCGACCGCCTCGCCGATGACGGCTTGCGGTACTGCCAGTTCCACACGACGGCGCTCTGCGCGCCGACGCGTGCGGCGCTGCTCACCGGTCGCAACCACCACACCGCGGCGAGCGGCGTCATCGGCGAGCAGGCCACGGGGTTCCCCGGCTACACCGGCATCATCCCGAAGAGCTGCGGCACGTTCGCCGAGATCCTGTCGCTGAACGGCTACGCCACGGGCTGGTGGGGCAAGAACCACAACGTGCCCGACAACATGACGAGCCCGGCCGGCCCCTTCGACAACTGGCCGACGAGCATGGGCTTCGACTACTTCTACGGCTTCATCGCCGGGGAAACCGACCAGTTCTACCCGCAACTGACGCGGAACACGACGCCGGTCGAGCCGCCCCGCACGCCCGAAGAGGGATACCACCTCACCGAGGACCTGACCGACGATTGCATCCACTGGATCCGCACCCAGAAGTCCATCGCCCCCGACCGCCCGGTGCTCGCCTACTTCGCGCCCGGTGCGATGCACGCCCCGCACCATCCGCCACTCGACTGGCGCGGCCGGCACGAGGGCAAGTTCGACTTCGGGTGGGACGAGTACCGGGCGAAGGTCTACCAGCGGCAGCTCGACCTCGGCGTGATTCCCGAGGGCACCGACCTCACCGAGCGCCACGCTGAAATCCCGGCGTGGGATGACCACACCGATGAGGAGAAGAGGCTGTTCGCCCGCCAGTTCGAGAACTTCGCCGACTATCTGGCAGCGACCGACCATCAGGTCGGGCGGCTCGTCGACGAGCTCGATGCGATGGGCGAACTGGACAACACCCTGTTCCTGTACATCATGGGCGACAACGGCACCTCGGCCGAGGGGACCCTGATCGGCACGTTCAACGAGATCCACACCTTGAACGGCTACCAGGAGAAGATCGAGGACCTGCTGCCGCACATCGACGAGTGGGGCCTGCCCGGGTCTTCGCCGCACATGGCGGTCGGCTGGGCGCATGCCGGGGACACCCCGTTCCAATGGACGAAGCAGATCGCCTCGCACTTCGGTGGCACCCGCAACGGCATGGCCGTGCACTGGCCGAAACACGTGCGCAACACCGGAGAACGCCGTTTCCAGTTCTCGCACGTGATCGACGTCGCACCGACGATCCTCGAGGTCGTCGGCATCAGCGAACCCTCGATGATCGCCGGGGTCCCGCAGAAGCCCATGGACGGCACCTCGTTCGCCTACACGTTCAACTCGAACCCCGACCAGAGCCGGCACACCACCCAGTACTTCGAGATGTACGGCAACCGCGGCATCTACCACAACGGGTGGATGGCATCCTGCCGTCACGGCCGGCTGCCGTGGATCGGGGCGGGCTCGTTCTCCTGGGACGACGACACCTGGGAGTTGTACAACATCGCCGACGACTTCTCGCAGGCGCACAACCTCGCGGCGGAGCACCCCGACAAGCTGGCCGAACTGCAGACGCTGTTCACCGTCGAGGCCGCCAAACACGACGTGCTCCCGCTCGACGACCGCTTCGCCGAGCGACTTGACGTGCGCCTGCGGCCGAGCTACTTCTTCGGTCGCACGCACATCAGCTTCCCGCCCGGACTGGTGCGGCTGCCCGAGGGCAGCGGTCCCAAGACCAACAACGTCGATCACAACGTCACGGTTCCGGTCGTGATCCCCGACGGCGGGGCCGAGGGCGTGCTGTTCCATGTCGGCGGCGACCCGGCAGGCTGGGCGCTGTTCGTGCGTGACGGCAAACTCGTCTACCACTACAACTTCTTCAACCTTGAACGCTACGAGGTGGAGTCCGACATCGACGTGCCTACCGGCGAGACCACGCTCGGGTTCGAGTTCCGCTCAGTCGGAGAGGTTCCCGGCGGCCCCGCCGAGCTCGACCTCGTGATCGACGGCGAGAAGGTCGGTCACCTCGACATCCCGCAGCAGGTGCGCGCGCGCTTCGGAGTGGAGAGCATGAGCGTCGGCATCAACACCGGCTCGCCCGTAGTGGACTCCTACCGTGACAAGCGCGGCTTCCCATTCACCGGCGAGATCACAAGCGTCGACATCGACTTCGTCTCCGATGCCGCCGACATCTCGCCTGAAGAGAAGGTCAAGCAGCACCTCGGCATGGACTGAGACCAGAGCGGGCCGAATCGGTCCCTTAGGTCGGGGCCCATGCAGCGACACTGCAGACTTGTACTGGATGACGGGGGAAGTCCAGGCTGCCTGGGTGAGCTACTTGGCGAGAGTCCACCCAGCAGACTGTCACATTGGAGAAGGCTCGGGTCCTCGTGAACGGGACACCGGAACATTCGACCGCCATCCTGGTCGTGTATCGCTTTGACAAAGACAGTACGCCGCGCCCTGCGGTTGCTTCCGTCGCACGCACCAGCGTCTGGAACTGCGGCTCAGAGTCCGGGAGGCAACCCTTAGTGTATTGTGGTCAGCCGCAACGCCGGGTAGGTACTCCAATCGCTTGCGGCGATCTTGCTCCAGGCGACGGCGGTCTGCGGATGGATGCCGAGGAAGCCTGCGAGTACCGCGGCCGGGAGTTGGGCAGCAAGCTGCATCATGGCCGTGGTTCGGCTGGCTTGCGGTGAGATGCCAAGGTCTCGCAGCCGGAGACTTAGGCCAGCCTCGACGATGGGACGGTCGGGATTGCGCCCGGGAAAGAGCCAGGGAGTGGGCTCATCTTCGAGCGTACTCAGATGTTCTCGGAACAGGTCGTCGACGCCAGGAGGCAACACGATTGGATCGGCAGCGAAGCGGACCAGGACGTTCGTTTCGTTGACGACGACGAGATCACGAGTCAACTGGCATATGTGGGACGGACGCTGACCATACAGCAACACGAACAAGCCGCAGATGCGCGTGTCGATTCGTATGCTGTTGTCGTGGAGCAGCCGTTCGACGGTGTCCCAGTGTTCATTAGCAGGGACTTGCGGCGTGGGCTGCTGCGAACGATAGGTAGGCGATGTCAGCGGGCCGCAGCGGCCGCTTGAGTGTGCCCATTTGAGAAACTGCGGTAGGTGTCTTGCGCCCTCCGGGTGGGTCGTGAGGAATTCGTCGACGTGGGCCTGGCGTGCCGTCGCGAGGTCGGTTCGTCGCTCAGCGAGCCACATCATGAAATCGCCGAGCACGCGGAGGTGCGGCGGTACGTTCTTTGCGGCGCTGCTGGTGAACTTGCCCCGCGCCGCACGCGCTCGAACCCTACGGATGACGTTCCATCGGGAGTAGGCCGTTAGCACATGCCGGTCGGGGCCGGCGTAGTCGGTGAGGAAACCATCGATCCACTCAAGCGTGTCGCGGAGCTCGCGAGGCTCAGCCGCGAGGGCGCCACTCGCGATGAGAAGGTCTCGAAGATACTCGCGGGAAGCGCTGCGAGCAAAGGAGTCGATGCCTTCATGGCTGATTTGGGTGCGCCCGTCAGCCATGCTCTTGAGGATGCTGGTGGCGCTCGCTCGTGCCACCCATCTCAACGCCGATCGCGGATTCTTGCGGGCAAGGACGGCGTCGCGCACAGGCTTCAGCTGAGGATGCGCCTCACCGGAGGGCGCCGTGATGAGCGCAGTCATTCGATCGGTGAGAACGCAGCGGGCGCAGTTGCGGCCGACCAGATGCTCTTCGCCTCCGCACGTCTTGCAGGCAAATCTGACGGGCTGTCCGGCGCACTCGGCGCAGAGAAACACTCCGTCGACGCCACGGTAGGCGAGGATGCGGAACCGACCGCACTCGGGGCATCCTGAGGCGGTCGTGGTGATCCGGTTGTAACAGGGCGCGCAGAACTGCTGGTTCTGCAGCGTCCCTTTGACTGGCCTGGACATCCCGCATCTGGAGCACGCGCGGTCGGGGCGGGGTGCGCAGCGCGGGCAGAGCACCCCGATTTCCGAGCGAGCGATTCGACGGTCGAGACGTCCGCACGACGCACACGTCACCTTGTTCCGCTGGTCGGCCGAGTAGCAAGGTGCGCAGACCAGCGTGCCATCGAGTCGATACGAGCAAAAGCGGTGATTACGACACTTCCCACAAGCGACTGCTCGCGCGGCTCGGTGACAGGGCCCGCACACTCTTCGGCCATCGTTCAGGGAATGACTGATCGGTCGAGTCAGCGCACAGTTCTGGCAGACCGGGAGGCGCAAACCCTGGGCGCCTGCGTCGATGAGGGCGCGCAGAAACCTCTGCGCTTGGCGAGGCATCCCTGAACCCGGAGACGTCAGCGGAGCCGAGGCTTCTTCGAGCGTGCGAAGAAGGCGTCCGCGCATGTTCGGTCGGGTTGCCACGGTGAGCGTGACTTCGCGGACGACGGAGCGATCCAATCCCGTGTTCGCGTCCGTCACGATCGCGATGATCATCTCGGTGATCTCACGGTCCGAAACTCGACGACGGGATTCGCTCACGTCTGATCGGGCCTGCGGATCCGAGCCGGAATCGGGCGCAGCTCTCCGATGCCGCGGGCTTCATCCGTCCCGGTCTTTTGCACCGTCACGGGATCTTCCACCGCTTCGATCAGATCGCTGGGTGTGCAGGACAGGATGTCGCAAAGTGCGACCAGCACATCCATGTTCAGGCGCTGAGGGGGCTTCGTCACCAGCCGGAACACCTGCTCTCGAGAGAGGTGGATGCCGCGCTCTGCGAGCAGCGGCACGAGATCTGTGGTCTGAAACCATCCCTGCGATGCCATCAGCTCCCTCAGCTTCCAGCGTGCGCTCATCTTCTTGATCATCAGCGGCGACCTTTCGCGGGATCGTAGACACGATGCAGCGCGTCCGCCAGGATGCGGTTCTTGAAGTCGCTGCCGACGGAAGCGTAGATCACGGTGCTCGATGCCGTCGCGTGGCCCACCTGCTCTTGAACGAATCGCTCCGCGTATCCGAACTCGATCAGGTGGGTGACGTACGAGTGGCGCAGGCAGTGCAACGTGAGCTCAGCAGGCAGACCTGCACCGGCGCGGAGCTCGGCGAAACGTATATCCAGATATCGGACCGAAACACGGCTGTTGCGTTCGGTTATCCAGACCGCGGGATGCGCGCGGGGATCCATCCTCGGGCGCGCCTCCTCGACCCACTGTCGCAGACCGTCCAATGCCCAGTCGAACTCTGGAACCGCGAGCACCGTGCGACGTCGTGGAGGACCGCCGCGCACCGCTTTCCCATATCGAACGTGCAATGAGCCGTACTGACCCCACTCCCGTACCTGCGGATTCACGCGCAGATCGGCGATATCGAGCCTGGCCACCTCGCGACGTCGGAGTCCGAACGCATAGGTGGTCTTTAATATCTGCGCGTCACGCATCGCGGCTAACGCACCCTTACGACCAGTCCGTGCAATCTGCTCCACACGGTCATCGCAATGGCCGAACAGCGTTTCGAGCTCGTCGTAGGTCAATGGGCGGCGGGCCGGTCGTCCCTCGTACTCATCAAGATGCACCACGGTGTTCCACTCATGGCACACCTGTGTAGGAACGGAACTGAATCGCCGTTCACATTCGGTCATCCAGTCATAGCGACGATCGGTCAGATAGTCACAGAACTGCCGCAACGTGAGGTGGTAGCCGCGGATCGTGCTGGTGCTCAGTCGATTCCGGCTCATCAGGGAGACAGTGAAGTCTTCGACGTCCTGCGCCCTCCACAGCCACGGATACTCCTCCGTGAAACGCTGGAACCGTCGAATCAGATTCAGCCGTGCACTGATCGTCGACGGCTGCAGTCGTCGACTGGCCTGCTGGCGGGACCACCCTTCCACCATTGCTTCGAAAACGGCAGCCGCCTCATCGAGGTAACTAACTCCCCTCACCAAGACCAGGCTCGCAGCACCCGGAACAGGATCCACAACCCCTCCAACCTTGTTGCATTAGAAGCAACATTATTGCATTAGGGTAGGTTGGAAGGAAACTCCAGATCAGGAGGGCATGGTCGCCGCGAGATGCGGCGGCTAGGCCGTACGGCGTGGTGACGAATGATGCATCTGGCGCAATAATTCCCGGACGGTGTCCCACACGACGTAGTCGCGCCCGAGCTGATGCATCACGAGCATGAAGAAGTACGGGTCTGTCATCGCCGACATCGAGCCGCCGAACGCCGTCTTGACATAGTTGCGGGTGAAGAGGTTCACGTGCAGCTCGACGGTCGCGTGCGTCCAGTCGTCGCTGTAGCGGCGCACGCGGATGCCGCTGAACAGGTTCGGGATCCACAGGCTCATTCCGAGGGCGAGGCGACGAGGGGTGATGCGCATGTCGGTCAGTCTGCCGGTCGGGCGTGCGCCATGCATGATCGACTGGATGCGCTCCACAATTGTTCTAGTTGCACTAGAGTAAGCGTGTAGGAGGCGAGATGCTGATCCGGATCGACCCAGAGAGCACACGCCCGCTGTTCGAGCAGATCGCGGCGTCGGTGCGCGGTGACGTGCTGGCCGGGCGGCTGCGTCCAGGTGACCGGCTGCCGGCAGCCCGCGAGGTGGCGGATGCTGTCGACGTCAACGTGCACACGGCGTTGCGCGCCTACCAGGAACTGCGGGACGAGGGCCTGATCGACCTGCGTCGGGGACGTGGCGCCGTGGTGTCAGCATCCGCCGCACCGCTCGCCGAACTCGCCGGCGACGTCGCCGACCTCATGCGCCGCGCGGCGGCGCTCGGTATCTCCTCGACCACGCTGGCCTCGCTCATGAAGGAGACACACGATGACCGATGACATCCGGCGATCCCGCACCGCGTTCTTCTGGGTGGGGGTGATCATCCCCGTGGCGATCCTGCTCATCACCGCGGCGGTGATCGCCACCTGGCTGCCCGAGCTCCCCGACCCCATCGCGACGCACTGGGGTACCTCGGGCGTCGACGGTTTCGCACCGAAGTGGGCGGCGATCGCGCTGCCGCTCGGCGTCGGCGGCGGCACCGTCGCTCTCATGGCGCTGATCGGCGCATTCGGACACCGCATGCCGCAGAGCAGCACGACGCAGCAGGTTCAGGCGTGGGGTCCGACCTCCCGCTTCCTCGGCGGCATGGGGCTCGGCATCGCGCTGTTCATCTCGTACATCGGACTGGTCACGGCGGGCCTGCAGCGCGGACTCGCCGACGCGACGCAGACGCCTGACATCGGTCGCTGGATTCCGATCGCATTCGTCCTGCTCCTCGGCGGCACGGCGCTCGGCTGGTTCCTGCAGCCGCGCTCGCCGGAGCGCGCCGCAGAGGCCGGCGCGCAGGTCGCGGGCATCACCCTCCAGTGCGCTGAGCGAGCGGCCTGGTTCGGGACGGCGAAGATGGCACGGGGCGCGACCATCGGGTTGGTCGGCACGATGCTGCTGATGCTCGTGCTCTCCTTCGTGATCCTCGCGCAGGAAGCGGGCGGAGGATGGATCCTGCTGGGCACGACCGCCCTGCTGCTGGTTCTGGTCGCCACGATGCTCGTCTTCCGGGTTCAGGTGAGCGACGGTGGGCTCCAGGTGCGCTCCATCCTCGGGTGGCCGAACACCCGCATCCCGCTCGACCGCATCGAGAGGATCGAGGTCGTTCAGATCGCCCCGATGGCCGAGTTCGGCGGATGGGGCTGGCGCATCGGCGTCGACGGGCGGCGCGGTGTCGTGCTGCGCGCTGGCGAGGCGCTGCAGGTGACCGATAGCAGAGGCAAGGTCTTCGTGGTCACCGTGGATGGTGCACGCGAGGCGGCCGCCGTGCTGGAGAGCCTGCGCGAGCGGGCCATGGAACGACAGCGCAGACGAACTGACCTGGAGGAAGAATCATGACGCACCCCGACCAGCGCAGGCCGGAGCCTGCCCCTGTCACGGTCAGCCTCGGCGCGATCATCACCTTCATCGTGCTGGCCTGCGGGTTGGCCTGGCTGATCGCGCTGCCGCTCTGGCTCGGTCACGGCCTGGCCGAGCCGTACGCCGGACTGCTGCTGCCGGTGATCATGTACACGCCGGCGATCGCCCTGTTGATCGTGATGGTCGTGCTGAAGCCGATCCCCAAGGGGGAGCGGCTGCGGTTCCTCGGCATGTGGCCGCTTCGGCCTGCGAAGCGGGTCGTCTGGATGATGGTGATCGGGCTGTTCGGCGCTGCAGCCGTGGTGATCGCGGCGCTGCTGGTCGCGGCCGCATTCGGCTGGCTCACGGCCGACTTCGCGGGGCTGTCCGGCTTCGAGCAGCTGCTGCGACAGAGCGTTCCTGCAGGCACCGAGCTGCCAGCGCCGTGGATCCTGCTCGCGGCGCAGCTCGCATCCATCCCGTTCGCCGCGGCGACCATCAACGCGGTCGCGGCCTTCGGCGAGGAAGTCGGCTGGCGCGGATTCCTCGTGCCCGCACTGCGCCGGTACGGCACGTGGCCCGCGCTGCTGATCAGCGGTGCGATCTGGGGACTCTGGCACGCGCCGATCATCCTGCTCGGCTACAACTTCGGCCGCACCGACCTCACCGGGGTGCTGCTGATGACCGCAGGATGCATCGTGTGGGGTGTCCTGCTCGGCCTGCTGCGTCTGCGCAGCGGCTCGATGTGGCCGGCCGTGTTCGCACATGGCGCGCTCAACGCCACGGCGGGTCTGCCGATCGTCTTCAGCGCCGCCGGCGCGACGATGGACCCGGCGCTCGCGCTCGCACTCGGTGCCTCGGGCTGGATCGTCGGAGGCCTCGTGATCGTGGTCCTGCTGCTGACAGGGCAGTTCCGCAAGCAGCCGCCGCTCGCAGCGCCGAGGCCGCCGAAGTACCCGGCATCCACACTGCCGCCTGCCGTCTGACCCAGCGCCGCACGCAGATCGTGGCCGCGAGCCCTTGACCGCGGCACGCACCCCGGGGTTGGCTGAAGACATGGTCGAATCCACTCCGCAGAACTGGCGTGCCGCCGATGACTACCTCGCCGAGACGCTCGTAGGGCACGACCCGGCGCTCGAAGCCGCGCTCGCCGCGCAGCGGGCGGCCGGCCTGCCCGAGATCGAGGTCGCACCCGTCGCCGGAAAGCTGTTGAACCTGCTGGTGCGCATCAGCGGCGCGAAGCGCGTGCTCGAGATCGGCACGCTCGGCGGCTACTCCACGATCTGGATGGCCGGTGCCGTCGGCGAGACCGGCCGTGTCACCACGATCGAGGCCGAGGCCGCCAACGCCGCCGTGGCCCGCGCCAGCATCGACTCGGCAGGGGTCGGCGAGCGAGTCGACATCCGCATCGGCCGTGCCGCCGACGTGCTGCCGACGCTGGTCGGCGGGTTCGATCTGGTGTTCATCGACGCCGACAAGGAGTCGAACACGATCTACCTCGACTGGGCGGCGCGCCTCGGGCATCCCGGCACGGTCGTCATCGTCGACAACATCGGTCGCAGTGGCGACATCGTCGACGCCGGCAGCGCCGACCCGATGGTCGTCGGCACCCGCGACGCGCTTCGGATGCTGGGGGAGGACCCCCGCTTCGACGCGACCGCTCTGCAGACTGTCGGCCTCAAAGGCTGGGACGGCTTCGCCCTCGCTGTCATCGTCTGACTCCGCCGTTCCCTGTGACGCGGGGCTCGGTCCTGAAAACAGCCCGGGCTAGACTGGGCCGCGGATCGACGTCGCTCCACGAACCCTTTCCCCTCCGACAAAGGAGCACACCTGTGGCACTTATCGAGGCAGTAGGCGCACGCGAGATTCTCGACTCGCGCGGAAACCCGACCGTTGAGGTGGAGGTGCTCCTCGATGACGGCGTCGTGCAGCGCGCAGCCGTTCCCTCCGGCGCATCCACCGGTGCCTTCGAGGCATACGAACTGCGTGACGGCGACAAGAGCCGTTACGGCGGCAAGGGCGTGCTGAAGGCCGTCGAGGCAGTCCTCGACGAGCTCGGCCCGGCCATCGAGGGTGTCGAGGCCAGCGAGCAGCGCATCGTCGACGAGATCCTCAACGAGGTCGACGGCACCGACAACAAGAAGCGCGTCGGCGCGAACGCCATCCTCGGCGTCAGCCTGGCCGTCGCCAAGGCCGCAGCCGATTCGGCAGACCTGCCGCTGTACCGCTACCTGGGTGGCCCGAACGCGCACCTGCTGCCCGTTCCGCTGTTCAACGTCATCAACGGCGGCGAGCACGCCGACAACGGCATCGACATGCAGGAGTTCTTCCTCGCGCCGATCGGTGCCGACACGTACTCCGAGTCGCTGCGCTGGGGCGTGGAGACCTACCACGTGCTGCGCGGCGAGCTGAAGGCCGCCGGCTACGCCACCGGCCTCGGCGACGAGGGTGGCTTCGCCCCCGACCTGCCCAGCAACCGCGAGGGCCTCGAGTTCCTCATCAAGGCGATCGAGAAGGCCGGCTTCACCCCCGGCAAGGACATCGCGCTCGGTCTCGACGTCGCCGCCACCGAGTTCTTCAACGACGGGGTGTACCGCCTCGACAACAAGGACTGGACCGGCCCCGAGCTGATCGAGTACTACCAGGGACTGGTGAACGACTTCCCGATCGTCACGATCGAGGATGCGCTCGCCGAGGACGACTGGGACAACTGGAAGCTGCTCACCGAGGCGCTCGGCGAAAAGGTGCAGCTGGTCGGCGACGACCTGTTCGTCACCAACCCCGCCCGCCTGGCCGACGGCATCAATCGCGGTGTCGCCAACTCGCTGCTGGTGAAGGTGAACCAGATCGGCACGCTCACCGAGACGTTCGACGCGGTCAGCCTCGCGCAGCGCTCTGGTTACACGGCGATGCTGTCGCACCGCTCTGGTGAGACCGAGGACACCACGATCGCCGACCTGGCCGTTGCGACCAACGCCGGCCAGATCAAGACCGGTGCGCCCGCTCGCAGCGAGCGCGTCGCGAAGTACAATCAGCTTCTGCGCATCGAGGAGGACCTGGGCGACGCCGCAGTCTTCGCCGGTGCATCGGCGTTCCCGCGCTTCGGTCGCTGAGGCGCACGAACCGCTGAACCCGAAGCGCTGAACAGGAACCACTGAACAGCAGCCGAGACACGCGAAGGAGGGGGAGCATGGCACGACGACCGGCTCCCCCTTCGTCGTCCCCTGCGCGCGAGGAGACGCCGACGCGTCCGCGCCGTGGTGCACAGTCGAGCGACGGTGCACGGGGCAGCATCGCGGGCCGCGCCGTGGACGTGCGCGAGTGGGCCAGTGGCATCCGCCTCTCCGCCTTCGCCGCGATCATGCTCTCGCTCGTCGTGCTCGGGACCTGGGTGCTGGTGCCCACCATCGGCACCTATCTCGACCAGAAACAGAAGATCTCGGCGCTCGAGCACTCGGTGCAGGTCACCCAGGAGCAGATCGCCGAACTCGAACGCGAGCAGGCGCGGTGGGACGACCCCGCCTACATCACGACCCAGGCCCGCGAGCGCCTGTACTACGTCAAACCGGGGCAGGTTCCCTACCTCATCGACTTCGATCTCGACCCCGCCGATCTCCCTCCTGAGCAGGACGAGGTCAGCGACGAGCTGCAGGAGCGCGCATCCGACTGGATGCCCCAGCTGCTGCGCAGCCTCACCTCGGCGGGGCTCGCCAAGACCGCGGTTCAGGCCCCGGCGCGCTGAGTCAGCACACAGACTCGCTCCCGTACGCTGGTCAGGTGACGACACCGCCTTACGAGACGCCGACCACCGCCGAGATCGACGCGGTCTCCGGCCAGCTGGGGCGCACAGCCCGCGGGGTCGTCGGAATCGCCGCACGCTGCGTCTGCGGGAACCCGACCGTGGTCGCCACGGCGCCTCGACTGGACGACGGCACGCCGTTCCCCACGTTTTACTACCTCACGCATCCTGCCGCGACAGCGGCCATGTCGACGCTCGAGGCCACCCAGGTGATGCCCGAACTCGCACACCTGCTTGAAGAGGATGCCGACGTCGCCGCCGCCTACCAGCGCGCGCACGCGGCCTACCTCGCCGACCGCGCGCAGTTCGGCGACGTGCCGGAGATCGACGGCATCTCGGCCGGCGGAATGCCCACACGCGTGAAGTGCCTGCACGCTCTGGCCGGACATGCCCTGGCGGCGGGCCCTGGCGTGAACCCGATCGGCGACGCCGCGCTGGCGCGCTCCAGCTGGTCGCCCGAGCGGTGCGCGTGCACCGATCCGGGGGCGGCCCGTGGGAGCACGGCGGAATGACGAGATTGCGGATGCTGTCGGGCATTGCCGTGCTCACGGCGATGGCGGCGTCCGCGATCCTCGGTGCCGCGCCGGCCGTGGCCGTGACCCCGGCGACAGCCTTCGCTGACACCGTCCCCCAGTCGAATGCAGCGACCGAGGCCGAGACACCGGAGCCGACTCCGCTGCCGATCCCTGACGACCCGAGCGATCCAGTCCGCGCCAAGGAGTACTGGCTCGACGGCGCGAAGATCCGCGACGCCTGGCGCGTCACGCGCGGCAAGGGCGTGACCATCGCAGTGCTCGACACCGGGATCGGCGAGGCCGGCGGGGTGTTCGGAAGCGCGGTCAAGGACGGCAAGGACATGTCCGGGGTGGGCACCGCGGACGGCCGGACGCCGGTGGGAGTCATCAACCGTGGGCACGGCACGCTCGTGGCCTCGGTCGCCGCGGCACCGGGCAAGCCCGACGGCACCGGCATGATCGGGGTCGCGCCGCGGGCCAACCTGCTGTCGATCTCGCTCGGCTTTCCGGGGACTTCGTCGACCGTGCCTTTCAGCGAGCAGGTCGCGGAGGGCATGAAGTGGGCCGTCGACAACGGCGCCGATGTGATCAACCTGTCTTTCACCACCAACACCCTGGACTGGGACAAGAGCTGGGACGAGGCGTTCCTGTACGCCTACGAGCATGATGTCGTCGTGATCGCCGCCGCGGGAAACCGCGACAGCGGAACCTCGATCATCGGCGCACCCGCCACGATCCCCGGCGTGCTCACGGTCGGGGGCGTCGACCAGACCGGAATGGCGAGCCGTGGCGCGTCGACGCAGGGGATCACGATCGGCATCATGGCGCCGAGCGAGTCGCTGGTCGGCATCGCAGCCGACGGGCAGGTCGTCGGGTGGGACGGCACGAGCGGCGCCGCGCCGATCGTCGCCGGGGCGGCGGCGCTGGTGCGCGCCGCGCATCCGGAGCTGGATGCCGCGAATGTCATCAACCGGCTGATCAAGACCGCGGTTCCGGTTCCAGAGATGCGCGAGAAGCCGGATCCGCTCTACGGATACGGACTTCTCGACGTGAACGCGGCCGTGACGGCATCCGTCCCGAAGGTCGATGCCAACCCGATGGGCGATCTGAAGGAGTGGGTGCGGGTGTACCGGCGCGCTGACGCTCCGAAGGATCCCGAGCCGCAGGCCACCGCGACGCCAGAGGCCGTGCCGCCGCTGCCTCCGGCCGAGCCGCCGACCGAGGCGGGCTCGCCCCTGCTTCCGACGACCGAATCTCTGCGGTACGGTACCCTGCCGCTTCTGGCACTCACAGTGCCTGGTATCCTGGTAGCGCTTGGCGTCACCGCAGCTGCCCGGCGCATCCGAACGGAGCGCGGTCGACGCACTCCCACACCCTGACGACGAGGAGTTGTCCCCCTGTGCCTCAGAACAGCACTGCACCCCGCATTCTGATTGTCGGTGGAGGCTACGCAGGTTTCTACACCGCATGGAAGCTCGAGAAGCACCTTCGCAAGGGTGAAGCTGATGTGACGATGGTGGATCCGCTGCCGTACATGACGTACCAGCCGTTCCTGCCCGAGGTCGCCGCCGGATCGATCGAGCCGCGCCACGCGGTCGTCGCGCACCGCCGCCATCTGAAGCGCACCAACGTCATCACGGCCAAGATCACCGGCATCGATCACGCGAACAAGGTCGCCACGATCACGCCGCCCGTGGGTGAGTCCTACGAGTTCGCATACGACCAGATCGTCGTCACCGCCGGTGCAGTCTCGCGCACATTCCCGATCCCGGGCATCGCCGACAACGCCATCGGGCTGAAGACCATCGAAGAGGCCGTCGCCGTGCGCGACAAGCTGATGTCGAACTTCGACAAGGCCGCTTCCATCCCCGCCGGCCCCGAGCGCGACCGTCTGCTGACGGTCGTCGTCGTCGGTGGCGGCTTCGCCGGCATCGAGGCGTTCGCCGAGCTGCGCTCGCTCGCCTCGTCGCTGGTGTCGAAGTACCCGCAGCTGACCTTCGACGACACGCACTTCCACCTCATCGAGGCCATGGGGCGCATCATGCCCGAGGTCTCGCTGAAGACCAGCGAGTGGGTGCTCAAGGACCTCGCGAAGCGCGGTGCCAACGTGCACCTCGACACTCAGGTCACGGGTGCCGTCGGCGGCGACGTCGAGCTCTCCACCGGCCAGGTCATCCCGACCGACCTGATCGTCTGGACCGCAGGAGTCATGGCCAACCCGACCGTCGTGCGCGGCGGCGACCTGCCCGTCGAGGAACGCGGTCGCATCCAGACCCGCGCCGACCTGCGCGTCGGCACCGCCGAGGCTCCCGTCGAGGGTGCCTGGGCCGCCGGTGACGTCTCGGCCGTGCCGGACCTGTCCGGCGGCGGTGTGGGCGGCTACTGCGTGCCGAACGCCCAGCATGCCGTGCGTCAGGCGAAGGTGCTCGCGAAGAACCTCGTCGCCGTGCTGCGCGGTGAGGGCACCAAGGAGTACTTCCACAAGAACCTCGGCGCTGTCGCAGGCCTCGGCCTGTACAACGGCGTCTTCCAGTCCGGCAAGATCGCGCTGAAGGGCTTCGTCGCCTGGATCGCACACCGCGGCTACCACGGCCTGGCCATGCCGACGTGGGAGCGCAAGTGGCGCGTGCTGTGGGGCTGGTGGAACAACCTGTGGCTCGGCCGCGACATCGTGAACCTCGAGGCTGTGCAGCAGCCCCGTGCCGCGTTCGAGGAGTTCGCAGCGCGTCCGCGTCCTGCGGTCGCCGCGGCGCCCGCACCGGCTCCGGCGAAGACGGAGGATGCCCCGGCGAAGGCAGAAGCAGATGCAGCGCCTGCGAAGGACGCCGCCAAGAAGCCTGCCGCGCGCAAGGCTCCGGCCCGCAAGGCACCGGTGAAGACCTCGGCTGAGAAGGCCGACGCGTCGACCGCTGAGGTGGCCGCACCGAAGAAGCCGGCAGCCCGCAAGACGCCTGCCAAGAAGACCGACGTCAAGGCGGAGACGGTCAAGGCCGACGCCTGATCACCTGACTGCTGAAGGACCCGCGCGAGCGATCGTGCGGGTCCTTTCGCGTCGCTAGGCTGATCGGTGGGCCCCCATAGCCCAACGGCAGAGGCAGGCGACTTAAAATCGCTTCAGTCTGGGTTCGAATCCCAGTGGGGGCACGAAGTGGCGCCACTGGGTGAGACCCAGACTAGGGCCCACGCCGGCGGAGGCTCCGCGCGACGCGAAGCGGCGGGTGGAGGGCCGGTGGGGCGGGTTCGAATCCCAGTGGGGGCACGAAGTGGCGCCACGAAGATGAACCAGCGTCTCACGAGTTGTGAAACTCAGTCCGATTTGGTCGTAAGGTAGAGGGGTGCTCGACCTCACTGTTGAACAGAGCCCGAAGACTGCCGATGTGGGCCCGGATTCCTCCTCTCGCGATGCCGCGTGGCGCTCGCCTGCGCGCTACTGGCGCTCGCTGACGGAAGCGACGGCCCATCTGCCCGCACCCGTCGCCGTCATCGAGCGCGACGCGCTGCGGTACAACGCCATGGATCTGCTGGTGCGCTCCGGCGGCATCCCGATTCGCGTCGCGACGAAGTCGGTGCGCGTGCGCGCGGTGCTGGATGCTGTGCTCGCCCTGCCCGGCTACCGTGGCATCCTCGCATTCACCCTCGCCGAGGCGCTCTGGCTCGCTGAGGATCACGACGACATCGTGCTCGGCTATCCCACCGTCGACAAGGCGGGGCTGGCGACCCTGCTGGCCGATGAGAAGCTCGCGGCGCGCATCACGCTGATGATCGACGACCTTGCCCACCTCGACCTCATCGACGCCATCGCGGCACCCGGCAAGCGTCCTGACGTCCGCGTCGCGATCGACGTGGACGCCTCGCTGCGGTCGGCGGCACTCGGGCACATCGGCGTGCGCCGCTCGTCGCTGTTCACCGCGGCCGACGTCGCCGGCTTCGCCCGGCAGGTGGTGCGTCGTCCCGGATTCACGCTGGTCGGGTTGCAGATGTACGAGGCGCAGATCGCAGGGCAGGGGGATGCCGCGGGCGCCGACGCTCCGATCATCCGCATGATGCAGGCCCGTTCCCGTGACGAGCTGCGACGGCGCCGTGCCGAGATCGCGGAGGCGATGCTCGACGTCGCCCCGCTGGAGTTCCTCAACGGCGGTGGCACCGGATCACTGGAGTTCACCGGCAGCGACCAGTCGCTCACCGAGGCCACGGCCGGCAGCGGACTGCTTGCCGGTCACCTCTTCGACGGGTACCGCTCGTTCTCGCCCGCACCGGCGACCGCCTTCGCGTTCGACGTCGTGCGCAAGCCCGAGCCCGACATCGCCACCGTTCTCGGCGGCGGATGGATCGCCTCTGGACCCGCCGTCGCGTCACGGCAGCCGCTGCCGGTCTGGCCACAGCACCTGCGCACGATGCCCCGCGAGGCGGCGGGTGAAGTGCAGACCCCACTGCGCGGCGAGACCGCGCGCGACCTGAAGATCGGCGACCGCGTCTGGTTCCGGCACGCCAAGAGCGGCGAGCCGGCCGAACGGGTCGACACGTACCACCTCGTCGCCGACGGCGTCGTCATCGACGAGATCCCCACTTATCGAGGCGAAGGAAAGACGTTCTTATGACACGACCCGGCGGAACCTGGCAGAACTGGGGCCGCTCGGCCAGTGTGCGCCCTGTGCGGGTGGAGCGTCCGCGTTCGGCGGAGGGCGTGCAGCGCGCTGTCAAGGCGGCGGCCGCTGAAGGACTCACGATCAAAGCCGTCGGCGCGGGGCACAGCTTCACCGGCATCGCCGTCGCGCCAGGCGTGCTGGTCGAGCTCGACGAGTTGCAGGGTGTCGTCTCGGTGGATGCTGAGCGCGGGCGCGTCACGCTGCGCGGTGGCACGCGCCTGCACCGCATCCCCGAGCTGCTGCGCCCGCACGGCCTCGCGATGGAGAACCTGGGTGACATCGATCGGCAGTCGATCACCGGGGCGATCTCGACAGGCACGCACGGCACGGGGTCTGGCTTCGGCGGCATCGCGACCCAGGTGCGCGGGCTGAGCATGATCACCGCCGACGGCGAGTTCCTGCGCATCGACGAGACGCACAACAATGAGCTGCTCGGTGCGGCCGTGCTCAGCCTCGGCGCGCTCGGCATCATCGTCGAGGTGACGCTGCAGTGTGTTCCGGCGTTCATCCTGCACGCGGTCGATGAACCGGCCCCGCTCGCGGACGTGCTCGACACAGTGCACGAGCGTGCCACCGAGAACGATCATTTCGAGTTCTACTGGTTCCCGCACACCGACGTCGCCCTCACCAAGCGACAGACCCGTCTGCCCGAGTCCACCCCGCGCAAGCCGCTGCCTCCGGTGGGCAAGTGGATCGACGAGACGCTGCTCTCGAACGGCATCTACCGGATGGTCTGCGCCACCGCTCAGGCAGTGCCCGCGATCACCCCGCCGTTCAATCGTCTGGCCGTGAAGATGACCGGCGACCGCGAGTACACCGACCGGTCGAACGCCGTGCTGACGCAGAGCCGCACCGTCCGCTTCCGCGAGATGGAGTACGCGATCCCGGTCGAGCACCTTGTGTCGGCATTCCGCGAGCTGCAGCAGCTCATCGCCGATCGCGGCTGGTCGGTCGAGTTCCCCGTGGAGGTGCGCTTCGCAGCATCTGATGATCTGTGGATGTCGACCGCCTCCGGGCGCGACAGCGCCTACATCGCCGTGCACCGCTACTGGCGCGCGGACCCCCGCGAATACTTCGACGCCGTGGAGCAGATCATGCTGCGCTACGGCGGACGTCCGCACTGGGGCAAGCTGCACAGCCTCGATGCCGACCAGCTGCGCGAGCGCTATCCGCGGTTCGACGACTTCGTCGCGCTGCGCGATCGGCTCGACCCGCAGCGCGTGTTCGGCAACAGGCACTTGGAGCGCATCCTCGGTGCGTGATTCACGCCTGTCGCCCAGGTGATCCGCAGTGATCGCCGCATAGGATGGTTTTCGATTCTCGAGGGGGCTCCGCATGGAATGGCTGTGGCCGGTACTGATCGTCGTCGGCGTGCTGGTGCTCGTCGGCATCTATCTGTGGGCGACATACAACTCGCTGGTGCAGCTGAATGTGCGCGTCGATGAGGCGTGGAGCGGCATCACCGTGCAGCTGAAGCGGCGGGCGGATCTGATCCCGAATCTGATCGAGACCGTGCGCGGTTACGCCGCGCACGAGAAGGCCGTCTTCGAGGGCGTCACCAGGGCTCGTGCTGAGACACTGTCGGCGACCGGGCCCGCTGAGGCCGGCGTCGCCGAGGGGCACCTGCAGCAGGCGCTGCGCAGTCTTTTCGCCGTGGCCGAGGCTTACCCGCAGCTGCAGGCCAGCCAGAACTACCTGCAGCTGCAGCACTCGCTGGTCGACACCGAGGACAAGATCCAGGCTGCCCGCCGGTTCTACAACGGCGGCGTTCGCGAGCTGAACACCAAGATCAAGGTGTTCCCGAACAACATGTTCGCGCGCGGGCTCGGCTTCACCGAGCGCGAGTTCTTCGAGGTCGCCGACGACGGCGCGATCTCCGAGCCGCCGCGGGTGCAGTTCTAGACCTCTAGGCGGCTTCCCTCGGATGCTGATGGCGTTCGATCGGCGGCTCGCTGCCGTGCAGCGCACGCGCGACAGCATCCGACGCATCACCCCAGCCTGACACGCTGAGCCGTTCCAGCCCCTGCCAGCGCGCCGCGCGCACCAGCTCTTCGGCAACGCGCTCAGCGTCACGAAGCGGGTCGGCGTGCGGTTCCCACCACGCCGACTGCACCTGCAGAGCGGATGCTGGGCGGTCGGCCTTCAGATCGACTCTGGCGACGATGCGATCGCCGACCAGCACCGGCAGCGAGTAGTAGCCGTAGCGGCGCTTGGCCGCCGGCACGTAGATCTCGATGCGGTAGTCGAGGTCGAACACCCGCAGCGCGCGGTCTCGGAACCACACGACCGGATCGAACGGGGTCAGCAGGGCCGCCCGGTCGATCCGGCGGGGGAGCGCGGCCTCACGGTGCCGCCAGGCCGGGATCGGGCGTCCGCCGCGTTCCCACCCCCGTACGGTCACGGCCTCCAGCTCGCCAGAGTCGACGAGGTCGTCCACCGCCGATCGCACGGCCGCCTGGTCGCGCAGTCGGTAGTAGTCGTTGAGATCGGCGACCGTCGCCACTCCGTACGATCGCGCCGCGCGGCGCACCAGCTCGCGCACCGCATCTTCGCGGCTGATCTCGGTGCCGAGCACGTCGGCGGGAATGATCTGCTCGGCCAGGCCGTAGCGCCGCTCGAAGCCGATCCGGCCGGCGATCGCGACCTCACCATTGCGCCACAGATGCTCGAGGGCGAGCTTCGCCTCGTCCCAATCCCACCACGTGCCGCGATCCCGCGGGGCGTCCTCGCGCAGGTCGGCCGGACGCAGCGGTCCGCGGTCGCGCAGCTCGGCCCGCACCCAGTCCAGCGTGCGGGCGTGCACGTGCCCCCAGGCGTCCGGCGTCGACACGCGCTCCTGCCACGCCCGCATGCGGAACCCCCACAGCGGCCAGTCCGCCACCGGCATGAAGGTGGCCTCGTGGGCCAGGTACTCGACGTAGTGCGTGGTGCGCGAGACGAAGGTGCGATCCAGCAGCGTCGGGTCGTAGTCGCCCAGACGCGAGAACATCGGCATGTAGTGCGACCGGGCGAACACGTTCACCGAGTCGATCTGCAGCACGCCAAGGCGCTCCATGGCGCGATGCAGATGCCGGGGAGCGACAGCATCGGGCATCCGCCGTGAGAAGCCCTGCGCCGCCAGCGTCATCCGGCGCGCCTCGGAAGCACTCAGCGTGGGGATCTTGGTCGCGGTCATCGCAGGAGCCATTCGGCCAGACTATGCGGCACCACCGACATCATGCCGGGGCGATCACATGACGATACGTAGAATTGCACAATGAGCGACAACCCCAGACCGAGGTTCCGCAATCCGTTCCGTGCCGATCCGCCGTCCACCCACCGAATCGTGGAGATCGAGGCCGATGAGGCCGTGCCTCGATCGCTCAGATTGACCGCGGCGTATTCCTGGCGTCTACTCGTCATCGCCGGAGCCATCGCCCTGTTCATCTGGCTGGTGATGCTGCTCAAGCTCCTGGTCATCCCGCTCATGGTCGGCATCCTGATCACCGCCCTGCTGTGGCCGGGATTCCAGCTGATGATGCGCGCGCGCTTCCCCCGGTGGCTGGCGATCACGGTCGCCATCGGAGCCACCCTCGGCATCGTCACCGGACTGGTCTGGCTGGTCGTCTGGCAGGTGCGCCTGCAACTGCCAGATGTGCAGGCCAAGACCAAGGAGGCGATCGACCAGCTGCGCACGTTCCTGCTCGACGGGCCGCTCAACCTCACAGCCAAGCAGATCGACGACTTCATCCAGCAGGGACTCAATCTGCTCACGGAGCAGGCGTCGCTGCTGTGGAATGCCGCCGGCGCTGTCACCGGCACTGCAGCGCACATCGTCACAGGCACGCTGCTCGCTCTGTTCATCCTCATCTGCCTTCTCGCCGACGGAGGCGGGATCTGGCGCTGGACGCTCAAGGTCTTCCCTCGTCGCGCTCGGCCTGCTGTCGATGCCGCCGCGACCAACGGCTGGGACACGGTCGTCAACTACGCCAGGACGCAGCTCGCCGTCGCTGCGATCGATGCCGTCGGCATCGGCGCTGGTGCGGCGCTGCTCGGCGTGCCGCTGGCCATTCCCGTCGCGGTGCTGGTGTTCCTCGGCTCGTTCATCCCGATCGTCGGTGCCGTGCTGACCGGCACGATCGCGGTGTTCCTGGCGCTGGTCTACAACGGGCCGTGGATCGCGCTGGCGATGCTCGGTGTCGTGCTGCTCGTTCAGCAGGTCGAGGGGCACATCCTGCAGCCGCTCATGATGGGCGCCGCCGTGAAGGTGCATCCGCTGGCCGTCGTGCTGGTGGTCGCGGGAGGCGCGATGATCGCAGGCATCCCCGGTGCGCTGTTCGCCGTGCCGCTGGCCGCGTTCATCAACGTCGCCGCGGTGACGATCAGCACCGGCGCGTGGCGCACCGGCGAAGACCCACAAGCAGATCTCATCTGGAGCACAGTGCCGCGTGAGCGGCCGAGGAGGAATCGATGACCACAGGCCCGAGCCTTGCCGAGTTCAGAGCAGCAGCCGAGAGCCTCGACGGGGTGATCTCGCACACGCCGACGGAGCTCTCCCGCGCCCTCACCGAGACGCTGGGCGCGACGGTGCTGCTGAAGATGGAGAACCTGCAGCGCACCGGGTCGTTCAAGATCCGCGGTGCGACGTACCGCCTCGCCCAGCTCACGCCAGAGGAGCGCGTGAGAGGTGTCGTCGCAGCATCCGCCGGCAACCACGCGCAGGGTGTGGCACTCGCGGCGCAGTCGCTCGGCATCGCGGCGACGATCTTCATGCCGCTCGGCGTGCCGGTGCCGAAGCTGCTCGCCACGCGCGGATACGGAGCTGAGGTGGTGCTGGAGGGCGACACCGTCGCGACCTCGCTGCGCCTCGCGGCTGAGTTTGCCGAGCGCACCGGCGCCGTGCTCATCCACCCCTTCGATCATCGCGACGTCGTGATCGGACAGGGCACGCTGGGCCTGGAGATCTTCGACGACGTCCCCGACCTGGACACCGTGATCATGGGCATCGGCGGCGGCGGACTGATCGCGGGTGTCGCGGCGGCCATCAAGCAGGCGGCCGCCGAGGCCGGCCGTACCGTGCGCATCATCGGCGTGCAGTCCGAACGCGCTGCGGCCATGCCGCCGTCGCTGGCAGCCGGGCACCCGGTCGAGATCAAGACGCAGCCGACCATCGCCGACGGCATCCTGGTCGCCGAACCCGGCGCGGTGCCGTTCGAGATCATCCGCGATCTCGTGGACGACGTCGTCACCGTCTCTGAGGACGACATCGCCCGCGCCATCCTCGTGCTGCTCGAGCACGCCAAGGTCGTCGTCGAGCCCGCCGGCGCAGTGGGCGTCGCCGCGATTCTGGCCGGCAAGGTGAAGGCCAACGGCACCACGGTGCCGATCCTGTCCGGCGGCAACATCGACCCGATGCTGCTGCAGCGCGTCGTCGCCCATGGGCTGGCGGCCTCGGGACGCTACGCCACCGTGCGCATCCCGCTGCCGGATCGACCCGGTCAGCTGGCCAAGGTCAGTGAGATCCTGTCGCAGGTCGGTGCGAACGTCATGGAGGTACTGCACACGCGGCACGGGCACGGCCTGCAGATCAGCGACATGATCCTGCAACTCTCGATCGAGACCCGCGGGCCCGAGCACACCCAGCTGGCCTTCGACGCATTGCGCGCGGCCGGATACGAGCCCTCGGTGCTGCCCGACTGATCAGGTCCCTGCAACGAGAAGACGGCGGGATGCCCTGGGGCATCCCGCCGTCTCGCGGTTCTGGGGGACTCAGCCGGTGTACGTCTCGACGCCGGTGATCTCGACGGAGATCGCGCGGCCGTTCGGTGCTTCGTAGCTGGACTTCGCGCCGACCTTGAGGCCCATGATGGCCTGGCCGAGCGGGCTCGCCTCGCTGTAGACGTCGAGGTCGACGCCGGCGGCGGCGATCTCACGGCTGCCGAGCAGGAAGACCTCCTCGTCACCCGCGACGAGCGCGGTGACGACGGTGCCGGGCTCGACGATCCCGCGGCTGGCAGGAGCCTCGCCGACCTTGGCCGTCTTCAGCAGCTGCTGCAGCGTGCGGATGCGAGCCTCCTGCTTGCCCTGCTCGTCCTTGGCAGCGTGATATCCGCCGTTCTCCTTGAGGTCGCCCTCTTCGCGGGCCGCCTCGATGCGCGCCGCGATCTCGTCGCGGCCAGTGGTCGAAAGGGTCTCGAGCTCGTCGACGAGCCGGTCGTACGCCTCCTGCGTGAGGAACGGTACCTGAGCGTCTGTGGACACAGCGTGCTCCTTTGTGCGGGCCCCGGCAGGGGCTTGGGGAGTGCCGGGACATCATTCGATGCCCGGGGATATGCCAAGACGCCCCGGCATGGGCCGGGGCGTCGGTCATCTGGCCACGATTCTAGGCGACCCAGCAGGACTTCACCAAACCGGTCGTCGCCTCGGCGACCGTCGGGATGCTGACCTGCACACCCTGAGTGTGCGACTCGTTGCCGGAGAATTCGACGATCTTCCAGCCGACCACGCCGAACTCGACATCGAGCGCCTCCACGGCGCAGGCGACGTCGGCACCGCGAGGCGCCGTGAACTGGAAGCGGAGGTCCACACTGTGCGTGTCGACGACCGTGAATCCCAGATCAGCAGCATCCACCGCATTCATCTGCTTGGCGACTGTCGTCCATCCGAAGAAGACGATGACGGCGACGGCCAGCACACCTCCGATGATCCACGGGAGGGGACGACGGCCCTTGCGGCCGTAGCGCTCATCGAGCTCACGTGCGGTGGTCACAGGTCTCCTGCATCTCGGGTGGCGGATAGGCTGGTACTCCCAGGGTATTCGACCTGCGGAGAGAAGGCGGAATCATGATCCTGTTCGGCGAGAACACCCCGATGCCGACGCCGACCATGACGGTCGATCCGGACTCCGTGACCCCGGGATTCGCCGGCTTCGCGATCATCGTGCTGATCGTCGTCGTCGTGATCCTGCTCATCTGGGACATGAACCGCCGCATCCGCCGCGTGCGCTATCGCGAGGAAGTGCGCGAGGAGCTGGATGCTGAAGAGGCCGCCCGCGAGGAATCGGACGGCGACTCGACGAAGTCCTGAGCCGCGGGCTCAGACGTCCCGGGCTCAGACGCCGACGCGGGCGAACGCGTCGAGGCTGATGCCCTGCTCGAGGATCCGCTTCGACCATTCCTTCGCGGAATGCAGGCTGTGGTCGCGGTAGTTGCCGCACTCGACGGCGGATACGCCGGGCACGTCGCTCCACTCGGCGGGACCGGCGATGAACTCCAGCCCAGCGCGGACCGCGCTCACGACGTCGACGATCGCCGGCTCGCCCCACATGATCAAGTGGAAGCCGGTGCGGCATCCGAACGGCGAAATGTCGATCACGCCGTCGATGTGGTCGCGCAGCACGCTGGCCAGCGTGTGCTCGATGGTGTGCAGTCCGGCGGTGGGGATCTCGCCCTCGTTCGGCTGCACGAAGCGCACGTCGAAGTTCGAGATCGCATCGCCCTTGGGGCCGTGCTCGACGCCGATCAGGCGCACGTACGGGGCGATGACAGCGGTGTGATCGAGGGTGAAGCTCTCGACATCGGCCATGGGGATGCTCCTTGCTGAGGGGTCTCTGTCGAGCGTAACGCCGTACGGGCGGGTGGAGCGCTGGAAGGCTTCGCGTTACGCCGGCAGCCCGAGCGAGGGGGAGTACGGTGCGAGCGAGATGAGCAGGCAGGCGACCCAGTGGCACAGGAACGCCAGCACGGTACAGACGTGGAAGATCTCGTGGAAGCCGAAATGACCCGGCCACGGATTGGGCTTCTTCAGCGCGTACACGATCGCGCCGCCCGTGTAGAGAAGCCCGCCGACGATCACCAGCACCATCATCGCGGCGTTGGCGGTCAGCAGGTCGCCCATGTACATCACGGCGGTCCAGCCGAGCGCGAGGTAGAGCGCGACGTACAACCAGCGCGGCGCGTTGATCCAGAACACACGGAACAGGATGCCGAGCACTGTGCCGCCCCACACCAGCCACAGCAGCAGTGTGCCCTTCTCGGGCGGAAGCGCCAGCACGGCGAGAGGCGTGTAGGTGCCGGCGATCAGCAGCAGGATGTTGGCGTGGTCGATGCGCTTGAGCACGGCCTTGGTCTTCGGCCCCCAGTCGAACCGGTGGTACAGCGCGGAGTTGCCGAACAGCAGCAGCGACGAGGTCATGAAGACGGCCGCCGCCCACTTCGCCGGGGTGCCCTGCGCCAGGACGATCAGCACGATTCCGGCGGCGATCGCGATCGGGAAGACGGCTGCGTGGATCCACCCGCGCCAGGTCGGTTTGATCTCGACCGCGGCATCCGCGTCGGCCGCCGCCATCAGCGGCAGTTCTGGGACGTCGGCGTTGTCTGAACGGCGGGTGCTCACGTGCTCACTCTAGGCTCGCGCCCATTCCGTCTGCCGTACATATCCTGGGCAGTCACAGGGAGGCGCCGTCTGTGGCGGTAGCGTAGGCACGTGAGTGAACGCGAGAGCTCGGGGCGGGGACCGCTTTATCGGCTCTATGGGAACCGTCTTCGAAGGCGCATCGACCCGGCATCCGTTCCCCATCACGTCGCGATGATGATCGACGGCAACCGTCGCTGGGCCAGGCAGCTCGGCTACGAATCCGCCGCGGAGGGCCACCGTGCCGGCGCCGCGAAGATGCGCGAATTCCTCGGCTGGTGCGATGAGCTCGGGGTCGAGGTCGTCTCGCTCTACCTGCTCTCGGCCGACAATCTGACCAAGCGCGATTCAAAGGAGATCGGCGATCTCATCGAGATCATCGCCGAACTCGCCGACACGCTGTCGCAGCAGGGCAACTGGCGCGTGCAGCACGTCGGCCGCTCCGACATCCTGCCGGCCGAGCTGTCACGCGTTCTCGACGAGGCGCAGCGCCGTACCGCCGATCACACCGGGCTGCACGTGAACCTCGCGGTCGGATACGGCGGGCGCAATGAGATCGTGGATGCTGTGCGCAGCATCATCAGTCAGCACAACGCCTCAGGTGGGACACTCGACGACCTCGCCGCGCACCTCACCCCCGAGATGATCGGCGAGCACCTGTACACCGGCGGCCAGCCGGATCCGGACCTGGTGATCCGCACCAGCGGCGAGCAGCGCCTGAGCGACTTCCTGCTCTGGCAGAGCGCGCACAGCGAGTTCTACTTCGTCGAGGCGCTGGGCCCGGATCTGCGTGAAGTCGACTTCCTGCGCGCGATCCGCGACTTCGCCGACCGCGACCGTCGCTTCGGGCGCTGACCCGGCGGTCCCCTGGGCGAACGTCCGCACCCGGTGGCAGACTGAGCGGATGAGCGCCACCGACTACCTCGCCACGTTCGATCTCGTGCCTGGCTATCTGAACTGGGCGGCCTTCGGGCCGATTTCTACGACCGTGCGCGACGAGGCGATCCGCGGCCTGGAGATGCTCGGCAGCGGGTATCCGACATCGGTGCCGACCATGTTCGAGTACGAGGGCCGCGCGCGCGAGCTGCTCGCCGAGCTGCTGCGCGCCGACGCTGCCGATGTGACGCTGCACAACTCGTCGACGCACGGGCTGATGCAGGCGTTCTACGGGCTGACCGGAGACGTGCTGGTGTCGACGGCCGAATTCCCGGCCGTCAGTCTCACGCTGCATCGGGCTGCGCAGTCGCGCGGCACGGCGCTGACGCCGCGCTGGATCACTCCCGCGGACGGACGCGTGACGCCGGACGTCATCGCCGCGGCGCTCGACGAGGACGTCACGGCCGTCACGGTGAGCCACGTCGACTTCCGCACCGGATACCGCATCGATCTCGCCGCGCTGCGTGATGCGATCGGGCCCGACCGGCTGCTGGTGCTCGATGCCGTGCAGTCCTTCGGCGTCGTCGACGATGACTACGCGCTCGCGGACGTCGTCGTCGGACACGGATACAAGTGGGTGCGCGCGGGCCGCGGCACGGGCTTCGCCCGCTTCAACGCTCGGGCCCGCGAGCGCATCGCCCCGGTGCTCAGCGGCACCACTGGCACGACCGTCGACGGACTGTTCGTCGACTCGCTTCCCGATCCGGCGGCATCCGGACAGGCCTACGGCGTCAGCAAACCCGACCCGCTCGCCGCGGCGCGCCTGGCGGCGGGGCTGAGGGACGTGCGTGACATCGGGGTCGCCGAGATCGAGAAGCTTCTCGCAAAACGGGTGGATGCTGTCATCGAGATCGCCGATCGGGCGGGCGTGCCGGTGGCATCGCCGCGCGAGCGCGCGCAGCGCGCGGGCATCGTGGTCCTGGCGCCCGCCGATCCGGCGCGGCTCGCACAGGCGCTCGCCGACGCCGGCGTGACGGCGACGGCGCGAGGGGAGACGGTGCGCGTGGCGCCGCACGCGGGCACCGACGACGAGACACTGCGGATGCTGGAGGGGGCGCTGATGGCATCCGATCACGCACCGTTCACGATCTCTTAAGGCGACACGCCCGCGCGTCCTGCGCGTCGTCTCTGCGTCTGAGTCGTACCTTCAAGGCATCGGGCACCGTGCCCGGTCGAGTCGGCCTCAAGGTTCGCGACTCGTGGCCCCTGGTCGACTCGCTGCAGAGCCGGGATCACTCCCGGGAAGTAGGAGTGGATCGTGACCACACGTACAGCGCAGCAGACGTCCACCAGCCGGAAGATCGAAACCGGAGCCGTGTCGCATGACGACACGGCTCTTCGCACATATGTGCTCGACACCTCCGTGCTCCTGAGTGATCCGCAGGCACTGTTCCGCTTCGCGGAGCATTCCATCGTTCTTCCGGTCGTCGTGATCTCGGAGCTCGAGAACAAGCGTCACGACCCCGAGCTGGGCTACTTCGCCCGCCGCGCACTGCGCCACCTCGATGAACTCCGCATCGAGCACGGACGGCTCGACTTCCCGGTGGAGGTCGGCGAGGGCGGCACGCTGCGGGTAGAGCTGGGCAATGCCGACATGTCGATCCTGCCGGCCGGCATCCGGCTCAGTGACAACGACAGCCGCATCCTCGCCACCGCCGCGCAGCTCGCGCAGGACGGGCAGGACGTCACCATCGTCTCGAAGGATCTGCCGATGCGGGTGAAGGCGGCATCGCTGGGGCTGGCGGCGGAGGAGTACCTTGCTGAGCAGGCCGTGGATTCGGGCTGGACCGGCATCACGACGCTCGATCTGTCGGGCGATGAGATGAGCGATCTGTACGAGAGCGAGGTCGGCCTCAGTGAGGACCTGCGCGGAGTGCCGGTGAACACGGGGCTCGTGATCCACTCCGAGCGCGGCTCGGCGCTGGGGCGGGTCGTCGCCGACGGGGAGTTCCGGCTGGTGCGCGGTGACCGCGAGCTGTTCGGCATGCACGGGCGCTCTGCCGAGCAGCGCATCGCGATCGAGATGCTGCTCGACCCCGAAGTCGGGATCGTGTCGCTGGGTGGACGCGCCGGCACCGGCAAGTCGGCCCTGGCGCTGTGCGCGGGTCTGGAATCGGTGCTCGAGCGGCAGCAGCAGAAGAAGATCATCGTCTTCCGCCCGCTGTTCGCGGTGGGTGGCCAGGAACTCGGATACCTGCCCGGTGACCAGGGCGAGAAGATGAACCCGTGGGGTCAGGCCGTGTTCGACACGCTCGGCTCGGTCGTCTCAGGGAACGTTCTCGAGGAGGTCATCGCCAGGGGGATGCTGGAGGTGCTGCCGCTCACGCACATCCGCGGTCGCTCACTGCATGACGCCTTCGTGATCGTCGACGAGGCGCAGTCACTGGAGCGCAACGTGCTGCTGACGGTGCTGAGCCGCATCGGTCAGAACTCGCGAGTGGTGCTGACCCACGATGTCGGTCAGCGCGACAACCTGCGCGTGGGGCGCCACGACGGCGTCGCCAGCGTGATCGAGACACTGAAGGGCCACGACCTGTTCGCCCACGTGACGCTGCAGCGCTCGGAGCGCTCGGCTATCGCGGCGCTGGTCACCGAACTGCTGGAGGGCAGCGAGCTCAGCTGAGGGGGTTCAGCGGAGTTCGCCCCCGCGCCCGGTTGCCTTGCAGCCGGGCGCGATGGGTGTCTGGCGAGTTTACGGTCGGCCCCCCGTTCCGTGCGCGCGTGAGGCGGGCGGTGCCGGCGCGGGGTGGGTCAGCAGCCGGGGGCGGTGGGCTGTTCGTCGCAGGTGCGCGCGACGAGGGCGGTGTGCGCCTCGTAGATGCGGATCTCCTGCGTGGCTCCGGTGATGGTCAACTGGCCGTCGATGGGGAACCACCCGACGCCGAGGTCGATCTCGGCGGTGTACGAGACGTCGACACTGGCATCGTAGGTGCCGCGTTCGGCGTAGGAGTGGCTGGTGTCAGTGGGCGTGAACTGGGCCTGTTTGAGGTCGTCCCAGCTGGTGCCGGCAGTGTCGGATGCCCGCGACTCACCATCTCCGTACAGGAACGTGTACGTGGCGGGCGTGAATCGCACCTGGATCGGGAAGCCGAACAGTTCGCCGGCCTGCGTGTGCACGTCAGCGTCGGTCGTGAAGTTGGTCGGGAGCCCTGCGACGCCGAGGTTGTCCGGCTCGCCCGCGAGGATCCCCGGCTCGGGGGAGAAGCTGGCAAGGTCAGTGATCGTGATCTCGGGGATCGCGGGCGTGGCCTCCTCGGGGTCTTCGCCTTCTTCGGGCTGGTTGACGAACTCCCAACAGGAGATCATGTTGCTCCAATTGGTCAGACACTCCGCTGCAGTGCGCCGCGGGGGCGGTACGTAGCCGGCGTCTTGGATGCCTCCGCCGGAGTCAGCGCCTCTATCACCGCCATCTCCACGGGATCCTGGCGTTGACTCGGTCCCTTGCACGTCGAGGCGATTCCCCTCGGTGCCGGCGATGATGTCTGTGCCGGCGATGCCGTCGTCGTCTGACGCAGCTGCCGGCGGAGATGAGATCAAAACCATCAGCGCTACCAAGAGCGCAGCTGCTATGCCCCGACGCATTGGCCGTCCTCAGCCTTGTCGGCGCGGGAAATCAGCAACCGTTCTCCCTTCGCGATGAAGGTCACGGTTGCGCCATAAACATCAGGACGATCGTCAGCGACCACCGACCCGCCGCTCGAATCAACGATGTCAGTTTCGCTGACGTCGATGCACACTATTCCAACGACTACGCCCTCGGAGGAGTCGTAGCTCTCTCCCGCGAAGCTTTGAACAACTGAGTCACCTGTCATCTTGTAGCCCTCAGCGTGCATAGTGCTCAAGTTCTTGCGGTCGCGACTCTCGAAGTCGCCGGTTGAGTGCTTCAACGCGTACTCGAAGGTATGAGGGTCTTCGGTATCCACCTCATTCAAGGCATCGTTGTACGCCCGATACGTCTCCTCCGCCGCCGCGAACGCCTCGTCCTCACCGGCGAACAGCGCGGTCCTCGTCGGGGTCGGCTCGGGCTCCGCGGGGGAGCAGGCGGACAGCATCCCGAGCATGAGGCCGCCGGCGATGAGCGCGGCGCCCGCTCGAATGAGCACGGTCTTCACAGGCGCGGTCGTCATCGTCACCCGCCCACGCTAACCCGTATGTCGGGAACCGTGCTGGAGTTATCCACAAACTCGGTCATGCGTGCACCTTCAACCGCAGCAGCGCACCCACGATCGCTCGTTGGACTGTCTCCCAGTCATGGAGCACCTGTGCGTAGTCGAATCGAAGGGTTTCGTACCCCAGGGCGGAAGCGGCAGCATCCCGAACCAAGTCCTTGTGACGCATGCTGTGACCGTCGTGATTCTCCTTTCCGTCCACCTCGATGATGAGCCGATCAGCGACCGCGAAATCGACGCGTCCGACGCCGTCGATCTTCACCTGGCACTGCAGCTGAATGCCAAGGATGTGCAGCCGCAGGCGCAGCAGCGACTCCAGGCCGCTGTCGGCATCGGGGCGAGCCAGATCCACGAGCCAGCGGGCACTCATTGGCAGACCTGCCCGTACCGCAGCGCGTTCGGATCTGGACAGCAGTCCCTTGCTCCACGCGGATTCGAACGCTGCGAAGAACTCCTCGTCCCCCTCGCACTGACGGAAATGCAGCAATGCGGTGACGAGGGACGCGGCGCCGATCGGCGGGCGGCCCTTCTGATAGTGGTCGATGCACTGGCATCCGACGTGGGCACTTGAGTGGCGGCCCGGTCCCAGCCAGACGTGCGGAACGTCCGATTCGGAAACGGTCCAGACACCCGCTCGGCGAAGGACGCTGACACAGGTCAGCGCCCCGCCATGCTGAGCCGCAGTGCGGAGGTCGCCGGGCAGCGACAGGGCACCGAAGACACCGGGCCGAAGGCGCCGGATCTCGCCCTTCGCCACGCACGTGGCGAGCGATCGACGGTCGAAACCCAACCCATACAACTGAGCGCTGCGCGCGATGCCGCCGAGGCGGTCGATGGTGTCAGAGGCGGAGAGCATGGCATCCACTCTGACCAACGTCGCATCCTGCTCCCGCCGGAAATCCCTGCTCTGGGGACAACCCGCGACGATCCGCAGACTGTGCAGGAGGAATCGGACACGACGCCCATGCACAGAAAACCCCGCTCTGCACACGGAATCCGAGGATTCGTGTGCAGGGCGGGGAAAAGTGTGCAGGCGCGTCAGCCCACAGGCGCGGACAGCAGCGTCAGCCGGCGTGCGTCATAGACAGCAGGTCGAGCTTCTGGTCGAGCACCTCTTCGCTGATCTCGCCGCGCTCGACGTAGCCGAGGTCGATCACGGCCTCGCGCACGGTGATACCCTTGGCGACGGCGTGCTTGGCGATCTTCGCCGCGGCCTCGTATCCGATGACCTTGTTCAGCGGCGTCACGATCGAGGGGCTCATGCCGGCGAAGGCGGCGGCGCGCTCGACGTTGGCCTCCAGGCCGTCGATGGTCTTGTCGGCCAGCACGCGCACGGCGTTGGAGATCAGGCGGATCGACTCGAGCAGCGCTGTGCCCATCACCGGGATCGCGACGTTCAGCTCGAACGAGCCGGACGCACCGGCCCAGGCCACTGTCGCGTCATTTCCGATCACGCGGGCGCAGACCATCAGCACGGCCTCCGGCACGACCGGGTTGACCTTGCCTGGCATGATCGACGAGCCGGGCTGCAGGTCGGGGATGTGCAGTTCGCCGAGGCCCGTGTTGGGGCCCGAGCCCATCCAGCGCAGGTCGTTGTTGATCTTGGTCAGCGACACGGCGATGGTGCGCAGTGCACCGGATGCCTCGACCAGGCCGTCGCGGTTGGCCTGCGCCTCGAAGTGATCCTTGGCCTCGGTGATCGGCAGCTCGGTCTCGGCGGCGAGCAGCTCGATGACCTTCTGCGGGAAGCCGAGCGGCGTGTTGATGCCGGTGCCGACCGCCGTGCCGCCGAGCGGGACCTCAGCGACGCGGGGGAGCGCCGACTGCACACGCTCGATGCCGAGGCGCATCTGGCGGGCGTAGCCGCCGAACTCCTGGCCGAGGGTGACGGGGGTGGCATCCATCAGGTGGGTGCGGCCCGACTTCACGGCGTCCTTCCACAGCTCGGCCTTCGCCTCGAGGGCGACGGCGAGGTGATCGAGCGACGGGATCAACGTGTCGATCAGTGCCTGTGTGACGGCGATGTGCACCGACGTCGGGAAGACATCGTTGGACGACTGCGACGCATTGACGTGGTCGTTCGGGTGGACGGGCGCACCGAGGATGCCGGTGGCGAGATTCGCGAGCACCTCGTTCATGTTCATGTTCGACGAGGTTCCAGAACCGGTCTGGTACGTGTCGACGGGGAACTCGCCGTCGTGCTTGCCGGAGGCCACCAGGTCTGCAGCGGCCGCGATCGCGTCGGCAATGTCACCGTCGAGGGTGCCGAGCTCCTTGTTGGCGAGGGCTGCGGCCTTCTTGATGCGTGCGAGCGCGGCGATCTGAGTGGATTCGAGACCAGAGCCCGAGATCGGGAAGTTCTCGACGGCACGCTGGGTCTGCGCGCTGTACAGCGCGTTCAGGGGCACACGCACTTCACCCATGGTGTCGTGCTCGATGCGGTACTCGGTGTCAGTCACTGCTGCTCCTTTGCGAGAGAGGGGATGTCTGTATCGGTGAGGCCGACCTGGACGACCGGCACGGCCGTGCCATCGACCAGACGGTACTTCGCGCCGACGATGGCCAGGCGCCCTGCGGCGACGGCATCGCTGATGATCTCGGAGGACTGCATCAGAGCCTTGACGGTGCCGCGCAGATGCTCGCGCCCGACCTTCTCGGGGTCGATGTCGTCGACCGAGGTGCCACCGGTCTCGTGCAGCACGCGGCGTGCGGCAGGGACGATCGGGGCGATGAGCTTCCAGATGTTCATGGGGATCGGCTCGGCGTCGATCGCCGTGCCCTTGACCGCCGCGCTCACCGCGCCGCACGAGTCGTGCGCGAGCACGATCAACAGGGGCACATCGAGCAGGGCGACGGCGAACTCGATGCTCGCCACGGCCGAGTCCGTCACCATGTGACCGGCGTTGCGGATGGTGAACAGGTCGCCCAGCCCCACGTCGAAGAGGGTCTCAGCGGCGACGCGCGAGTCCGAGCAGCCCAGGAACGTCGCGATCGGATGCTGGCCCTCGGCGATCTCAGCACGTCGGTCGGCACCCTGGTTCGGATGCCGCGCTTCTCCGGACACAAACCGTCGGTTGCCGTCGAGCATCTCCTGCCATGCTTCGGCGGGTGTGATCGTCGTCGTCATTCGGCCTCCTCCAGGTCATCCAGTTGCGCGGACAGGGAATCGGCGAGTTCAGCGGTGGACTCGGCGGATCGCGAACCGTAGAGCAGCACGTAGTCGGGCCCGGCCTGGGTGCCGATGGCGTACGAGACATTCGCATCGGTCGCCTTGCCGATCTTGAACTCGTCCCATTCGCGACCGTCGATGGTGATCGTGCCGGTCGGCGCCTTGCCGCCGAGCACCTGCGGCGCCCAGGCCACATCGGCGTTGAACGCCTGCGCGACGCGCACGAAACCGCGCTCATCGTCGGCGGCCGGCGCCAGGGTGACGTTCCAGACGGTGACAGCGCCTCCCTCGAGGGCGGCGGCGTTCACGCGCCAGAAGTCGTCGGCATCGGGCACGAGGGCGGGGCGCTGCATGCTCGTCTCGACATCGGCCGCGATGGCGGCGACGTCGATCTCGGGGGCAGGCACGCGCTCGCCGCGGGGGACGGCGAAGACGACGATGACGACGACTGCGACCGTGACGATCAGCGCCGCGATCAGGTTGCGGAAGGTCTGGCTCGAGCGGTAGACGTGGCTCGACTCGGCCTTGCGATCGGCGGTCTCCTGCGGGGTCTCAGGGCGTCCGAGACCCGCGACGACCGTCGGCTGCTTGCTCATCACTCATCTCCATCGGATGCTGCACGTGCAGCATCCAGCCGGCGCTTCGCGCCGACCAGCCACTCCTCGCACCTGGCGGCCAGCGCCTCGCCGCGCTCCCACAGGGCGAGCGAGTGCTCAAGGGTGGGCGAACCCTGCTCGAGTTCGGCGACCACTCGCACGAGCTCGTCGCGCGCGGCCTCGAACGACAGCGATTCGACGGGTGATTCGACGGGTGATTCGTTGGGCGCGGTCACACCCTCCATCCTATCCGCCTTCTTCGATCTGCCCTTCGGAGCGTGCGTGCAGCGACCCGCGGTCGACGGTGACGGTCAGCACTGTGCCCGTCGGGGCATCGGCGGCGTCCGTGAGGATGCGCCCGCCGTCGTGGTGCACGATCGCGTAGCCGCGCGCGAGGGTGGCGGCGGGGGAGAGCGCGCGCAGCGAGGCGCGCAGCTCGGAGGTGGTGCGCTGCGCAGCATCCCATCGGCGGGTGACGGTGTCGCGCCCGCGTGAGGCCAGCAGCCACACCTCTTGCGCGCGCTGCTCGATGATCGGGTCGGGCGAGCGCAGCACCGGACGCGAGCGCAGCTGCTCGAGCTGCGCGATGTCGTGGCTGATGCGCTGGGTCAGCCGGGTCGTGGCTCGCGCGCGCAGCTGCGCGACGATGGCGCGCTGCTCGCCGACGTCCGGGACGACGCGCTTGGCGGCATCGGTCGGCGTCGAGGCGCGCAGGTCGGCGACGTCGTCGAGAAGAGGATGGTCGTTCTCATGCCCGATCGCGCTGACGACGGGAGTGGATGCTGCCGCCACCGCCCTGATGAGTCGCTCGTCACTGAATCCGAGCAGCGTCTGCGGGTCGCCGCCGCCGCGGGCGATGATGATCACGTCGACCTCGTCATCGGCATCCAGTCTCTGCAGCGCTGCGAGGATGTCGGCGACGCTGCGGTCGCCCTGCACCGCCACGTGCTCGGTGCGGAAGCGCACCTGCGGCCAGCGCAGCTCGGCGTTGCGGTGCACGTCCTTCTCGGCGTCCGAGCGCTCACCGGTGATCAGCCCGATGCAGCGCGGCAGGAACGGCAGCGGCTTCTTGCGCGCCGAGTCGAACAGCCCCTCCTGGCGCAGCTGGGCACGCAGTTTCTCGAGCCTCTCCAGTTGGTCGCCGAGCCCGACGTGCTTCATCGCCGAGACGATGAAGCTGAAGTCGCCGCCCTTGACGAAGTAGTCGGCCTTGACCGCGGCGATGACGTGATC
Organism: Microbacterium sp. H1-D42; assembly: GCF_022637555.1. Taxonomy (NCBI): domain Bacteria; kingdom Bacillati; phylum Actinomycetota; class Actinomycetes; order Micrococcales; family Microbacteriaceae; genus Microbacterium; species Microbacterium sp. H1-D42. Next base: position 2,486,477 of record NZ_CP093342.1, on the reverse strand, counting down.
GCCGACGGCGAGGTCGCCGGGGATGCGTGCGCGCACGCTCGACCACACCCTGATCGAGATGTGCGCGTCGGAGCTCACGTCTTTGAGGCGCGCGAAGATGTTGCCGGCGCGCTGGTTCCATGACGTGATCTCACCCTCGACCCACACGGTTCCCCACTGGGCGACGAAGTCACGGATGGTGGCGTTCAGCCTGGCGATGGACGTCGGGGCATCAGGGGATGACTCGCGCGGCGAAACCGAGTCGGCCGGCGGCGGCTCGCCTGGGACTGCAGTGGCTTCGAAGACGGTCATGCATCCATTGTTCCGGATGCCGCCGACGCCGGTCGTCCGGCGCGCGCTCCCGGCCCTTGCCAAGGCGCCCGCGGATAGACTCGAGGCCATGAGCGCCGTTATCCTGCCCGTTCCTCGCATGCCCCGCCCCGTGGGCACCGCGCCGCTGCGTGACGTCCCTGTCGACGGTGCGAAGCGGGTGCTGCTGGCGGCCCCGCGCGGGTACTGCGCCGGTGTCGATCGCGCGGTCGTCGCGGTCGAGAAGGCGCTGGAGCGCTATGGTTCGCCGGTGTACGTGCGCAAGCAGATCGTGCACAACATCCACGTCGTCACAGAACTCGAGCAGAAGGGCGCGATCTTCGTCGAGGAGGTCGAAGAGGTGCCAGAGGGCGCGCACATCGTGTTCAGCGCGCACGGCGTCTCGCCGGCCGTGGTGAACACGGCATCGGACCGCGGACTGCACGCGATCGATGCGACGTGCCCGCTGGTGACCAAGGTGCACCGCGAGGCCGTGCGCTTCGCGCGCGACGACTTCGAGATCCTGCTGATCGGCCACGAGGGGCACGAAGAGGTCGAGGGCACGGCCGGGCATGCGCCCGAGCGCGTCACGATCGTGAACTCGCCTGAAGAGGCGGACACCGTGCAGGTCACGGACCCGTCGAAGGTCGTCTGGCTCTCGCAGACCACGCTGTCGGTCGACGAGACCATGGAGACGGTCAATCGCCTGCGCACGCGCTTTCCCGAGCTGCACAATCCGCCGTCGGATGACATCTGCTACGCCACCCAGAACCGTCAGGTGGCGATCAAGAAGGTCGCCAAGGACGCCGATCTCGTGATCGTCGTCGGCTCAGCCAACTCGTCGAACAGTGTGCGTCTGGTCGAGGTCGCGCTGGAGTACGGCGCGAAGGCCGCGTACCGCGTGGACTACGCCGAAGAGGTCAAGCAGGAGTGGCTCGACGGAGTGAACACCGTCGGCATCACCAGCGGCGCCTCGGTGCCAGAGGTGCTCGTCGAGGAAGTGCTCGCTGCCCTCAGCGGTGCGGGCTACCACGACGTCGAAGAGGTGCGCACGGCCGAGGAGGACCTGATGTTCTCGCTGCCCAAGGAGCTGCGCCAAGACCTGACGGGCAAGCGCGACGAGCGTGCCCTCGGCGGGCGGGCTGTCCGCGCATGAGCATGGATCGGCCGCAGTACGGCGAGTACGCGACTCCCGAGGAGCAGCGCGCCGCGGCGGGTCTGCCGCCGTTGGAGCCGAACGCCGCCGCGGGCGCCCCCGCGGGCGGGCATCCGACGCCACATTCGCAGTTCGCACCGATGCCTCCGCAGGCACCAGCGCATCACGCCGTCGCGCCGCTCGGGACGGCGGGTTCACAGGCTGTGTCGGATGCGCCCGCACGTGCCGCCGGACCGATGAATCGTCTCGTCACGATCGTGCTGCTCGCGCTCGGTCTGGTCAACGTCGTCTCGTCGATCCCCGGCTTCCTGGATCTGTCCACCACGCTGAGCACCTCTCTGGAGATGCTCGGGGTCGAGGGGGAGTTCTCGAACTTCGCAGCCGCCCGTGTGTGGGGAACGATCGCGGTGATCGTGATGGTCGTCGGCTACGCTGCGACCGCCTGGCTGTCGTTCCGGCGACTCAAGCGCGGACGCGCGGCCTGGTGGCTTCCGCTGGTCGGCTTCGTCGTGACCATGCTGCTCGTCTCGGTGTGCGTGTCGGTGCCGATGATGGGTGATCCGGCGTTCATTCAGAGTCTGCCCACAGCGCCTGCCGGGTAGCCTCGAGAGGTGTCAGCAGAACAGATCGCCTTTCAGATCACGTACGCCTCGGTCGATTCGGGCGGCGGTGACGACCCGACGTCGGCGGCTGAGCGCATCCTGCGCGATGAGCGGGTGCTCGCCGCGGTGCGCGGCTTCGACGGCGACGAGACCGTGCTGCTGATCCCGGTCACCGACAGCGGCGATGTCGTCGCCCTCGACGCGGATGGCAGGCTGCGATTCGACCTGACCGCCCAGCATCTGCTGGAGTTGTTCGACGCTGAGGGGCTCACGCTGCACCTCGGGTTCGTGGATGATGCGCTCGAGGCGGTGGATGCCGAACTCGACGAGCAGTTCAGTGAGGCGTTCGAGCAGCTGGATGACTCGGCGGCGTCCCCGGAGGACCTCGCGGGATTCGGGATGCCGGATGGCGATGCCGAGCTGGATGAGGACCTGTTCGCCGTCGATCCGGTGCAGGTGGCGGAGTTCTCGCGACGCGGACCGTGGGGCGCGCGGCTGACCGCGCAGATCCTGCAGACGAGCGTGGACTATCTCGAGGTGGGCACCTGGTCGCTGTACGGCTATCGCACCGACCGCCCGCACATGGCGGTCTCCGGTGGCAGCGCCGACGGTCCGATCATCGAGGTGAACCTGCCGGCGCACGGCGACGCCTGGGTCGAGATCACCTCACCGCGTGGGCGCACGGCCATGATCTGGCCGAACTCCGAACAGCACACACGACCCGTGCTCGAGATCGACGCGATGACGGTGCCGGAGAGCGCCGAGGTGTATCGGCGGATGCTGACCGAGGCCGACGGCACGGGCGAGGAGCTTGCCGGGCTCGACATGGGAGATGCGATCGACATCGCCGCCGCGCAGCGGGCTTGCCTGCCCGAGGTGCTCGGCGGCGTCGTGGGGGAGACAGCCCGGATCGAAGCCTTCATCGCGGCGTTCGGCGTACCCGCCACGCTGATCTCCGCAGGGCTCGACGATCGGGCATCCGGTCGCCGCTTCACCCCACGGGGCTGGGGCCGCACAGCCGGCGACTTCCTGCTCGGCGGCCTCGTCGAGACGACGTCGCTGACCCGTCGCGGCCGGCCGCTCGATCGCTTCGCACGATTCCTGCGCAAGCGTCCGCTGCTCGGAGCCTCGATCAGCACGGCAGAGTTGGCCACCGGCATCGCGTTCAGCCGCAGCCGGTCGCGGATCGGCCGTGGCGTGGGCATCCTGCTCATCATCGACGCGGTCGCCGACCTCGTGATCTGGACGGTGCGGATGCTGCGGCGCTGACCTCGTGCAGCCGGCGGCGACGGGCATCCCCGCTGCCGCCGGCTTCACAGCACCGTCACAGTACGGCGGCGAGGAAGTCCTTCGTACGCTGCTCGTGCGGTGCCGTGAAGATCTGCTCCGGCGAGCCCTCTTCGACGATGCGGCCGCCGTCGAACATCAGCACCCGGTTGGAGACGTCGCGGGCGAATTGCATCTCGTGCGTGACGATCAGCATGGTCACGTCGGTGTCGCGGGCGATGTCGCGCAGGATGTTCAGCACCTCGCCGACGACTTCGGGATCCAGCGCGCTGGTGACCTCGTCGAGAAGCAGGATCTCGGGCTCCATGGCCAGGGCGCGGGCGATCGCGACGCGCTGCTGCTGACCGCCGGAGAGCTGCGTCGGGTGTGCATGTGCCTTGTCGGGCAGGCCGACCATCTCGAGCAGTTCGTGCGCACGTGCGACGGCCTGAGCCTTCGGCACCTTCAGCACGTGCACCGGCGCCTCGATGATGTTCTCGAGCACTGTCATGTTCGGGAACAGGTTGAACTGCTGGAAGACCATGCCGATGCGCTTGCGCATCTCGTTCTTGTGCTTCTCCTTCAGCTCGACGCGCTTGCCCTCGCGCTCGACGTGCGTGAGCGGCTTGCCGTCGATGAGGATGTACCCGGCGTTTGCCTCTTCGAGTGTCATCACCAGGCGCAGGATCGTCGTCTTGCCCGAGCCGCTGGGGCCGATGAGCGTGACGCGGTCGCCCTTGCGAACGGTGAAGTCCAGGTCGTGCAGCACGACCTGGTCGCCGAAGCGCTTCTCGACTTTGTCGAAGCGGATGGCGGGCACATCGCCGTCGTTCAAGGTGATGGCCCCGGTGTGGGTGTCAGGCTGTGTAGGCAAGACGCTTCTCCAATCGCCCGATGAGCAGTGAGGTCGGGTAGCTGGCGACGAGGAACAGGACCCCCGCCATGATGATGGCTTCGATGAACCGGAAGTTCGATGCACCGTACTCCTGCGCGGCACGGACCATGTCGGTCACGGTGATGACGGCGAGGAACGGCGTCTCCTTGAACATCGAGATGACGTAGTTGCCGAGCGCCGGAAGGGTGGAGCGCAGCGCCTGCGGGATGATGACGGCGGTCCACGTGCGTCCGCGTGACATCGACAGGGCTGTGGCGGCCTCCCACTGACCGTGCGGTACCGCGTCGATACCGGCGCGGTACACCTCGGCCATGTAGGTGGCGTAGTGGATGCCGAAGATGATGACACCCAGCGTCAGCGGCGGCACGGCGGTGAAGGCGTAGTACGCGAACAGCAGCTGCACCACGAGCGGCGTCATGCGGATGAAGTTCATCACGAACGTCAGGATCGCGGCGACCGGACGCGGCGTGCTCCTGCGCGCCAGGGCGATCAGCAGCCCCAGCACCGCGGCGATGATGCTGCCGAGCACCGTGACGAACAGCGTGACGGTGAGGAACGCCCACAGCATGTCCGGCAGAGCGGCGAAGACGTGATCCCAGTTCCAGATGACTCGATCGTCGTTCACGGGACGTCCCCCTCTGCGTCGACGGTGGGCGCGGCGACTGCTTCACGCAGCCGGGTGCCCTGGCCGAGGCGGTGCTTGGCACGCGCCTCGAGGGCGTTCATGGCGATGGTGAGGATGTACGCGATCACGAAGTAGATGACCAGCCCCAGGGAGTAGGCGAAGAACACGTCGGTGTCGATGCGGAGCTTGTTCAGCTGCGCGGTGAGGTCGACGATCGTGATGAGGTACACCACCGCCGTGCCCTTCAGCAACTGGATCAGCAGGTTGGTGAGCGATGGGATCATCAGCGCCCAGGCCTGAGGGAAGATGACGCGCCACATGCGCTGCGTGCGCGACAGGCTGAGCGCTGTCGTCGCCTCCCACTGGCCTCGCGGCACGGAGTTGATCGAGCCGCGCACGACCTCCGCCCCGTACGCCCCGTAGTTGAGCCCCAGACCGAGGATGCCGACGAAGACCGGCGGCAGTTCCAGATTGAACGGCGGGAGCGGCAGCACGAAGAACAGGAAGAACAGCTGCACCAGCAGCGAAGTGCCGCGGAACACTTCGATCACCGTGCGGGCGAAGCCGCGCAGCAGGATGTTGCCTGACCGTGCCAGCAGGCCGAGCGCGATGGCAATGACGAACGCCAGCAGGGCGCCGCCCACCGTGAGCTCGACGGTGATCAACAACCCGTCGAGCAGGTGGGGCAGCGCCCGCTGGAGCGCCTCGAGATTCTCGGTCACGACGTGTGAGTCAGCCGAGGTCGCCGGAGCAGAGCTGGTCCGTCGTCAGATCTGCGGGTGGCAGGTTCTCGGCTGTGAAGCCGAACGGCTCGACGAGGTCGAGGTACGACTTCTCGTCGCCGGTGATCTTGGCGAGCTCCTTGTTGTATGCCTCGAGCAGGTCCTTGTCCTCCTTGCGGAAGACCGTGGCGCCGGCGCCGATCTGCTCGACGCCGTCGATCTCCTGCACGAAGGCGTCGGTGGTCTCGAGATCGTCGCTGTCCTTGGTCATCCAGTTCAGCGAGACGGCGGTCAGGGCGAAGGCATCCGCCCGACCCGACTGCACGGCCTCGAGGCCGGCGGTGGCGCTGTCGACCTTGGTGACGTCGCCGATGCCGAGCTCCTTGGCGTAGCCCTCTTCGATGGCCCCGGACTGCACGGCCAGCTTGACGTCGCCCTTCTTCACGACCGAGTCGAGGTCGGTCAGCCCCTGAGGGTTGCCCTTCGGCACGGCGAGCGTCGTCGTGTACATGATCTCGGGATCGCCGAAGGCGGCCTGCTTGCAGCGGTCGGGCAGGATCGACATTCCCGCGCTGATGACGTCCCAGCGTCCGGCGTTCAATCCGGGGATGAGTGAGTTCCACTCGACCTCTTCGACCTTGATGTCGTCGATGCCGAGGTTGCTGAAGATCTCTTCATGCATGGCGATGGTGGCGCCGGTCGGCTCGCCGTTCTCGACCCAGGAGTACGGGCGCTCGGAGGCCACGGCCAGCGTGATGGTGCCCGACTCCTGCGCCTTCTCGAGGGTTGTCTGGGCGTCGCTGCCGCCGTCACCGCCGGCGTCGCCGTTGTCACCCGACGCGCATCCGGTGAGAGCGAGGGTCAGCACCCCCAGTGCGGCGAGTGCGGTTCGGACTGTGCGCTTGCTCATGATGCTCCTCTTCGTGACTGTCTGTCGTCGCCGGAGTGGGCGACGACCGCGACACACGATACGGGAGATTGTCTATGCACGTACAATCGGACGTGCAGATTGTCGACAACGAGACAAAACTGTTGTCCTGGAGTCGTGCGCGGCAATGTGCCGCCGCGCGCGCGACAATGGGAACGCGTTCTAACGGATGAGGAGACCTGCATGCCCCGTGACCTGCCCCGTTCGGTCGGCCGCGCGTCAGTGCTGCGCGTGCCGCGGCTGTCGACCGTCGACCTCATCGCGATCGAGTTGCGCAAGGCGATCTTCTCGGGAGCGCTCGCGGTCGGCTCTTCGCTGGGTGAGGTCGAGATCGCCGCACAGCTCGGAGTGAGCCGCAGCCCGCTGCGCGAGGCCGCACAGCGGCTGGTGCAGGAGGGGATTCTGGTCGCGGTGCCCGGGCGAGGGATGAGTGTCGCGGTGATCGAAGGCGACCAGATCGCCGATGTGTACGAGATGCGCCTGGCCATCGAGGCGCAGGCCGCGCGGCGGGTCGCACGCGGCGCCGACCCGCAGGTGCTCACCCGCATCACGCGCGCGTATGAGGACCTCGTCGCCGTCAGCGACGGAGACGATGCCAGAGCCATCGGCGACGCGGACCTGGAGTTCCATCAGGTGCTCGTGGACGCTGCCGGCAGCGAGCGGATGACCCGAGCGATGGCCACCCTGGTGATGCAGACCCGCATCGTGAGCTTCAGCGTGCCGGATGGCTACTCGGTGCGCCGGTCGGTGTCGTCGACCTATCGCGCGCTGCTCGACGCCCTCGCATCGGGTGACGCGGATTCCGCTGCCGACGCGCTCGAGAAGCAGTTCTCGGATGCGGTGTCGCGCCTGCGCGGAGACGCCGACGTCGATACGGTCGAGGTCGACGTCGAGGAGGAGGGCCAGGTCTTCCAGCCCATCGACCCCACGGTCGCCGACTGACTGTCAGACCGTCCCCTCCCAGACGGTCCGCGCGCCGGCATCCCCGGTCAGCACCACGAGCACGAGCGTGACGACCGCCACGGCCACGGCGATCGCCGCGACCGTCACTGACACCCACCTCGGTCGGCGCGACGCGGCGGGCGATGGGCGCCCCATCCACCACACCACGACCGACGCCGGCAGCAGCGCGACTGCCCAGGGCAGCAGCATGATGCCGAGCGATTCGTGGCGGCTCACCGCGGGCGTGCGGCCGACGAGATCGGCCAGCGATTCGCCGGCGAGGATCGTCACCGGCACGAGCACCGCCACGATCAGAGCGGCGATCGGCAGCGCGAGGCCCATCCGCCGACGGGCCGCGGGCCAGAGCGCGGCGACGGCAAGGGCGAGTGCGGTCAGTGGTGTGAGCACGACAGTCGCGTGCACAAGCAGCGGATGCAGAGGCAGGCCGGCCAACTCGAAGTCGAACAGGTTCATACTGGAGAAACGATCCGGAGCCTTCTTCGGTTCAGAATGAACCGCGGGCATCCGGATCTCGTGTCTCCTACGGAGGCTGATGTGACCGCTGACGACGATGAACGACTCGCCGCGCTGTATGACGTGCACGCCGCGCCCATTCGGCGCTACGTCGTCAGCTTGACCGGTGATCGCGGATCGGCCGACGATGTCGTGCAGGAGACGCTGCTGCGCGCATGGCGCACCCCGCGGATCCTCGAGCAGGATGCCTCCACGACCCGCGCCTGGTTCTTCACGGTCGCCAGGCACATCGTCATCGATGAGGCGCGCAGCGCCAGGCGCCGGCACGAAAATCCGGTGGCCGAGCTGCCGGAGCGGGCGGTCGATGATCAGACGGATCGGCTGTTCGATCAGATGCTGATCTCAGACGCGCTCGCCACCATCAGCGACGAACACCGGGCGGTCATCGTCGCGGCGCACTATCGGGGTCGCAGCGTGGATGAGATCGCGGAAGAACTCGGCATTCCCGGCGGCACGGTCAAGTCGCGGATGCACTACGGACTGAGGGCCCTGCGGCTGGCGCTGCAGGAGAGAGGGGTGACCAGGTGAGCAGTGATCGTGTGAACGACCAGCACGAGCGGTTCGCGACCTGGGATGCCGCGTATGCGCTGGGGGCGCTGTCAGCATCCGATCGGGCGCAGTACGAGGCACATCTCGCCGGCTGCGCGCGGTGTCGCGCGGCGGTCGCCGAACTCACGCCGGCGGTCGGGCTGCTGTCCCGTCTGAATGCCGATGCCGTGGCATCCGGCGCCGGCGACATTGATGCGGACGACACCGCTGCGGCCGGGGTGAAGCTGCTCGACATCGCGCGGGCCCGTCGTCGCACGCGGCGTCGGCGCACGTGGGCGGCCGTCGGCATCGCAGCGGCGATCGCGATCGCCGTGCCGGTCGGAGTCGTCGCGCTGTCGCCCCGACCCGCCGTGTCGGTGGCGCTCGAGCAGGTCGTTCCCGTGCAGGTGGATGCTGAAGTCGAACTGACCTCGTTGGCATGGGGCACGCGCATCGACATGGCCTGCGACTACGGGGCGGATGCTCCCGACGAGGGGTGGACCTACGTTCTCGCGGTCGTCGGCGCGGATGGGGCCGAGTCCGACCTGTCGACATGGCGGGTCGAGCCCGGCCGCACGGCGCGACTCTCGGCCGGGACCGCACTCGCGATCGACGACATCCGCGCAGTGGAGATCCGCACTGCAGCGGGTGAAGTGCTGCTGCGCACAGAACTCGGATGAACTCTGGGCGAGTCGGATGAACCCTGGGTGGCTCGGATGAACCCTGGGCGCACCCGTCTCGTGTCACAGTCAGCGCTTCGCTTCTTCCAGCGAGCGCGCCCACGAAAGGACACGAACATGCGCAGGACACTCGCGGTTGCCGCACTCGCCCTCGGCTTGATCCTCACCGGCTGCGGCTCGGGAGGAGCCGGGGATTCCGGAACGGAGGCCCCTTCGAGCAGCGATGGCGGCGGCATGTACGGCGATGGCGGTGGCAGCACCTCGGCATCCGAGCTCAAGCTCGCCGACACCGACCTCGGTGAGATCGTCGTCACCGGCGACGGCATGACGGCCTACATGTTCGACACCGACACGCAGGGCGCGGACACCAGCGCCTGCACCGGCGCCTGCCTGCAGAACTGGCCGCCGATCATCGCCACGGGCGACACGCCCAAGGGTGACGGCGTCACGGGCGAGCTCGGCACCATCAAGACCGCCGACGGCAAGATGCAGGTCACGCTGAACGGCTGGCCGCTGTACCTCTTCGCCGGCGACACCAAGGCCGGCGACACCAACGGTCAGGGTGTGAAGGATGTCTGGTGGGTGGTGGATGCCGCTGGCGAGAAGATCGGGGGCTGAACCTGACGCGCGACTCGCTCACGGCGCGCGTCGGCGTGCCCGCCCTCGTGCGACCAGCAGCAGCACGGCGGGGACGAGCAGCAGCAGGAATCCACTCGGCCCGACGATCCACACGCAGGTCAGCGCCCAGGCGCCGAGGATGACGCCGACGTAGGCCGGCATCGTGTGGCCGCGTCGGCCCGTCTGCAGAATCAGAAGCGCCAGCAGCACACCCGGCACGACGAATCCCCCGGGGAGGCCCCAGAACTGCGCGACGGCCTCCATCGGCAGCTGCTCCGTGCGGAGGGGGCCTGCGAGCCACGGACCCCACCACTGGTGAAATGCGAAGGCCGCAGTGTGCAGGACGCTGATGACGAGAAGTGTGACGGCCGCGCCGACCGTGAGACGATCCGCGTGCACTGCTGAGTGCTGATTCGAGCCGGACCTGTCCATGCTGGAGGGGATGCTGTGGTGTGTGGTCATGCGCCCATGTTCCGCGCAGCGGCCGCTCGGCAGCATCCTCCCGAGGGGTGAGCGACTCACCCACGCGGGTGAATCCCGGGACAAGGCCCCAGTGACAGCGAAGCGCCGCCGGACAGCGTTCGGCGGCGCTTCGTCTTGTTCTGGTGCGCGTCAGCTCTTCGACTGGCCGTACGAGCCGAGCTGGCGGGTCGACTCGACCACGCGAGCCGCCATGGCGGTCTCGGCGATCTTGCCCCACGCGCGCGGGTCGTACTGCTTCTTGTTGCCGACCTCGCCGTCGACCTTGAGCACGCCGTCGTAGTTCTTGAACATGTAGTCGGCGATGGCACGCGTGTACGCGTACTGCGTGTCGGTGTCGATGTTCATCTTGATGACGCCGTTGGCGACCGCCGTGGCGATCTCCTCATCGCTGGAGCCCGATCCGCCGTGGAAGACCAGATCGAGCGGCTTTGCGCCGGTGTTGTACTTCGCGGCGACCTCGGCCTGGATCTCGCCGAGCAGCTCGGGACGCAGCTTCACACCACCCGGCTTGTACACACCGTGCACGTTGCCGAAAGTGAGGGCGGCGATGTAGCGGCCCTGCTCGCCGAGGCCCAGTGCCTGGATGGCCTGATCGACGTCGGCGAAGGTCGTGTAGAGAGCGTCGTTCGAGCCCTCGTGCTGCACGCCGTCCTCTTCGCCGCCGACGACGCCGATCTCGACCTCGAGGATGGCGTTGATCGCCTTCATGCGGGGCAGCAGCTGCTGCGCGATCTCGATGTTCTCAGCGAGCGGCACGGCGGAGCCGTCCCACATGTGCGACTGGAAGATCGGGTTGCGGCCCGCCTTGACCTCTTCCTCGGATGCGGCGATGAGCGGCTCGACGAAGCCGGGCAGCGCGTCCTTCGGGCAGTGGTCGGTGTGCAGAGCGACCGTGATGGGGTAGTTCTTGGCGACTTCGGTCGCGAAACGCGCGAAGGCAAGGGCGCCGGTGGCGCGGGCCTTGACGGTCTGGCCGGCGAAGTAGTCGGCGCCGCCGGTGGTGACCTGGATGATGCCGTCGGAGCCGGCCTCGGTCAGACCCTGCAGCACGGAGTTGATCGTCTGCGAGCTGGAGACGTTGAAGGCGGGGTACGCGAAGCCGCCGGCCTTGGCGCGGTCGAGCATCTCTGCATACTGATCCGGAGTGGCGATGGGCATGGATTCTCCTGCTTCTGGTGTGCGGGGGTCAGCCTCAACTTTAGCCGCGTGCAGGAGAGATCTTTCGGCTGTTGCACGCCCCCACCACGAGTTCTTGAGGCACCGTTAAGAACGCTGATTCCTTCATGGCGTTTCGTGGAAAAGTCGGCAATTTCGTTGCATCCGATCGTTATGCTGACCGCATGGTGAGTCTCACGGCCGATCTCAGCCCCCTCCGTCCCGACCGCAACCTCGCACTGGAACTCGTGCGCGCCACCGAAGCGGCGGCGATCCGCGCGGTGCCGTTCATCGGCCGCGGCGCGAAGGAAGCCGCCGACGGCGCTGCCGTCGACGCGATGCGCGCGTTCCTCGGAACCGTCGACTTCCAGGGCCGCGTGGTGATCGGCGAGGGGGAGAAGGACAACGCCCCCATGCTGTTCAACGGCGAAGAGGTCGGCACCGGCCGCGGACCCGAGTGCGACATCGCCGTCGACCCGATCGATGGGACCTCGCTCACCGCCGCCGGACGACAGAACGCGCTCTCGGTGCTCGCCGTCTCGGACCGCGGCTCGATGCTCGACGCGTCCAGCGTGTTCTACATGGACAAGCTCGTCACGGGCCCCGCCGGCGTCGGCGTCGTCGACATCCGTCTGCCGATCGGCGAGAACATCCGCCGCCTCGCGAAGGCACTCGACAAGCCCGTCGACGAGATGGTCGTCTCGGTGCTGAACCGGCCGCGGCACGAGAAGCTCATCCAGGAGATCCGGGATGCCGGTGCGGGAACGCGCCTGATGAGCGATGGCGACGTCGCCGGCGGCATCAACGCCGCCCGTCACGACGCCCGCACCGACATGTGCGTCGGCATCGGCGGCAGTCCAGAGGGCATCGTGACCGCGTGTGCGATCAAGGCGCTGGGTGGTCACATCCAGGGCATCCTCTGGCCGCGCGACGATGAAGAGCGCCAGCGTGGCATCGACGCGGGCCTCGACATCGACAAGGTCTACGAGGCCGACGACCTCGTCAAGGGGAACAACACGATCTTCGTCGCCACCGGTGTCACCGATGGCCAGCTCGTGCGCGGCGTGCGCCGCGAGGGCGGCTACCTCTACACCGAGAGCGTCGTGCTGCGCAGCGCGTCGGGCACATTGCGCCGCATCACCTCGGATCACCTCGTCTCGAAGTGGCTCTGATCGGCTGAATGCCGCGATTTCCTGCGCACCCTGGCAGAATGAGGGGTGTCTGACGCGCCATATGCGTCGGCAAGGCAGGAACAGGAGAGGTCGGGATGTCATCGAACGAAGAGTCTGACAAGCCGAGCTCCGACGAACCCAGTCGCGTGCAGCACATCACCACCAAAACCGGACGCATCCTGCGGGTGACCGAAGAGCAGATCGCGGCCGCGGTGATTGCGCAGCAGGCAGCGGCAGCGGCGAAGCCCGCTATCGACCCGGCGCGTCGCACCGACGTGCTCTTCCGCGTGCGCCGAGACGAGGGGCACGAGCTGAGCTCATGGTGGATGGTCGGCGCGTTCGTCGTCTTCTCCGGTGTCGTGATCGCGCTGCTGTCGTGGGTGCCGGGCGGCGCCTGAGTCGCCAGCATCAGCCGGTCGTCAGGAAGAGTCGAGCACTCAGTACGAGTCGAGAATCGTGCGCATGTCGCTGAGCCCGAACTGGTCGGCGACCTGCCGTGCGGTGTGCGCACCGGCATCCTGATCCGCACCCGCGTCGAGCAGCATGCGCAGCAGCGGCTCGTTGCGGCGGAACACGGCGCATGAGATCGCCGTCTGACCGTTTGCGTTGACAGCATCCAGGTTCGCGCCCCGCGCGATCAGGTCGGCGACCGTCTCGCCGTGCTCGGCGTAGGTCGCGACGATCAGCAGCGTGTCCTGGCGCGGATTGCGGACATCGACAGGCACTCCGGCGTCGATCATCTCGCCCAGCGGGCCGGTGCGCCCCTGACGGGCCAGGTCGAAGGTTCCCTCGATCACTTCGAGGCTCACGTCGTTGGTCACCCGACCATTGTCGCGGATGCCAGACGATCAGGCCACGGCGCGCTGAAGTTCGGGTTCGGTGAGTCGCACGCCGAGCGCTGCACCGAGGGCATCCACATCGTCCGCCTTCGCGCGGCGGGCGGCGTCGATGACGATCTGCGCGCACGCGCGGGCGTCGGCCAGCGCGTCGTGGTGTGCGAACTCGCCGAAGCCGGCGGCGGCTGCGGCGACCGGCAGGCGATAGGACTCGAGCTCGTAGGTCTTGCGGGCGACGGCCAGCGAGCACAGCGACCGGTACGGGGGAGCAGCGAAACCGGCCACCTGCGATGAGGTGGTCAGAACCTTGAGGTCGAAACCGGCGTTGTGCGCGACGAGCACGTCGTCTCCGGCGAACGTGCACAAGCGGTCGAGTTGCTGGGCCCAGGTGGCGGCGCCCGCGACGTCGTGCGGGTGGATGCCGTGGATCTTGGTGTTCCACATGTTGAACTCGTCGTGTCCCGCGGGCGGACGGATCAGCCATCCGGTCTGAGCGACGACCTCGCCGTCACGCACGCGGACGAGTCCGACGGAGCAGGCGGAGGCGGGGCTGGAGTTCGCCGTCTCGAAGTCGATTGCGGTGAAGTCCAAAGGCACGATTCCAGTGTTGTTCGAAGGGTGCGCCGGGCCCGCAGGCGCGCCGTAGTCTGAACGCATGAGCGATTCGCGAGCGACTTCCTTCGGTGCAGCGGCGGATGACTACGAGGCGGCGAGGCCCGAGTACCCGTTCGAGGCCGTGGCATGGATGCTGGAGACGCTCGCGCACCGCTCGCGGCGCATCGCCGATGTCGGGGCCGGCACGGGCAAGTTGACGCGGGTGCTGGCGGATGCGCCGCAGGCGGAAGTCGTCGCGGTCGATCCGGATGCTGCGATGCTCGCGAAACTGCGCGAGACCGTGCCGGGGGTGCCGACGTTCGTCGGCAGCGCGGAGGCTCTGCCGCTGCCGGATGCCAGTCTGGACGCCGTCGTGCTCGGCCAGGCTTGGCACTGGGTGGATCCGGCCAGTGCATCCGCCGAGGTCGGGAGGGTTCTGCGCCCGGGCGGCACGCTGGGACTGATCTGGAACACGCGCGACAATCGCGTGGACTGGGTGCGGCGGCTGACGGAGGTCATGAGCTCCAGCGTCGCCGAAGAGATGATCGACGCCGGCGGGCCGACCGTCGCCGCACCGTTCGATGCGGTGCAGAGTGAGCGCTGGGAGTGGCTGCGCCCCATGACGCGTGCTCAGCTGCATCGGATGGCCGCATCACGCAGTCACTGGATCACGGCATCCGACGAGACGCGCGAGGCTGTGCGGCAGGGGATGGATGCCCTCTTCGACGAACTCGGCCTGGCCGGCGATGCGACCATCGATGTCCCGTATGTGACCTCGGCCTTCCGCGCGCAGCGCGGGTAGGGAGTTCGGGTCCGCCGCACGCGGGCCGGGCGTGGCAGGCCGATTTCGCGCGAATTCACCTGCTGCCGGGGCATTCGCCTGATCTCGAGCGCGGGTACTGGCGCGGATCGCTGATTACGGGCATCCGACGCCTTGCACCTGACGCCTACGCGCGCACCGCACCCACCACTCGCCACGGGCCGCTGCGCTCGTTGAAACGCGGTTCGAAACCGTGCCGGCGCAGCACGGTGAGCATCGCCGAAGGCGAATGTGCGAAGGCACGGTACTCGCGGCGCATCAGGGCGCAGTACGCGTTCACCACGCGCACCGCGATGCGGCCAGCCCAGCCCTGCACAGGGTGGCTGAACACCACGGCGCGCTGCGCATGATCTGCAGCGGCGCTGAGCAGGCGGTCGTAGTCGGGGTAACAGCACACGACGCGGTGCAGCATGACGAAGTCGGCCGGATCCACGGCATCCGGCTTCTGCGCGAGGTCGATGCCCAGCATCCGCGTCGCGCGATCGCGCAACCCGGCCTCGTCGAGCAGGGCGACGGCGTCGTCTTCGTAGGCAGAGGAGAGCTCGAGGTTCGTCGTGTGCGCGGCGCCGCGCTTGAGTGCTTCGACCTGGATGTCGCCGATGCCGCCGCCGATCTCCAGGACCGTTGCGCCGTCGAGACCGACCTTCTCAGCGAAGTCGACCATCCACCGCGCGCTGGTCGTGAGCCCGCCGCGTCGGTACCGACGCGTGAGCTCGCGCGAGAATCGCGGGTTGAACTCGCGCTCATAGCGGTTCGGCGGGCAGCAGTCGTTCACGGCCTCAGTATCCCTCCGCGGCGGCGGTGCGGCAATGCCCCGGTAGACTGAGTGCCCGTGGCTCTCACTATCGGTATCGTCGGCCTGCCCAATGTCGGCAAGTCCACCCTTTTCAACGCGCTGACCAAGAACGACGTGCTCGCGGCGAACTATCCGTTCGCGACGATCGAGCCGAACATCGGCGTCGTCAGCCTGCCTGATCCGCGGCTCGCCGTGCTGGCCGGGATCTTCGGCAGCGAGCGCCTGCTGCCCGCGACGGTGTCGTTCGTCGACATCGCCGGCATCGTGCGCGGCGCGAGCGAGGGTGAGGGGCTTGGTAACCAGTTCCTCGCGAACATCCGTGAGGCGGATGCCATCGCTCAGGTCGTCCGCGGATTCGTCGACGACGACGTGGTGCACGTCGAAGGTGCGGTGAATCCCAAGAACGACTTGGAGACCATCAACGCCGAGTTGATGCTGGCTGACCTGCAGACGCTCGAGAAGGCCCTTCCTCGGTACGAGAAGGAGACCAAGCGCAAGACCATCGACGGCTCGGTTCTCGAGGCAGCGACGGCGGCGAAGGATGCCCTGGAACGTGGTGAGCTGCTCTCGCACTCGAACATCGACCTCGCACCGATCCGCGAACTCGGGCTGCTGACGGCGAAGCCGTACATCTACGTCTTCAACGTGGATGAGTCGGTGCTGACGGATGCTGCGCGCAAGGCCGAGCTCGAGGCACTGGTCGCCCCGGCCAAGGCGGTCTTCCTCGACGCGAAGATCGAGTCGGAGCTGATCGACCTCGACCCCGAGGACGCTCAGGAGCTGCTGGAGGCCACCGGTCAGACCGAGTCGGGCCTCGACCAGCTGGCGCGCATCGGATTCGCGACGCTCGGGCTGCAGACGTATTTGACCGCGGGCCCCAAGGAGTCGCGCGCCTGGACGATCCCGCAGGGTGCGAAGGCACCGCAGGCGGCCGGAGTCATCCACACCGACTTCGAGAAGGGCTTCATCAAGGCCGAGGTCATCTCTTTCGATGACCTCGTCGCCACTGGGTCCGTCGCCGAGGCGCGCGCCAAGGGCAAGGCCCGCCTCGAGGGCAAGGACTACGTCATGCAGGACGGCGACGTGGTGGAATTCCGCTTCAACAACTGATCGTCGGTCCGGCTCACGCTGAGGCGTGACCTCGGCGCGTCATCCAAACGTCCACATCATCCTCGGAGTCGACGGTGAAGCCGTGGCGCTCGTAGAGGCGGCGAGCGGGGCTGCCTTGGAGGACATTCAGCCGATGGGTAAGCGGATCGTGCTCGGCGAGGATGAGGGTCAGCACCTTCGACCCGATGCCTCTGTTCTGCACTACCGGCGCGATATAGAAGTGCTCAATCCAGCGAGTATCCGGCTCCTCCCGCACTGAGATGGACCCGACATCCTCGCCCTTGAAGACGATGATCCGTGTGCTTTCGGGACGGAATCCGTCCCGCATCCGCTGACGGACTCGGACGGCGTCATACCTTCCGAGCCGTTCCAGGTCAGTGTGCAGCACCTGGGCGCGGAGTTCTACGAGCCATTCGATGTCGGTGGTCTTTGCCGAGCGTAGTTCCATCCTTGACAGCATAAGATCCGGCCCGCGCGGGCAGCGTCTGCACAGCCTGCGGGACCTTTGCGGTCGCGGCGTGATGCCTATCGACGACGCAATGCCGTGGGGTTCCGCTTCAACAGCTAGGCGTTGTTGTCGGTACGCTAGCATCGCGGCATGCGCGCGCTCACGGTCTGCAACTTCGCCACCGTCGACGGGATGTACGAGGACGATGACCACGACATCGCCTCGTTCTTCGAGCACTGGCATCCCGACTATCACGGCGCAGACTCGTTCGACTTTCACACCACGGCCCTCCTGCGCGACGCAGGGACGCTGTTGCTGTCGGGACGACGGTCATTCCTCGGGAACATGACCTATTGGGCCAGCGTGCTCGAGGATCCGGATGCGACGGCGATCCGACGCGAGTTCGCCGAGTTGATCATGGCGGTCGAAAAGATCGTCGTCTCCGACACGATCAGCGACGCGGACGTCGCCGCGTGGCCACACACCAGGATCGTGCGGATCGCCGATGCGCGGGATGAAGTGCGGATGCTGAAGCAAGGCGAAGGGCGCGGCATCCTGATCCTGCTCGGGCGAGTGCTCTGGAACGACCTCATGCACGCGGGACTGGTCGATGAGTTGCAGTTGGTGACCTTCCCGCTCATAGCGGGCGGGGGAGTGCCGCTGTTCGACCGCAGGCCCCCAGTCGCGCTCAAGCTCCTTGGCACGCACGTGTGGGAGGAGTCCGGGAACGTCCTCATGCGCTGGCGAGTGGATCCCGCGGCGTAGGTCAACACTGGTGGATCTCATCAGGGACTACCGTTGAAGCGTGCCTCAAAATCCTCACGCCACATCCTCCGACGGCTCTCTGCCCGACAGCATCCCGCTCGCGCAGCGCATCGAGAGCGCTGTCGAGCTCGATGGCGAATCTGAAGTCGTCACTCGCGCGCTCTCGCTGATGGCCGGCAACAACGAGGGGGACTCGTTCCTGATCCTTGTCGGAGGTGAGCACGCGCAGGGCATCCTCGACGGAGCCCCGCCGCTGTACTGGCCAGAGCTGTGGGGCACTCGCACTCTGTTGTACGCATGGGATGAATCGGCTGCTCCCGCCGTCATCCGCGCGCTGGGCAACCCGGCCTGGCGTGTGCGCGAGATGGCAGCGCGCGTCATCGCCGCGCGTGATCTGCCCGCGGTCGCCGAGTTGACTGCGTTGATCACCGATGACACGCCGCGCGTGCGGATCGCCGCGGCACGGGCGCTTGGCGCGGTGGGCACAATGGACGACCTCGACTCCATCCGGACGCTGCTCAAGGATCCGCTGGTCGAGGTTCGCCGTGGTGCTCAGCAAGCACGCGACGCGTTGCGCGCACGATTCCCCAAGTCGCCCTCGACCGAATCTCAGTGACTCGTCGACAGCACCGACCGAAGATGGGGATCGACGAGCGCGACCATCCGGTCATGGGTCGCGCTGTCAGCTGAGATGAGCAGACCGCGACCGGTGTGCAGCGCGTTTCCGCTCAGGTCGCTGACGATGCAGCCGGCTACCTCGCACAGCGCGATGCCCGCAGCGAAGTGGATATTGTCCCTGAAATCTCCATCCGAGATGTAAGCGGCCCGCCGCCCTGCTGCTACCCAGACGACGCCGAGCGTCGACGAGATCACCCGAGGTCCGTAGCGCTCGCGCAGTCTCGGGTCACCCACAAGCTGTCCACCGACGAATGCCTGATCCAGCGGTCCGTCGCAGTTCACCTCGACGAGGCCTGAATGCGCCGTCGGCGCGAGCTGCTGGTCGTCACCGTTGTGACGGCGATAGGCGCGCACGCCGTCGGTCCAGAAGAGTTCCTGAGCGATCGGATCTGCCGCCGCAGCCGCAAGAGGAACACCATCGGACAGCAACGCGACGTTCACGGCGACGAGCGGCGTGCCTGCCGCGAAATTCTGAGTTCCGCAGAGCGGGTCGATGTACCACCGCCGCTCGGCGTGCTCGCCGCCGGACGTACCCAGTTCTTCTCCGATGCGCGCGTCATCCGGCCGGTGCTCGCCGAGAATTCTCAGGATCGCGGACTCGGCATCGATGTCGGTCTGGGTGGCGAAGTCTGTCGCAGACTTGGCGAACCGGCGGGGGCTGGTCCCGTATCCCCGCGCGACGACGTCAGACCCTGCCAGGGTCGCGGCAATCGCAACCTCTGCGTCGCTCAGTTCCATACGTCGAGCGTATTAGCCGGGCGCTTTCCGGTCGAGCCACGCGGCGGCACCCGAACGGCTCTCGGAGATCGGCTCCGGAGGACCAGGCGTGTTAGCTTGGTGCCAGCATCGCGTGCCGGTGGCAGACCGTGCCAGGCATGGAGGCGTGGAATCCGAAGGATGAGGACGAATGAACCCGTCGACACCTTCACCCTCACGTGACTGAGGGTGAGAAGTCCAGGCTCGTCGCCTGGGCCGATGAACTGCGCAGCGTCCACGCGCGACTGCGCAATGCCCTGGCGGTGACGCAGGAAGCCTTGGCGTCCGGTGCACCCGCGCAGGCTGCGAGCCGCGAACTGCTGCTATTCTGTCACGGCTTCTGTGTCGCACTGACCGAGCACCACGAGGGTGAGGACCGTCAGCTGTTCCCGGCGATCGGCGAGGCGCATCCGGAGTTGCGCGACGTGCTGCGAAAGCTCGAGCAGGATCATTCGATGATCGCGCACCTGATCGGCCAACTGCAGGCGGCAGCGTCGTCATCCGAGCCCCGCGAGACGCTGGCCCGCCATCTTGAAGGCATCGCCGCGATCATGGAGAGCCATTTCCGGTACGAGGAGCGCCAATTGCTCGTCGTACTGCAGAGCCTTTCCCTCGACATCGAGCCGAGCAGGGTGCTCGGCCCGCTCTGAGACGTCGGTGCAGAAGAGTCAACTGTGCACGCTGATCAGCGAGGTACGTCGAGTAGAGTCGCCTCGCCCGCCGATTCGGGATGCCAGTGAGGAGACACTCGATGACGACGCTGACCCTCGAGGAAGCGCGCGGTGTGCTGCAGGCACAGCCTTTCAGCATGATGCTCGGCACGGTCCTGACACGATTCGATGAGAGCGGGATCACGCTCGAGCTCGACGTGAACGCGCAGCTGCTGCAGCAGCACGGCTACGTCCACGGCGGCGTGCTGTGCTACCTGGCCGACAATGCGATCACTTTCGCCGGTGGCCTGACCCTCGGCCCTGATGTGCTCACTTCGGGGGTCGCGCTCACCTACCTGCGCCCCGCGCAGGGGGAGCGGCTGATCGCCCGCGCCCGCACCCAGGGCAGCACGTCGCGCACGGCCGCGACTCAGGTCGAGATCCACGTGCAGAACGCCGAGGGCGAGTATCTGTGCGCGGTCGGCTCCGGCACGGTGACCGCGCGAACGCGGTGATGTGCCCAGCCCGACGTGCGAGGCTGGACCCGTGGCATCCGCTCAATCGCTCAGCGAACCAGACCGACGCGAGACGCGTCGGGTTCGTCGATCCGTCCTCGCGCTGGCCGCGATCGGGACCGTCGCCGCAGGGCTCGCCGTGCATCTGCTCGCCCCGGCCGGCATCATCAGCGACGCGCTGGGCGACGTTCTCTATGCCGTCCTGATCGTGCTGCTCGTCGCGTTCGTCGCCCCGCGGGCGTCGTGGTGGGTGACGGGGGCCGCAGCGCTCGTGTGGTGCTTCGGCGTGGAACTGCTGCAGTTGTCCCCGCTACCTGCTCAGTGGGGAGCAGCGTTTCCTCCGTTGCGGCTTGTTTTCGGAACGGCTTTCTCGCCAGGGGATCTGCTCTGGTACGCGGTGGGTATCGCGCTCGCTGCGGGAATCCTCGGAATGCTGCGGCGTGCGCGTCCCCGTGGCGAGGCGACTCAGTCGGAGCCGTCGGTGAGTGACGCGGCGTAGTTCCGCATCGAGCGCTGATAGCGGGGGAGCGCATCGATCTGCGCCTCGATCGCCTCTCGCAGAGCTTCGTCCTTGCGACCGGCGCTGTGCAGCGCAAGTGCGAGCACGATGCGAGGTGCTGATCCGGTCGATTCATGCGTCGGCGCGGCTCGCAGGACGGCGATCGCCTCATCGAGGCGGCCGAGGTTGCGCAGCGTCGATCCGTATTGGACGGCGAGCCGCGCATGCCGGGCGTCATCGAGTCCGAGTGCGAGCGCACGCTCATACTCGGCGCCGGCTTCAGCCTCGAAGCCCATCGAGTCGTACATGCCTGCGAGCTCGAACGCGCCCCGACCATCACCGGCGGGAGACTGCGCGGCGAGGCCACGCATCGCTGCCACGCCGTCTTCCCGTTCCAGGGCGTCGAAGCGCCCCCAGAGTTCGCGGACGGCGGCTTCCCACTCTTCGGTTGTCAGCGTCATGCCGCCCAGTCTTACAGGTCGCCGCCGCTCGCAAGGCCCAATGCTCAGAAGACCGGGCGGACCTCCTGCGGCCAGCCGCACGCTTCGGCGATCCTGCCCGCCCACATCTTCGCCGTGTCCTCGTCGGGGACGTCGATGATCGTCAGGCCGCCGAGGTACGCCTCACCAGGAGCGACGCGTCCGGTGCGGACCACGACCTCGCCGCTGGTGGCATCTGCGCTGAAGGCGCCGTCGATGTCCTCATCAACGCCCGCGGCGAACACGTAGGCGCCGGCACCCTTGATCTCGTCCACCACCGCATTCGCGAGCGGCCCGCGCGACGCAAACCACTCAGAAGAGTGGTCGCCCACCCATTGCTGGTTGAAGTAGATGATGTATTGCGCCATGATCGCTCCTCGCAGACGACGTCGGTGACGTGTTCAAGTTAGCCCCGCGGGTCGGCGCAAGAAAGCCCTCTGCGAAATCGGCGTAGATTCGAATCGCGTACGCGACAGGAAGCGAGAAGATGACGACCCACCTGCTTTCGCTGACCGAGTGGACCACAGACGACCTCGATTCCCTCTTCGCCCTGGCCGACGAATACGCCGAAGGACGGGGCCCGTGCTTCGCAGGCGCCGTGGCGATGTTCTTCCCACCGTCCAGCCTGCGCACGCGCTTCTCATTCGAGCGGGGTGCAGCCGAGATGGGGCTGCAGCCGATCACGTTCCCGCCCGAGACTCTCGACAAAAGTGAAGATCTCGTCGACGTCGCCGGATACCTCGCTCAGTGGGCTGACATCGCCGTCGTGCGGCATCCCGACATCGGGGTGCTGCAGCGGCTGGCATCCCCCGACGCACTGCCTGTCGTCAACGCCATGACCGACGCCAACCATCCCTGCGAGGTGCTCTCCGACCTGTACGCGCTCTCGCGCGTCGCGGATGCCCGTCAGCTGCGCTATCTGTTCGTCGGCGCCGACGGCAACATCGGCCGCGCCTGGTGGGAGGCCGCGCAGGCCTTCGGTCTGGACCTCACGCAGAGCTGCCCGATGGACCTTCGTGTTCCGGGCATCCGATGGGAAGGCGACCTGCGCCGCGCGATCGCATCGGCCGACGTCGTGATCACCGACGGCCCCGGTGCACACGCCGAGCTCCTGGCGCCGTACCGAGTGACAGCCGAACTGCTCGACCGCGCGCCGAGCGGGGTGCGGCTGGCGCCGTGCCCGCCGTTCGTGAGAGGACGCGAAGTGAGTGCGGATGCTGTCGAGCACGAAGCCTTCGTGGGCTATGAGTTCAAGTGCGGCCTCAAGCCCGTGCAGCAGGCTGTGATGGCGCGCGCATTGACGAGTAGGAGTCCCCGATGAAACTGCACCATGTTCAGGTGTCCATTCCGCGCGGTGGAGAAGCAGAAGCGCGGCGCTTCTACGCCGACGCCCTCGGCCTGACGGAAGTGCAGAAGCCGCCTTCCCTCGCCGGTCGTGGCGGATGCTGGTTCCGTGCCTATGACGGCGACACGGTCACCGCCGAGATCCACCTCGGTGTGGATGACCCGTTCGTCCCGGCCAAGAAGGCGCATCCGGGCCTCGTGTGCGACTCGCTCGCGGAGTTGGAGCAGGTCGCAGCCCGGATCGAACGCGGCGGATTCGACGTCTCCTGGGCGGAGCGCGACACGTTCGAGGGTTATGTCCGTTTCCACGCGCGCGACGGATTCGGGAATCGGGTCGAGATCATGACGCCCGCTGTGGGTGACCTCGCCGGCTGACCGATTCAGCTGATCTTCTGTTCCATCTCGCACGTGACTTCCGCGCGCTGGAATCCGACCCGCTTGTTGGTCCGGTACATGGCGGTGTTGTCGGGGTCGGTCCAGGTGTGCGCCACGCGGCGGGATGGATGCTGCGCAGCGATGCGCTCGAGATTGGCGCGCTTCAGCGCGAGCCCGATCCGATGGCCGCGGTGCTCAGGCATGACGAGCGTGGCATCCTGCCAGGCCAGTTCCACGTCTTCGTGCGGCAGGAAGACGACGGAGTAGCCGGCGAACGCCCCCGTCGCGCGATGCCGGGCGGCCGCGACAAGGATCCGATACGAGGCCGCAAGCAGCTGCTCACTTGAGGCGAGTCTCTGGTCGGTGAGCAGAACAGGCTCCACGTCGGCGTCGCCGCGCGGGACGTCGGCATTCATCTGGTTGCGCATCGCGAGATACGCCGGACGCCACTCGGGCGGACAGGCATCGGCCCACGAGATGATCTCGTACTCAGCATCCACCTCACCCAGCGCCGCAAGCGCATCGGACGGCGCCGGCAGGTCCAGCACGAGATGGTGCTCGAGGTGCACGCGCTGGTAGCCCATGGCCGCGGCGAACGCCATCGCCGCGCTGCCGGCGAGGTTCGGCGCCGACACTTCACCGACCAGCACCGAGCGCCCAGCGGCGTGAGCGCGAGCGACGGCAGCAGCGTGCAGAGCACTGGCGACGCCGGAACGACGCGCATCGACGGCGACGGCTACATCGATCGCGGCCGAGTGCACATTGTCAGCGAGTGGCAGCTCCAGTTCGACGATCCCGACGATCTCACCGTCGAGCAGCGCGATGAGCCAGATCCGCTCGTGGTACGGCGTCGGCCGATCGATGAGCTCGCGGAGCGCTCCGAGTCCTTCCAGCACAGCATGAGGGCGGTCCGCGTGATGAGCCGCGTTCCGCACCCGCCAGAACGTCTCGATCTCGGCCGGCGAGGTGGCGTCGAGGGATCGGATGCTGAGGGCAGGCGGCGTGGTGATCATCTGATCATTGAACAGGATGCACGGTGCCTTGGTTCTCGTCCGAGCTGCAACGTCGTGCACAGCACGGCCCAGTACGCTGGCACGATGCGCCGACTCGCCCTGATCCCCGCCGTCCTCGCCATCGGCCTTCTGGCCGGGTGCTCACAGGTGGCGCAGTTCGCCGGGGACGCCGTCGGCGTCGACGTCGACCAGGTGTGCACGTCCTTCGACGATGCCTACGCGCAGTACGAGGGGCTGTTGGACCAGGGCGATGCGACCGCGGATCAGGTCGCATCGACGCGCGACGACCTGGTCGCCACGCTGAAAGGACTCGCGGATGACATCGGCGGCAAGCCGGGGGATCTGATCAGATCCAACGCGCAGAAGCTCGCCGAGTCCGTCGACCCGACCTCGCCGGAGTCGATCGAGGCCATCGAGCAGATCAAGACCTCGCTCGACCCGTTCTGCGACTGACGCGCCGTTCTCTGCCGATAAGGGCCCGACCCGCGCTGCGCGGGTGGTCGCGCACAGCGAGGGCCGGGCGTCTGCGGGTGCTCAGACGGCCGAATCGGACCGCTCAGCGCACGATGACGCGCTCGAACCGGTCGGTGGGTGCAGCGCCCAGATCGATGCGGCGACCCGGCGCGGTCACACGGGGGAGCACATCACGGGTCCCGGTGTCGCGGAACCGCTGCAGTGCCCAGGTGCGCACGCCAGCATCCGACAACCGGGCCGACAACTCGGCCAGCCCCTGCTCGTCGACCGCCTCGGAGTGCACGGTCGTTCGCACCTCGAGGTCGAGAGGCGCGGCGGTGCCGGCACGGCGCTGCTGCTCGTCGAGCACCAGATCCAGACTGTGCCACGCCTTCTCGCTCGAGCCGGGGCGGCCGACGACCTTCTCGTACCTTGACGCGGTCGCCTTGATGTCGAATCCGATCCAGTCCAGCAGCGGCAACAGGGCCGCCAGCCGGCCAGGATACGCGCCGCCGGTGTGCAGCCCGACGCCGAAGCCGAGCGACCGCGCAGCGGCCACGGCAGGCAGCAGCTCGTGCTGCATCGTCGCCTCGCCGCCAGTGAACACGACGCCGTCGAGCAGGCCGACCCGCCGCTCCAGGTGCTGCCACACGGCAGACCACCCCAGCGCGCCGGCGGCTCGCGGATCGATCAGTGCGGGGTTGTGGCAGTAGAAGCAGTCCCACGGGCATCCCTGCAGGAACACCGTCGTCACCAGCTTGTCCGGCCAGTCGACGCTCGACAGCTTCGACATCCCCGCCACCCGCAGATCGATCGCCTCGCCGGCGCGCTGCGCACTCATGCCGGAACCGGCACGCACTGGTCGAAATACAGCCGCTCGGCAGCCTCGCCCTTCTTGCCGATGTTGAACGACGAGATCGGACGGAAGTAGCCCATCACGCGCGTCCACACTTCGCACGCGGCGCCGCAGTCAGGGCAGTTCTCGTGATGACCCGAGACGTACCCGTGCTGTGCACAGATCGAGAACGTCGGCGTCACCGTGATGTACGGCAGGCGGAAGCCCTCCAGGCACCGCTTGACCAGCGTCTTGCACGCCGCGGCCGAGACCATCGCCTCGCCCATGTACAGGTGCAGCACCGTACCGCCGGTGTACTTGCCCTGCAGTGCCTCTTGCAGCTCCATTGCCTCGAACGCATCGTCGGTGAAGCCGACCGGCAACTGCGACGAGTTCGTGTAGTACGGGTTGGCAGGGGTGCCCGCGTGCACGATCGCCTGCCCGAAGCGCTCGATGTCGGACTTCGCGAGCCGGTACGTCGCGCCCTCGGCGGGGCTCGCCTCGAGGTTGTACATGTTGCCGGTGGACTCCTGGAACTCCACCATGCGCGCGCGGACGTGATCGAGCAGGGCTCCGACCAGCTCTCGACCCTCGTCGGAGGTGATGTTCGTGTCGTCCAGGGTGAAGTTGCGCACGAACTCGTTCAGCCCGTTCACCCCGATCGTCGAGAAGTGGTTGTCGAGGTTGCCCAGGTACCGCTTCGTGTAGGGGAACAGCCCACCCTCGATGTGCCGGTCGATCACGCGCCGCTTGGCCTCGAGACTGTCGCGCGCGACGTCCAGCAGCTCATCCAGGCGGCGGTACACGGCATCCATGTCTCCGGGGTGCACGAAGCCGAGCCGCGCGCAGTTCACCGTCACCACGCCCAAGGAACCGGTCTGCTCCGCCGAGCCGAACAGACCGTTGCCGCGCTTGAGCAGCTCGGTGAGGTCGAGTTGCAGCCGGCAGCACATCGAGCGGATCATGTGCGGATCGAGGTCGGAGTTCACGAAGTTCTGGAAGTACGGCAGGCCGTACTTCGCCGTCATCGCGAACAGCTCGTCGACCAGCGGACCGTCCCAATCGAAGTCCTTGGTGATGTTGTACGTCGGGATCGGAAAGGTGAATGAGCGTCCGTCGGCGTCTCCCTGGCTCATCACCGCGATGAAGGCGCGGTTGATGACCGCCATCTCGGCGGTGAGGTCGGCGTACGTGAAGTCGCAGACGGCGCCGCCGATGAGTGGATGCTGGTCGGCGAGGTCATCGGGAACGGTCCAGTCGAACGTGAGATTGGTGAACGGCGTCTGCGTGCCCCAGCGGGAGGGCACGTTGAGGTTGAACACGAACTCCTGGATCGCCTGCTCGACCTGCTCGTACGTCAGCGCGTCAAGGCGCACGAACGGGGCGAGGTAGGTGTCGAACGAACTGAACGCCTGGGCGCCGGCCCACTCGTTCTGCAGCGTGCCGAGGAAGTTGACCATCTGTCCGAGCGCGCTGGTGAGGTGCTTCGGGGGAGAGGAGGCGATCTTGCCGGGTGCCCCGTTGAAGCCCTCCTCGAGCAGCATGCGCAGCGACCAGCCGGCGCAGTAGCCGGCGAACATGTCGAGGTCGTGGATGTGCAGGTCGCCCTCGCGGTGGGCAGTGCCGGCCGCGGGTGCGTAGACCTCGTCGAGCCAGTAGTTGGCGATGAGCTTGCCTGCCGAGTTGAGGATGAGTCCGCCGAGCGAGTAGCCCTGGTTGGCGTTCGCGTTGACGCGCCAATCGCCGCGCGAGAGGTACTCGTCGATCGTGCTGCCGACCTCGACCGTTCGCGGTTCGGGGCGGGATTCCGGTGTGCGCATGAGTTCTCCTAGAGTTGTCGAGCCATCTGCGTCCTTCCGACCACCGGAGCGCAGCACCACTATATGTAGTGTCTATCGCCCTTGCGAAGCCTATATGTAGCGTCACGGCCGTGGAAAACCTGATCTACCTGTGCGCGGTTGTGGGTCTGCACAGCCTCGCGTGTCGCGCGCGGGCAAGCTGTCGTGGCGGGTGTATTGCGCGTCGATGGGACGCCAGCTAGCGTGAAGCGCATGGCTATCGCAATGGAGAATGTGGGCATCGCGGTACGCGACATCGAGGCCACGATCGCGTTCTTCACCGACCTCGGACTGACCGTCGTCGGGCGCGACACCGTGAGCGGTGAGTGGGCCGACACCGCGGTCGGTCTCGACGGCAATCACGCCAAGATCGCCATGCTGCAGACGCCAGACGGACACGGCCGACTCGAGCTGTTCGAGTACATCCACCCGGACGCGATCGAGACGTCGCCGACGCTGCCCAACGAGATCGGGATGCACCGGGTCGCCTTCTCAGTCGATGACATCGATGCAGCGCTCGAGATCGCCGCACGACACGAGTGCCACCCGCTGCGCGGCGTGGCGAACTATCAGGACGTCTACAAGCTCGCGTACGTCCGCGGGCCCAGCGGCATAATCGTGATGCTCGCGCAGGACCTGACCAAGCCGTGAGTCGGATGCCGGGTCAGCCGGCCGCAGTGCGGATGTACTCGGTGACGGTCTGCTCGGTGTCCGGCGTCCAGGCGAGGATCGCGAACGAGGTCACCCACATGTCGCCGTCGTCCAGCTGCGCAGCCTCCTCGAAGCCGATGGTCGCGTAGCGCGATTCATACTTCGCAGCGGGCTTGAAGAACACCACGACCTTGCCTGCGGCATCCGTATACGCAGGGAATCCGTACCAGGTCTTCGGCACCAGCTGAGGGGCGACTCTCGCGACCACCCGCCCGATGCCCTCCGCGATCTCACGGTCGTCCGACCGCATTGCGTCGATGGCCTCGCGGATCGCCTTCTCGCCGGCCTCACGTGACTTGCCAGCCTTCTGCTCAGCGCGCAGTTCGGCGGCGCGCTCCTTGACCGCCTCGCGCTCCTGCGCGGACAGCCCCTCGGATTTCTCGGCCATCGCGTTCTCCTTCGATCATTCGGACCTGATGTCGATCAGCCCCGTGTTCGGCAGCCGCACACGGCGTCACTGTAACAGCGCTTCGGGTTGAACTGCACCCGTTCCGCGGGCTCTCAGAAGAAAATCGGTCCTACGAGAAGAGGTGCGCCCCGTGACCGCAGCGTGCTGCCAGTGCGACGATCTCGGCGACGTGCGAGTGCGGGACGACGACAAGCGGGCAGGCGTCTTCGTCTTCCTCGAGTCGGACGATGCGCAGGTCATGACGAGAGAGGATGCCGTCGGCAACCGCGATCGCCGTCGCCAGCTCTCCGTCGACGTCACCCACGCTGTCGAGCTCGGCGCCCGCGCGGAAGACACGGGGCAGCTGCGCCAGAGCATCGGCGAGCTCGACTCCCGAGTCGGTGCTCTCGAGGTACGCGAGAGCACCCGCGTCGTCGAGGCCGTCGATCAGAGCGATCCACGGATCGGCATCCAAGCTGCGCTCGACGCCGGGCCCCAGCTCGGGGTCGTCGTCGAGCAGTTCACACAGTCGCGCCCAGTCAGCGCCCATCCGTCGTCCCCCCCCGGGTGTGATTCTGTCGTGCGTCGTGATCGTCGGATCATGCTCGCCGTGCCATCGGATTCGGCATGCGCTATTGTCCGTGGCACATCGTACTCTCTGTGTGTATGGCCACTCTTGATGATCTGCGGCGCATCGCCGACGCGCTGCCTGGCTGCGAGGAGCGCGCGATGACCGGGGGCGCAGCCTGGTTCGTGCGCGGCAAGCTCTTCGCGTGGGAGTGCCACCCCTGGCCGAGCATCCCCGAGGACATGCGCGCGATCATCGCCGCAGAGCTCGTCGTGGGTGTCAAGGTCGCCGAGCCCCTCGAGGCGCGGGCACTCGTGCAGATGAGCCCTGATGTGTTCCTGCGCGAGACCACCAGATGGAGTGAACCGAAGATCGCGTTCCGCATGGCGGCCGTCGACCCCGACCACTTCAACGAACTCGTGACCGAGGCCTGGCGTGTACAGGCACCGCGATACCTGCGCCAGGAGTTCGATGAGGTGCACACGGCCCGGTGAACTTGTCGGCGGGTGTCGTGGTTGCGTACGGTGATGAGGTCGGCGAATGCGCCGAGAGCACCACGCCGCACCGCACAGAGAGAACACGACAGTGACGCAGAAGAGCACCTTCGAGCCCGAAGGCCGTGCAGTGCCGTTCGTTGACGAGGGCGAGGGCCCCGTCACGCTCGTGCTCGTCACGAACCGCGACCTCGAGGCCGACGGCCTTGGCGTCATCTCGCACTACCTCGCCGAAGAAGCCGGCTTCCGCGTCGTGCGCATCGGCGCGCGCACGGCCGCCGATGGGCTCACCGCGAGCGAGAGGGCGTCGGATGCTGTCGCCGTTCTCGACCATCTCGACATCGCCGACACCTGGATCGGCGGACACGGCCACGGCAGCACGATCGCCAGGGTGTTCGCCGCAGAGCACACCGATCGGGTGAACGGACTGCTCATGCTCGGCGTCGAGGACGCGCAGTTCGCTCTCGCCCCTGGCATCCCGGTGCTGATGATCCAGGCCGAGCACGACGACGTCACCCCGGCAGCCAACGCCGAGGCGCTGCGCGCGACGGCACCCGAGCGTGCCAGCGTCACGACGATCGCCGGCGCCGACCACTTCTTCCCGGCCACGCACCCGATCGAGACCGCGGTCGTGATCGAGGAGTATCTGGACTGGGACTGACCACCGTCGACTGAGACCCGCGAGATGAATCCGATTCGGCACGCGATCGCCCACCTGGCGCCCGGCTACTTCGCCGCGGTCATGGGCACCGGCATCGTATCGATCGGATTGCACGACGCGGGCGTGCTGCCCCTGTCCGCTGCGCTGATGTGGATCGCAGCCGGGCTCTACGTCGTGCTGTGGGCGCTGTACATCTGGCGCGCCGTCGAATTCCGCCGTCAGGTCGCCACAGACGTGCGTGACCCCGAGATCGCCTTCGCATTCTTCACCATCGTCGCCGCCACTGACGTGCTCGGGGTGCGGCTGGCGAAGGAGGGCATGATCGCTGCTGCCACGCCGCTGTTCCTGCTTGCCGGGCTATTGTGGTTCGTCTTCGGGTACCTGCTGCCGTGGCAGGTGCTGATGACGCGTGACGGCAAGCCCATCCTCGCTCGGGCGAACGGCACGTGGTTCATCTGGGCCGTTGCCAGCCAATCGCTGGCCATCGGCATGGCTCAGCTGCGGCCGTACGTCGACGCGGTCGCCGCGCCGTGGGTGGGGATGCTGGCTGTGCTGGCCTGGTCGGTCGGGGTCATCCTCTACGCGGCCATGGCGATGCTCGTTCTGCTGCGCGTCGTGCACTTCGGCGTCACGCCGCAGCAGTTCGATCCCGCCTACTGGGTCGCGATGGGTGCGCTTGCGATCGCCGTTGTGGCCGGCGCGAGCATCGTCGAGATGGAGCGATCGCCGATGGTCGATGCGGTGCGTCCGCTGATCGCTGCGACGGTGGTGATCTTCTGGGTGTTCTGCGTGTGGCTCATTCCGCTGCTGGTCGGCGCCGGTGTGTGGCGGCACGTCGTGCACAAGGTGCCGCTGACCTACGTGGCGACGCTCTGGTCGATGGTCTTCCCGATCGGGATGTTCGCGGCGGCATCGATATCACTCGGCACCGCTGACGAACTGCCGGCCGCAGGCCTGGTCGGACAGGTCGCCCTGGTGGTGGCCGTGATCGTGTGGGCTGTGGTGTTCATCGCCATGCTGCACCGGGTCTTCCGCGTGGTGTGGGACACCCTGCGGACGCGGCAGGAGCCTGTGCGCATCGACGCCTGACCGTCGTGTCGCGCGCGGGTACTGCTGTCGTGGCCGGATGTACGATGCGGGCATGGCCGAAACCGCTGATCGCGCGCACGTGCGTCTGCGCCTCGGATGTGCCATTCTGCTCGGCATCGCCGCGGGGGTCGGCATGGGGGCTGTCTTCGGCCCTGCGGTGGGGGTCGTCGGCGGTTGGGGCGCGCTCGCGCTGGTGAACGCGATCTGGGTGCTGCTGGTCGTCTGGCCGATGGACGCCGACGCCACACGCACGCATGCCCTCGCGGAGGATCCCGGTCGGCGCACGGCCCGCCTGATCGCGATCATCGGCAGCCTGGTCAGCCTCGTTGCGGTGGGCGTCGTGGTGCTGCAGGCGAGGAACGCCCCCGAGCTCGAGGGCAATCTGCTCGCCGCGATCACGGTGCTCGGCGTGGCAGCATCCTGGGCGCTGATCCAGGTCGACTACATGCTGCGCTACGCGAGGATCTACTACTCCGAGCCGATCGGCGGCATCTCGTTCAATCAGCGTGAAGACCCGCAGTACTCCGACTTCGCCTACTTCTCGGTCGGACTCGGCATGACGTACCAGGTCGCGGATACGAACGTCTCCACCAGCGAGATCCGGCGGATCGTCGTGGCGCAGACGCTGCTCGCCTACCTGTTCGGCGCGGTGATCCTCGCCACCGTCATCAATCTCGTCACCAGCCTGGGCGGATGAGAGCTCAGGGGCGGTCGATGGCTCGGCCAGGCTCGCCGCGTGCGGGTCAGTTCGCTGCGGACTCTTCGCGCAGGCGCGGTTCGACGCGGTGCTCGGGGCGCAGACCCGACTTGTCGGCGTAGAACGCGCGGATGCGATCCATGTCGTCGGCGACATCTCCGGTCAGCTCGATCGTGGGGCCGAGACCGGTGGTCATGGTGGTGCGATCCACGTAGCCGAGTGTGACGGGCATCCCGGTCTCGCGGGCGATGCGGTAGAAGCCCGATTTCCAGTAGGTGTGGCCCTTTCGCGTGCCATCGGGGGTGACGACGAGTGCGAACACCTCACCCGAGTGCGCCTGCGACACGACTTCGCCCACGATGCGGCTCGGGTTCTCGCGATCGACGGCGATGCCGCCGATCGCTCGCATGATCGGTCCGGCCAGTCCATTGAACAGACTCTTCTTGCCCAGCCAGTGCACGTCGATCCCGAGCTTCCATGCAATGGCGAGCATGAGCACGAAATCCCAGTTCGAGGTGTGCGGCGCCCCGATCAGCAGGGTAGGGCGGGTGGGGGCGGGCTGTGTCTGCAACGTCCAGTGGCTGAAAGTCCAGTACACCCGCGCGATGAGACGACGAAGCATGTCTCCAAGCTAGGGCAGGGCGCATGCGCTCCTCGGCATACGCAGGGCGCATCGAACAGCGGATGCAGAAGAGCCGCCACCCCGTGGGGCGGCGGCTCTCGCAGTCTCGATCTCAGACTGCTTGAGGCAGCAGCGTGAACGACACCGCGCCCTGCTCATCGACGGCGGCGTCGAGCACCTTGTCGTCGAGGGCTTCGGCGGCCGTCTTCTCGAGGAAGACGTGGATCTCCTCGTCACCGACGATGGCATCGCCGGGTTCGGCGGTCGCGGCGACGGTGACCGCGAATCGCGGTTCGGCGTCGGTACCAGACGAATGGATGCGCAGACCGGCATCCGGACCGGTGCTCTGCTGGGCGACGATGGTCGCCGCGATGGTGTTTGCGTTCTCGGTCAGGGTGAGCATCGCGCTCTCCTTCCGGTTGCGGACACCACGCCGTCCGGCGCGATGTCCCGGCCACGATTCCGCACCTGCGGCGATCGTTCAACCTCAGCGCATCGACTCGGAGGGGTTTCCCACCTCGCGCTTGCGCACCTCCCAGGCGGAGCGCGAGACGGCGAAGTCGAGGTGCGGCATGGTGATGCCGCGGTAACGCTTCGTGAAGCGACCACGCACCGTCATGCCGAGGCGGATGGCGACATTCATCGACGCGATGTTCGTGTCGCGGATCTGCGCATGCACGGCATCGCCTGGCAGCGCGTCGATGGTGTCGAAGGCGAGCTGCACGCATCCGGCCGCCGCTTCTGTCGCGTACCCCTTCCCCCACACGTCGTGGCAGAACAGGTAGCCGACCTCGATGGCCTCTTCGCCTGATCCGCTCTGCCTCGTGAGCCCGCACTGGCCGATCACCCGGCCGGTGTCGCGGGACTCGACCGCCCACAGCCCGAACCCGTCGGCGAGGTAGCGGTCGCGCTGCCGCTGCAGCCATTCATCGACGCCGTCATCATCGAAGGCGCCCTCGTAGGCGACCATCACCAGCGGATCCTGCAGGATCGCCCGAAGGGCAGGCAGGTCACCAGCATCCATCTCGCGCAGCCGCAGGCGCGTCGTCTCGATGATCACCGCACGATTCTGTCAGACGGTCAGTCGCGGGCGCGGAGGCCCACCGGCAGCACCACCCACAGCACGACGATGGCGATCACGCCCACTCCGGCCGCGATGAGGGCGAAGACGTGGTCGAAGGTGAAGTCGATGATGAGCACGGTCACCCCGACGGTGAGCGCGGCGATGACGACCAGGTTGGCCTTCACGATGCGATTGGCGACCCGCACGAGTTCGGTTTTGCGGCCGCGTGCGAACAGGATGCGATGCATCCCCACCGGGGTGAGTGCCAGCACCGTGGCCGTGGCGGCGAGCAGCACCAGCAGGACGTACAGCATCCGCTGCAGCTCACTCAGGTCGTTGAACAACGGCTGGAAGGCGACGGCGAGCAGAAAGCCGGTGAGGATCTGCGTGCCGGTCTGCATCACGCGCAGCTCTTGCATCAGCTCATCCCAATTGCGATCAGCGCGCTCGTCTTCGGTCTCGTCGCGGCCGTCCTTTCGCGCATCGGGGGCGCTCAAGGACGGCTCCGCTCGCTCAGGGCCGATGCGAGCAGGAAGCCCGGTGACGGGGTGAAGATCATCATGGCAGGGACGGTACACGTGCGAGCCGACTGCCGCCAGGGCGCGTACCATCGAGGTATGACTGATGCGCAGAAGGCCCCTGGCGGCGAGGCTCTCGCCGTGCTTCCCGGCCTGCAGCTGCTCGGCGACGACACCGCCATGGGCGTGTGCGTCGACGGGGTGTGCGTGATTCCGGGGTCGACGGTCACCGCCGCCGGCGCCGAGAAGCGCGACTGACCGCCAGAGCGCTGCCCACGGCCTGACCAGACGCGACTGACCGCCAGACGCCGACGGCGCCCCGCGCCGAAGCGCGAGACGCCGTCGTCTGACCGCGTTCGTCAGTGTCCGGCGTGCGCCGGAGCCTCGTCGCTGTCGTCCTCGGGCTTGCGGATCAGGAACGCGCCGATGATCGTGACGGTTGCGATGATCGCGCCGATCGTCACAGCGGTGCGCGTGCCCGCAGCCACAGCCGACGGCACCTCAGTGCCGCCGCCGGCCAGCACGACGGCCGTGAACGCGGTCATCATGACCGCGATGCCGGCGGCGCCGGAGACCTGCTGCACGGTGCCGATGACGGCGCTGCCGTAGGAGTAGAACTTCGGCTTCAGCGACGCCAGCGCCGCGGTGAACAGCGGCGTGAACGACAGGGCGAGGCCCACCGAGAGCAGCGTCTGGGCGACCAGCACCACCCACACCGAGGTGTCGGTGCCGACGGTGGTGAACACCCACAGCATCGATGCGGCGAGGATGGAGCCAGGCACCAGCAGCACGCGCGTGCCGCGGCTGTCGTAGATGCGGCCGATGAACGGGCCGAGCAGGCCCATCGCCAGAGCACCGGGCAGCACGATGAGTCCCGCCTGGGTGGCATCCAGCTGCAGGGCGTCCTGCAGGAACAGCGGGATGATAGTGATGCTGCCGAAGAACGCCAGCGAAAGCAGGAACATCTGGCCCATCGCGAGCGAGAAGTCCTTCGACTGGAAGATGCGCAGATCCAGCAGCGCGTCGTCCTTCTTCTGCAGCACGACCTGACGCCAGAGGAACAGCGCGAGGCCGATCACGCCGATGGCGAGAGCGCCGACCAGCGGGACGGGGTTCGCGCCGGTGGTGAGTCCGCCGATCTGGCTGAGGCCGTACACCAGACCGCCGAAGCCGAACGCAGACAGGATGATCGAGAGCACATCGATCGGTGCTTCCATGGTCTCGCCGACGTTCGCGAGCCAGCGCCAGCCGATGAACATCGCGACCAGGGCGATCGGCAGCACGACGACGAAGATCGCGCGCCAGCCGTAGTGGTCGAGCAGGAAGCCGGACATCGTCGGTCCGAGCGCGGGGGCGAGCGACATCACGACGCTGACGCGGCCCATGATGCGTCCGCGCGAAGCCGGCGGCACGAGATTCATCACCGTGGTCATCAGCAGCGGCATCATGATCGCCGTGCCCGAGGCCTGCACGATGCGCGCACCGAGCAGCATCGGGAAGCCGGTGGCGAAGATCGCCAGCAGGGTGCCGGCGGAGAACAGCGTCAGGGCGGCGAGGAACATCTGCCGTGTCGTGAATCGACGCAGCAGGAAACCGGTGGTCGGGATGACGACTGCCATCGTCAGCATGAAGGCGCTGGTGACCCACTGCGCGGCGAGCGGAGTGATGTGCAGGTCCTCGATGAGGTGCGGGATCGCCATGCCCATCGTCGTCTCGTTCAGGATCGCGACGAAGGCGGCGGTCAGCAGCACCCAGATGACGGCCATATCCTTGCGGGGGATGTCGCCGGGTGCGTGGACCACAGGGGATGACCCGGTGTGGACAGCAGACATGGGTCTCCTCAGAGGTCGTTTTTCGAATGGGAATCGCGAATCCGAGATGCGGATGCGAGAGATCAGCCGTCAATCGTAACCCGGACCCCGGCATGCGCATTCCCGCACCGTCGATATTTCTTGTGCCGGTGGCGCATTCGACTCGGGGGCGTCCATCGCGGACTAGCCTTTGGACATGAGCATGGGTGGCGGGCGCGGCGGAGGTGGTGGCGGATTCCGCGGCGTCGACATCGAGGCGCAGCGGCGCCTGAATGCGGATGCCCCGAAGGTGCCGGGTCTCGGGCGGCGCGTGGTGGCGCTGTTCGCGCCGTACCGCGCTCGCCTGGTGTTCACCGCGCTGCTCGTCGTCATCAGCGCCGGGCTGGCCGTCATCCCGCCGCTGCTCGTGCAGCGCGTCTTCGACGATGCGCTGTTCCCACTGCAGGGCGGTGGGCCGCAGATCCCGCTGCTGATCACGCTCGTGAGCGCCATGATCGGGCTGTTCCTCCTGTCGGCCGTGCTCGGCGTCGTGCAGACGTGGCTCACCTCCACTGTCGGCAACCACGTCACCGGCGACCTGCGAGTGAAGCTGTTCGAGCACCTTCAGGCCATGGAGCTGGGCTTCTTCACCCGCACCAAGACCGGCGTGATCCAGTCGCGCCTGCAGAACGACGTCGGCGGGGTGTCGGGAGTGCTGACCAACACCGTCACCAGCATCCTCGGCAACACGGTCACCGTCATCGCCTCGCTGGTCGCGATGATCCTCATCGACTGGCGTCTGACGATCATCGCCGTGATCATGATGCCGGTGCTCGTGCTGATCCAGCGTCGCGTCGGTCAGGTGCGCGCACGGATCGCGGCAGAGACGCAGGAGTCGCTGTCAGAGCTGACGAGCATCACGCAGGAGACCCTCAGCGTCTCGGGCATCCTGCTGTCGAAGTCGTTCAACCGGCAGCGCACCGAGTCGGTGCGGTACCAGAACGAGAACCGCAACCAGGTGCGCCTGCAGGTAAAGCGCGCGATGAGCGGTCAGGGCTTCTTCGCCGTCGTGCAGGTGCTGATGTCGAGCGTGCCTGCCATCATCTACCTCGTGGCGGGCTTCTTCCTCACCGGCGGCGCCCCTGACATCACCGCCGGTGCGGTCGTCGCGTTCACGACCGTGCAGGCGCGGCTGCTCATGCCGCTGATGGGGCTGATGCGCGTGGCGCTCGATCTGCAGACCTCGGCGGCACTGTTCGCGCGCATCTTCGAGTACCTCGACATGGTGCCGCAGATCAGCGATCGCCCCGATGCGATCGATGTCGCCGAGGCGCCGGGTCCGCGGGGACGGATCGCGTTCGAGGATGTGGTCTTCCGCTATCCGGATGCTGCGCCCGACACTCGCCCGACGCTGGACGGCGTCTCGTTCACTGCGGACCCCGGCATGCACGTCGCATTCGTCGGTCCCTCCGGCGCAGGCAAGACGACGATCCTCTACCTCGCGCCTCGGCTGTACGAGGCCTCGGCCGGCACGGTGCGATTCTCGGGCGCCGATGTGCGCAGCCTGAAGCAGGCATCCATCATCGATCAGATCGGGATCGTCTCGCAGGAGACGTACCTCTTTCACGCGACCATCCGAGAGAACCTGCGGTACGCGAAACCGGACGCCACCGACGCCGATCTCGAGCGCGCCTGTCGCGCCGCGAACATCCACCACGTCATCGCCGGCTTCGAGCAGGGGTACGACACGGTCGTCGGCGAACGCGGCTACCGCCTCTCCGGCGGCGAGAAGCAGCGCATCGCGATCGCGCGAGTGCTGCTGAAGGATCCGCCCGTGCTGCTGCTCGACGAGGCGACCTCGGCCCTCGACACCGTGTCGGAGCGCGTGGTGCAGGACGCGCTGGACACCGCAGCGCAGGGGCGCACGACGCTCTCGATCGCGCACCGGCTCTCGACCGTGATCGCGGCGGACATGATCCATGTCGTCGACGCGGGCCGCATCGTCGAATCCGGCACGCACACCGAACTGCTGGCACAGGGTGGGCTGTACTCGAGCCTTGCCGCGCAGCAGCTGGCCGCGTCGCGCGTGATCGACGATCGCGAATCCTGACCCGGCGTACGGTCAGTGCACCGACAGGCCGCCGTCGACGAACAGTGATTGCCCTGTGATGTAGCCCGAAGAGCGGCCGGCGAGGAACACCGCGATTCCGGCGAAATCCTCGGGGACGCCGTTGCGGCCGACCATGGTGCGCTCTGCCAGCTGCCGCACCTTCTCGGTGTCCTGCTGCAGTCTGGCGTTCAGCGGTGTCAGCACGAATCCGGGCACGAGCGTGTTCGCCGTGACCCCGTTCGCCGACCAGGCCTCGGCCTGTGAGCGCGTCAGGGACTCCAGCCCGCCCTTGGAGACGCCGTACACGCCGCTGGTGACGAAGGCGCGATGCGCCTGCTGCGAGCTGACATGGATCAGACGACCGAACCCGCGCTCGACCATGCCAGGCGCGAAGCGCTGACTCAGCAGGAACGGTGCCTCGAGGTTGACGGTCATCGTGGTATCCCACACGTCCATGTCGATCTCGCCGAACGGCGGTCGCAGGTTGATGCCGGCGGAGTTCACCAGGATGTCCGGTTCACCGAACGGCTCGGCGGCAGCATCCGCCGCTGCACGAATGCCGTCGCGCGTGCTGAGGTCGCCGGCGATGCCAGCAGCCAGGCCGCCGGCGGCGGCGATCTCGGCGACGGTCGCGTCGACGCGAGCGCGGTCGCGGGCGACGATGACGACGGATGCCCCAGCGCCGGCCAGCGCGAGGGCGATGCCACGGCCGATCCCTGACGAGCCGCCGGTCACGACGGCGGTCAGGCCACGCAGCGAGAACAGTGCGTCGAGATTCATCCGATCACCATGCCAGGGCCGCGGCCAGAGTCGAGTCGGGGCGCGCCGCGTCGTATTCCGGCAGGGCGCGCAGGGCTGTCTGGAACGCCTCGAGAGCGGCACGGTAGGCGGGATCCGGATGCTGCGCGGCGATGCGCTGCAGCGGCGGAAGATCCATGGCGCGGATGAGCGCGATGCGGGTGCGCACCGCCTCGCTCTGTCGGGCCGCGGTCAGCACGTCGATGCCGCCAAGGAGGGCCGCGAGATAGTCGTGCAGCACCGGCAGCTGCGACTTGCCCTGCGTGATCGAGGTGCCGTCGGCGCGCAGTCGCCAATGCACAGCGACATCGGGGATCACATCGAACGCGCGAGCTTCGGTGTACATCCGCTGCGCGACGACCTGATCCTCGTAGGCGACGTTCTCGGGAAAGCGCAGGTCGTCCCACAGTGGCGTGCGGCTGAGCTTCGACCACGCGACGATGTTCGCTGATGCCGCCGGGTGGTCTGCCAGGGTCATACCCAGACGGCGCGGGTTCGTGGCATCCGAGACCCACGGCTGCACGCGGCCGGGGCGGTACACGCCGTCGATGAGGCGGGAGCGCACATAGGCCGCCGCGACGAAGTCGCTGCCGGACTCGTCGAGAGTGCGCAGCCACCGCTCGATCGCGTGCGGGGTCAGCTCGTCATCGGCGTCCAGGAATCCGACGAACGGAGTGTCGACGCGCTCCAGACCGATGTTGCGGGCGGCCCCGAGACCCCTGGCTTCGTGGTGATGAAGGACCTCGAAGCGCCGGTCTGCCGCGGCTGCGTCCGCGAACACGGCGCCGGTGTCGTCGGTCGAGCCGTCGTCGATGAGGATCGCGCGCCAGCGCTGCTCGCTCTGCGCCTGCAACGACGCGATGGCCGCCGGAGCGAATGCTGCGATGTCGCGCCCCGGAACGATCATCGTCACGCGCGCGCTCACCCCTCGATCCTATTGCGCCGCACAGGCCGCCCGGCGCGATAAGGGTATCGAGGGACGGCGTATCGGCGTAGCGTCGCGCGCATGAGTTCGCTGACGGACGAGAAGACCGACTGGCTGCGGGAATCCGACCCGGCGCTGCGGTGGCAGGTC
Organism: Microbacterium sp. H1-D42; assembly: GCF_022637555.1. Lineage (NCBI taxonomy): Bacteria > Bacillati > Actinomycetota > Actinomycetes > Micrococcales > Microbacteriaceae > Microbacterium > Microbacterium sp. H1-D42. Next base: position 2,446,495 of record NZ_CP093342.1, on the reverse strand, counting down.
GAACGCGATCTGCTTGGGCTGCCTGAGAACACCTGGCAGGCGACGCGCGCCCTCGTAGAGACGGAGGGGGTCGGCGCGGCGATCCTCGCCAGGCAGGATGCCGACGGGCAATGGGCGGGAGGGGCGTACTTCCCGTCGCGGGAGTTCGACGGCGCCGGTGCCAGCGCACGGGACTGGGACGCGCAGCCGTGGATCGCCACGACATGGGCGCTGAAGGACTTGCGCGATCTCGGCTTGGACGCCGCGGCGCTGTCTGGAACAGCCGAGAAACTGGCAGCCAACTGCGTGTGGGAGTTCGAGGACCGGCCGTACTGGGGTGGAGAGATCGATGTCTGCATCAACGGCTTCACACTCGCGACCGGTGCGTGGCTGGGAGCGGACGTCTCTGCGATCGCGGCGTGGTTCCCCGAGCACCGCCTGGCCGACGGCGGCTGGAACTGCGAGGCCGAAGAGGGCGACTCGGTGCGCTCGTCCTTCCACTCGACCCTGAACGCCGTGGTGGAGATGCTGGCGTACGAAACGCTCACGGGTGACGGGGCGCTGCGCGCGGCGCGCCACGCGGGTGAGGAGTATCTGCTCGAGCGCCGGCTGCTGCGCCGGCTGTCGACAGGAGAGCTCGTGGCGCCGTGGGTCACGGACTTCATCGCCCCCAGCCGCTGGCAGTACAGCGCGCTCGCCGCGCTGGACCACTTCCGGCGCGTGGCGGAGTTCGAGGGCACCGAGCCCGACCCGCGGCTGGCGGAGGCCGTCGAGTCGGTGCGCGCAGCGCGGCAGCCGGACGGCACGTGGCTGCAGGGCGACTCGCTGCCAGGAGCGGTCTGGATCGACATCGACGTGCTGCCAGGCGAGCCGTCGAAGTGGCTGACGCTGATCGGCGCGCGCGTGCTCGACTGGTGGGATGCCGCGCAGCCCGCGGGCTGAGCGCTGGTTCTGCGCTACTCGGGGCGTGCGCTTCGTGCGGAGCGCACAGGCCAGAGCACGAGCAATGCGCGAGCAACGCGCGAACAGAGCGCGAGCAGGGTGGGGGAGCAGACGTTGAGCTGGGACGCCGGTCACGGACCCGAGACGGCTGAGACCGCCGCAGCGACGAGGGACGCCAGATGATCGCCCGACCCCGGGGGCAGCGGCGTGTGGCCGAACGTGAAGCGCACAGAGGTCTGCGCGGTGGCGGCGGGGATGCCGAGCGCCAGCAGCACGGGGGAGGGCTCGTCACTTCCGGCCGCGCACGCGGAACCACTCGATGAGACCACCCCGCGGCGCTCGAGCTCCAGCAGCACGGCTTCGCCACTGGTGCCCTCGAAGGTGAAGCTCGCCAGATTCGGCAGGCGCCGGTCGGGCGAGCCGGTCAAGGCGGCCCGCGGCACAGCATCCAACACTGCGGCGATGAACTCGGACGTCGTCGCGGCGACGGCCGCTGCGGCGGATTCGCGCTCGGACTCGGCGAGGTCCAGCGCCGTCGCCAGGCCCACGGCGCCGGCGACGTTCTCGGTGCCGCTGCGGCGACCGCGCTCCTGGCCGCCGCCATGCAGCAGCGGCTCCAGCGGCACGCGCGAGCGCACGCCCAGTGCGCCGATGCCCTTGGGGGTGCCGAGTTTGTGGCCGGCGATCGAGACGGCATCCGCGCCGAGATCGCGCAGGTCGAGCCATCCCGCGGACTGCACCGCATCCACATGCACAGGAACGCCGTGCTCCCTGGCCACGGCGATGAGCCCCGCGGCGTCCTGCACCGTGCCGATCTCGTTGTTCGCGTGGCCGAAGCTGACCAGCACGGCATCATTGGCTAGCGCCACGCGCAGGGCATTGGGCGTCACCACGCCAAGGGCGTCCACTGGCAGCATCCGCACGTCGACGTCGTGAAGCCGCCGCAGATAGTCCACGGACTCCAGAATCGACTCGTGCTCGATCGGGGTCGTGATGAGTGTCGGCTGACCCGCGCGCGGCGCCCCGAGCACGATGCCCTTCACTGCGAGGTTGTTCGACTCGGTGCCGCCCGAGGTGAAGATCACTTCGGCGGCGCGCATCCCCAGCGCCGCGGCGACCCGCCCGCGCGCCCACTCCAGCGCCTCGGCCGCCGCCTCGCCGACCGTGTGATGGCTCGACGGGTTGCCGAACACATTCGTCAGGTACGGGCGCATCGCCTCGAGCACCTCGGGGCGCACCGGCGTGGTCGCGGCGTGGTCGAGGTAGAGCATGTGTCAGCCGATCCGCAGGTCGAGCCCGAGATCCAGAGCCCGAGCGGAGTGCGTGAGCGCGCCGACTGAGATGACCTGCACCCCGGTCTCGGCGATGGCGCGCACGGTGTCGAGGTTCACTCCTCCTGACGCCTCGGCCGTCGCCCGCCCGGCGAGCACGGCGACGCCGGCGCGCAGGTCGTCGAGTGAGAAGTTGTCGAGCAGCACCGTGTCGGCGCCGCCGTCGAGCACAGCGGGGATCTGATCGAGCCGGTCAACCTCCACCACGACATGCGTGGTGTGCGGCAGGCTGCCGAGTGCCGAGCGCAGAGCGGTGGCCAGATCCTGACCGCCCGCCCGCAGCACGGCAAGGTGGTTGTCCTTCGCCATCACCGCATCTGACAGCGAGCGGCGATGATTGCTGCCGCCGCCAGAGACCACGGCGTGCCGCTCGAACTCGCGCAGGCCCGGCGTGGTCTTGCGGGTGTCGGCGATGCGTACGCCGGTGCCGGCGACAGCATCCACGTATGCCGCGGTGAGCGTCGCGACGCCGCTCATGCGCTGACTGAAGTTCAGGGCGACCCGCTCGGCCGTGAGCAGGCTGCGCGCTGGTCCCGTGACGGATGCCAGCACGTCGTCCGCTGCGAACCGATCACCGTCGGCGAAGTGCAGATCGACCTGCACGCTCGGGTCGGTGAGGGTGAACGCGGCGGCGAACACCTCGCCGCCGCTGAAGACCCCCGACTCACGCGCGACCAGATCGGCGATGGCCGTGGCGTCTGCGGGGAGCAGAGCGGCGGAGGTGATGTCACCCCAGGGTGCGTCCTCCTCGAGGGCAGCGCGCACGGTGCGATGCAAGGTGGCCGGGGTGATCATGAGGCTCCGATCAAGGCGGGGGCTGGTGCGTGCGAGAGGTGGTGCGCGCCGAGTGAGGTGGTGCGGGCAAGGGCGGCGGATGCCACGGCGCGAGCGACCGTCAGCAGATTCGCGTCCTCCTGAGCGGTCGCAGTCGTGCCCGCGGGCGCGGCCCATGCAGACAGCTGCGCGACAGCATCCGACATCCCGTCGTGGGTGCGCAGCAGCCCGACCCCATCCCACATCAGCTGCTGCAGATCGGCGCGGGTGAAGGGCGTCGTGCCGTCCAGGTCGCGATCGTTGTCGCTATCAGCGCTCGATGGCGACAACGATCGCGATCTGGATGCGTGTGGTGGGGTGTCGCCAAGTGAATCGGCGGCACGGGCGGCGAAGACGGCTCCCTCGAGCAGGGAGTTGGATGCCAGGCGATTCGCGCCATGCACACCGGTGCGAGCGGTCTCGCCGACGGCCCACAGCCCCGGCATCGACGTGCGGCCGTCGAGATCGGTTGCGATGCCGCCCATCAGGTAGTGCGCGGCGGGCGTGACCGGCACCGGCTCGCGCGACCAGTCCAGACCGCGTCGCCGCAGCTCGGCGTCGATGGTCGGGAACCTGTGGGCGAGCGCGGCAGCGCCGAGCGCGGTCGCGTCAAGCCGCACTGGCGAGCCCTGCGCCGCTGCCTGCCGCGTCACCGCACGGGCCACGACATCGCGTGGGGCGAGTTCGGCATCCGGATGCTGGTCGAGCAGGAACCGGTGGCCATCGGCATCCACCAGCACAGCACCCGCCCCTCGAACCGCCTCCGAGATCAGGAACGGCACGCCGGACGATTCGAGAACCGTCGGATGGAACTGCACGAACTCGAGGTCGGCGACGGCGGCACCGGCGCGCAGCGCCATCGCGATGCCATCGCCGGTCGCGCCCGCGGGGTTGGTCGTGTGCGCGTACAGCTGCCCGGCGCCGCCCGTGGCGAGCACGACGGCATCGGCCGCGAGCACAGTCCGATCCAGCAGTCGGATGCCATGGGCGCGCTCATCGGTCACGAGAAGATCCGCTGCGAAGGCGTGTTCGCGGATGTGGATGCCCGATGCGCGAACCCGGTCGATCAGGGCAGCCGAGATCGCGGCGCCGGTGGCATCCCCGCCGGCGTGGGCGATGCGGGGCAGCGAGTGGGCGGCTTCGAGTCCACGCGCGATCTCGCCGTCGTCGCCGCGGTCGAACGCCACTCCGGCGTCGATCAGCGCCTCGACGGCAGCAGCGGCCCCGTCGACCAGCGCCGCGATCGCGCGCGGGTCACCATGTCCGTCGCCCGCGTGCATCGTGTCCAGCGCATGCAGCGCGGGGGAGTCATCAGGGCCGTAGGCCCCGGCGATGCCGCCCTGTGCCAGGGGAGTGCACCCGCTGCCGATGGCGCCCTTGACGACCAGCTCCACGTCGTGCCCGAGGGCCTCGGCACGCAGCGCCGTGGTCAGTCCCGCGATGCCCGACCCGACGACGAGAACCTTCATCGCGGCTTCGCTGCCAGCATCCGCTCGAGTGCGACCCGCGCAGGTGCCGCGAC